>MGTZ01000048.1:53306-74532 GCA_001799715.1 Elusimicrobia bacterium GWB2_63_16 | reverse complement strand
CAGCAGGGCGCGCTGGAGAACTTCAACATCTCCATAGCCCTCGACGAGAAGTTCATGCGGGCCGTGGAAACCAACGGCACCTACGACCTGCTGAACCCGCGCACCAAACAGGCCGCGGGCACGATGAACGCCCGAGAGGTCTTCTCCAGCATGGTGGAATCCGCCTGGGCCAGCGGCGATCCCGGCATAGTCTTTCTCGACCGCATCAACGACACCAATTCCAACCCCACCCCGGCGCTGGGACAGATAGAGAGCACCAACCCCTGCGGCGAACAGCCGCTGCTGCCTTGGGAGTCGTGCAACCTGGGCTCGCTCAACCTGGCCAACTATGTGACGGGCGAACTGACGCACGGCAGCCTGGACTGGGAGCGCCTGGAGGCGGACGTGCGCAAGGCCGTACGTTTCCTCGACGACGTCATCGAGATCAACAATTATCCGCTGCCCGAGATAGAGAAGATCGCCAAGGGCAACCGCAAGATAGGCCTGGGCCTCATGGGCTGGGCCGAGACCGCCGTAAAGCTCGGCGTGCCCTACGACAGCCCCGAGGGCCTGAAGAAGGCCGAAGAGGTGATGAAGTTCATCAACGACAAGGCGATGGACGCCTCAGAACAGCTGGCCAAAGAGCGCGGCGTGTTCCAGAACTGGGCCGGCTCCATCTATGATACCGAGAGCCGCAACTTCCGCGGCGTCTCCGCCAGGCCCCGCAACGCCTCCCGCACCACTATCGCCCCCACCGGCACCATCGCCATCGCCGCCGGGCTGCAGGGCTCGGGCATAGAGCCTTTCTTCGCCATCGCCTACACGCGCTACAACGCCCGCGCGCTGGACGCGATCAAGAACAACAAGGACGCGGACGCGCGGGACACCTTCTACGAGGTGAACTCGCTGTTCAAGCAGCTGGCCAAGGAGCAGAACTTCTTCGGCCTGGACGAGAAGACGCTGTGGA
The DNA here is from genome assembly GCA_001799715.1 of Elusimicrobia bacterium GWB2_63_16. Lineage (GTDB taxonomy): Bacteria > Elusimicrobiota > Elusimicrobia > Elusimicrobiales > UBA9959 > UBA9959. The sequence goes on along the minus strand of MGTZ01000048.1, from coordinate 73,586 downwards.
AGAAGATAGAGTCCAACCACAAGGCCGTGCGCGGCATCCCCGAGATCCCCAAGCGCGTGCAGGACCTGTTCCCCACCGCGCACGACGTCAGCGTGGAGAACCATATCCGCATCCAGGCGGCCTTCCAGAAGCACATCGATAACGCCGTCTCCAAGACCATCAACATGCCCAACACCGCGAAGGTGGAGGACGTCAAGCACTGCTACCTGCTGGCGCACAAGCTGGGCTGCAAGGGTCTGACCGTCTATCGCGACGGCTGCAAGGCGCAGCAGGTGCTCAATATCGGCGCCGGCGCCCAGGCGCAGGCCAAGACCAAGAAGAAGAAGGGCCCGGTGCAGTCCTTCGGCGTCTCGTCGGAATATTTCCAGCTCAAGACCGGTTACGGCCCGCTGCACGTGCACATCAACTACAACGAGCACGGCCCGTACCAGGTGTTCACCAACATGCCGCCGCTGGGCACCGAGATCAGCGGCCTGACCTCGCTTATGGGCATCCTGCTGTCGAAGTACCTCGAAGAGGGCGGCGACCCGATAAAGGTGATCAAGCACCTCAACTCCGTGAAGGGCGACAGGCCCGTGGGGCTGGGCGAGAACCGCATCAACTCCATAGCGCACGGCCTCGCCGTGGCGCTGCGGAGCCACCTCAAGCGCACCGGCGTCATCGCCAGCGACTCCGAGATCAACGGCCAGGCCAAGCTGGAGCTGTGGGACGCCTCGCACACGCAGTACTGTCCCAAGTGCTACTCGTCCAACGTCAGTTACGAGAGCGGCTGCTCCGGCCCCACCTGCCACGACTGCGGATACTCGGAGTGTTCTTAAACCAGCGCCGCGCCAAAGAGGGCCCCGGGAAACCGGGGCTCTTTTTTTGCCCTGACAACAGGCCCTTGACACGTCAAGGCCGCGGCTGATATACTTTAAATAGACACTATGAACAAGCTGACCGCCCTGCTGCTGGCCGCCGTCCTGGCCGCCCCGAACCTGCTCCACGCCGGCGCGCGCAGTTTTTGTTCCATGGACCAGGCGGTGGACCAGATGGTGCAGGCCGGCAACATAGACCAAAAGGGGATATACAAAGACCTGCGCGGCGGCCGCTCCATGCAGCAGATCAACTCCATAGTACGCGATATGGCCTCCGACATCGTAACGAAGAAACTCGCCGAAAGCCGCGGCGAGCCGGTGCAGATAACCTGGAAGGACGTCTACGACCTGCACGGAAGCGTCAGCGCCTGGGTCTGCGACCAGGGGGCCAGGATGTACTGCGCCACCAGCTTCGTAGACGCCATAGGCGCCGGCCTTACGGGAACATCCGTAGGCCGCGGACTGACGGGAGTAGGCCTGGCCCTGGCCGGCCCCCCCGGCTTCGTCCTGCTGGGCGGCATGAAGATAACGCAGGAAACTTTCCAGTGCACACCGGATACCGTCGCCATGGCGCTGGACGCCGGCGAGACCGTGGTGGTGCTGCTCCCCTGGTGCAAGGCCCCCGGCTTAAACAAGCTCTGCGTCCGCGCAGGCAAAGCGGCCGGCGGCAAAGCGCTGGAACTGGTAGCCAGATACGGCAACCAGGAATACGCCATCGGCGCTGCCAAATTCGTACAGACCCAGGCCGGCGGCAAGCTGGTGAAGGTCGTGGTAGACGAGATCAAGGGCAACGCCAAAGAGCAGGCCGCCGGCACCGTCAACAGCACCATCTATAACGGCATAACCGGCAAGTCCGCCGGAGACTCCGCCCCGGCGCCCGGGGCCCCCATGCCGGTAGGCTTCCCCTAGTCCCCGCTAGCGGATGCTGCCCCGGCCCCAGTTAAGCCGGGGTTCTTTTTTCGCCTTCCTAGCCCCCCCGCCCCGGGCTTTGCTATCATATAGATATGAAGCGAGGAATTTTCATCGTTCTCGAGGGCCCCGACCGCTCCGGGAAGTCCACGCAGGCCTCCTTACTCAAAGCCTGGCTGGAGGAGCGCGGCCGCGAGGTAGTGGTCACGCGCGAGCCCGGCGGCACCCGCCTCTCGGAGCAGATCCGCAAGATCCTGCTGGACCCGAAGAGCAGCATCGAGCCGATGACCGAGCTTTTCCTCTACGAGACGTCGAGGATAAAGCATACCCTGGAAAAGATAATGCCCGCGCTGAAAGCCGGCAAGGTGATCATCTGCGACCGCTACACCCTTTCTACCACCGCCTACCAGGGCTACGGCCGGGGCCTGGACCTCAAGACCGTCGAGACGCTCAACCGCATAGCCACGATGAATTTAAAGCCGGACCTCACGCTGGTCCTGGACATTCCGGACAGGATCTTCGCCCAGCGCGAGCATTTGCGCGCCGGGCGCGACCGCATGGAGCGCCAGTCCGACCTGTTCCGCCGGCGCGTCAACCGCGCCTACAAGCTGCTGGCCCGCCGCCCCGGCGTCACCCGCGTGGACGCCGGCCGGTCCATAGACGAGATACAGGGCGATATCCGCGCCAGGGTGGCGCGGCTGCTCAAGAAGTAAACCATGTCCTTCTCCTCCATCCTCGGCCACGATAAGACCGTCAAACGCCTGCGGGCGATGATAGAGTCCGGCCGTGTGCCGCCGGCCCTGATCTTCCACGGCCTGCCGGGCACCGGCAAGTTCCTGGCCGCGCAGGAATTCGCCAAGGCGCTCAACTGCTCGCACGCCGCGCACCGGGAGAAGCCGCCCGCGCCGCCGCAGCCCGACCCCGACGACCTGTTCGCCGCCGCCGCGCCGCCGCCCCCCCCGCCGGCCCCCGAGCCGGAGCCCGTCCCCCCGCACACCGACCCGTCGGACTCCTGCGGCGTCTGCCTCTCCTGCCTGCAGGCGGCCAGCGGCGCGCACCCCGACATCCGCGTGGTGGACACCGAGATGCAGGCGGCCCTCCTAGACGAGGACGAGAGCGCCAACCTCAAGATCGACACCATGCGCGAGATGACGCGCTGGGCCCAGCAGAAGCCCATGCTCTCCCCGTGGAAAGTGTTCATCGTGCGCGACGCCGAGGCCATGGTGACCAACGCGCAGAACGCCATCCTCAAGACGCTCGAGGAGCCGCCGCCCGGGACCATAGTGATACTCACGGTCTCGCGCAAGAATTCGCTGCTTTCCACCATCCTTTCGCGGTCCTGCCTGATAGAGTTCGGCGCCCTGCCGCGGGAGGCCCTCGCGGCCATACTGCGCCGCGGCGGCGCGGACCCCGCTCAGGCGGAGGCGCTGGCCTCACTCGGCGGCGGCTCGCTGGAGAAGGCGGCCGAAGCCGGCGCTTTCCTCAAGCGCGCCGCAGCGCTGCGCCCCTCGGACCCGGCGCGGGCCTTCAAGTTCGCGGCCGGCCTGCCGCGCGACAGCCACAAGGCGCGCGAAGAGGTGAAAACGCTGCTGGACCTGCTGCTCGCCCGCGGGCGCGGCGCCTGGCGCAACGCCGAGGGGCCGGCCAAGGCCCGGCTCACGGCCCTGCTGCGCCGCACGCTGGACCTGAAGCGCATGGCGGACAGGAACGTTTCCTACATGCTGATCTTGGAGACCGCGCTGCTGGAAAGCGAACGCGCGGGCATAAAACTGGAAGACCTGGTAAAACCGGGCTAGTACGCTTCGGAGAGAACACCCAACATGAAATCGAAAAAATACTACATCACGACCCCCCTCTACTACGTCAACGACAAGCCGCATATCGGCCACGCCTATACCACCCTGGCCGCAGACATCCTGGCCCGCCACCTGCGCGCCAAGGACGTGCCGGTGCATTTCCAGACCGGCACCGACGAGCACGGCTCGAACATAGAGAAGATCGCCCGCGAAAAGGGCGTGGAGCCCAAGGCCTGGTGCGACGGTATCTCGGCCGATTTCCGCGAGCTGTGGAAAACGCTCAACGTGAAGTACGACCACTTCATCCGCACCACCGACCCGGCCCACGAGGCCGGCGTGCAGGCCGTCTTCGAGAAGCTCATAAAGAGCGGCGACGTGTACCTGGGCTCCTATGACGGTCTGTACTGCCGCTCCTGCGAGGCTTTCTACGACGAGGGCGAGCTGAAGGAGAAGAACTGCCCGGTGCACGGCAAGCCGGTGGAGCACGTCAGCGAAGAGACCTATTTCTTCAGGCTCTCCAAGTACGAAAAGCCCCTGCTGGAGCACTACGAGCAGCACCCCGATTTCCTGTCCCCCCGCTACCGGGCGCAGGAACTGCTCAACTTCGTAAAGTCCGGTCTCAAGGACATCTCCATCTCGCGCACCAAGGTGGCCTGGGGCGTGCAGGTGAAGTCCAACCCCAAGCATACCGTCTACGTCTGGTTCGACGCGCTGCTGAACTACGCCACCGGCGCCGGCTATAACCCGGAGCACGTCTCCCCCGACTTCAACACCATGTGGCCCGCCGACGTGCACCTGGTGGGCAAGGAGATCTTCCGCTTCCACGGCGTGATCTGGCCCGCCATGCTGATGGCCCTCGGCGTGGAACTGCCCCGCAAGGTCTACGCCCACGGCTGGTGGACGATCAACGGCGACAAGATGTCCAAGTCCCGCGGCAACTTCATCAAGGCCGAGGACGTGGTGCAGGAGTACGGCGTGGACGCGCTGCGCTATTTCATCTTCAGGGAAGTCTCGTTCGGCCAGGACGGCGACTTCTCCATGGACGCCTTCAAGCGCCGCTATAACGCCGACCTGGCCAATGACCTGGGCAACCTGTTCTCCCGCATCATGAACATGGCCGCCAAGTACCTGGACCACCAACTGCCGGAAAAGCCGGAAGGCTCGGTCATCTTCGGCGAGTTCAAGACCTGGACGCCGGAGATACACCGCAGCATCGAGACGCTGCAGTTCGGCGAGGCGCTGGAAAAGATCTGGAAAGCCGTCAGCCGGCTCAACCACCTGGTGAACGAGCGCAAGCCCTGGGAGCTGGCCAAGAAGGACCCCGAGGCCCTCAAGGTCTTCCTGTATGAAATGGTCTGGTGCCTGCGGCTGATAGCCGGCTGGATAGACCCTTTCATGCCCGACACCGCGAGCCGCATGCACCTGCAGCTCGGCGTGGGCCGCCCGGCCGACGGCACCGAGCCGCAGAAGGTGCCCGCCCTGTTCCCGCGCAAGCAGGACGAGTCCAAGCCGGCCCGGGCCGGGTTGGACAATATAGTTCCTCCCTCTTCCCCGTCAGGGGGCTTGAAGCCGAAGGACATCAAAACGAACTAGCCGCCGCCGCAAATAAAAAAGCCCGGGACCTCCCGGGCTTTTTTTGCGCCCCGACGGGGCTCAGGCCTCTTTCGGGGCCCGCTTGAACATATTGTAGACGCCGCCGAAAACGCCGGACAGCGCGTAGACCGAGAAGAAGATGAACAGCGCGTCGTGCGGGTAGGCCACTATCAGCGACAGGATGGCCGTCAGGAACAGCACGCCCTTGATGGAGTTCAGCTTCACCATGTCGCCCTTGAAAGCGGCGTACGGGGCGTTGGACACCATCAGCAGGGCCAGCGAGACCACGATGAACGGGATGCCCGCGTAGGCGAAAGGCATCAGCTCGGAGACGCCGGGGATGCTGCGGATCCCGCCGTTGCCCTCGAGCAGGCTGTAGGCCAGCACGAAAGAGATCATCACGCCGGCCGCGCCGGGCGTGGGCAGGCCCTGGAAATAATCCTTGGAGCCGCCGCCGAAGTGGGACTTGACGTTGAAGCGGGCCAGACGCAGGGCCGCGCAAAGCACGTACAGGAAGGCCACCGGGTAGCCCCAGACGCCGTAGTCCTTGAGCACCAGCTTGTAGACCAGGTAGGCCGGCGCTATGCCGAACGACATCCAGTCGGAAAGCGAGTCTATCTCCACGCCGAACGAACTCTCGCCGTGCACCAGACGCGCCACGCGCCCGTCGAGCATGTCCATCACGTAGGAAGCCACTATGAACCAGGCCGCCTGCACGAACTTGCCTTCCGAGGCCAGCAGGACCGCGAAGAAGCCGAAGGCCATGTTGGCTATCGTGAAGATGGACGGCAGCACCACGGCGCCGGTCTTCTTGAGCTTGGCGATGTCTATGCGCTTTTTTTCCTGTATCTCTTCCATGGTTCGGATCCTTTTACCAGAGGGCCAGCACGGTCTCGGCGCCGGCCACCTTGTCGCCGGGCTTCACCAGCACGCGCGCGCTGTCGGGCAGGTAGACGGCCACCTGCGAGCCGAAGTAGATCATGCCGATGCGGCTGCCCTTGGCCACGTCCTGGCCTTCCTTGACGTAGCAGGCGATGCGGCGGGCGATGGAACCGGTGATCTGTTCCACGCCTATGGTGCGGCCGTGCTCGTCGGTGAGTTGTATGAGGTTGCGCTCGTTGGTGGCGGCCTCGGGCTTATAGGCTATCGCGAAGCTGCCCTTGGTGTAGAGGGTCTTGGACACCTTGCCGTCCATCGGGGCGCGCTGCACGTGCACGTTGAGCACGGACAGGAAGATGCGCACGACGGTGATCCCGGGGACGCCCTCGTTCTGCACGGTCATCACGGTGCCGTCGGCGGGGCAGGCCAGTTCGCCGGGGGCGAAGACCTTGTCCCGCTCGGGGTCGCGGTAAAAGTACGAGGAGAAAGCGGCGAAAGCCAGACCCAGGAACATCAGCGTCACGCCGGTGCCCTGGCACCAGTACATGGCCACGCCGCCCAGAGCGGCCACCGCTACGCCGCCGGCTATCAGCTTTACGCCTTCAGGTGCGAATCGCATGTTATCCTCCGTTAGAGACTGACGTAAGTTTACCTAAATAAACACGAACGACCAACTTCAAATTCGTGCCCGGGGCGGGACGGGGAGGCCTCCGGGAACACACAGCACGACAGCCAAGTCGGCCCGAACCCGTCTCGGAAGGCGGGTTCTCGCCCGCCCCTATACTCCGACAACTTCAAATTCGTGCCCGGGGCGGGACTCGAACCCGCACGGAGGAAACCTCCAGCTGATTTTAAGTCAGCTCTGGCTACCAGTTACAGCACCCGGGCGTTTTTACCGCTATTGCGGCCTCTGTGCGTCGGCTTAAGACTATGACAATTCGGGCACAGTATCCGCAAATTTTCAAGACGATTATCCCTGTTATCGCCGTTGACATGGTCCAGTTCCAGGGGCAGGCGTCCGTCGGGAAACAAATCTTACATAAACGGCATACGCGGAATCAATCGCTAATATTTGCGTCTGCCGGTTTCCCGGAGGCCGGCACCGGAAACCGCCGGCATTCACCCGACGTCAGCGGCTTTCCTTGCGGAGTTCCGAGTCGGCCAGGGCGCGGAAAGTCTCGCAGGTCATCGTCTTAACGCCCTCTTCGGAGGCGCGGTCCCTCAGGCCGTTGTCCGAGGTCACGATGATGGCGCGGATGCCCTCGCGCTCCATGAAATAGCCGCGCTCCACCAGCATCTCGTCCGCAGGTTCGGAGTCGCTGTAATAGACCGTGATGGCGGAGCCGGTGGCGAACGGCTTGCGGTACGGCCCGTCGAAAACCACGCGGAAGCAGGAGGGCCGCAGCGCCTCGGTGCGGGCCAGTTCGCCCAGCCAGCCCAGGAAGGCGCGCTCCAGCTCGTCGGCTGACTCCCCGGACGCGCGCTCCCAGAAGCGCAGCGAGAAATTGGAGCCGTCTATCAGGTAGACGGTGGGTTTTGTGGAGAATCGTTTCATTTTTTATCCTGCCCGGACACTTCCAGCACGGCGACGGTACGGCGCTGGCGCGTCAGCCGCAGGCCCAGCTGCTTCTGCAGGCCCGCGGCTATGGCCTTGCGGTCGGGCGAGGTCAGCTCGAACTCGTACTCGTAGGGGCCGCGGTCTCCGGTCTCGTCGAAGACCGGCTCGCCCAGCACATCCTTGAGGCGCAAGGCCACCGCGCCGAAGTTGGAGCCTTTCACCTCCAGCACGGATCCGTTGAGGGAAGATCCGCCGTAAGCGGCACTCTTCCGGACATTCACCGGGCCGCCGGGCGCCTTTTTCAGGACGTAGACTTCCTGCTCCCGTTCTGAACGCGAAACCTTCAGGCCCAGCGCGGCCTCGAGGCCTTTGAGGAAAAGCTCCTTCTTCAGGGCGGCGCGCTCCGGGGGCAGGCTGAAGCGTATATCGTAGGCGCCGTCCATGGCAGCCGCGGCCGAGGGGTTGACGACAAAGCGGTCCACGCGCCCGTACACCCACTCCAGCGCGTACTCCAGCGGCATGCCCGAAGCGGCGAGGGAGGCGGGGCCGTAGTCGGCAGAGCCGGAGCGGGTTTTAGACGGAGCCAGGTAGAATTCGGCCAGCGCCGGGCCGGTGGAGACCGCCGGCCCCTCGGAGGCGGCCCCGGCCGGCTGCCCGGCCAGCAGCCCCATGATGACGGCCGGGGACAGCTCGCCGCGCGGAAAGCCGGCCACCTTGCCGTCCCTGCCTATCAGCACGGTATGCGGCCGGCCGTAAACCTTGAAGGCCTTGAACACCGCCGCGCCGCCTTCGGGCGCCACCCAGCCGTCGATGCGGCTGGTCTCCAGGAAAGCCCGCACGTCGGCCTCGCTCTCGTCGGTGATGTGGAGGAAGACCACGGGCTTGCCCCTGAACCTTTCGGCCAGCGCGTTCAGCACCGGGATGGACTCCACGCAGGGATCGCACCAGGTGGCCCAGAATTCCAGCACCACCACTTTGCCGCGCAGTTCTTCCCAGCCGCGCAATTCCTTGACCGGGGCGTTGAGCACCTTGGGCAGGTTTATCTCCGGGGCCGGCAGGCCGGTCTTGGCCCGCTCGGGGCGCTGGCCCGGCTCTCCGGAACAGGCCGCCAGGGCGGCCAGCAGCGCGGCGGCCAGGAGTTTCTTCACGCCTTGATCCCCAGGGCCAGGCCTTCGCCGGTGGGAATGACGGAGGCTGAAACGAAGCGGTCCGCGTCGTAGAGCACGTGGAAGAATTCGCGCATGGCCCGGGCCGAGGCGTTGTCGCCGGCGTCCTCCCCCTCGTAGCAGACCTTGCCCTTGAAGAACACGCCGTTGGCCAGCACCATGCCGCCGGGGCGCAGGTTGGCGGCCGCCCAGCGCAGGTAGGACGGGTAAGCCGCGGCGTCGGCGTCGATATAGCAGAAGTCGTGCGGGCCCAGCTTGGCCAGCGTCTTAAGGCTTTCGGCGGCCGGGCCTTCCATCACGGTCACCTTACGCGTCAGCCCGGAGACCTCTATGCCGTCCTTGGCCGCGTTCACGCAGGCGGGGTCCTTCTCCAGGGAATAGAGCCGCGCGCCTTCGGGCAGACCGCGGGCCAGCCAATGGGCGGAATAGCCGTACAGGGAACCTATCTCCACGGCCTTGCGCGCGCAGGAGAGGCGGGCCAGGCATTCCAGCAGGCGCCCCTCCATCGGGGAAATGGACTCGGCGCGGACGCCGGCTTTTTCCATGGCCTCGGCCACGTGGGCCGCGAAGCCGTCGTCTGCGGCGGACAGGGAGGCGAAATAGGCGGCGAGCTCCGGAGTGTGGTAATGCCCGGAGAACATCTTTATCTTGTCTTTGGTCATGGGTCCTTGGTTACAGCGGCGAGCGGTGCAGAGTGACCCCGTAGCGCATGCCGTCCGGCAGCGAGCCGGCGCACATCATGACGGGGAAAGGGGCGAAATCGGCGGCGTTCAGGGCGGAGGCGCAGAAAGCCCCGGCGGGGCCGGACAGCGAGACCTGCGCCTGGAAATAGCGGCCGGCGCAGTTGTCCCGGCCGGCGTAAGGACAGACGGCGTAGAAGTTAAGGCCGGCTGATAGTTCGGCGCCGCCCGGCAGCAGCAGTTTTTCGGAGGCGCCGGCGGCCGCGGCTTCCCCGGGGGAGGCGGGCAGCGCCAGGCGCAGGGCTACCGGCCGGTTGCGCTCCCCTGGCACGGGCAGGCGGCAGGCGCCCCCGGAGCAGTCCTGCGTCCAGGAGGAAATATAGCCCGACAATTCCAGCGCCGGTTCGCCCACGGCGGCGGCCAGCGGCTGGGCGAGCAGGCAGGCGGCGATTACAATTATTTTTTTCATTTAACTTATACATATATTTTACTAAAAAAGCGGGCGCTCCGGGTTTTTCCCTTTTTTTTGCTTTAAATCGCCCTATATGCTATATTTCAATATCTATGGCGACCCCCAATATCAAGTTCGGTACCTCCGGCTGGAGGGCAGTTATCGGCGAGGATTTCACTATTTCCACCTTGCGCCGCGTGAGCCACGCCGCCGCCGAACATGTCAAGGAAAACCGCGAGTACGGCTACAAGGGTGAGGAATTCCTGCTGAGCATGAAAAAAGCCGGCAAGCCCGCTCCCAAGACCGCCAAGGTCATCATCGGCTACGACACCCGCTACCTGTCCGAGGATTTCGCCCGGAACGCGGCCGAGGCCATAGCGGCCGAGGGCATAGCCACCGTAATTTCGGACCGCGAGGCCCCCACCCCGGTGGTGGCCTGGGAAGTGCTGCGCAACAACGCCTCCGGCGGCGTGATGATCACGGCCAGCCACCACCTGCCCCATTACAGCGGCTTCAAATGGACCCCCTACTGGGGCGGTCCGGCGCTGACCGAGATCACCGCCGACCTGGAAGCCCGCGTGCAGTCGCTGACCATAGCCGAAGTGGAGAAGATCACCCCCTTCGAGCAGGGCGTCGGCGCCGGCATCATCAAGGTGGAAGATTTCCGCGAGGACTATTTCAAGCAGCTGGGTACGCTGCTGGACCTGGGGGCCATAAAGAAGGCCGGCCTGAAGATAGCCGCCGACGCCGTCAACGGCGCGGCCAGGTCCTACCTGCGCCCCATGCTGGAATCCGCCGGCGCCAAGGTGACCGGCCTGCGCGAGGACCGCGACGTGCTGTTCGGCGGACGCGCCCCCGACACCGGCGAAGAGAACCTGCGCGGCCTGAAAGAAGCCGTGGTGAAGGGCAAGATGCACCTGGGCCTGGCCTGCGACGGCGACGCCGACCGCTTCGGCGTGATAGACGCCGACGGCACCTGGATCTCCCCCAATCTGGTCCTGGGCCTGGTGCTCGAGCACCTGGTCAAGAACCGCGGCCTGAAGGGCAAGGTGGTCCGCTCGGTCATGACCTCCCATTTTGTGGACGCGATAGCCAAGTCGCACGGCCTGGAAGTGCGCGAGACCGCCGTGGGTTTCAAGCATATCGGCAACATGCTGCGCACCGGCCAGTACCTGATAGGCGGCGAAGAATCCGGCGGCCTGTCGATCATGAACCACGTGCCCGAGAAGGACGGCATCCTGGCCTGCCTGTTGATGGCCGAGATGGTGGCCTACGAGCGCAAGCCGATCAAGAAGATCATCGCGGACCTCGCCAAGAAGGTGGGCGTCTTCACCAACACCCGCCTGACGCTGCAGCTCGACAAGAACGTTCACATGGAAGGGCTGATAGAGCGCCTGCGCCTCAACCCCCCGCTCAATCTCAGCGGCACCCCGGTCTGGCGCATAGACCAGACGGACGGCTTCAAGTTCATCATGAAGGACGGCAGCTGGCTGGGCCTGCGCCCCGCCGGCCTCACCGACCCGACCGTGCGCCTCTACGCCGAAGCCGCGACGCAGCAGAAGATAGACTCGCTCTGCGAAGCCGGCCGGAAGATCGTCAGCGGCAAATTTTAAGGCCCGCCAGCCGCTTAAGGCGGCGGACACACACAGGAGAAAAAACAATGGACGCTAAAATCAAGAAAGTATTCGCCAGGGAAATTCTCGACTCCCGCGGTTTCCCCACCGTGGAAGCCGATGTGCTGCTGACCGACGGCTCTTTCGGCCGCGCGGCGGTGCCGAGCGGCGCCTCCACCGGCACGCACGAGGCGCTGGAAATGCGCGACGGCGGCAAGCGCTACCTGGGCAAGGGCGTGGCCAAGGCCGTTGAGAACGTGAACAAGGCCATCGCCGGCGAGATCGGCGGCCTGAAAGCCGACCAGATAAAGATCGACGAGATGATGATAAAGCTCGACGACACGCAGACCAAGAGCAAGCTGGGCGCCAACGCCATCCTCGCCGTCTCCATGGCGCTCGCCCGCGCCGGCGCGGCCAACGCCAAGCTCCCCCTCTATGCCTATATCCGCAAGGCCTACGGCCTCAAGCACAAGGACTTCATCATCCCCGCCCCGATGATGAACATCATCAACGGCGGCAAGCACGCCGACTCCGGCATCAGCATCCAGGAGTTCATGATCGTCCCCACCGGAGCGCCGCGCTTCACCGACGCCATCCGCATGGGCTGCGAGATCTACCACACCCTCAAGAAGATCCTGGCCAAGGCCGGCTATACCACCGCGGTGGGCGATGAGGGCGGCTTCGCCCCGAAGATCTTCACGCACGAGTCCGTGCTGGAGACCATCTGCAACGCCATCAAGGAAGCGGGCTACACCTTCAAGGAAGTCCAGATAGCCCTGGACTCCGCCGCCAGCGAGTTCTTCCAGAACGACCGCTACGTCTTCGAAGGCTCCAACCTGAGCTACCAGGACCTGACCGCCAAATACTCCGAGTGGAAGAAACACTTCCCCCTGATCTCCTACGAGGACCCGCTCGCCGAAGACGACTGGGAAGGCTGGGACCACCTGACCAAGCACCTGGGCAAGAAGGCCCGCATCGTCGGCGACGACCTGTTCGTCACCAACCCCGAGCGCCTGAAGAAGGGCATCGAGGACGGCGTGGCCAACTCGATCCTCATCAAGCTCAACCAGATCGGTTCGCTGACCGAGACCATCCGCGTGATAGAGATGGCCCACAAGGCCAACTATACCACCGTGATCAGCCACCGCTCCGGCGAGACCGAGGACGCCTTCATAGCCGACCTGGCCGTCGCCACGAACGCCGGCGCCATCAAGACCGGCGCGCCGTGCCGCTCCGAGCGCCTGTGCAAGTACAACCAGCTCATCCGCATCGAGGAAGAACTGGGCAAGAAGGCGCGCTACGCCAAGGACAGCGTCTTCAAGTTCAAGTAAAGCGATCCGCAGAAAAGCCCCGTCCGCGCCGCGGGCGGGGCTTTTTAACAGCCGTCGACAGCCATGAAACCCCTCCGCTTTAAATTCAATCTCAAGTACCTGCTGATAGCCGCGCTGGCGGCCGTCCTGCTGGGCAACAGCGGCTTCCGCAAGCTGGTCAAGAACTACCGCGAGTACAGCCGCCTCAAGTCGGAGAAGGCCAGGCTGGAGGCCCAGGGCGGCCAGCTGCGCCGCCAGCTCAAGGAAGTGAGCGAGAAACCGGCCATAGAACAGGCCGCCCGCCGGGAACTGAGCATGATACGGCCGGAAGAGACCGAGTACCGGTTCCCGCCGCCCAAGGAGACCGACAAATGAAGACGCGCCAGTTCAAGGTGGGCCCGATGGAGAATTTCTCCTACCTGGTCTGGGACGAGGATACGCGCGACGCCGCGGTGATAGACCCCGCCTGGCAGCCCGAGGCGCTGGCGGACTTCGTCAAAGCTGAAGAGCTCAAGATACACTGCGTGCTGCTCACGCACGCCCACCCCGACCATATCAACGCCGTCGCTTTCTTCACCGCGGCGGACAAGGAACTGCCCGTCTACCTGCACGAGGCCGACTATTTCATGCTCGAGAGCCGCCCGCCGCTGCTGCGCACCTTGGCCGACGGGGAGCAGGTGCAGGCCGGCGCGCTGAAGGTCGGCGTACTGCACACGCCCGGCCACACCCCCGGCTCCGTCTGCTACCTGGCCGGCGACGCGGTCTTCACCGGGGACACGCTTTTCATAGGGGAATGCGGCAGGGTGGACCTGCCGGGATCGAGCGCCGAGGCTCTCTACGACAGTTTCGTGAAGCTGGCCGCGCTGCCCGACGAGGCCAAGGTCTGGCCCGGCCACTCCTACAACGGCGACACCTCCACCTTCGGAGTGCAGAAGGAATACAACCTCTACCTGAAGCTGGCCCGCCAGGGCCGCAGGGCCGAGTTCCTGAAGGCGGTCGCGTGAAGGGCTGGGGCGCAGTCTCCGACTTCGACGGCACGATCACGCTGCGCGACGTGGGCGACCACCTGCTGCTGCATTACGGCTTCGCCGACAGGAAGACCATAGAGGAATCCTACTCGCTCAAGGTGCGCGTGGAGGACTTCATGAAGCGCGCCTTCGCCGGCGCGGCGCTCAGCGAGCGCGTGATAGCGGACTTCGTGCGCGAGCGGGTAAAAGCCCGGCGCGGCTTCCGCGAGTTCATCCTCTTCTGCGAGGCCAACGGCGTGCCCTTCGAGATCGCCAGCGGCGGCGTGGACCTGTACGCGGACCCGTTCTTCGCCAAGCACGGCGTCAGCGTGAAATCCTTTTTCGGAAAGGCGAAAGTAGTTAAGGGCGGCATAAAGATAGATTATCCTTTCCTGCGCCGCACGGACCTCAGCTCTTTCAAGGCCTCGCGCGTGGCGCGCATGAAGCGCCTGGGCCTCAAGGTGGTCTTCTTCGGCGACGGCCCCAACGACTTCAAGGCGGCCGCCCTGGCCGACAAGGCTTACGCCACGGGCCGCCTGCTCAAGCTGTGCCGGGAGCGCGGCGTTCCCGCCTCCCCCCTCACCGATTTCACCCGCGCCGCGGCCTATATAAAGAGGCATCCCTGATGCACCCCGTCATCTTCCAGCTGGGATCCTTCAAGCTGCCGGCCTACGGCCTGCTGGTGGCCTGCGGCTACCTGGCGGCCATACTGTACGTCTTCAACAAGGCCCGCGCGGCCGGCTTCGACAAGGAAAAGCTCTCCGACCTGGTCTTCTACACCGTCGTCAGCGGCATGCTGGGCGCCAAGCTCTTCTACGCCGTCACCTACTGGGAGGAATTCGGCCCCGACTTCGCCGGCCGCCTGGTCTTCCTCCTGAAGAGCTTCCAGTACGGTTTCGTCTTCTACGGCGGCCTGGTGTTCGGCGCGGCCGCGTTCTTCCTGGCCGCGCGGCGCGGCGGCATCGCCCCGCTCAAGGCGGCTGACCTGTTCGCCCCGGCGCTGGCGCTGGGCCACGCCTTCGGGCGCGTCGGCTGTTTCCTGGCCGGCTGCTGCCACGGCAGCCCCACCTCCTGCCCGGTCAGCGTCACTTTCACCGACCCCGCCTCCGAGGTCAACCCGCTCTACCTCGGCGTGCCGCTGCATCCCGCGCAGCTCTACGAGGCGGCCGGCAACCTGGCAATTTTCCTGGCGCTCAACTACGGCCTCAAGCGTTCGCTGGCCGGCCGGCTGCGCCCCGGCGCGCTGGTCGCGGCTTACGCCGCCCTGTATTCCGCCCTGCGTTTCTCGCTGGAATTCCTGCGCGGCGACGACAGGGGCGGCCTGTTGCTGGGGCTCTCCCCGGCGCAGCTCATTTCGCTGGCGGTCATGGCGGCCGCCCTGGTTTTCCTAAAGGCTAAAAAATGAAAAAGATCAAGCTGACCTATTCCGGCATCCCGTGCAGGCTCGACGTTTATCTGACACAGAGCGGCAAGGACTTTTCCCGCTCCTACGCGCGCCAACTCGTGGAGAAGGGCCATGTCACCGTGGGCGGCGAGCTGAAGAAGCCCTCCTACCTGCTCGGCGACGGCGAGACCGTGGAACTGAAGATCCCTGACGCCGGGCAGGAGCAGGCCGGGTTCGAGGACCTGGTGCTCTACGAGGACAAGTACCTGCTGGCCGTGTGCAAGCCGGCCGGCATAGCGGTGCATCCCAACGCGCCCGGCTGGGAGACCAACCCGGCCGCCTCGCTTATCGGCGAGCCCACGCTGGTCTCGATGATCTATACGGCCCGCCCCCAGATGGCCAAAGGCGGCCTGGAGCGCCTCGGCCTGGTGCACCGGCTCGACCGCGACACCAGCGGCCTGATGCTGCTGGCCAAGAACACCGACGTACAGGACGAGCTGAAGAAGGGCTTCAGGGACCGCCTGATGGAGAAGACCTATATCGGCGGCGTCTCGGGCATCCCCGAGCTCAAGCGCGGCATGATAGACGCCCCCATAGGGCGCGCCAGCGGCTTCAAGAAGATCAAGGTCTGGGAATACGGCCGCGAGGCGGTGACCGAGTACACCGTCATCGAGAAGGGCCGCAACTGCTCGCTGCTGGAGATCCGCCCCAAGACCGGCCGCACCAACCAGATCCGCATCCATATGGAATACATCGGCCACTCCATCATGGGCGACAAGCTTTACGGCGGCCCGCCCGCGCCGCGCATGCTGCTGCATTCCCTGAGCCTGGTCTTCCAGCACCCCGTCACCGGCAAGAAAACCCGGCTGGAAGCCCCCCTCCCCGAAGATTTCAAGAACGCCTGGAAAGCGGTCAAGAAGCTTTAAAACAGCCCCCGGCGCAACCGGCAGGGGGGCCGGCGCGTATGTATACTGATGGGCGAAACTGAAAAAGAACTGCTCGGCCGCTGCCTGGCCGGCGACAACGCCGCTTTCGGCGGCCTCGTGGACGCCTACCAGGACAGGCTCTACAGCTTCGCGCTGCGCCTGCTCAAGGATCCCGCCGCCGCCGAGGAAGCCGCGCAGGCGGCTTTCGTTAAGGCCTTCCGCGCCCTCCCTTCCTATAATACAGCCCAACCTTTCGCCCCCTGGCTTTTCCGCATAACCCACAACGCCTGCATGGACGCGCTGCGCGCCGGCGGCAGGACCGTTTCGATGGACCACGAGGATTTCCCCGACCTGCCGGACCGCGCACCCGCTATGGACGACTCGCTGGCCGACGCGCTGGACGGCGAGCGCATAGAGGCCCTGCTGGCCTCGCTGCCGCCCATCTACAGCGAGGCGCTGCTGCTGCAGTACCGCGAGGATATGGGCCCGGCCGACATCGCCCGCGTCATGGGCGTGCCGGAGGGCACGGTAAAGGCCAGGCTGTTCAGGGGCCGGGAACTGATAAAGGCCAGGCTGCGCGTAGCGGGCGCAACCATTTGAGAGGCTGGAGCGTATTATGAACATGGAGACCGGGAAGACGGATAAAGCGATAGCGGCGGCCATAGCGGCCCTGCCCTACCGTTCCCCCTCGGCGGGGTTCAGGGCCGGCGTCATGGCGGCCATAGCCGCGCAGGCGGCGGCCCGGGAGAGGTTGGGATGGGCGCTGAAAGCCGCCGGGGCCATGACGGCCGGCTGGGCCGCCCTGGTAGGGCTGGCCGCTTCCGGCCCTCTGGCCGCCTTCCTGGCCGATTACGCGCCTCTGGCGCTGGAGCCGGGCGGCCTCGGCCAGGCGCTGCGCCTGCTGGGCGCGCGCGCCGCGCTGGCGGCCGGCAGGCTGCCCGAGACTTTCGGCTTCCTGGGCGACCTGGCCGGCCTGCTGCCCGGCCTGCCGCCGGTTTACGAGATCGGGGCCGCGATGCTGGCGACCGCGGCCGTGATCAGGGCGATAGGCGCCCCGGCCCGCGCGGAGCAGAAGATCTAGCTACGGAGGACATATGAAGAAACTGATGACCATATACATGACGGGCACGCTGGGCGCGCTGCTGGCCCTGGCCGGCCTGGCCCAGGCCGGGCGGCCGGAGATAGTGCACGAGGACATTTTCGTAGCCAAGGGCGAGACCCTGCGCGGTGACATCGCCACGGACAAGTCCATCACGGTGGACGGCTTGCTCAAGGGCGACGCCGTCTCGGTGGGCGGCGCCTCGGTCACGGTCAACGGCGAAGTCACCGGGGACCTGGTCTCGATGGGCGGCGCCGTGGCGATACCGGGCACCGTGCGCGGCGACGTGTCGAGCATAGGCGGCCCGGTGGACGTCAGCGGCAGGGTGGGCGGCAACCTGTCCGCCGTGGGCGGCAAGGTGACGCTGTCGGGCACCGGCCAGGTGGACGGCGAGATCTCCGCGCTGGGCGGCGGCGTGGAGAAGGGGCCGAACGCGGTGCACAAAGGCTCGGTCAACAGTTTCAGCGCCGACGCCATCAGGGGCACGCTGACCAACGCCCTCGGCGTGGCGCGCACGGTGGGCCGCTACAACCGCGATTCCTCGACGGCCGGCCCCCGCCACAGCCGCTACAACATCAATTACAACTGGCGGGGAGAGGACAACGGCGGCTTCAGGGCCTTCTGGCTGTTCGCGCTGCTGTCCATGCTGCTTACCGGGGTGGCCGTGGTGACGCTGCCCGCCATCTTCTTCCCGGCCAACGTGGAGAACATGCGGGCCGCGATAGACGGGGATATCTGGAAAACCGGCGCCATAGGCGCGCTCGCCCTGGTCGCGCTTTTTCCGGGCCTGCTGATGCTGACCGTCTCCATACTGGGCATACCGCTGGTGCCGTTCGCGATGCTGGGCTACGCGGCCGCGGCCGTGCTGGGCCTGAGCGCTTTCAGCGTGATACTGCAGCGGAAATTCTTCGAAGGGATAAAGCGGCCCGGTCCCGCCGGCCTGGCGGGCAGGGCCGCCGCCGGCGCCGGGCTGATAGCGGCCATGCTGTTCGTCGGCAAGCTGGTCCCGTTCGTGGGCGGCCTGCTGGCGCTGATAGGGCTGATGCTGCTGGCTTTCGGCGCCATGGCCGGCCTCGGCGCGGCCTGGATGACGCGCATGGGAGCGCGCCCCGCCGCCGGCCCGGCCCCCGCCGCCCCGGCGCAGCCGCAGCTGCCGCCGGTACAGCCGCAGTAAGCCCGACGGCGCAAAAGAGAAAGAGCCTCCCCTGCGGGAGGCTCTTTCTTTGGCAGCTCCGGTCAGAACTTGGAGACCGAGGCGAAGATCCTGAAATCTATGCGGGGGAACACGCAGTTCTTGCGCTCCAGCGCGGCGAGGGCCTGCTCGTCCACCTTCTTCTCGATAACTTCGGAGAGCAGGCGCAGCGCGTTGGCGGAGTGGTCCTCCAGGCGGCCCTTGGCGTAATCGGCGTGCGAGCCGATGTAGAGCAGGAAGGCCCAGTCCGAAGACTGCGACAGCAGCGTCTCGCGGGCGGCCTGGTTGAGCGCGCGCGTGGAGAGGCTGTTGAGGTCCTGGTTGCGATAGCGGTTGGCCGTCTC
Organism: Elusimicrobia bacterium GWB2_63_16; assembly: GCA_001799715.1. Taxonomy (GTDB): domain Bacteria; phylum Elusimicrobiota; class Elusimicrobia; order Elusimicrobiales; family UBA9959; genus UBA9959. Next base: position 54,822 of record MGTZ01000048.1, on the reverse strand, counting down.
TATCATCTTGTCGGTGGCGGCGTAGACGGCGGGGTAGATGAAATCGTTGGTTTCGTTGACCCACGGGTCGAAATAGCCGTTCTCCCCCCACGAGGAGATGCCCGGGGAAATTTCCTGAGGCTCCTGACAGGAGTTCAGGTATTCGGTGGGCGTGACGAACTGCAGCGGCAGCCGCTCGGTCCTGATGCGGCGGATGACGGCCTCCAGGAAGGCGGGGCCCTCGAACCACCAGTGGCCGAACAGCTCGGCGTCGTAGCAGCTGACTATCAGCGGCCGGCCGCCGCGGGCGGAGTAAAAATCGTCGGTCTGGCGCTGGCGGCGGTCCAGGAAATCGGAAGCGTGGGCGTCCACGCGGGCCAGGGCCTCGTCGGGGTCGTAATACTGCTTGGCGGACAGGTCCGCGCCGGGGCCGGTGATGCGGTGGTACTTGAGGCCGAGCGGGCGCCGGGCGCCGTCGTTGCCGAGGTAGGGCCTGAGATATTCCAGGTCGCCGTCGTAGCCGTAGTCGCGGTAGAACTCGCGGTAGGCCGGGTCGCCGGGATAGCCGAACTTGGCGCTCCAGACCTCGCGGGAACTGGCGGCGTCCCGGGCGAACAGCCCGAGGCCGTTGGAGGTGCGGTACGGGGAATAGACGCCGTTGGGCGCCTGCTCGCCGGCGGCTTCCACCGCGTGCGATTCCATGAAAGTGTAGTCGAAGCCCGAAAGCTTCAGGTAGGAGTTGAGGCGCGGCTCGTAGGCGCATTCCGGCAGCCAGAAGCCGGCGGCCTTGCGGTTGAACCTGTCCTGGTAATCCTCGGCGGCGACGGCCAGCTGCGCGCGCACGGCCTCGGGCCGGGCCAGCAGCGGCAGCACGGCGTGCGTGGCCGCGGTGGTGATGATCTCTATCTGGCCGGCGTGCTGCAGGGCCTTGAGCGGCGTGATGAGGTCGCCGCTGTACTTGTGCAGCAGCTCGGCGGCCTCGGCGTAAAGGTCGTGGTAGAGCTGCACGATCTTGAGCAGCGCGGGGTCGTCCTTGGCGCGCTCCAACTCCTTCTCCAGCAGTTCCAGACGGGATTCCACGTAGAGCCCGAGTTTGCGCTCCAGCGCCTCGTTCTCCAGCATGGCGCCCAGCGTGGGCGAGATGGAAATGGTGACACCGGGCCTGATGCCCTCGGCGGAGAGGCGCTCGAGCACCGAGATCAGCGGCACGTAGGTCTCCACCACGGCCTCGAAGAACCAGCTCTCCTCGAGGAAAGCCGAGTCCTGCGGGTGGTTCACGTACGGCAGATGCGCGTGAAGCAGGAACATCAGGGAGCCGCGCGAGCTCATGGCTGGGACCTCTTCAAAAATTCCATGCTGGCGTAGGCGCGGTCCGCGGCCATCCCGGCCGGGGCCGGGGCAAAGGCCTGGTTGGACTCCAGCAGCTTCTCCCAGGCGCCGTTGCGCAGCGCGTAGAGGGCGGCCACGCAGGCGCCGCCGCGGCCGGCGGGCAGGTAGGCGCGCCCGGCCTGCCAGGCGGCGCGGTGCGTCCCGGCCT
>MGTZ01000048.1:53056-53171 GCA_001799715.1 Elusimicrobia bacterium GWB2_63_16 | reverse complement strand
GCCTGTCTTCGGCAGGCGGCTGGGCGGAGAGTTCCGGCATAGTTTCCTGTAATAATTTACTAAATTTGACCCCAATTAAGAACTTTTTTTTAACGGCGCTATTTTTATATGATAA
>MGTZ01000048.1:49035-52882 GCA_001799715.1 Elusimicrobia bacterium GWB2_63_16 | reverse complement strand
CAGGAATTCTGCGGCGAGGTGGTGGAGATCGGCTCGCTGGCCAAAGGTTTCGACAAGGGCGACTTCGTGTCGGTGGAATCCCATATTTTCTGCGGCGTCTGCGGCCAGTGCCGCAACGACCAGCGCCACATCTGTCAGAACCTGCGCATCATCGGGCGCGACGTGCCCGGCGGTTTCGCCGAGTACGCCGCCGTGCCGGCCCGCTGCGCCTGGAAGCACACCGACGACTCGCTCAAGGACGTCGGCGCCATCATGGACCCGTTCGGCAGCGCGGTGCACGCCGTGCTCGACGAAGACCTGGTGGGCCGCTCCGTCATCATCTCCGGCTGCTCCCCGCACGGCCTGTTCGCGGCCGGCATCGCCAAGGCCGCCGGCGCCAAACGCGTGATAGCGCTAGACCCTTCCCCCTACCGCCGCAAGCTCGCCCTGAAGATGGGCGCCTCCACGGCCATGGACCCCACGGCGGCCGACTGCCTGGCCAGGCTCGGCAAGCTCTGCCCCGAAGGCGCCGACTCCGTCATAGAGATGAGCGGCGGCGCGAAATCAGTGGCGCTGGGCCTGAAGGCGCTGCGCCCCGGCGGACGTTTCGTGGCTTTCGGCCTGCCGTCGGCGGACCTCAGCCTGGATTACGCCGGCGACATCGTCAAGCGCGGCATCCGCCTGGAAGGCGTGGCCGGCCGGGAGATCTTCCGCAGCTGGTACAAGATGGAGAGCCTGCTCAAGTCCGGCGCCGTCAACCCGCGCCCCGCCGTGACGCACCGCTTCGCCTTCAAGGATTTCAAGAAGGCTTTCGCGCTGATCAATTCCAAGGACAAGAAGTGCGGCAAGATCATACTCACGCCCTGACACCAAGGAGAAATACATGTCTTTCGACACCCTTAAGTTCGCCGACGAAGAAGTAGCCCAGCTCAAGAAGGATAACCGCTTCCTCAAGCCCCGCGTGCTGCAGTCCGCGCAGGCCCCCGTCTCCGTTATCGACGGCAAAGAGGTGGTCAACCTCACCTCCAACAACTACCTGGCGATGGCCGACAACCCCAAGGTAAAGAAAGCCGCGATAGCCGCGATAGAGAAATACGGCATCGGCTCCGCCGCCGTGCGCACGATCATCGGCACGATGTCGCTGCACACCGAGCTCGAGGAGAAGTTCGCCGCGTTCAAGCACTCCGAGGCCTCGATCCTGTTCCAGAGCGGCTTCACCTCCAACGTGGCAGTCTGCCAGTCGCTGATGTCCAGCGAGCAGGACCTGCTGATCTCCGACGAGCTCAACCACGCCTCCATCATCGACGGCGCCCGCCTGGCCAAGTCCCCCCGCAAGATCTACCGCCACAAGGACATCAAGCACCTCACCGAGATCCTTGAGAGCCCCGAGGCCCGCGCCGCCCGCCGCAAGATGGTCGTCACCGACGGCGTATTCTCGATGGACGGCGACGTAGCCAACCTCGACGAGGTCGTGGCGACCGCGCACAAGTACGGCGCTTTCGTGATGGTGGACGACGCCCACGCCAGCGGCGTCATCGGCAAGCAGGGCCGCGGCACGGTGAGCCACTTCAACCTGGACGGCCAGGTGGAGATCCAGATCGGTACGCTGTCCAAGGCCTTCGCGGCCGTCGGCGGCTACGCCGCCACCACGGCTAGCCTGCGCGACTACCTGGGCTCGGTGGCCCGCCCGTTCCTGTTCTCCAGCTCGCAGCCGCCGTCAGTGGCCGCCTCGTGCCTGGCCGTGCTCGACATCCTGCTCACCGAGCCGGACCACCTAAAGCGCCTCTGGGACAACACCAATTTCTTCAAGGAAGAGATGAAGAAGGCCGGCTTCAACACCGGCGAGTCCGTTACGCCCATCACCCCGGTGATGATAGGCGACATGGACAAGGCGCGCGCCCTCTCCGCGAAACTTTTCGAGGAGGGCGTCTTCGCGCTCCCGCTGGGCTTCCCCACGGTGCCCAAGGGCCGTGAGCGCCTGCGCACCATAGTCACCGCGGGCCACACCCTTAAGAACCTGGAGTTCGCGGTGGAGAAGTTCAAGAAAGCCGGCAAAGAGCTAGGCATAATCTAAGGAGAAAAGAATGAAAAAGATACTGACCCTGACCCTGCTGGCCGCGCTGGCCTCGGTTGCCGCCGCGGCGGTGATCCGTTCCAACGGCGAACCGGCCCGCAAGATGTGGGAAGCCCTGAACCTGATGGGCAAGCTGGAGGACATACAGATCCACACGGTGGACGGCGACGCCGACACCATCGCGGTGCGCTCCCTGACCTGCGCCTCCGAGATGTACGACGCTTGCTCCCTGTTCGTTACGGTGGACGGCAAAGAGAAAATGATAGTGCATCTCGACGCCGCCGGCAAGATCATCGACGCCCTCTACGACAACGGCATCTACCCCTCCGAGGACGACCCGAGCCTGTCCCAGTCGGCCAGCCGCGTCTCCTGCACCAGGGCGGCCGGCAAGTACGACTGCGTTATAGAAGAATAACCGGACAGCCGGCATACAAAAAGCCCCGGGCGGAAACCCGGGGCTTTTTTATTCGCCGCGCGCAGGCTATTGCGTCAGGAACAGGTCCTTAGTGACAGTGTAGCGCCCGGACAGCCAGTCCACGATCTCCCGCGCGGCCTTGCCGGTGTCGTTCTCGCGCGCCTCGAGGAAGTAGGTGTAATCCTCCCTCAGGGCGACCGTCTCCGCCTGGGTCAGCGCGTCGAGGCCTTTGTCCATAAAGACGGGCAGGTCGCGCTCCAGCAGCTCCGCCATCTCCTTGCAGGTCACCGCGTCGGCGGCCCGGCGGAAAGCCTTGGCCGGGTCGTAGGCGGCGCCCTTGTCGAAGGCCGCTTTGAGCGTGAGCAGGACGATCTTGGACAGCGTGGACTGGTTCATCGGATTTACGGCGTGGCCGCTGACCAGGTCGCGCATCGCGGCCGGGCGGCCGGTGGAGGGACGCAGGTGCAGGAACTTGCACATGCGCGGCCCGTCGTTGACCGGATAGTTGTCCCAGATGAACGGCTTGCGGCCGAGCCGGCCGGCCACCTCGGTCAGGTGCTCTGGCGTGTAAGATTTGGAGCACACCTCCTCGCCGGTCCAGAACACGCTGACCTTCTGGTCCAGCTCCGCGCCGAGCTTCTGCAGGTACCCCTCGGGCATCTTGCCGAAGAGCTTCTCGAGCACCGGATCGGTTGAATAATACGTGGGGCAGAAGACCAGCTGCTTGGCGGCCGAGCGCACCGCTATCCAGTTCATGATCTCCACCTGGCGCTCGGCGAGGTTGGGCAGGTCTCCCTTCATGTCGTCCATCAGGATGCACAGCTTATTCACGCCCAGCCGGTTGAACACGTCGAGCTTGGCCTGCAGCAGCCGCTTGGCTTCCAGGTCGAAAGGCCCGAGGTAGATCTCGTACGGGCTGAACCCCACGCCGAAGTCCAGGCCGATGTTGTGGCACTGCACGGACAGCTTGGCCAGCTTCTCCTCGTGCACTTTCGGGAAAGGCTCGCGCCATTTCTTGCGCAGGTAGGCGTCGCCCTTGGGCGCGTAGATGTAGAAGGAAAAGCCGTTCTTGCGCAGGAAGGAGACCCAGTCGGCCCGCTCGCCCCAGCTCCACGGCTCGCCGTAAAAACCCTCGATGATCCCCAGGTTAGAGGGCATAGGCTAGATCTTCCCCGCTATAATGGCGCTGAGGCGCGCTTCCGCTTTTTTAGACATCGGATCCTCCGGATAAAGTTCCATCACCTTCTGGTAGTAGACCCTGGCCCTGTCGCCGTCCTTGGCCTTGAAGAAGATCTCTCCCGCCGCGTACAGCGCTTTCGGGGCCTGCGCGGTCTTCTGGTACTCCGCGGCTATGCGTTCGTAAACCCCCACCTCGCCGG
>MGTZ01000048.1:1746-49015 GCA_001799715.1 Elusimicrobia bacterium GWB2_63_16 | reverse complement strand
TTGTCGGCCAGCCTGCCCAGCACCGCTATCGCCTCCTGCGGCTTCTTCAGGTCCTCGCGCAGCACGCGGGCCGCGGCGCGGTAGGCCTGGTAGGCCTCGGGCTTGTCGGGGTAAAGCTCTATGACCTTCTCGTCGATTTCCACGGCCAGCGCGTATTTCTTCTGGCGCTCGGCCAGGGCGGGAAGGCGGCCGTAGGCGGCCCAGGCCTCATCGGTGCCGGGGAAGGAGGCGGCGATGTCCTGGTAAGCGGCGATGGCGCTGTCATACTCCTTCAGGTTGTCGGCCAGCACGTTGGCCAGCGCCAGTTTGGCTTTGGCCAGCAGCGGGCTGGCCGGGTGCAGGGCTATCGCCTTCTCGTAGGCCAGGCGGGCCGCGGTGTATTCGCCGTTAAGGCGGTACAGGTCGGCCAGCGACAGGCGCACGGCGTCGTTCCTGGCGTACCCCGGGAACCGGGCGAAGAAAGAACGGAACTCGGCCGCGAGCGCCTCGTAATATTCCTCGCCGGCCTCGGCCGCCAGCTTCTCCAGCATCATCGAAATGTTCAGTTCGGGCGCGTTCACCTCGGGCTGTTCGGCCGCGTCGGCCAGCACGGGCCTGAGCTTCTTGTCGGCCTTCTTGGCCGCTATCTCGTTAAAAAGGCGGCGGGCCCGCTCCGAGGAATCGGCTTCGGGGTAGGCCTGCAGGTGTTTGAGCAGGCTTACGAGGGCGGATCTGTGGTCGCCCAGTTTATACTGCAGCCCGGCCTTGAGCAGAAGCGCCTCCGCCGCGGCGGCGTGTTCCGGGTTCGCGGCCAGCCAGTCCTCCAGGTGAGGCAACAGGAGCTTCAACGCGTCCTCGTCGGTGGCGGCGGCGCGCGAACTGAGGAACTCCCATTCGTACTTTTTAAGAGCTTCGGCCGGGGAGAGCGTAGGCTGTATCACGGCAGGGGCCGCGGCGGGCCGGGCTGCCGGCGCGGCGGCGGGCTGCTCCGCGGCGGGCTGTTCCTCACCGGGCAGCTGGAGCTCGGCGGCCTCCTCCGGGTCGATGTACTGCTGCGCGGCGAGCGGCGCGCAACCCAGCGCGGCCGTCCATGACAACGCTAAAACAACGGCGAGTATCCTCATTTCATTTCTCCTGATGTTGGCTTGCCCCCCGGCAGTTAAGACCGAAAAAGCGGCGGCAGGCCGCTTCAATTGCGCACAACCTTGACGCCGTTGTAGTCCAGCCAGTCCAGCGACAGCGGGCTGAGTATGGCGTTGACGGGTACCGCGACGCTGCTGGAGCCCGGTTTATAGAGACGGCGCAGTTCCCAGTCGCTTATGAAAGTTTTCTTTACGGGCGCGGGCTTTTTACCCGCGGGCGCGGCGCCGCCCCGGTCCGCCCGGGACAGGTGCTCGTAGATGAGATCTTCCACCGCGCCTTTGGTCAGCATGGGTCTGTCCCGGCGGCCCCAGGGGCGCGCCGGGTCTTAAGCGGGCGCGCTTAAGAAACCTTTACCGAGATCTTGGCGAGGTACTTGTCCAGGTCGTCGGCGGGGCGCGGTATCACGTGCATCCCGACCAGCTCCCCGGCCTTCTGCGCGGCGGCGGCTCCGGCTTCCACGGCGGCACGCACGGCGCCGACTTCGCCCACGCACAGCGTGGTCACGTAGCCGGAACCTATCTTCTCGTAGCCGATCAGGCGCACCTTGGCGGCCTTGCTCATGGCGTCAGAGGCCTCTATCATGCCTATGAAACCCTTGGTCTCTATCATTCCCAGCGCTTCTTTCGGTTCGGACATAATCGCTCCTTGTTACCGCAAATTAATACTGGCCCTTGGCGGCTTCGCCCCCGGAAACTATGGCTATGCTGGCGCTGGTGCCGAGGCGCGTGGCGCCGGCCTTCACCATCGCCGCGGCCACCTCGGCGTTCTTGATGCCGCCGGAGGCCTTCACGCCCATCTCGGGGCCGACGGTTTCGCGCATCAGCGCTATGTCCTCGGGGGTGGCGCCGCCGGAGCCGAAACCGGTGGAGGTCTTTACGAAGTCGGCCTGGGCCTGCTTGCTCATCTTGCAGGCGCGGATCTTCTCGTCCTTGGTCAGGTACGAGGTCTCGAGGATCACCTTAAGGCATTTGCCGCGGGTGGCCTCGCGCACGGCCTTGATATCGTCGAGCACCAGCTGGTCGTTGCCGCTCTTGAGCGCGCCGATATTGATGACCATGTCTATCTCGTCGGCGCCGTTGGCCATGGCGTCGCGGGCTTCGATGGCCTTAACCGTGGGGGTCGTGGAGCCCAGCGGGAAGCCGATGACGGTGCAGACCATCACGGAGGAGCCGCGCAGCAGGCGGCTGGCCAGCGCGACGTAGCCGGGGTTCACGCAGACCGAGGCGAAGCGGTACTTGCGGGCCTCTTCGCAGAGCTTGCCGATCTCTTCCTGCGTGGCGTTGGCCTTGAGCAGGGTATGGTCGATCATGCCGGCGATAGAGGAACTCTTCTCGTTGGGGTTGCAGAAGCTGACGCGGTCGGCGCTGGCCTTGATCTGCTGCGGCGTATATTTATTGAGCGGGTTGCAGCTCTGGCACGAGGAGGAACAGGTGTTCTCTTCCAGGCGGCAATCGCCCTGCCCGGAGCAGGCCTTCTTTTCCGGGGAGCCCTCCCGGTTCACGAGCGGGTGCTGAAAGACTTTCCCCGCCGACCCGATGCTGACGGAATCGCCCAGGCTCTGCCTGGGGGCGCTCTGGCCGCCGGCCTTCATTATCCTGGCCACCTCGGCCGCTATCTTCTTTATATCTTCGTCGTTCATAATTTTAGTCCTTCCCGGTAATGTGTACTTTGTCCACGATGCCGGCTATCACGGTGCGCACCGGCGCTTTAGAATTCTTCAGGATCTTCCTGGCGGAGCCGCCCTCGTCGACTATCAGCACGGTGTCGCCGACGCCGGCGCCCTGGCCGTCTATGGCCAGCTGCGCCTCGCCGGCGGGCTTGCCGTCGGCGCCCAGCGGCTTGACCAGCAGCATCGTGGCCCCCTTGAGCCCCGGGTGCTTGCGTGTCGCCCAGACGTTCCCTATTACTTTAGCTACGAACATAAAAATTTATCCCAGCTTCTTGCCGTCTATGATGCCCACTATCGCGGCGTCCACCGGCGGCGGCGCGGCCTTGGCGGCCGTCTCGCCCTCCCAGCCCTCGAAGGCCACTATGGCCTCGCGCGAGGCCACGAAAAATACGGTCTCCCCCGCCCCGGCCCCTACGGTATCGCCGGCCACCAGCGGGTCCCCGGCGGGCTTGTCGGTCTCCCAGTCCAGCGGCTGGATCAGAAGCAGCGTCTTCGACTCCATGCCGCAGCACTGGCGCGAGCAGAAGACCCTTCCTATGACCTTGGCCTGTTTCATCGTGCCTCAGCAGCAGCGCTGCTCTATCGCGGTGATCTTGTCCAGGCGCTTCTGGTACTTGCCGCCCTCGAAAGGGGTGTTGAGCCAGACCTTGATCATTTCCTCGAGCGCCAGCTCGCCGTGCGTCTTGCCGCCCAGGCAGAGCACGTTGCAGTCCTCGTGCGCCGCGGCGAAGCGGGCCGAGATGGTGTCGTAGGCGGCCACGGCGCGGATGCCGGGCACCTTGTTGGCCGCCAGCGGCATGGCCCCGTTGAAGCCGTCCACCAGCACGGCCTTGTCGAATTCCTTGCGGCGCACGGCCTCGCTGACCAGCAGCGCTATGTCCGGAAAATCCACCGGCTCGGTGGAATAGCAGCCGAAGTCGGTGACGTCGTGGCCGAGCTTCTGCAGGAACTTCTTGAGCCGCTCTTTAGCGTCGAAACCAGCGTGATCTGCGCCTATTACTATTCTCATATAAATCCCCCGGTTATATCGCCGCGCCGATATGCTCGTGCGCGTTGGGTATCACAATGCGGCTTACCACCGCGTCCTCGCCGATGGCCTTGACCCCGGCGGCGACTGCCGTGCGCACGGCTCCCGGCTCGCCGACCACGGTAAAGTAACCCTTGCCGCCTATGCCTTTGCCGGTGTTCACTTCGGCCACGTGCACGAAGGCGGCCTTGGCGGCCGCGTCGGCGGCAAACAGCGCCGGCAGGGCCTCCTTGGTCTCCACCATGCCCACGGCCTCTATCTTCGCGGCCTTGACCTTCTTATTGAGGGCGGCCAGCGCTCCGGCGTGGATGTTGCGGATGATGTGGCGGGCTATGGCCGTGTTGCCGGCTGTCTCCGCGCCTTTGGCCAGAGAGGATTCCACCTCGCCGACGGGGCCGGAGATCACGATGATGTATTTCCCCTTGGAGATAGCCTGGTGCACCTCCGGCTTCACGCCGGCGGCCTTGCACATGGCGTCCAGGGTCTCGATGCCTTTGGCTATCGAGGAGAGTTCGATCAAACCCACGGCTATATTGGCCTGCATATAAGCTCCTTAAGCAATTCTCAGATCGCCGACTACGCTGCACTGCAGCGGGCGCACGAAATGGCTGGTCTTGGTGATACCGTCTCCCGTAGGGGTGCCGATGGACATCGAGGCGTAGCCCTCGCCCAGGCCGAGGCCGTGCAGCGTGCAGCCGTTCTTGACGAAGATGGAGCAGGCCATGCGGCGGCCCATCTTGGTCATGTTCCTGATATTGGTCGAATACATCCCGGCCGAGTGGTGGTTATTCCCCTCGGCGCGGCGGGCCAGCTCTATGGCGGCGTCCACGTCGCGGGCCACGGTCACGGGCAGCACCGGCATCAGCTGCTCGGCGTGGACCAGCGGGTGGTCGTTGGGCACCTCGGCCCACAGCACGCGGATGTCGTCGGAGAGGCTCAGACCTACGGCCTTAGCTATCACCGACGGGTTCTTGCCTATAAAGTCCCGGTTGATCTTGGGCTCGGGACCGGGTTCCAGGATAATGAGCTTGGAGAGCGCGTCCATCTGAGAGCCGGACAGTTCGCAGGCGCGGGGGTCCGAGCGCATGGCTTCCAGGAAACGGGCGCGCGCGGCCTCGGTCACGATGACCTCTTTCTCGGCGATGCACAGCACGTTGTTGTCGAAGCCGCAGCCGTAAATGATCTCCCGGGCGCAGTCCGGGAACACCGCGGTCTCGTCCACCACTATAGGCGGGTTGCCGGGGCCGGCGGCGATGGTCTTGCAGGGCTTGCCGGAGGTCATGGCCACTTTAACGATGGCCGGGCCGCCGGTGACGATGTTCATGTGGGTGTTCGGATGGGACAGCAGCTGCTTGGTCGCTTCCTGCGTGGGCTTGGCTATCGTGCTCACCAGGTTGGCCGGCCCGCCGGCGGCGACTATCGCGGAATTGAGGACGCGCACGGCGTCGGCCACGCAGCCCTTGGCGGCGGGATGCGGCGAGAATACGACGGCATTGCCGGCGGAAAGTATCCCGATGGCGTTGCTGATGATCGTAGCTACGGCGTTAGTCGACGGCGTAATGGCCGCCACCACGCCGAAAGGGGCGTATTCCACCAGGGTAAGCCCCTTGTCGCCGGTATAGGACACGGCGCGCAGGTCTTCCACGCCCGGGGTCCCGTCGATGCAGACCATGTTCTTGAGGACCTTGTCCTCCACGCGGCCCATGCCGGTCTCGGCCACGGCCAGCTCGGCCCAGCGGCGGGCGTTCTGGCGCGACACCTCGCGCATGGCGGCGATGATCTTTTCGCGCGCCACCAGGCCCAGGTCCTGGAAGCCGGGCTGCGCGGCGTTGGCGGCGCCTACCGCCTGGTCCACGGTGTCGAACACCGGCCCGCCGGCGGCGGAGACGGGCGCGTCCGGGGCCGCGCCCAGGTTGCGCACCACCTCGGCCACTATCTTCTTCAGGTCTTCTTCGCTCAGGGGCATATTAGTCCTGGAACTTATCCGAAGATTTCTTGAAGACTATCTTGCCGTCCTTCTCTATCGTGTCGACGATCGCGAAGACGGTGCAGTCGACCGGGGTGTTCTCGGTCTTGCTGGTCTGGCGGGCGCTCGAGCCCTGCACCAGCAGCACCAGCTCGCCGGTGCCGGCGCCCACGGCGTCTATGCCGACGAGCGTATTGCCGCGCGGCTTGTCGTCGAGGCCCACCGGCTGCACCATCAGCAGCTTGGTGCCGACGAGCTTGTCGTCCTTGCGGGTGCAGACCACGTTGCCCACTACTCGTGCGAATAGCATGATTCCTCCGTCAGGGAAAAGGGCGCGGGGGGCCGGAAGCCCCCTGCGCCGCGCGGATCCGGTTTACTTCTTCTTCGCGTCGCTGATCGGCAGCTTGCCTTCCAGGTCGCCGTGGGGCTGCGGGATCACGTGCACGCTCACCAGCTCGCCCACTTTCTGGGCGGCGGCGGCGCCGGCGTCGCAGGCGGCGCGGCAGGCGGCCACTTCGCCGCGGAAAAGGATGGTCACGAGGCCGGAACCGATCTTCTCGTAGCCGACGATCTTAACGTTGGCGGCCTTCACCGAGGCGTCGGCGGCTTCCACGCAGGCCACGAGGCCCTTGGTCTCTATCATTCCGAGTGCTTCCATTTTATCCTCCAGTCAACCTAAACTAAATTACCGAAAATCAGACTATGAACGCGGGGTCGCCGTTCCTGAGGCCGGCGGCGTTGGCCTCTTCCACGTCGAGGTGCAGCTCCAGCGAGTAGGCGTCGGAGACGCGGCACAGCACCCGCTCGAAGATGGTCTCCCGCTCCGTGCCGCGGCCGCAAAGCACGCGCACTTCCTGGCCGTCCTTAACTTTATACGCCGCGCCTTCCTTCACGTTGAAATGTATGTGGCGCTTGGACAGGATCAGGCCCTGCCTGATCGTTACGGACCCCTTGGGCCCGACGAGCCGGATGCCGGGCGTATTCTCCAGCTTGCCGGAGTCGCGTATCGGGGGCTCCACGCCCAGGCGCCGCGCGTCGCCCAGGGAGACTTCCACCTGGCTGTACTTGCGGTACGGGCCTATCATCCGGACGTCCTTGAGGGCGCCCTTGGGCCCCTCCACCGTCACCCGCTCGTTGCAGGCGTACTGGCCAGGCTGCTTTACCGGCTTGAGCCGCGTGTCGTCGCAGTCCGCGCCGAAGAGGGTCTTGAAATCTTCCTTGGTGAGATGGACGTGCCGGTTGGAAATACCCACGGGGACGGGCAGGGCGGAACGCTCCTGCCGGAGTTTCAGGTCCTCGAGTATCTCTTTCAGCAGCCGCTCGTCCATTTTACCTGCTCAGCACGGTCTGGAAATGTATCACGCGCAGGAACTTGTCGGCCTTGAGGCTCTCGCCGCCCACCAGCGCGCCGTCGATGTCGGGCTGCGCCATCAGTTCGTCCACGTTGTCGGCCTTCACGGAGCCGCCGTAGAGCACGCGCACGGCCTCGGCGTAATCCTTGCCGTAAATGCGCTCCATCTGCTTCCTGACGAAAACATGGGCGTCCTGCGCCTGGTCGGGGGTGGCGGTCTTGCCGGTGCCGATGGCCCACACGGGCTCGTAGGCGATGACCACGCGGGCGGCCTCGGCGGCGGTGATGCCGGCGAAGGCGCCGGTCAGCTGGGTCTCGAGCACGCGGTAGGTGCGCTGGCTCTCGCGCTCCTCCAGCGTCTCGCCGATGCAGAGCACGGGGACGATATTGGCCTTTATGGCGGCTTTCATCTTCTTGTTGATGACCTCGTCGGTCTCGAGGAAGATCTTGCGGCGCTCGCTGTGTCCGATGATGGCGTGCGTGCAGCCCGCGTCTATGATCTGGGCCGGGGAAACCGCGCCGGTGAAGGCGCCCTTTTCTTCCCAGGCCACGTCCTGGGAGGCGAGCAGTATTTTGGAGCCGGCGATGGCGGCCTTGACGGCGTGCAGGTTGGTGAAAGTGGGGGCGAGCAGTACTTCGTGCTTCAGGTCCGGGTCCAGGCCTTTGCGCATGGCGGCGGCCAGGTCGGCGGCCTCCTTGGAAGTAAGGTGCATTTTCCAGTTGCCGGCTATCATCGGAACGCGTTTGTTGGAAGCCATGTTCGAGTCTCCTTAATTAATCAATTATACAATACTGGGGACAGACGTCTGCCCTGTCTGAAAAAACCTGGCCGCCAAAGACAAGACGTCTGTCCCCGGCATTAAATGATCTCCCGCAGCAGTTCCTGCCTGGGCTGGGGAATGACCACCTTCTCCACCAGCAGGCCTTTTTTGCCGGCTACGGCGGCGCCGGCGGCCACGGCGGTTTCAACGGCGGCGACGCTGCCGGTCATAGTAACGAAAGCCTTGCCGCCCAGGGCCATGGCCAGGCGTATCTCCAGCAGTTTCACATTGCCGGCCTTTACCGCCGCGTCTGCGGCCTCGATCAGGGCCGCGACCGAGAAAGCTTCTATAATGCCCAGGGACTCAAGCCCGTCCACCACGGTGGTGCCCTCTATGGCCGGGAACACCTCGGGGTGGATGTTGGGGATGACGAAGCTGTCCACCAGGGAATGGGCCGCCTTCGCGGAGCCGGCTTCCACGGCGGCGTTGACGGCGCCCACATCGCCCGCTATCAGCGCTATATACTTGCCCGCGCAGATGGACCGCGAAAGTATCAATTTAATATTCGAGGTTTTAAGCATGGCGTCGGCCGCTTCCATGCCCTTGGCCACGCTGGAAAGTTCTACGCCTCCGATAGCATTTAGCATAATGGACCTTAAGCGATTATCTCCACATAGCGTTCGTTTACTTTGCGCACGGTGCCGGAGATGCTCGCGTGCACCGGGCAGCCGAGCTTGTCGGCGGGAACGTCCCCCACCACGGCGCCCTTCTCCACACGCTGTCCCTCTTTCACCGCCGGGACGCAGGGGACGCCGATATGCTGGCTCATTAAAATCTTAACGCTTGCCGGCGCGCAGGAGGCGGCGTTCCAGGGGGCGGGCTTGTTGTAGTCCTCCAGGCCGAGCCGGCGCACCAGTTTGGAGACCGGCACCTTGCGGAAATCCCGCACCGGGTGCACCTCCGGTTTTTTGCCGGTATTGAGCGGCGAATTCTTGAAGCCGACCTTCTGCTCGCGCAGGTCCGCCTTGGCGGAGACGCAGGCCTCGCGCGGGTGCAGGCCCTCGGGGCAGGAGTAGAGCGAGCACAGCGAGCACTCGCAGCAGAGCAGGCCGTACTGGCTGTGCAGCTTGTGCTCGGGCCCGCCGGCGAATAGCATGGTGCGCATCACGCGGTGCGGCTGCACGTTGTGGCCCAGCAGGTAGCGCGGGCAGAACTCGGTGCAGTAGGAGCACTGGTCGCAGGCGGAGCGGCCGATGCGGGTGAACGTCTGGCGGCTCTGCGCCTTCTTGACGATAAGGGGGTGGTCTTTCGGGAGCACTATGATGCCGCCGGAGGCCTTCACCAGCGGCAGGTCGAAATCGGTCTGCACTTTACCCATCATCGGCCCGCCGTCGATATACGCGGGGTCCTTCACCGTGAAGCCGCCGCAGAAATTCTCCACGCACTCGCGCCAGGTCACCCCGACGGGCACGCGGAAGGTGGCGGGTTTCTTTACGCCGCCGTTCACGGTGACGAAGGTTTCGGTGACGGGGCGCGGGGCGAAGGAGGCGTTATAGAGCGTCTCCACGTTGGCCACCACACAGCCGACTTCCAGCGGGATGCCGCCGGGCGGCACGATGCGGCCCGTGGCCTCGTAGACCAGGCACTGCTCGTCGCCGGCCGGGTAATAGTCGCCCATCTCGAGGATGGAAATGTTCTTGCGGGACTTCGCGATCTCTTTGAGGCGCGGGATGATCTCTTCGTGCTTCTTCTTGATGCCGAGCACGCCTTTGGAAGCCCCGACGGCCCGCATCAGCAGTTCCAGCCCGTCGAAGACCTTCTCCGGGAAATACTCCAGGATCTTCTGGTCCTTCTTGAGCAGCGGCTCGCATTCCGCGGCGTTGACCAGCGCGAATTCGGCGCGGCCCTGCGCTTTCACGTAGGAGGGAAAACCCGCGCCGCCGGCTCCGACTACTCCGGCGGCTCGCAGGCTGCGGCTGAATTCGGCCGAGAGATCGGTCATTCAGTGATTTTTATCTGGCGCCGACCAGGCGCTTCTTGACCGTGGCAGCCAGGCGCTTGATGCCCTCGTCTATCTTTTCGGGCGTGGCGAAAGAGAAGTTCAGGCGCATCGTGTTCTTGCCGGAGCCGTCGGAGTGGAACGCCGAGCCTATCACGTAGGCCACGTTCTCCTTGAGCGCGTCCTGGAACATGTCGTCGGCGCTCATCTGCTCGGGCAGGCGCACCCACAGGAACAGGCCGCCCTCCGGGTTGGTCCAGGTGACGCCCTCGGGCATGTACTTCTCCAGCGCGCTCACCATGGCGTTTTTCTTGATGCGGTAATCTTTCTTGACCACTTCGATGTGCTTTTCGAAGTAGCCGGTGCGCAGGAACTCGGCGGCGATGAGCTGGTTGAGGCTCGACGTGCAGAGGTCCAGCGACTGTTTGAGGATCTCCATCTTCTTGATGATCTGCGGGTGGCCGAGGATGATGCCCAGGCGCAGGCCGGGGGCGAAGGTTTTGGAGAAAGTGAACAGCGAGATGACGTTGTCGGTCTTGTGGGTCTCTTTGTCCAGGCGGTAAAGCATCTTGGGCTCGGTGCCTTCGAAGCGGATCTGGCGGTAGGGAGAGTCCTCGATCACGGCCACGTTGTATTTCTCGGAGAGCTCGATGACCTTCCGGCGCTTCTCCTCGGACAGCGTCACGCCGCTGGGGTTCTGGAAATCCGGCACGAGGTAGAGGAACTTGTAATGCTCGTCCTGGTCGTGCAGCCACTGCAGCTTCTCCTCCAGCTCGACGGTGCTGATGCCGTCGTCCTCCAGCTTGACGCCGATGAACTCGGCGCCGTAGGAGCGGAACACCTGCAGCGCGCCCATATAGCTGGGCTTCTCCACGAGGACGGGGTCGGAGGCGTCGATGAACAGGCGGCCCACCATGTCCAACGCCTGCTGGCTGGCGGTGGTAATAATGAGATTCTCCGGCTTGGCGTCGATGTTCTCATACTTCTTGAGGAACTTGATGAACTCTTCCTTGAGCTCCGGCAGGCCGTCGGTAGGGCCGTACTGCAGGGCCACGCGCCCGTTCTTGTCCATGATGCGCTTGACCGCGTCGGAGACGAAATCGTAGGGGAAGTGGTCGGGGGCGGGCAGGCCGCCGGCGAAGGAGATGATGCCGGGGACGTTGGTGGTCTTGAGCAGCTCGCGGATGACCGAAGCTTTGGTGCGTCTGGGGGTGGTGGCGATGTTCTTAGCGATGTCGATCATAAGTTCCTCCCGCTGACTGGTATGCGGCTACGCCTATAAAATAATCTACTTAATTAAACCCCGTGTTTCAAGAAAAAAAGAGAAAAGGCGGTCAATCCTGCGGCGAGGCGGCCCCGGCCGAGAAAAAGTCCAGGTTTTCCCTGTAATAATCCCGGCGCGCGGGGTCCCGCTCGGCCGATAGTTTTTCGGAGTAGAACAGCATAGCCTTGGGGTAGTTCGCGGCGCGCAGGGTCCGCAGCTCCTCGGGGAAAGGGCGGCCGGTGGCTCCGCAGGCCCGCTCCAGCGCCTTCAGGTGCTGGGCCAGCGTCTCGGTGTCCATTTTGGCCTGCTCGTCACGCACGAAGGCGGCGGCCTCCAGGACGGCCACGGCCCCCTTGGTCTTGAGCGCGGCCAGCGCCTCCGGAGTCAGCCCGTGCTTCGCGGCGTTGGCGTCGGCCACGGCCAGGCAGTCCAGCGCCAGCGGATAGTTCTTCTCCTCCAGCGCTATCCCCCCCACGAAAAGCAGCGCGTCGGCGCTGAAAGCCGGCCAGCGGGACCTGTAGAAATCCTCCAGGAAGGCGGCGTAGGCGGCCTTCTCCCGGCGCAGCCGCTCCAGGGACTTCTTGTCCTTGGCGTATTCCCCCACCCGGCCGCCGGCGTAGGCCAGGATCTTGGAATCCGCCAGGCCGGCCTGCCGCTTTTCGGCCGCCTCGTGCATGCTCAGGTAGCCGCCCAGGCGCTCCTCGTAGTGGCGCCGGATCTTCTCGCGGTATTTTTCGGGGTCCAGGGAGAGGTCGAAATAAGTGCCGAAGACGGTGTCGGTATAAATATCGGTGTAGCTGCCGCGGATGAACTCGCGCAACAGGGCCGGATCCGCCTTCATGCGCTCGTGTATATACATGTCCTCGGTGAGGTAGGCCTCGTACTCGAATTCCAGCGGGTTGGCGCCGGCGTCCTGCCGGTACTCGGGGTACAGGTAGCACTGCAGCGCGTGCACCAGCTCGTGCAGGTAGATGGGGTGGGCGTATTTCACAAGTTCGGCGCGCACCTTCTTATTGCTCCACAGCACCTCCACCACCTGCGCCCCGCTGAACCCCTTGGCGTCGAAGAACTTCAGGATGAACCTGGAATTGAAATAGACGGCGTTGGCGTCCGGGTCGAACCAGGCGAAAGCGTCCCCCTTGTCGCGGCGTACCAGCACGCGCAGGGCCTTGTATTTCTTCGTTTTCTCCAGGCGCGCGTAAAGCTCCCGCCCGGCGGCGGAGGAGGAGAGCTGCACGGCGAACTCCCGCTTGAGTTTGGCGCCCAGCGCGGCGTCATGCGGGTAGGCCCCGGCGGGGGCCGGCAGCAGCAGGGCCAGGCACAGGATAAGGCCGTTCATTATTGAGTATTATAGTGTTTGACAAAGGGCGCGGCAATGTATAATATCTAGGGTAAGTAGTACCGAATTTACCTGGAGGACACCATGTCTGATAACAAAGGCGGAGAAATAATCGGCGCTTTCCTGGTCGGCGGCCTTATAGGCGCGGCCCTCGGCATCCTGTTCGCCCCCAAGGCGGGCAAGGAAACCCGCGAGCAGCTCGGCGACTGGATGGACGAGACCAAGGAAAAAGCCAAGGAAAAGCTCGCCAAGCTCGAGGAAGAGATCAAGCAGCGCAAAGACCACCTCCTCAAGCACACGAACTGAGACTGCCCGGTTCAAAACGAAAACCCCGCGCCAACGCGGGGTTTTTTGTTTTATGCCCAAGGCCCGACGAGGGTATGCCTTCGGAGGGGCCTCACGAAGGCGAGGCTTGCGTAGCGCCGAGCCTGAGTGAAAGAGCGAGGCCACGGTGTGGCCGAGCGTACCCGTAGAAGGCGTACCCTTGGCGGGCCCTCTTCCATGATAGGCCGTCCGCTGCGGACCTTGGCCCTGCGCACTAAAATCGCTCGTGCCGAGGCCGGCGTCTCCGGGCAGGGACACCTTACTTCTTAAACTTCGCTTCGAGCGGGGCCAGCAGCCAGGCCAGCGAGAAGGTGCTGACGGTGCCGATGACTATCACCCAGCTCCAGCCGATGGGCGCGCGGCCCGTCTCGGAGAGGTAGAGCACCAGCCCGGCCAGCGCCGCGCTGAACAGCATGGCCGCGACGTTGGTGCGGTTGGCTACGCGCTTGGTCATCAGCCCCAGCAGGAATACGCCCAGCAGGCTGCCCGCCGTCACCCCGTTGATCTTGAAAGCCAGCCACAGCATGCGCCCCGAGCCCGAGGCGCACAGCCAGGCTATGCCGGCCAGCAGCAGACCGAAGCACAGCACGCTCAGCCGCGACGCCAGCAGGTAATGCCCCTCGCTGCCCTCCTGCTTTATCAGCGGCCGGTAGATGTCCGTGATGAAGGACGACGACAGCGAGGAGAGCGGCGAGTCTATGCTCGCCAGCACCACCGCCGTAAGCACCAGGCCTTTCAGGCCGGCCGGCAGCACGTGCACGGTGAAGTGCGACAGGATCTTGTCGGCGTTCTCGGGCAGCAGCAGCGCCGGGTTCTGCCCGTAGAAGGCGAACAGCAGCGTGCCGAGGGCCAGGTACAGCCAGGTCACCGGGAAGCTGGTGAAGATGGTGAGGATCAGCGTCTTCTGGCTCTCGCGGCGCGTCTCCAGCGTCAGCAGGCGCTGCATCAGCTCCTGGTCCGTGCCGAAGGCCGCCATCGAGCCGAAGATGCCGTTGAGCACCGCCGCCCACAGCAGGTTCGGGTCCTTCATGCCCCAACCCACGTTGAACACCGACAGTTTGCCGGCTTCCGAGGCCAGCTGCCACGCGCCTCCCAGGCCGCCGTCGATATGCAGTACCAGGTAGCCGGCCACCGCGAGGCCCGCGACGTAGAAGATCACCGTCTCGAAAGCGCCGGTCCACATCACGGCCTTGATGCCGCCGAAGCCGATGAAGACGATGCTGACCAGCGTGAAGAACGCTATCGTATAGCCGAGCTGCCAGCCCATGATGACCGAGACGGCCAGCGACGCGGCGTACAACCGCACGCCGGAGGCGAACAGCCGCGTGACGAAGAAGAAGGCCGAGCCCGCGTACTGCGTCTGCGGGCCGAAACGGTGCTTGAGGAACTCGTAGATGGTGGTGCAGTTGAACCTGTAGAAGGCCGGGATGAAGAAGAAGGCGATCAGCACGCGCGCCGAGGCCGAGCCGATGAAGAACTGCAGGTACTGCCAGTTCTCGGTGTAGCCTATCGGCGGGATGCCCACGATGGTCATCGCGCTGATCTCGGTAGCCACGAAGGAAAGCGTGCCCACCCAGACCGGCGTCTTGCGGTTGCCGAGGAAATAATCCTTCGTGTCCTTTTCCCCCTTGCCCTTCACGAAGGCGATGACGAACAGGGCGATGACGGCGGCCCCGAGTATACCGTAATCCAGCGGGGCCAGCCCGGTGATCTGCTGCAAAGAAGCTATCTCGTTCATATTTTCTCCAGTAGGGACACGGTTACCGGCAGGCTGCCGCCGGCTTCGATCTTGCCGGCGAGCGCGCTCGCGGCGGCGCGCTGGAACTCCTCCAGCGGGCAGAAAGCGCAAAGGCCGGCCGAGGGAGCCAGGCCGTCGAGCACGAAAGGACTGCCGAAAGCCAGCACGACCGAATCGGCAGCCCCGGCGAGAGCGGCTTGCAGTTCTCGCCGGGCTTCGGGGGAAAGATCGATCAGGCCGCTGCCGGCGCGGGGACCGGCGAAACAGCCGGCCGCCAGCCGCAGGCCGGGCCGGTAAGGCTCCACGCGCACGCCCTGCGCCGCCAGGGCCGCGACGAAGGCGGCCCCCTTCCAGTCGGCGGAGGCGGTAAGCGGCTCTAAATACCCCAGCGTCTCGCCGGGCTTCACTGCGAATCTGCCGCCGGAAGCCCAGGCCAGGCAGGCCGGCGCCGCCTCGGCGTTAAAAGCCAGGTGTTCCGGGCAGCGCAGCGCGTCGGCCGGGGCCGGGGAGGAGCGGAAAGGCGCCAGCTTGCGCACCAGCGCGTCCTGCCGCGCCAACGCGGCCTCCACGGCGGCGGCCGTGAAGATCCCGTCGTTAAAAGCCTGGGCCAGGCGGCCGTGCAGCGCCTCGGCGTCGTCGGGGACCAGCAGCGCGTCGGCGCCGGCCACGAAAGCCCGCACCCCGGCGGCGGGGTCGGCCGAGACGGCCTTCATTTCCAGCGCGTCGGTGACTATCAGCCCGCCGAAGCCCAGGCGGTCCCGCAGCAGGCCGGTCAGTATGCCTTTGGAAAGCGAAGCGGGGGCGGCCGGGTCCAGCTCCGGCAGCATCAGGTGGGCCGCCATCACCGCGTCGGCGCGGCGGGCCAGCGCGGCGAAGGGGCGCAGTTCCAGTTCTTCCAGCGCGGCCAGGTTCCCGGCTACGGCGGGCAGTTCCAGGTGGGAGTCGGCGGCGGTATCGCCGTGGCCGGGAAAATGTTTAACGCAGGAAAGGGCGCCCTGAGAGTTCAGGCCCTGCATGTAGGCTCCGGCCAGGCGGGCGGCCAGAGCCGGGTCGGCGCCGTAGGCGCGGACGTTGACGATGGGATTGTCGGGGCGGGTGGCCAGGTCCAGCACCGGGGCGAACACCCAGTCCACGCCGAGCGCCCTGGCCTCCAGCGCGGTGATCCCGCCCTTGCGGCGGGCCAGCGCCTCGGAGCCCGAAGCCCCGATGGCCATGTTGGACGGCAGCGCGGTGGCGCCGCGCACCCACTGGCCGGCGCCGTTCTCGTAATCGGAAGCTATCAGCAGCGGGGTTTGAGAGGCGGCCTTCAGGGCCACGGAAAGCGAGCGGACCTCGGCGGCGGAGCCGCCGTAGAAACAGAAGCCGCCCACACCCAGCCCGGCGAGCCGCAGCGCCTGTTCGGGGTCGCTGCTCCCGAAGCGGAAGCCGGGGAAGATCAGGCGCGCCAGCCTGCGCGGATTCAAGCCTTTTTCCCGGCGGCGCGCTTCTTCTCCGCCTTTTTTATCTTGGCCCACTCGCGCAACACCTGCGCCGGGGTGGACAGCTTGCCGGCGCGGCCGAACACGTGCGGGTGGCGGCGCACCATCTTGGAATTCACCGTGCGGATGACGTCGGCCAGCGTGAAGCGGCCCGCGCGGCGGGCGAGCTCGCTGTGGAAGACCACCTGCAGCAGCACGTCGCCCAGCTCCTCCTTGAGGTTGCGCCAGTCTTTCTTGCGCACGGCGCAGGCCACCTCGCCGGCCTCCTCGCGCAGGTACTTGACCAGCGTGGCGTGGCTCTGACGGCGGTCCCAGGGGCAGCCGCCCGGGTCCAGCAGGATCTTCATGATGCGGTCCAGCGAGCGCAGGCTGCCGCTGCGGGCGAGCCTGGCCCCGGCGGCGGAGGGTCTGGCGGAGGGTTTGGTTTTAGAGGCGTCTTTCATAAGCGCGTTTAAAAGTATATAATTTTATGGCAATTCCACAAAAAAATTATGCGGGCGCGGCCCGCGGAGGACGCATGGCTGAAACAGGGATCAAGGCGGGACAGGACCTCTTCAAGGTCCTCGACAACGGTTTCGTGAAGCTCGTGGAGTTCATGGGCGGCGACCAGCGCGCCGTGGACTCGGCCCGCGTTTCCTTCGGCTCGGTCTCCAAGGGCGAGGCCGCCGACAGGAAGCTCATCGAGTACCTCCTCGAGCACGGCCATTTCAGCCCCTTCGAGCATTCGGTCTTCCAATTCCACATCAAGTGCCCCATCTTCGTGGCGCGCCAGTGGATGCGGCACCGCATCGCCTCCTACAACGAGATCTCCGCCCGCTACACCGAGGTACACGACGAGTTCTACTACCCCTCGGAGTTCAGGGCCCAGGACCGCAGCAACCGGCAGGGCTCGCTGCCCGGCGCGTCGCTGCAGCAGGAGAAGATGCTGGCCATCTACGACAAGGCCGTAAAGTCCTCCTACGAATCCTACAAGGAGCTGCTGGACGCCGGCGCCGCCCGCGAGATGGCCCGCATGGTGCTGCCGGTGGCGCAGTACACCCAGTTCTACTGGAGCATCAACGCGCGCAGCCTGCTGAACTTCATCAGCCTGCGGGCGGACAGCCACGCGCAGTGGGAGATCCGCCGCTACGCCGAGGCCGTACAGGAGATCTTCAAGGCTAAAATGCCGTGGACCTGGGAAGCCTACGCCAAACTCAATGAAAAGAAAACTGCTTAACGCCGCCGCCGCGCTGCTGCTGGCCGCGCCGAGCGCCGCCCAGAAGGCCCAGCCCGCCGAACCCCCCGCCTGGGAAGGGGCGGTACAGGGCGCGATAAAGACCGGCGACATCACGGTGGTCACGCCGGTCACCGGCATCACCACCGCGCAGGAGACCTACGACGTGTTCGCCCCGTTCGACGGCCGCGTGGAGGAGATCCACGCCGAGCTGTTCAGCTTCGCCACCGTGAAGACGACCCTGGCCCGCATGGTCTCCACCGAGATGGCCGCGCTGCTGGACTCCTCCACGGAGGACTCGCGCAAGCAGACCGAGCGGCGCTGGAAGGACGTCTACGAATACACCGAGATCAAGCCCGAAACGCAGGGCGTGGTCACCAACGTCTACGCCGAGCCCCGCACGAAGGTCAACAAGGGCGACCGGCTTTTCACGATAGCCAAGAAAGTGGTGGTCATAGGCAGGAACACCGAGCCGCTCTATTCCGCGCTCGGAGCCGGCATGACCGCCAAGGTCAGCCACGCCCGCACCGGGGAGGAGTTCGACACCCGCCTGGTCAATTTCCTGAAGCTGAAGGGCTCGCCGCTCTACAACCGCCTGTGGATGGAGGTCACGGACCTCAAGGACGGCATAAAGATCGGCGAGCAGTTCGACGGCACGCTTTTCGTCGGCAAGAGCGAGGACGCCATGCTGGTGCCGCGCGCCCACCTGGTGGGTTCCGGCGGCCGGCGTTTCCTCATCACCGAGGTCAAGACCGGCCTCGAAACCGCGCTGGAGACCGAGATACTCGGGCACAGCTCGGTCTACCTGCAGCCGCCCGGCGCCGTGGAGGCCAAAGATGGAAAAACCAAAAAAGTACGCTAACATCTACTCCAGCTTCATGCTGGTCAAGCTGCAGCCCGAGTTCCGCCGGCTCATCTCCAACGAGAAGATCGCGGCCAAGCAGGAATTCGAGAACATGGTGGGCACCGCGCAGGAGAAGCTGTTCCTGCGCACCTACATGGTCTCCGGACTGCGCTCGGACTCCGACATCCTCTTCTGGCGCATGTCCGACGACCTGCCCTACCTGCAGGAGGTCTGCGCCCGCACCTTCTCAGCCGGCGCCGGCCGCTACATGACCCCCTCTTTCTGCTACCTCGGCGTGCACCAGGGGCCGGATCCCGCGCTGCCCAGGAAAGACCTGGATTTCGGCTTCCTGCCCAAGGACACCTTCGGGCGGCACCGCTACATGCTGCTGCACCCGGTGATCAAGGCGCATACCTGGTACGAGCTGTCCGACGCCGAGCGGGAGAAGCTGACGGCCGAACGCGCGCAGGTGGTCTCGCGCTACCGCGACATCCAGGAGAACTTCTTCCTGTCCTACGGCCTCGACGAGCCGGACATGATAGTGGCCCGCGAGGCAAAGTCCCTGGAGGACCTGACCGCCGCCACGCACGAGCTGCGCCAGCAGCGCATCAAGAATTACACCTGTTCCGACAAGCCAGTGCTGCTCTGCCTGGGCCGGGACCTGCGCGAGATAATGGACGCGATAAGCTGACAGCGAACGACTACGACAAGGGGACTATAATGAGAACCATAGGCATCATAATGGCGGGCGGCAAGGGCGAGCGGCTGTACCCGCTGACCAAGGAACGCTCCAAGCCGGCCGTGCCGTTCGGCGGCAAATACCGGATCATCGACTTCGTGCTGTCGAACTTCATAAACTCCGGCATCTACTCCAACTACGTGCTGGTGCAGTACATGTCCCAGTCGCTCATCGAGTACCTGCGCTCGACGTGGAACCTCGGCGGCATAACGAAGGAACACTTCATCACGGTGGTGCCCCCGCAGATGCGCCTCGGCGAGGTCTGGTACCGCGGCACGGCCGACGCGGTGAAACAGAACATGAACCTGATCACCGACCACAAGCCCGACCTGGTGGCCGTCTTCGGCGCGGACCACATCTACCGCATGGACATCCGGCAGATGATAGACTTTCACGTGGCCAACAAGGCCGACGTCACCATCTCCGCGCTGACGGTCCCCCTCAAGCAGGCCAGCCGCTTCGGCACGATAGTCGTGGACGCCAAGAACAAGGTGAACGGCTTCGAGGAAAAGCCCAAGAATCCCAAGCCCATCCCGAACAACCCCAACGCGGCCTACGCCTCGATGGGCAACTATATCTTCAGCTACGACGCGCTGGTGAAGATCCTGCACGAGGAGTCCGGGGACGCCGCCGCGCTGGACTTCGGCAAGACCATCCTGCCCAACATCCACAAGCGCTACCGCGTGTTCGCCTACAATTACGGCGAGCAGAAGCTGCCCGGCACCAAGGCCTACGAGGAGAAGAACTACTGGCGCGACGTGGGCACGCTGGAAGCCTTCTGGCAGACGCACATGGACCTGCTCGGCGCCAAGCCCAAGCTGGACCTCAACAACAAACAGTGGCCCATCCAGGACGCCAGGAAGACCACCGCCCCGACCAAGATCATCGAGTCCAACCTGCAGGACTGCATGGTGGCCGACGGCTGCATCATCCACCAGTCCTCGCTCAAGCGCTGCATCCTCTCCAACGACGTGATCGTGCACGAGAAATGCCAGCTCGAGGACTGCATCATCATGGACGCCTGCGAGATCAAGGCCGGTACCCGCATGAAAAAGGTCATCATGGACCGCTACAACACCATAGAGGCCAAGACGACCATAGGCTACAACCAGGACCAGGACGCGCAGCGCTACTACATAGACCCCGACGGCATCGTCGTGATCCCGCGCGGCATTTCCAAGTGGCAATAAGGCGGCGATGGAAGGGCGCAAGTTCAAACTGAAGAGCCGGGAGGAGATCCTGGTCATACTCGGCGAGCGGGACGAGGGCCTGCGCGACCTGGAGCGCCGCCTGAAGGTGCAGATCTTCGTGCGCCAGCACCCCGAAACCGAGAGCGCCGACCTGACCATAAAAGGCTCGCCGGCCGCCGTGGAAAGAACGATCACCCGCATCCGCGCCGCGCTGGAGGAATTCTACAGCGTGCGCCTGGGCCCCGAAGAGGGCCGCCAGCCCGAGAACCCGGAACTCCCCGAGGGCGCCCTCTATAAGACGCATTTCGGAGAGCTCATCCGCCCCCGCAGCGACGCTCAAAAAAAATACGTGGACGCTATCCTCGCCCGGGACCTGGTCTTCGGCGTGGGCCCGGCGGGTACGGGTAAGACCTTCCTGGCCGCCGTCTGCGCCCTGCGCGCCTTGCGGGCCGGCGAGGTCAAGCGCGTCATCCTGACCCGCCCCATAGTGGAGGCGGGCGAGAAGCTGGGCTACCTGCCCGGCGACGTCTCCGACAAAGTGCACCCTTACCTGCGCCCGCTCTACGACGCCTTCCACGCGCTGCTGGGCCCCGACCGGTTCAGGTCGCTGCGGGTTGACGAGGTGATAGAGACCGTCCCGCTGGCTTACATGCGCGGGCGCACGCTGGAGAACGCCTTTATCATCCTCGACGAGGCCCAGAACACGCTGCCCGAGCAGATGAAGATGTTCCTGACGCGCATGGGCATGCACTCGCGCGTGGTGGTGACCGGCGACGCCACGCAGATCGACATCCGCGAGAAGGACCGCTCCGGCCTGGTACTGGCCAGGGAGATCCTGAAGAAGACCGAGGGCGTCAAGTTCGTCAATTTCAGCGCCAAGGACGTGGCCCGCCACCCGCTGGTAAAGAATATCCTGGCCGCCTACGAGAGCTGGGAAGAGGAGCACCCCGATGCCGGTCAGCGTATTCTTTGAAACCCCCGAACCGGTCTGGGCCAAGGGCGCGAAAAGACTCGCGGCCAGGGCGGCCGCCCTGGGCCTGGGCAGATTCGCCAGCAAACAGGTAAATCTGGTCTTCACCGGCGGTCCCGGCATCAAGCGGCTCAACCGCCGCTTCCTCGGCAAGGACAGGCTCACCGACGTCATCGCTTTCAACCTACCCCCGGCCCCGGTGCCGGGCTTTCCATGGGGCGAGATCTACGTCTGCCTGCCGGTGGCCAGGAGCCAGGCCGCGGCCATGGGCCACTCGCCGCTGACCGAACTGCTGGTGCTGAGCCTCCACGGGGCGCTGCACCTGGCCGGCATGGACGACGCCACCCCGGCCCTCCGCCGCCGCATGAACGAGCGCACGGCCGCGCTGCTGAAGAAACTTTAACCGGCGCCGGTAAACGCGCTTTTATAATATAATCTGTGTGGGCCGCTCCGGCCCGGGGCAAGGCGGCCGGGAGCGAAAGGGAAAACTATGAAGATACTGATCGTGGACGACAATATCCTGACCAGGTCCATGATAAAAGATCTGCTGTCCGAGATGGGGCACGAGATCACCGGCGAAGCGGAGACCGGGGACGAAGCCATAGAAGCCTACCGGCAGCAGAAACCCGAGCTGGTGCTGATGGACCTCATCATGCCGGGCAAGTCCGGCCTGGAAGCCCTGCAGGAGATCCGCGCCCTGGACCCCGCCGCGCGCGTGGTCATGGTGACGGCGGTGCAGCAGGGCCCGATAACCGGCGAGCTGATGGAGAAAGGCGCGGCCGGCATCCTGCACAAACCTTTCATGTACGACGAGCTCGAAGCGCTCCTGAAAAAATTTTAACAGTTCCCTATGGACCTTCCCGAAGAACCACTCAAAAGCCTCGCGGCGCGGAGCGTGGCCTATTGCCTGCAGAGGCTCTCGCGCGCCTCGGCCGGCACCTGGCAGGTCCTCGACGTGAAGGTCTCCTACGGGACGTTCGGGGACGCGCTCGCGCGGCACGATTTCAAGCATGACGCGGTGGCGGTCTACATGGGCCTGCGCGGCATGTCCCCGCTGACCGCGATGATGATCTTCGACCCCGACGACATCTCCTGCGTCTCCAAATGCTATACCGGCCAGTCCTTCCACAAGGCGGGCAAGCTGACGCCCGCCGACGAGATGCTGCTGGTGGAACTGGGGAACGTGGTCATCAATTCCCTGATCAACGCCCTGCTCAACGCCCTGAAGAAAAGCTTCATGCCCACCGTCCCGAAATTCGTGGAAGGCGGCAAGGACAGGCTGGCCGGGGAACTGCTGAACGCCGTGGGGATAAACACCAGCTTCCGCATCATCACGGTCATGCTGGGGATGAGCGCCGCCGAGTGCGCCGCCAAGAGCGAGATCGTGGCGCTGATACCGGAAGAAATGGCCCTGGAGCTGGAAAACCTGCACCCCTCCCCCGGCCGCCCCTGACCCCGTCCCTCAACGGGCCATATTTGATAAAATATAATAATTACGCGGCCGACGGCCGCGGCCGCCCCTTTAAGGGTACGTTCATGGAGGCTTCACAGTGAAAACGACAGACGCCCGCACGTTCCAGGAAATAGACGCCCGCCAGCAGAAGAACTGGAAGGAGCAGAACGCTTTTAAGACCGCGCGCCTGCCCGGCAAGCCCAAGTTCTATTGCCTCGACATGTTCCCCTACCCGTCCGGCGACGGCCTGCACGTGGGGCATCCCGCCAGCTACACCGCCACGGACGTCCTGTGCCGCTACAAGCGCATGAAGGGCTTCGAGGTGCTGCATCCCATGGGCTGGGACGCCTTCGGCCTGCCCGCCGAGAACTACGCCATCTCCACCGGCGTGCACCCCCGCATCACCACGGAGAAGAACTGCTCCACTTTCAGGCGCCAGATAGACTCGCTGGGCTTCAGCTACGACTGGGACCGCGAGATCGACACCACCGACCCCGCCTATTACAAGTGGACGCAGTGGATCTTCCTGCAGCTGTTCAAGAAGGGGCTCGCCTACGAGGCCACCGCGCCCATCAACTGGTGCCCCAAGTGCAAGACCGGCCTGGCCAATGAAGAGGTCTTCCAGGGCAAGTGCGACCGCTGCGAGACCCCTATCGAGCGCAAGAGCCTCAAGCAGTGGATGCTGAAGATCACCGCCTACGGCGACCGCCTGCTGGAGGGCCTGTCCGCCACGGAATGGCCCCATTCCACCCGGCTGATGCAGGAGAACTGGATAGGCCGCTCGGAGGGCGCCGAGGTGGACTTCGCCCTGCCCGACGGCGGCAAGCTCACCGTTTTCACCACCCGCCCCGACACGCTCTACGGCGCCACCTACATGGTGCTCGCCCCCGAGCACCCGCTGACGCTGAAGCTGGCCTCGCCGGAGCAGCGGGCCGCCGTGGAGGCCTATGTGGCCGCCGCCGGCAACAAGAGCGACCTGGAGCGCACCGAGCTGGCCAAGGACAAGACCGGCGTGTTCACCGGCGCCTACGCCGTGAACCCCGTCAACGGAGAGAAACTCCCCATCTGGACGGCCGACTACGTGCTGACCACCTACGGCACCGGCGCCATCATGGCCGTGCCCGCCCACGACGACCGCGACCACGAGTTCGCGGTGAAGTTCGGCCTCAAGATCATAGAAGTGCTCAAACCCCCGGCCGGCTGGAAAGGCGAGGGCGCCTTCTGCGAGGACGGCACCGCCGTCAACTCCGGCATCATAGACGGCCTGCCCACCCCTGAGGCCAAGCGGAAGATCATCGCCTGGCTCGAGGAAAAAGGCCTGGGCAAGCCGAAGGTCAATTTCAAACTGCGCGACTGGGTGTTCTCCCGCCAGCGCTACTGGGGCGAGCCCATACCGATAGTGCATTGCCCCAAGTGCGGCGTGGTGCCGGTGCCCGAGGCGGACCTGCCCGTGCTGCTGCCCGAGGTGGAGAAGTACGAGCCCACCGGCACCGGCGAATCCCCCCTGGCCGCGATAGACAGCTGGGTAAACACCTCCTGCCCCGCCTGCGGCGGCCCCGCCAAGCGCGAGACCAATACCATGCCGCAGTGGGGCGGCTCCTGCTGGTACTACCTGCGCTACATAGATCCGAAGAACCCCTCCGCCTTCGTCGACAAGGAACTGGAAAAGGCCTGGATGCCGGTGGACCTCTACATCGGAGGCGCCGAGCACGCCGTGCTGCATTTGCTCTACGCCCGCTTCTGGCACAAGGTGCTGTTCGACATGGGGTACGTCTCCACGGACGAGCCTTTCAGGAAGCTGGTCCACCAGGGCATGATACTGGCCTACTCCTACCGCGATTCAAAAGGCGTCTACCGGGGCTACAAGGAGCTCGAGATAGCCGAGGACGGCTCGGCCCTGACCCCGGAAGGAGAGACGATCAAGCCCTTCGTGGAGAAGATGTCCAAGTCCAAGAAGAACGTGGTCAACCCCGACGAGGTCCTGGAGCGCTACGGCGCCGACGCTTTCCGCCTCTACGAGATGTTCATGGGCCCGCTCGAAGACTCTAAACCCTGGAACGTGCGCGGCATAGAGGGCGTGTACCGCTTCCTGCGGCGCGCCTACGCGTGGGGCCTGGACCGCCACGAGGCGCTGACGGACGCGGCGGCCGCCGGCCCCGACCTGATCCTGCGCCACCAGACCATAGACAAGGTGGGCGCGGACATAGAGTCCCTGAAATTCAATACGGCGATCTCGGCGCTGATGATCTACCTCAACCGCCTCACCGAACAGAAGGAGACCAGCCGCGAGGACTACGAGACTTTCATAACGCTGCTGCACCCGTTCGCGCCGCATATAGCGGACGAACTCTGGGAGATGGCCGGCGGCGGCGGCACGCTGATGGCGCGCTCCTGGCCCCTGGCCGACAAGAGCGTGATAGCCTCGCGCGACGTGGAGATACCGGTGCAGGTGAACGGCAAGGTAAAAGAACGCCTGAGCGTGAAAGAAACCACGCCGCAGGAAGAGATCAAGCGCCTGGCGCTGGAGAAGGCCGCCCCGCATACCGCGGGCAAGACGGTACTGAAAGTGATAGTGGTGCCTGGCAGGCTGGTGAGCATAGTAGTCAAATGACAGGGGGTAATATGAAGAAACTTGCGATACTGGCGGCGGCCCTTGGGTTGGCCGCCTGCGGCGCGTCCTCGGACATCATCTACAAGCCCGCGGAGCAGAAGCTGCCGCTGCATATCAAGAAGATAGCGGTGCGGCCTTTCTCCAACAAGACGCAGCAGTTCGGCCTCGAGGAGAAGATCACGCTCAAGGTCATCGACGAATTCCTCAAGAACGGCGAGTACACGGTGGCGCCCGAGAACATCGCGCAGGGCGTGGTGGTGGGCGAGATCAACCATTACATCCTGACGCCCATACAGTACGACGTCAACCTGGTGCCCACGGTCTACAAGCTCAACGTGATAGCCGGCGTGCGCCTGCTCGACCGCGAGCAGAACCGCTACCTCTGGGAAGAGCCGGCCCTGCAGGCCACCAAGCTGTACTCCGCCGCCACGCTGCCCGGCGGCCTCACCGAGGAGCAGGCGCGGGAGGCACTCTGGGAGATCCTGGCCAAGGACGTGGTGCTGCGCACCGTGTCCGGTTTCGGCTCGGTCTCGAGCACCTCGCAGAAAAAGCTGCCGGGCTCGCAGGACGCGCAGCCCGCCGGCACGGTGAACCCCAACCCCTGATCATGCAAACGCTTACCCCCAGGGCCCTGGCGGACGAATGGGCCAAGAAGAAGACCCGCCCCGTCTACTACCTCTGCGGCGAAGAGACCGCCATGAAGGAAAAGGCGCTCAAAACGCTGGAAGGCATCTTCAAGCCCGAGTCCTTCAACTTCTCGGTGCGCGACGCCGAGGGCGCGGACATAGACCAGGCCCTGGACGAAGCCCGCACTTCCCCGATGCTCGCGGAGGTGCGCTTCGTGGCCCTCAAGCGCGTGGAGAAGCTCAAGAAGGAGCCGATGAAGGCCCTGCTGGCCTACCTGGAGGATCCCTGCCCCAGCGCGACCCTGCTGCTGCTGGCCGACTGGCCGCGCGAGAAGACCGATCCGATACCGGGCGCGCTCGGGGCCGACTGCGCCCTGGTGGATTTCGCCCCCATGACCGGGGCGCAGGCCGTGGAGCGCCTCAACTCGGCC
Organism: Elusimicrobia bacterium GWB2_63_16; assembly: GCA_001799715.1. GTDB lineage: Bacteria > Elusimicrobiota > Elusimicrobia > Elusimicrobiales > UBA9959 > UBA9959. The sequence continues at coordinate 22,900 of MGTZ01000048.1, read as the reverse complement.
CTGCTGGCCAAGGGCGTCAAGACCGACGCCGAGGCGCTGGAAACGCTGGTGGAACTGCTGGGCACCGACTCGGTCACGCTCGACGGCGAAGCCGAAAAGATCACCCTTTACATGCACGGGCAGAACAGGTTCTTCAGCGCGGAGGACGCGCTGGCGCTGGCAGGTTTCGCCCGGACGCAGAACCCTTTCGAGCTCGCCAACGCCGTCTGCGGCAGGCGCCCCGAACAGGCCGCCGGGGCCGCCGCCCGCATGCTGTCCTCCGGTTCGGAGCCGCTGGCCCTGCTGGCCCAGGTGTCCAGGTCGCTGGAGCGCCTGCTCAAGGCCAAGCGCCTCTCACAGGGCGGGGAAGGCCCCGGTGCGGCCTACCAGGCAGGCATGTCCCCCGGCCAGTACCACTCCGCTCTGCGCGACGCCGCCTCCTACACAGAGGACAAGCTGCTGCGCTCCCTGCGCCGCTGCCTGGAGGCGGAGGAACTGCTCAAGTCCACTTCCCGCCGCGACCCGGGCCTGGTGGTGCGCCAGCTGATCTACGAGATCACCGCGGCCAAATAGCAAAACCCCGGCTGACTGCGCCGGGGTCCGCTCTTTCTTTTAGGAAAGTTACTTTACGGAAGGATTCTGCGCGATCGACTTGATGCGCGCGGACAGGCGGGACTTCTTCCTCGCCGCGTTCTTCCAGTGGATAGTACCGGACTTAGCGGCTTTGTCGAGCAGCGCGTAAGCTTTCGGCAGCATTTTCTGAGCGTTTTCCATGTCCTTCTTGGCGACGAGCGCGCCGAATTCTTTGGAAGCGTCGTGAATACGGGTCTTTACGCCCCTGTTCTTAGAGGCCAGTTTCTCTGATTTGCGCCAGGCTTTGATAGCGCTGGTATGCCTTCCGGTCTTGAGTTTTGCCATAGTGGACATAGTTTATCATTCTATGACAGAAAAAGCAAATACGCCTCAAGCCGCCGAAAGCCGGGCTTTCACGCGGGGCATGGCGGGCATGACGGCGGCGAACCTGGTGACCAAGGCGCTGGGCTACGTCCGCGACGCCCTGCTGGTGGCGGTCTTCGGCGCCGGGGCGCTGGCCGACGCCTACTACGCGGCTTTCCGCCTGGTCAACGTCTTCAGGCGCACGGCCGGAGAGGGCGCCCTTAACGCCGTCTTCATCCCCCGCCTGGAAAAAGAAAAGCTGGCCGGGCCGGCCGCGGCGCAGGCCTTCTTCTCCTCCGCCTGGACCGTGGTCTTCGCGCTGTCGGCCGCGCTGGCCGCCTGCGGCATACTCTTCAGGGAGCAGTTCACGCTGCTGACGGCCTGGGGCTTCCGCGGCGACCGGGAACAATTCGCCCTGACGGCCCTGCTGGCGGCCGTGCTGATGCCGCATCTCCTCTTCGTCAACGTCTCCGCCCTTTTCACGGCCGCCCTCAATTCGGCGCGCAGGTTCTTCCTGCCCGGCCTGGCGCCCGCGGCCTTCTCGCTGTCGGTAGTGGCGCTGCTGCTGGCCTTCCGGGCCGGCCTGCTGCCGGCGCTGGACCCGCGCGGCATGATCATAGCGGTAGCCGCCGTGGCCTCGGCCTCGGGCCTGATACAGGCCGCGCTGCTGCTGCCCGCCCTGTTCCGCGAGGGCTACAGGCTGAAGTTCTCCAACCCGTTCTCCGGCCTGTCCGCCGCCCCGGCCCTGCTGGCCGCGGCCCCCGCGGCCGTCACTCTGGCGCAGGACCAGGTTTCGCTGCTCATCAACACCCTGTACGCCAGCTTTCTGCCGGCCGGCGCCATCACCGCCATCTACAACTCGGCGCGGCTGGTGCAGTTCCCGGTTTCCCTCTTCGCCGCCGCGGCCGCCGCGGTCTCGCTGCCCGAGCTGGCCGGCCGCAGCGCCGCCGGGGACATGGCAGGCTTCCGCGCCCGCCTGAAGGACGCCATGGCCGCCTCGTGGCTGATCATGCTGCCCGCCGCCGCCGGCATAACCGTTACGGCCCTGCCGGTCTGCCGCGCGCTGTTCGAGCACGGCCGCTTCTCGCCGCAGGACAGCCTGGTCACGGCCGACGCGCTGTTCTGGCTGGCGGCCGGTCTGCCCGCCTACGGCTTCAACAAGGTGGCCGCCTCCTCGCTTTACGCGCTGGGCCGGCCCAAGGCCCCGCTGGCCATAGTCTCGGGGCAGCTGGCGCTCAACGCCCTGCTGTGCCTGGCCTTCATGGGCAGCATGGGGGCCGGCGGCCTGATGCTGGCCACCTCGCTCAGCTCCTGGGCGGCGGCCCTGGCCTTCCTGGCCGAGCTGAACCGGCGCGCCGGCTTCAGCCCCCTCGCCGACCTGCCGCTGCTGCGCCCGGCGCTGGCCGCGGCGGCCTCGGCGCTCGCCGCTCTCCTGCTGCGCGAGGCGCTGGCCCCCTACGGCCCGCTGGCCGTCACCGCGGCCGCCGTGCCCGCGGCCGTGGCCGTCTATTTCCTGCTGCTGAAGCTGCTGCGCGTCGAGGAGCTGCGGCTGGTGACCGGAGGGCGCTTCTGATGGACCTCTCGCACCTGCCGGACGGCCCCGGCGTCTACGTGATGCGAGACGCCTCGGGCGCCGTGCTCTACGTCGGCAAAGCCAAGAGCCTGCGCAAGCGCGTGGCGCAGTACTTCGGCAGCAACCCGGCGGATAAGCGCCGCAAGATCCCCAACCTGGTGGCGCTGATCCGGCGCATAGACTACGTGGCCAGCGCCAGCGAGCGCGAGGCGCTGCTGGTGGAGCGCCAGCTGATACACAAGCTGCAGCCCTTCTTCAACGAGATGTGGAAGGACTCCAAATCCTACCCGTACCTGAAGATAACGCGGGAGGATTTCCCCCGCCTGGTCTATACGCGGCGGCGCGAGCGGGACGGCGCCCGGTATTTCGGGCCTTACCCCAAGGCCGAGCCGCTGAAGAAGCTGCTGGCCCACCTGTGGCGCATCAGGTTCCTGAACCTGCGCCGCTGCCGCTGGGACTTCTCGCTGGCCAAGCCGCTCGACGAAAAAAAGATCAAGGCCTGCCTGTATTTCCACACGGGGCAGTGCACGGCGCCCTGCGCCGGCAGGATAACCAAGGCGGCCTATGGCGCGCTGGCCTCCCGGCTGGCCGACTTCCTGGCCGGGGATTTCGAAAAGCTGCGGGGCCGCTTCTCGGCCGGCATGGCCCGGGCCGCGGCCGCGCTCTCTTACGAGGAGGCCGCGATGTACCGCGACTTCCTGCACGCCTTCGACCACATGGCCGAGCGCGTTATGATCGGCAAGCTGGAGCCCGGCTTCCTGGAGAAGGCCGTCACGCGCACCGGCGCGGTGACGGCGCTCAAAGAGGCGCTGGGGCTGCCGCGGCCTCCGGCGCACATAGAGTGCTTCGACACCTCCAGCCTCTTCGGCCGCCATGCGGTCGGCTCTTCGGTCTGCTTCGTCAACGGCGAGAAGCACGCCGCGCATTACCGGCATTACCGGATAAAGTTCGAGAACGCGGCCGGGGGTTCGGACGATTTCGCGATGATAGAGGAGATAGTTGGCCGGCGGCTGGCGCAGGTCAAACGCCGCGGCGAGGCACTCCCCGACCTGCTGGTGATAGACGGCGGCCCCGGCCAGCTGGCGGCGGCGATGAAGGCCATAGGCGCGGCCAAGGTGAAGGTGGAAGTGATAAGCCTGGCCAAGCGGCTGGAGGAGATCTACTCCCCCCGCCGGGCGCGGCCGCTGCTGCTGGAGCGGGCGCACCCGGGGCTGCGGCTGCTGCAGGCCCTGCGCGACGAGGCCCACCGCTTCGGCATCACCTATCATAGGAAACTAAGAGGAAAGTCTGAATTGGCTGATTAGCCCCGCATGCCGCCGGGGGACCGGAACGCAAAAACGCGGTCTCGCACACCGTGCTCGCCGCTCCCCCTCTCGGCCTCCGCGCTACGCAAGCGTCGGCCTCCGAGAGGGTTTTGCTTATCCAATCCCCCGTCTGCATGCGAACCCCAAATCCGTGATCCCGAAGCTGGAGAAATAATAATGGAGAAAAAGGAAATTTTTGAGAGGATGAAGGCTTATACGCCGTTCCAGCAGGCGGTGTGGCGGGCCTGCATGCGCATACCGGCGGGGCAGACGCGCAGCTACAAGTGGATAGCGGAACAGATAGGCGAACCAGGAGCGGTACGGGCCGTAGGCTCGGCGCTGGGCAAGAACCCTTTCGCCCCGACGGTGCCCTGCCACCGCGTGATCAGGTCCGACGGCGGGCTGGGCGGCTTCTCCGCCGCCGGCGGCCCCGCGGCCAAACTGAAACTGTTAAAGAAAGAAGGCGCGCTTTAAAAGGCTGCTTCCCGGTCCCGCTCGTTGAGACCGGGCTCGCCGGCGGCGTCCGGGGCCGCCCGTACCGCTATTTCGGCCGTCACTTCAGCCCTGCGCCGTATCAGCCGGACCGAAACCGACTTGCCGGGGGCGACCGCGGCCACGGCGGCCAGCAGGCCGGCGTTGTCGGCTATCACCTTTCCGTCGAATTCTTTTATAACGTCCCCCCGCAGCAGGCCAGCCTTGTCGGCGGGTTGGCCCGGCAGCACGCGCATTATCAAGGCGCCGCGGGCGTCCGGCAGACCGTAGACGGCGGCCGCGGCGGCGTCCAGGTCGTCCTCCAGCACGGCGCCTATCCAGCCGCGCGGAGTGCCGGCCAGCGCGAGGGCCAGCAGCTCCCTGGCGCGGTTTATGGGGATGGCGAAGCCTATGCCGGCGTATTCACCGCCGGGGGCGTAGCCGGCCATATTGACGCCTATCACCTCGCCGCGAATGTTCAGCAGCGGCCCGCCGGAGTTGCCGGGGTTGATGGCGGCGTCCGTCTGTATGGCGCCGCGGTAAACTTTTTTTCCGATCGAGATCTTCTGCCGCGCGGCGGAGACAACGCCGACCGTCATGGCCTGCTCCAGCCCGGCCGGGCTGCCCAGGGCTATGCTCCATTGCCCCGCCCGCACCCCGTCCGAATCGCCCAACCTGACTACGGGCAGCGCCCGGCCCGCCTCCACCTTGATCACGGCCAGGTCGGCAGCGGCGTCGCGGGCCGTTACCCGGCCGGCCACGCTCCTGCCCGGCTCACCGGGGAAAGTCACGGAGACTTCCGAGGCTCCGCGCACCACGTGCTCGCTGGTCAGGATATAGCCGTCGGGGCTCACCACGAAGCCGGAGCCCGAGACGGGCACCCTGCGCTGGCGCGCGGCGCCGGTGGCGCCGGGGGCCCGGCCGTAGACCGATTGTTCCAGGAATTCTTCGGAACCCCAGAAGAGGAATTCTTCCGGGGGAGAGACCTTGCCGTCCTGCACCGCCGTCACCGCGACCACGGAGGTCGCAGCGGAGGAGGCCGCCGCGGAGAAAGCCTCCTGCAGGGCCAGCGCGGGTCCGAGCCGGTCTTCGGCCGCCGCCGGGCCCCGCGGGGCCAGCAGCAGCGCGGCGAGGACGAGGCCGGCGCGGTTCATATTAGTACCAGAGGAAACCGAGCACCCGCTTGATGGAGCCGACCAGCGTGTCGGAGTTATGCCATTCGTCCAGGCGCAGGTCGCCGCTCTGGAATTCCCGGTAGAACTTACCGCCCTCCAGCTGTTCGTAGACGGCCGCGAGGTTGTCCTTGCCGGCCAGGCCTTCCTTGCGCTTGAGGGCCTTCAGGTGCTCCACGGCCTGCGCCCCGTGGCGCTCCGCCTTCTTCAGTTCCCTGGCCTCGGCGGGAGTCATATGCTCGCTGGCGCGGCGGGCCTTGTGCGGGGCCAGCAGGATCAGCACGGATTTCTTGGTCTCCTCGTCGTTCTTCTGTGAGAAGAAATACTGCACCAGCGGTATGCGCTGCAGCAGCGGCACGCCGCTCCGGGATTTCACAGTTTCGTTCTCGGACAGGCCGCTGAGGATCAAGGTCTCGCCGAAGCGCATGATGGCCGTGGCGTCCACCGAGGTCTTCGCGGTCTGCGAGAAAGAGGAGAAGCCCAGCTTCTCGCTGCGCGTCTCGATGAAGCTGCGGTCGGCGTGCACCTTCAGGCGCACGGTCTCGTCGTCTATGAACGAGGGCGTGACCGACAGGTTGATGCCCACCGGCACGTCCACCAGCGAGCCGTCGGAGTTGTTGCTGTTCAGCTGCACGTGCAGCACGGCGCCGGAATAGAACTGCGAGGTCTGGTTATCCACCGCCAGCAGCGACGGGCGGGCCAGCACTTCGGCCTTGTTGATGCCGTCGTTCCAGATATTGAGGTTGTAGGACAAGCCCTCGAGGGCGAAGGTGGGCGCCACCGTAGTGGCCCTGCCGCTCTGCCCTCCGGAACCGCGCGCGGAGACCCACTTGTAGGAATAGAGCGTACCGGTCAAGGTGGCCTTGAGGCCGGCCAGCAGGTTGATGCCCTTGGACTGGCTGCGGCTCTCTTCCGTGGTAAGTATCACCACGTCCACCAGCGCCATCTTGGGAGCGTTGGGGTCCGGCTTGGCGCCGGGATCCGCGGCCGCCTGGCCGGCGGGCGCCGCCTGCGCGCTGTCGTCGTAATTGTCGCCCTGGTCCCCCAGGTCCAGCGGTTTCCCCTCGGCCTGCGCGCCGGAGCCGAAAACGCTCTTGGCCGCCATGCGCGCTATTTCCGGGTGCTGCCGGTGAAAAGCCTTCCAATCCTCCAGCCTGCCGGAAAGATAACCCGCGGTCCATTCCCCCACTTCGGCCTGCTTGCCGGCCGCGCTCTCTTTGCCGGTCAGCTCCCGGTACTTAAGAAAGCCCTCTTCGGACCCCTTGAAGTCGCCCTGGGCGGCCCGCGTCAGCGCCGCTATGCGCCAGCCCGAGGCCTGCCAGGGTTCCAGCCGCACCGCCTTCTCGGCGGCCCAGCTGCCCACGTCCAGGCCCTGCGCGTAGTAGGAAGCCACGGCGAGGGCGCGCAGGAAATCAGCCTGTTCGGGCGCGTAGAGCAGCGCGTACGAGAACTGGTTCTGCGCGTCCTTGTAGCGCTTCTGCGCGAAGTAGACGTGCCCCAGGAAGAACGAGGCCCAGTAATTGTCCGGGTCGAAGCGCAGCGCCACCGCGTAGCCCGACTCGGCCAGCTCCAGCATGGCCTGGTCGCCGGACAGGGAACTCAGATGGTAGGCCAGACTGTTGAGGAAGTGCAGGTTCGCGTTCACCGGGTCGGCGCGCAGCCCCTCGGAGAAGCGCTTGCCCGCGTCGGTGTAACGGCCGCGCCGTATGGCCTTTATTCCTTCCCGCACCGAGGCGGAGACCTTGTTGCCGGAGGGGCCGCTCACTATTTCCTCCAGCATGCGGTCCACCGACGGGTTCAGCGGAACCCGCCGGGCGGTACGGCCGGTGGAGGCGCAGCCCGCGAAGGCGGGCAGGAGCAGGGCGACACTGAGCAGTGTGGAGGTTATTTTTTTCATTTTACGAAGTCCAGCAGCATTCCGTCGTTGGGTATCTGGTTGCAGTTAGCCACGCCCGCCTCGAGGTCCTGGGCGGACCCCTTCGGGGGAGCAGGAAGTATCATACAAGAATTGCGCGCGGTGTTAAAGAACTGGTCCTCCGTCGCGGACTTCGGGTTCAGCCGCCAGAACATGTCGGCCCCGCGGTCGCAGGCGCGCAGCGCCAGCGAATCGGCCTTCTCCTGCGGGTAGACGCAGAGGCCCGTCTCGGAGTGGATCAGCTGGATGTCGCCGTCCACCTCCTCGATGTAGTTGAACTTCTCGCTGCCCTCGCCGCACTTGTGCGCGTAGAGCTTCACCTCTTTGCTCTCAGGGGTGAGTTTAGGAAGGTCCCCGACCACGTCCAGGCAGAGCCCGTTGGCGGCCTTCACCATGGACTCCACGTTGTGCCGGGTCGGCTTCTCGGCGTCCGCGATGGCCCTGAAGGTCTGGCTGTCGGAGCCCAGGCAGGAGGTCCACACCGCGAAGGCGGTCTCCGGGTTGGCGTTCTCCGTGTTGAAGTGCAGGCATTTCTGCGAGTAGCGGTTGACGATCTCGTCGTAGAAGCCGTCCGAGGAGATGATCTTCCACTGCTGGTGGCTGTCGGCCGAATCGCAGGCGGAGAGTATCAGCGGCTCGAAGTTGTCCGCCGAGTCGCCCTTCCTGGCCTTCAGGCAGAGCCCCTTGTTGCGCAGCTCCACGTAGCCCTCGTCGTCCCCCTTCAGGGCCGTGGTGTTCCACTGCTCCACGTCCGCGTCCTTGCAGTGCAGCTGCACCACGCTCAGGCCGTCCTTGGAGACGGCCAGGCAGAGGTTGCTGTGGCCGATGGCCAGGTAGATATTGCTGTACTGCAGGCTGTCGGGCATCAGGTCCGTGACGTCCATGTCCTCGACCAGTTTCAGGTGCTCGTCGGACTGCTCTTCGAAGGCCTTCTTGTATTTGGCGGTGCCGTTGTCGAACGACGCCAGCACGCCCTTGAAGCGCTCCTCCTCGTCCGACACCTGGTTGCGCACGGCCTCTTCGGCGCCGGCCAGCTTGGTGGCTATATGCGCGTGCACCCAGCGCGCCGCGTCGGGAGAGACCTTCTTCAGCGCGTCCTCGGTAAGTTTGTCCAGGCCCAGCGCCGGCAGGAGCGCGAACGAGACCGCGTCGAACTGCAGGTTCTCGGCCCGGTCCGGCACTTTGACCGCGAAGAACTCGTGCATCGGGGCGCCGGCGATCTTGAACTGCATATCCAGCACCAGCGGGTCGTTATGCGTGACCATGTCCTTGAGGTCGCCCACGATGATGGCCTTGTCTATCTCCAGCGGCAGGCTGGAAACGGCCCGCTCGAGCACGGTCTCCAGCTCCTTCATCACGAAGTCCTCTATATCTTCGGTCACCTTGACCACGGCCTCGGCCACGGAAAGGCCGGCGCGCTCTATGTCGCGTTCGGCTATCAGCGCGGCCACGCGGGGGTCCAGGTTGGAGGCGGCGGCCACGGCCTTCTTGGCCGCTTCCAGGGTGCCCTCGGCGACTTCGTAGATCACCCAGGTGGAGGCGGCGGCTATGCGCCAGCCGGGCGAGCAGGCCCAGTGGGTCCAGCGCGAACCGCAGTGATGCGCCTGGTGGTCCTCGTGGTCGTGCCTGTCCCGCAGCGAGTCCACTCGGCGCCTGGCGGAGTCCAGGGCTTCCTCTGCCCTGTCCTTGGCCTTCTGGTCCTCTTCCTTGAGCTTTTTGATCTTGGCGTTGAGCTCGTTCACCTTGGCCTCGGCGGCCTCCAGGGCCTTTGTATCCTCGTCGAACTTGGCCCGCGCCGAGTCCCTCAATTCTTCCACGCCCTTCGTGATCTCGCCTTTCATCCACGGCACCAGCGTGGACTGGAACTCGCCGACCACGCTCATGCCGGCGTTCTTGTCGAAAGTGCCCTTCTTCAGGTCGAAGCCGTCCAGGCGGATGGTCAGCAGCGCGTTGCCGAAAGCGCCCAGCTTCTCGGTCATATCGAACTCGAAATAAGGCGGCTCGATGTCGAGCTTCACCTTCTGGGGCGCGCCCAGCAGGTCCACGGTGGAATTGATAACGTACTTGGGGTCCACGTTGAGCGAGATGTCTATGCTGTTCGCCTTGAACTTGATGATGTCCAGGTCGATGTCGGCCACGTCTCCCTTGATCCTGACGCCGCTGTTGGGGCCGCCGGAGCCCAGCACTTTTCCGAGCTGCTTGCCCATAAAGACGAACTTGCCCCCGAAGGCGAAACCCTCGCTGACGAGGCCCAGCTGAGGATCGGACGCGCCGGGCGTGGCGAAGGCCAGCAGGGCGTCGTCGATCTCGAAATAAGGCGCGGGCAGTTTCGCGATGCTGCCGGGCGGGGCGCTCATCAGGGTCTCGGTTATCTCCACCAGCGCAGGCAGGCTGAGCTTGCTGACCCTGCCCGCGAAGGCCACGCCGTCCGGCAGGCCGTCCTCGAGCGGGATCTTGACGCTCATCGCCATGTCCACGTCCAGGCAGTCCTTGGACTTGGGGTCGGCGCAGCGGCCGTAGAGCTGGTCGCCGGCGATGCCGAACTGCACCTCGCCGGTCTCGTTGATGGCCGCGTCCAGCTTTACGTTGCTGAGGTTCAGCCCCTTTATGCCGAAGGGCTGGCGCCAGGTACCGTCCATCTCGGCGAGCACCTTCACGCCCACGCCGCTCTCCGCGAACTTGAGCTCCAGGTCCGCGTCCATGGAGAGCGTCTCCTTGCCGGCCTTGACCAGCAGCGGCATGCGCAGGCCGGCGTCCAGTTCGGTGCCGGACCACTGTATGAAGTAAGAGGGCGGAACTCCGGGCTTGAAAGAAACCACCTTTTTAGGCAGGCCCTTGGGGTCGCCCGGGTTGTCCATGGTTATGGACAACAGCACGCCGGGGTTGCCGGCGAAAACTCCGGTCACGGCGCCCATCACCACGGCGTCGTCGTGCACGCCGATGCCGCTGAGGCCCTTGCCTATGGGCCCCATGGCGCCGGCGTCGAAAGCGGCCAGCACGCCTATCCCGTCCGGGATGTTGATCTTCACCGCGGACTTGCCGAGCACGCGGTCGAACAGGTCCTTGGCGATCACGCCGAGGGAATTGCGGTCCGCGTTCTTGAGCCCCTTCTCCGAAACTATCAGCGCCGCGTCTGGAATGGTCATGGCGGCCAGCGGCTTTATCGCCTTGGCGGCCGGCAGCAGCTCCGTCACGCTGAAGTTCTTCTGGGCCGCGGCGAACACCCAGTTGGGCGCGCCGGGGGCGCCGGCGTCGAACAGGAAGGCGTCCACCTTGTTGCCGGCTATCACGGTCCTGGCCATGATCCCCTTGGGCGTGAGCTTGAGCTCGTCGAGTTCGAACTTGTCTCCGTAGGGGATGTTCTTGCCGCCGGGGAAGTCGCCGGGGCGGAACTGCCCGTCCAGCTGGAAGTAATCCAGCGACACCTTGCCGCCCTCGCGCTTGAGCTGCGCGGTCACGGCCACATTCTTAGCCCCTATCTGGGCGGTGGCGAAGAAGGCCAGGCCGCTCTTGGCCTGGTCCCCCGCTTTTTCCAGCGAGAATTCAAAGCCGCCGTTGTCGAGCGTGAGGCCCTGTATGCCGAAGGGCTGTTTCCAGGCTCCCTCGTAGACGGCGAGCAGGCTGTAACCGGGGCGAGCGCCCTTATCGAGGCTCACCAGCGCGTCCAGTTTCTCGCTGATGCCGGCCCCGGTTATGTCCAGGCCGAACTGCAGCGAGACGTCCAGGTCCCCGACGGGCCGGGAGGCGGCTATGGGGGCGGGCACGTTGGCCCAGAGGCTGCTCTTGCCCCTGGCGTCGCCGCCGATGGAGAGTATGACGGGACCGCGCACGGTCACCAGGCCCGCTATGGCGGGCAGGGACGGCAGCGGCAGCGCCACCGAGAGGTTCAGCCCGGCGAGCAGGGCCTGCTTGTCCGTCTCGGACAGGGAGGCCGCGGCGGCGGGCGCCCCGCCGGTCATGCTCCTGAAAGAGTCGGGGGCCACGGTGCCCTTAAGAAGCACGCTGCCCGCTGGCAGGCCCGCCGTCGCGAAGGCCTTGGCCAGCGCGCCGGACTTGGCCACGTTCAGCCAGCCGGCGAAATTCACGCCTTCCGAAAGGGCCAGCGTGTCGCTGCCCCCCCAGCCCACCATCCGGGGCAGGTCGCCGGGCAGGTCCGCGGCCGCTACCGTGCGGGCGGGCGAGCCGGCCGGCTGCACTATGAAGAGGGCGCGCTCCAGGGCCAGGTCGTTGACCACGTGCCCCTGGGCGGCCGGCACGAAGGTGGCCGCGCCCAGCGTGTCGAAGAAGACGGCGGTGTAGGAGTCCGTGCCCTGGCCGGCGTGCGCGACCACGTCCACGGTCACGCCGTTGAGGCGGGCTTCCGCTTCCACGGAAGAGCCGTCGAGACTCAGCCGGGTCATGGCCACGGCGTTCACGGCCGGCAGGCCGGCCAGCGGGGCGTAGATGTCGCCCAGCGTCAGGCCGTCGGCGGTGATGGTGGAGACGGGCTTGGCGTCGCGGGTCCTGGAGAATTTGACCGCTTTGCCGGCCAGGCGCCCGGCCACTTCCACTACGGCGGGCGACACCGAAACCCCGTCGAGGGCCAGGGCGTCGAAGGCCTTGAGCCCGGCCGCTTCGGGGACTATGTCGCTCAGGGTCAGGCCTTCCCCTTTGGCGGTGAAAGAACCGTCGGAGCCGAAGGCCTTGGTCACGCTCACGCCCTTGGAGTTCAGCTTGCCCTCCACGGTCACGGCGGCCTTGTTGTAGGCCAGCGCGTCGAAGGCGAAAAGCTTGAGGAAAGGCACATTCGCGGCTTCAGGCACGAAATCGGCCAGCTTAAGGTCGTCGCCGGTCACCTTGAAGGTCTTGGCCGCGTTGTCCTGGACTACGCTCACGGCCTTGCCGCGCATCGTACCGCTAACGGCCAACTGGTCTTTGGAATAATCCAGCTCGAGGAAAGCGAAGCCGTTGAGGAAAGGCACCCGGGCGGCGTCGGGGATAGCGTCGGCCAGCTTCAGGCTGTCGCCGGTCACCGTGACGGTGTTCGGGGCGAAGATCCAGACCAGTTTCACGTCCTTGCCGTTCAGCGTGCCGTCCACTTCCAGGCGGTCGGGCCAATGGAACAGGCTGCCGAAGCTGAAAAGATTGAGGAAAGGCAGATTGAGCGACAGCGGCAGGCAGGCCGGCAGGCTCAGGCCGGGGCCGCTCATTTCCACCCTGTTGTCGGCGAAAGAATCGGAGATGGAAACGGCTTTGCCGTTCACCTTGCCGGCTATGCCGAGCTCGGCCTCCGACCTCCACACACGGTCCAGCGCAAAGTCGTTCACGCAGGGCACCTGCTCGGTGCCGGGGACGAAGTCCGCCAGTTTCAGGCTGTCGCCGGTGACTGAAAAGTCCGGGGCGCCCAGGGCCTTCTTCACCGTCACGGCCTTGTCGTTCACGCGGCCGGTCACTTCTATGCCGGCGGCCGAATAAAGCAGGCCTTCGAATTTGAAGTTGTCGAGATAACTTACCCCGGCCGCCTGCGGGACGAAATCCTTCAACTGCAGGCCGTCGCCGGTCACTCTGAAAGAGGCCGCGGTCCTGTTATAGTCCACGCTCACGGCCTTGCCGTCCACGTCGCCGGCCACCAGCACGCCGTCGGGACGCTCCTGCACCTTGGTCAGGTCGAAACGGGCGAGGTAGGGCAGTTTGGCCGCCTCGGGCACGAAGTCCGCCAGCTGCAGCCCCGAGCCGGAGGCGGTGTAGGTTTTGGCCTCTTTGTCGAGCGTGACCGTGACGTTCTTCGCGTTCACGGTGCCGGCCACTTCGAGGTTGCCGGGGTGCCAGACCAGCGAGAGGAAGGCGAAATTACCCAGATAAGACACCTTGGCCGCGGCGGGCACGAAGTCCGCCAGCTTCAGGGCGTCACCCTTGACCGTAAAAGTATCGGCCCCGGCGGCGCGGGCGACCAGGACGGCCTTGCCGTTCACCTTGCCGGTGACGGTCACCCCGTCGGCGGTATGGGTCAGGCTTTCGAAAGCGAAGTTGTTGAGCGCGGGCACGTCCTTGCTCTCCGTGAAAAAGTCCTGGAGTTTCAGGCCGGCGCCGGTCACAGTGAAGATATTGCTGGTGAGGTGGTCGTCCACCGACACGGCCTTATTGTTGATCCTGCCGGTCACCACGAACTCGTCGGGAGTACTGCGCACGCCGTCGAGCGCGAAAGCGTCGAGGAAAGTTATCTGCGCGGCCTCAGGCACGAAGTCGGCCAGTTTCAGCCCGTCGCCGGTCACCGTGAAAGAACCGGCGGTCCTGTCGCTCTCCACCGTTACGGCCTTGCCGGCCACGTCGCCGGCCACCAGCACGCCGCCGGGGCGCTGCCGCACCAGGTTCAGGTCGAACCTGCGCAGGTAGGTTATGCCCGCGGTTTCGGGGATGAAATCCGCCAGGGTCAGGCCGGCGCCGGAGACCGTGAAGGTCTTGGATGCGTTGTCCTGCGTCACGGTCATGGCTTTTCCGCTGACCTTGCCGCTCACTTTGAGAGCGGCCTTGGAGTATTCCAGGCTCAGGAAAGAGAAACTTTCCAGCATGGGCTCCTTGGCGGCCGCGGGGAGGATGTCCCCGAGCTTTATACTCTCGCCGGTCACGGTGACGGTGTTCGGGGCGAAGATCCACACCACCCTGACGTCCTTGCCGTTCACCGTGCCGTCCACTTCCAGCCGGTCCGGCCAATGGAACAGGCCGCCGAAGCTGAAGAGTTTAAGGAAGGGCAGGTTGAGCGACAGCGGGATGCAGGAGGGCAGGCTCAGGCCGGGGCCGGTCATTTCCACTTTGTTGTCCGCCAGGGAACCGGAGACGGCCACGGGCTTGCCGTTGACCTTGCCGGCGATAGCCAGCTCGGTGTCGGAACCCAGCACGCTGTCCACGGCCAGGGCGTTCACGCAGGGCACCTGGGAGGCGGCGGGAATAAAATCCTCCAGCTTGATATCGTCGCCGGTCACGGCGAAGGATTTCTTGTCGGCTCCGCGGGAGACGGAGATTTTCTTGCCGTTCAGCCGGCCGTTCACGGCCTCGCCGGCGGCGGTCAGGGAGAAACTGTCGAAAGCGAAACCATTGAGCAGGGGCAGGGCCGCGGTTTCAGGGTAGAAATCGGCGGCGGTGAGCCCGTCGCCGGTAACGAACAGCGTGTCCTTCACGGTGTCGCCGGCAGCCGTCACGGCGCGGCCGCCGACCGTGCCTTTGACCGTCAGCGCGGTGCCGCTCTTGGAGAGGCTCTCGAAGGCGAACTGCTTGTAGAGCGGGACCTGCGCCGCGAAAGGGAAGATATCCTTCAGCGCCAGGTTGCCGCCGATCACGGTATAGTCCAGGCCGCCTTTACCCTTGGACAGCAGCAGGGAGGGCAACGGCGGCTTGTTGTAATTGGTGAACCTCGGGATGACGCGGGCGTAGATCTTGTAAGCGCCGCCTTCCTTATAGATGGCGGCTTCCAGGCTGGCGGAGGTGGCGTGCAGGGCGCCTATGTCCACCAGGTCGGCCGCGGTGCGGGACTGGGCCGCGGAGGTCAGAGTGGCTACGGGTTGCCCGTCGGCAGCGGACGCGTCGAAAGTGAGCGTCCCCTTGAGGTCCAGGTCTATCTCGCCCAGCCGCAGGTCGAAATCGTAGGCGAGCTGGTTGCCCCCGGTGTAGGAGAGCTTGTCGAGGCCGAGCGAAGCGAAGAGCGGGTCCGCCGCCAGGCCGGCGGCGAGGGACTTCCATTGCCCCGCCCCGTCGGGCAGGACCTTGACCGCTTTAACGGCGGTCTGGAACTTGGAGAACGGATCGGTGTAATCGTGGGGCGCGGCGGCCAGGTCGAGGGGTAAAGAGAAAACGAGGAAGGCAAGGAGTACCCTAAAGGAGTTGTGCATCATTTACCTCTATCCGGCGATCGCCGGCCGCGATTATCGCCGTTTCTGGATTTGTGTTGCGGGAAAGAGGAAGAGCTGTTGCGTATTGTCCCCCCTTTCCCCCGGAGCGCTGGCGGACAAAGGCCGGCGCGGTCTAAATGATAACAAATAGGGGACCGCTCTTGATATGCCGCCCCGGCGGGAAAATAAAAAAGCCCGGCGAGGGCCGGGCTTTTTCTCGGGCGGCGGCGCTAGCCGACCATTTCGCCCAGGCTGAACATCGGCATGAACATGGCGATGACGATGGTGCCGATGACGACGCCCAGGAAGATCATGATCAGCGGCTCGAGCATGGAGGTGAGGCCCTTCACGGCCGTGTCGACTTCCTGGTCGTAGAAATCGGCGATCTTGGTGAGCATATTGTCGAGGCCGCCGGTCTCCTCGCCCACGCTGATCATCTGGATGACCATCGGCGGGAAGATATTGGCCTTCTTGAGGGGGTCGGAGATGCGGCCGCCCTCCTTGATGGACTTCTGGCTGTTGTCGATGGCGGCCTCGATGACCTTGTTGCCGGCCGTCTTGGCCACGGTCTCGAGGCCCTGCAGGATCGGCACGCCGGACTTGATCAGCGTGCCCAGCGTGCGGCTGAACTTGGCGATGGCCACCTTCTTGAGGAGGATGCCGAAGACCGGCAGTTTAAGGGAGATCTCGTCCACCTTCCACTGCCCTTTCTCGGTCTTCATCCAGCGCTTGACCCCCCACACGGCGCCGCCGATGATGGGCAGCATATAGAGGATCTTGGAGCGCATGAAGTCGGAGATGTTGATCAGCATCTGCGTGATGAAGGGCAGCTCGGCGCCGAAGCCGGCGAAGATGTCCTTGAAGATCGGGATCACGAAGACGACCAGGAAGATGGTGATCAGGCCGGCGGCGCTGAACACGACGATAGGGTACATCATCGCGGCCTTGACCTTGGCCTTCAGGGCCTCGTTGGCCTCCAGGTAGGCGGACAGGCGCTCGAGGATAGTGTCGAGGATACCGCCGACCTCGCCGGCGCGGATCATGGCCACGTACAGCTCGGTGAAGGCGTTCGGGTGCTTCTTCATCGCGTCGGCGATAGAGAGGCCGGCCTCGATGTCGGTGCGCAGCGCGCCGAGCACCAGCTTGAAATTGGGGGCTTCGGCCTGCTCGCTGAGGATGGTCAGGCCCTGCACGATAGGCACGCCGGAGGACACCAGCGTGGAGAGCTGCCGCGAGAAGATGACGACGTCCTTGTTGTCGATCTTCCCGCCCTTCTTGCCCTGCTTGCCGGTTTTGCCTCCGGCCTTGATCTCGGTGACGGAGAGGCGCTGGCCGCGCAGGCGCGCGATCGCCGCCTTCTCGTCCGGCGCCTCCACCGTCCCTTCGGTGAGCTTGCCGTTGTTGTCCTTGGCTTTATAGGCGAATTGCATCGTTCATCAACCCGTGACCGACAGCGACTTCTGCAGGAGCTTCTTGAGGTCTTCGGGGTCGGTGGAGCGGTTGACGGCTTCCTGGTAGCTGATCTTCTGCTTCTTGTAAAGCTCGACGAGCGACTGGTTCATCGTGACCATGCCGTACTTGCCGCCGGTCTGGATGATCGTGGCGATCTGCTCGATCTTCTGCTCGCGGATGAGGTTGCGGACGGCGGAATTGGCGATGAGCACCTCGCAGGCGAGGGTGCGGCCGGTGCCGCTGGCGTGGGGCAGCAGCTGCTGCGCGAACACGCCCTGCAGCACGAACGACAGCTGCACGCGGATCTGCTCCTGCTGGTGCGGCGGGAAGACGTCGATGATGAGGTTGATGGTCTGGGCGGCGTCGGAGGTGTGCAGCGTGGCGAACACCAGATGGCCGGTTTCGGCGATGTTCAGCGCGGCGCCGATGGTCTCCAGGTCGCGCAACTCGCCGATGAGAATGACGTCGGGGTCCTGGCGCAGCACGTGGCGCAGCGCGGCGCCGAAGGTCTCGGTGTCGGCGCCCACTTCGCGCTGGTTGACGATGCTCTTCTTGTGCGTGTGCACGTACTCTATCGGGTCCTCGACGGTGATGATATGGTAGTTGCGGTGCTCGTTGAGGTAGTCTATCATCGAGGCGAGCGTAGTGGATTTACCGGAGCCCGTGGGGCCGGTGATGAGCAGCAGGCCCTTGGTCATCTTCATCAGTTCGTAGACGACCGGGGGCAGGTTCAATTCCTCGAAAGTCTTGTACTTGCTCGGGATGGAGCGGATGGCCGCGCCGACCACGCCGCGCTGGCGGTAGGCGTTCATGCGCAGGCGGCCCATGCCCTTGATGCCGAAGGCGAAGTCGAGCTCGTTGGTAGCCTCGAAGCGCTGGCGCTGGGCGTCGGTCATCAGCGAGAAGATCAGGGTCTGGCACATCTCGGGGGTGAGCTTCTCGAAAGGGGTCTGGATCAGGTCGCCGTCGATGCGCAGCATCGGGGTGGCGCCGGCGGTGATGTGGATGTCCGAGGCGTTCTTCTCGTGCATCATTATGAACAGTTCGCTCATTGTTACCATTTGTATGTGCTCCTGTAGGGAATGCCTGATTTAATCCACGTCGGACCCGGTGACGCGGATGACTTCTTCCACCGTGGTCGCTCCCGAAAAAAGCTTGCGGAGGGCCGATTCGCGCAGCGTTATCATGCCGTTCTTGCGCGCGGCCTCCTTGATCTTGGAGGTATGCGCTTTCTCTATGATCAGGGCCCTGATTACGTCGTTGACCTCTAGGATCTCGTGTATACCCATACGGCCTTTGTAGCCGGTCTGGGCACAGATGTCGCACCCCTTCCCTCTGGACAGGGTAATTTTACCATTTTTAATATTATTATCAAGGAGCGCCCTGGGCACCCCCAGGCTGACCAGCAGCTCGGGCGCCACCTCGTAGGTTTCCTTGCAGTTCTTGCAGATGCAGCGCACCAGGCGCTGCGCCACCACCATCAGCAGGGTGCTGGAGGTCAGGAAGGGTTCCACCCCCATCATGCCTATGCGGGTGATGGCGCCGGGGGCGTCGTTGGTGTGCAGAGTGGAGAAGACCAGGTGGCCGGTCATGGCCGCGTTGATGGCGGTGGCCATGGTCTCGAAATCGCGGATCTCGCCGACCATGATCACGTCCGGGTCCTGGCGCAGGAAGGAGCGCAGGCCGGCGGCGAAGGTCAGGCCGACGTCGTTGTTGACCATCACCTGGTTGATGCCCTCCAGCTGGTACTCGATCGGGTCCTCGATGGTGACTATGTTGACGTCGGGCTCGTTGAGAGTGGCGAGGGCGGAATAAAGCGTGGTGGACTTGCCGGAGCCGGTGGGGCCGGTGACCAGGTTGATGCCGTGCGGGGCCCTGAGGCACTTGGCGAAAATGGCCAGGTTCTCCGGCTCCATGCCCAGGTCCTCGAGGCGCAGCTTGAGGCCGGAGGAATCCAGGATACGCATGACCACCTTCTCGCCCGGGCCGCAGGGCAGGATGGAGACGCGCAGGTCTATCTCGTGGTCCTCTATCTTGAGCTTGGTGCGGCCGTCCTGCGGCAGGCGGCGCTCGGAGATGTCGAGCGTGGACATGATCTTGAGGCGGCTGACGATGGCGTTGTGGAATTTCTTGGGCGGCGAGGGCTGCGCGTGCAGCACGCCGTCTATGCGGAAGCGGACCTTGGTCTCCTTGTAGGTCGGCTCTATATGGATGTCCGAAGCGTGGGCCTTGATGGCCGACGAGATGATCAGGTTTACCATCTTCACGATCGGCGCGGCCTCGCCGGTAGCCTCCAGGGAGATCAGGTCGTCGCCGCCCCCCTTATTGGCGTCCTCCTCTACCAGCGACACCTCGGTGGTGCCGTTGACGGTCTTGCGGAGGATGTCATCCAGGGCTTCCTTGGAGGTCTTGATCCCGTAATTCTTGTCTATCGCGGCGTTGATGTCCGACTCGGCCCCGAAGACCGGCTTGATGTCGAAGCCCGTCATCATCTTCAGGTCGTCGAGGACGACGATGTTGAGCGGGTCCTCCATCGCCACCTTCAGTCTGTTCTCGGTCTTGTCCACGGCCACCAGGCCGTAGCGGCGGGCGATGTTTTCGGGAATGACTTTAAGGATGTCCGGCTTGATCTCGAGATTGCGCAGGTCCACGAACTCGATGCCGAACTGCTTGCTGAGGAACTCCAGCAGCTTGCGCTCGTCTATGAACTTCCTGTGCACCAGCAGCTGCCCCAGCTTGCCGCCGCTGGTGCGCTGCATCTCCAGCACCTCGGCCAGCTGCTCGGCCGTAATGAGGCCCGCGGAGACAAGCATCTCCCCGAGGCGCCTTGAAATGTTTACAGCTATGCCTTTCTCTGCCATAGTCGGAAAAGCGGAACAGGCCCGCGCCACCACGGCGCAGGCCCCCCCGCTTGGACACTATATAATACTATAAATAGACGGCGCCGATTGACAAGAGTCATGCCGCGCACGGCCCTAGAACAGCTCCTCGTCGGATTCCTGCGCCTTCAGGTATTTGACCTGTTCGGAATCGGCCCCTGGGTTCTCGAAACCGGTCGGGTCCTGGTCTCCGGCCTCCGCCTCCGGGGCGTCGGGCAGCGGCAGCAGGTCCGGCTCGGAGCGCTTGACGGCCTTGCGCGCGGGCCGCTTGGGGGCGGCCTTTTTCGCGGGCGCGGCGCTCACGCTCTTCTCTTTGGCGGCGAAGTCCAGCAGGTCAAGCGCGTTGTTGTTGATGCCGCGCACGATGTCCTGCTTGGCCGAATCCACCTCGAACTGGTACACCAGCGGCTCCTGCTTGGGCCGCAGCAGGCGGTACTGCACCACCAGGATGTCGCCGTGCAGCGGCGTGGCGGTCCATTCCTCGTTGGCGCCGCCGGTATTGGACAGGAAGGAATTGGCGAACCAGGTGGCTATGTTGCCGCGGCCGCCGGAAAGCTTGTAGTTCTTGACTATGTCTATGGCCTTCTTGATGTTCTCGTTGACGGGCTGCTGAGCGGGCGTCTGGACGGGCGCGGGCTGGGCCTCGGCCTGGGGCTGCGCTTCGGGCGCGGCGGTCTGGGCGGCGGGTTCCTCGCCGGCCTGGGGATCGAGCTGGCTGGGCAGGGTGGAAGGCTTCTTCTTGCCGCCCAGGCTCAGCATCGAGAATTCGGAGAAGCTTACTCCCTCCCCGAGGAAGAAGTAACCGAGGCCGCCGGCGGCTATGGAGCCGAAGATCACGAGTATGGCCAGGAAAGCCGTCCGGCCCCCCTTCTTGCGCGGCTTTTCGTCCACTTTCACCGACGGCTTGCCTTTCTGCGCGGGCATGGCCAGGCGTACGGTCTTATCGGGGGAATCGGGACCGTCCGCGGGCGCTGCGGCCGGAGCGGCGGCGGCCTGGGGCGCGACAGCGGCCGGGGCTATCTGCGCCTCTGGGGCGGCGGCCGGCGCGGGGCGGGCCGCGGCGCCGGGCTGGAACTGGTAGGCGGGCTGGGCCTGGGCCGCCTGCTGAAAAGTAGGGGTGGGAGCCTGGGCGGGCGCCTGGTACGCGGGCTGGAACTGGAAAGGCTGCGCCTGGGCCGGAGCGGGCGCGGGGCTCGTCACGGGCTGCACGGGCTGGAACTGAGGCTGGGCCTGGGGCGCGGGCTGGGCCTGCTGGGCGGGGGCGGCCTGCTGTATGCCCATATCGTAGGTGGGCGGCTTGACCGGCCTGTAATCTATGGGCTGCTCCTGGCGGGCCTCGATCTTGAACTGCTGCACGTCCGCGGGCCTGGTGGTGACCACCGTGAAGTCGTACACTATGCCGCCGGCCTGCTGGGGCAGGGGCTCGGACGCGGCTTCGGGATTGAAAGCGCCGGCGGGCGCGGCCTCGGGGCCGGGCAGCGGTTTGTCGTAATGGGAGCCGTAGACGTAAGCCGGGGGCTGGGTCTGGCCGAGGCTCTTGAACTGGCGCTTGGTCAGGCCGGCGTTTTCAGCCTCTTCCTTGAGCTCGTCCCCCACGGTGCGCGCAAGCTT
>MGTZ01000048.1:0-1602 GCA_001799715.1 Elusimicrobia bacterium GWB2_63_16 | reverse complement strand
CGCTTCGCTGGCGGGGGCAGGCGCGGGCCTGCGGGCTTCGTCCTCTTTGAGCGAAAGTTCTTCTTTTCTGATCTCTTCTATCTGGCGCAGGGTTTCGGCCTTGTCTTTCAGATCGGCCAGGTGCAGGGCCTGCGCGGTCTCCTTCACGCTGCCGGCCAGCTTTTCCTTCTCACCCTTGAGGCGGGCCTCAAGTTCCTCTATGCGGGCCTTGTTCTTCTTCTCCTCCATCTCCTTCATGCGCATTTTCTCGAGGAGGAGGTTCTTTTCCCAGCGGGCGGCCTCCAGCTCTTCCTGTATGCGGGAGAGGCGGATGTCGAATTTCTCGGCCAGGTCGTAATCGGTCTCGGCGGGCTTGCCGGGGGCTGCGGGGCCCTCTTTATAGGCGCCCAGTATGTTGTCTATAGTGTCGAGCAGTTCGCCGTAGCTGGCGCCGGCCGCGGGCTCGCGGTTGTCGAAATAGTTAACGGAGGAGCTGAAGCCGGTCTCGTACTCGTAGGAGCCGGTCATGGCGCCCGCGCTGACGGTGTGACCCACGCCCACGCTGAGGGCGGCCGCTATCTCGGCCACCTGGGAGGCGGGGCGCCAGTCGCCGGGGCTATCGCCGGTGGCGCTCTCGGGGCAGACCAGGCTCTCGTCGGCAAAAGCAGGCAGGGCCAGCATTTCTGCCGGCTCATAAGGGCCTAGGATATTGCCTTCGGAGTAGAACCAGTATTTCATAGTAGTCGCTATGGAAATTCTACCACTACCCAATGTTGGATTTGATACAAAGATGTAGAAAATTTGTTACAGGGTGCCCTGGAGGGCGGCAAGGGTACGCCTTCAGAAACCAGACTTCCGTAATCCACACATATAGATTATAACTGCGACTTTTTACAGAAATGTTTCTGGGTCTTGGCGGAAACCGTGCTGGCAGGGTTAGCAAAAGCCCCTCGGAGGCCGAGGCTTGCGTAAGCGCCGAGGCCGAGAGCGGCAGGCGCGCGCACGGTGTGCGCGACGCCGATTTTGCGTTCCTGCCTGCACGGTAAGCCGCCGAACGCTTGGATATCAGTATTTAGAGCTTTCCCAGCGCTACAGAGACGCGGCGGAGGGTTTCGGGTTTGCCGAGCAGCTCCGCTATTTCCACCGCGCCGGTGGGCGTAACGGCCTGGCCGGAGATGGCTATGCGCAGCGGCCACATGACCGGGCCGAGCTTGGCGCCCTTGGCCTCCGCGTAGCCCTTCACGGCCGCCAGTATGGAGGCGTAGTCCCAGGCCGGGAGGGCGGACAGTATGCCCTGCAGCTCGCCCAGCGTCGCCTTGCTGCTCTCGAGCGTGGTCTTGTTCTTGGCGTGGACGAAAAGGTCATTAACATACGTCGGATAGCTGGTCAGGAAAGCCGTCATCTGCGGCAGATCGGATAGCTTCTCCACCTTGCCCTGTATGTAACCGGAGAGCTTTATAACGTCCACGGCGTGTGTGAGTTCCGCAGGATAGAACTTCAGGAACAGCTCGTGCGCCTTTTCCGGGGCGAGGGCCTTCACGTGCTGGGCGTTGAGCCAGGCCAGCTTGGTCTCGTCGAACATGGCCGGCGCCTTGCCGATGCGGGCGATGTCGAACTTCTCTA
>MGTZ01000047.1 GCA_001799715.1 Elusimicrobia bacterium GWB2_63_16 | reverse complement strand
GACACCGTCAAGCAGGCCGAACTGTTCGCCGCCATACGCGAGCATTACGCCATTCCCCGCAACGACAGTGTTTCGCTGAAGGACTACCCGACCATACGCCACTGCATCAGGTTCGTGCTGGAGTCGGCCGCCCCAGCGGCGCCGGCCCCGGCCGCGCCCGCGGCGGCCCCGGCGGCGCATGCGCCCGCCAAGCCCGAGCAGCCCGAGTTGCTGGACCTCGCCGCCAGGCCGGCCGAGGAGAAACCCGCGCCCGCCGCCCCGAAGCAGGAGCACCCCAAGCGCCATATCCGGCACGTGCCGGTAGTGGTGCCGGCCCCGGTGGAACAGGAGATCATCAAGAAGCTGGCGCCCAGGCCCGTGGCGATCTTCGCCGAAGACCTGGACCTGGCCAAGGCGTTCCGCGCCGAGTTGAACAAGCACCGCGCCAACTCCTATATCTTCACCCCGGCCAGGACCAAGGTGAAGGACGCCATCACGGTGGACTTCAAGGACATCCCGGCGCTGGAGAAGGCGCTGACCGACTTCGCCGCGGCGCACCCGGACACGCAGGGCATAGTGTACCTGACCGGCTGCATGGTGAAGTCCCTGTCCAAGGACACGGCGGCCTTCGAGGACCACAAGCGCTACGCGCTGCCGCTGTTCCTGGCGGCCAAGCACCTCGCCGGCGGCCTCACCAGGCAGGACCCCGGCTGCACCACGTTCATGGCCGTGGTGACCACGCTCGACGGCGGCTTCGGCTACCGCACGAAGGACGCCTACGACCCCGTCTACGGCGCCATCCACGGCCCGACACTGTGCATCCGCAAGGAGTTCCCCGACAGCATCGTGAAGCTGCTGGACTTCGAGCCCAGCTCCTCGAACCAGGTCATCGTGCAGAAGACCTTCTACGAGATCCTCTACTCCGACAAGCGCCTCGCCATCGGCTACGCCGACGGCAAGCGCTGGACGCTGGTGGGCAAGCCGGTTGCGCTGGACAAGTCCCGCGCCACCACGGAGCTCGCCGGCAAGAACGTGCTGGTCACCGGCGCGGGCCGCGGCCTCGGGGCGATGTTCTCCCGCATGCTCGCCGAGCAGCACAAGGCCAATATCCTGATCCTCGACATGATGGAGATCAGCGACAAGGCCAAGCGCCTGACCGGCATGAGCGAGGCGGAGCTGAAGGCCTACAAGATGGGCGAGCTGTGGAACGAGCTGAAGGCCGCCAACGACAAGCCCACCCCGGCCCTGCTCGAGAAGGAGTTCACGCGCCTCAAGGACGCCGCCGACATGCACCGCAACATGGAGACCATCCGCGCCCTGGGCGTCAAGGTCACCTATTACCGCTGCAACCTGCTCGACCCCGAGGCGTTCAAGGACACGATGGCCGCCATCAAGGCGGACTTCGGCCATATCGACGGCCTCGTGCACTTCGCCGGCCTGGAGCGCTCCAAGCTGGTGGTGGACAAAGCCGTGGAGGAATTCAACCTGATCTTCACCGTGAAGGCCGACAGCGCGATCAACCTCTGGAAGGCCGGCATCGTCAAGGAAAAGGGCTTCTGGGCCATGGCCTCGTCCATCGCCGGCAAGTTCGGCAACCTGGGCCAGAGCGACTACGCCGCCGCCAACGACTACGTGGCCAAGTTCTGCGTCAGCCAGCAGAACCGCGGCGTGCGCGCCGTCAGCATAGACATGACCGGCTACGCGCAGATCGGCATGGGCGCCCGCCCCGGCGTGGAGGCCTTCCTCAAGTCGCAGGACATGGAATTCCTCTACCCCGAGGAAGGCATGCAGGCCTTCGTCGACGAGATCGCTTACGGCAAGGTGCCGGAGATCATCCTCTCCGGCAGCCTCGGCAAGCTGGACTGGGACAAGCAGCTGCACTACGAGCCCGGCTTCTCGGCCTCCGGCTCCACCGGCTTCCACTTCGCGCCCAAGGTCGAGGACCTGATGAAGGGCCAGACCCTGGCCGCGGCCAAGGAGTTCTCGCTGCTGTCGGACCCGTACCTGGCCGACCACGCCATCAACGGCACTCCGTACGTGCCGGGCGTGATGGGCCTGGAGACCTTCGCCGAAGCCTCGGCCGTGGTGACCGGCAAACCGCCCAAGGCGCTGACGCAGGTTCGCTTCGCGGTGCCCATCAAGCTGCTCCGGAACAAGCCCGCCGACGTCAAGATCAAGGCGGAGGCCGCCGGCGACGGCGCGGCGATGCGCATCGAGTCCGACTTCGTCAGCCCCAAGGGGCTGCGCCTGGGCCAGACGCGCACGCATTTCAGGGCCGTCTCCGCCTCGGACTTCCCGTCCGCCTGGACGCCCGACGCGAGGCCGCAGCTGCCCAAGAACCGCAAGTACAAGACAGAAGCCCCCGTGATCTACCAGACTTATTTCCACGGCCCCAGCTTCCAGGTGCTCGACGGCATCCTCTCGGTGGACAAGACCAGCGTGCTGGCGGTCTTCAAGCGCCCCGCAGCGCCGCTGTGGAAGAACGGCCAGCAGAAACTGGTCTTCCACCCGCTGGTATTCGAGGCGCTGTTCCAGGCCTGCGGCTGGCGCGACATACAGTTCGACCGGACGATGGCGCTGCCCGACGCGGTGGGCGCGGCCATAGTCTACGACCATGAGCCGCTCGACCCCGACACGCTGTTCCTCTACGGCGTCTTCAAGGGCCGCACCGAGGACAACCGCAGCCTTTACGACGCCTGGGCTTTCGACGAGGACTACGGCCTGGTGGCGGAGATCCGCGACTACGCGATGATCCCGACGCCCATATAATAGGAATGACGGAGGCCTCCATAGAGCTCTGGCCCGCCGCCGGGACCAGCGTAGCGCTGCTCCGGGTGGACGGGCTCGCGCCCGGCACGGCCCTCTCGGAGCGGGAGGCGCTTCAGTACGCCGCTTTCCGCATAGAGAAGCGCCGCAAGGAATGGCTGGCCGGCCGGCTGGCCGCCAAAGCGCTGCTCACGGCGGGCGGGGGAAACCCGGCTGACTTCGAAATAAGCATGGACAAGCTGGGCCGCCCCTCCTGCGGCGGCGCGCTGGTTTCCATTACCCACTCCAACGGCTGGGCCGCGGCCGCGATGAAACCCGGCTGCTCCTTCCTGGGCCTGGACCTGGAGAAGATAGAGGAGCGCCACCGCGCCTGGTACTCCGATTATTTCCACCCCCAGGAACTGCCGCGCCACGACCCGTCAGAGGCCACGCGCCTCTGGACCGTTAAGGAAGCTCTGCTCAAGGCGCTGGGCCTTGGCCTGATGGCCGACCCGCTGGCGATACGCACCGACGAGAAGATCCGCTTCACCGGCAAGGCGCTCGAGCGCTACCGCGAACTGGGCTCGCCCGAGTTCGCCGTGGAGACCCGGCCCTCTCCCGAAGGTTTCTGGATGGCGGTGGCCGCATGATACTCTGGAAAAAGCCGGCTCCCGCCGCGCCCAAAAAAACCGCCGCGCAGTACATACTCGGCGTCTCCGTCTCCGCCGAAGGCGCCGCGGCCGCCATGCTGCGCGACGGCAAGGTGATCTTCAGCGCCTACGAACCGCCGCCGGCGGGGGGCGCCGCCGCCTCTTTCCCTTCGGCGGTGGTGAGCGCCGCCCTGGAGAAGGCCTCCGAGGCGGAGAACGTCATACTGGGAGTGCAGGATATGGCCGCCGTGGCCTTTTGCGGCAAACCGCTGGCCGAGTACGCCAGGCTGCGGAGCGAGTGGATGGCCCTGGCGCCGGCCGGCTTCGGACGCTTCATGGTTACCGCGCCCGGCGCGTTCGTCAAGAAGCGGCTGGGCGAAGGGCTGCTGGCCCGGGAGCTGGCCGCGGTTTCCTGGGGAGAAGTACCGGCCCTTACCCTTTACCCGGAACACCAGCTGGCCTGCGCCGCCTCCGCTTTCTATGCCTCGCCTTTCGAAGATTCCGCCATCCTCAGCCTCGACGGGCCGGGCGAGGGCCCCGCGGCCGCGGTCTGCATGGGCTCAGGCGAGAAGATAAAGGTGCTGCGCGAGCTGCTGCACCCGGACTCCCCGCAGCTGCTCTCCGGGGCGCTGGCCGCTTACGCGGGCTATGGCGGCGAAGCCGCCTGGGAACTCTTTACCGCCCCGGAAGCGGCGGACAAGGAGCGGGCAGGCGAATTCTACCGCCGCATCGTTTCGGAGCTGGCCGAACTCAGGGAAGACGGTTCGGTACGGCTGAGCCGGCGCTATTTCAGCGAAGCCGACGGCATGAGGCCGGACCTGCCCCGGTGGCGCAAGCTCTTCGGCCTGGGCCCCGGCTCCGGCGGGGAGCTGGAAGGGGAGCGGCTGGATTTCGCCGCCGCCGCCCGGGCCGCGCTGGAAGAGCTGGTCTACAGGCTGGGCGCCCAGGCCAAGCGGCTGTCGGGCTCCAACAACCTCTGCCTCTGCGCGCCGCCCGAGCTGAAACTGGCCGCGGAGGGCAAACTGAAGGCCGCCGGCCTCTTCGTCAATATCTGGTCGCAGCCGTATTCAGCCCCGGAGAGCAAGGCCGCGGGCGCGGCGCTGGCGGCCAGGCACATCTATTTCGGCATAAAGCGGCCAGCCATCTACCCCCGCAGTTGGGGGGAACCGGTCAAGCAGGAGCTGCCCGAGGAGTCGGCGCCGCCTTTCGGCGTGAACCCTCCGAGGCCGCTCTCCGCCGCCGCGCGGCTGGGCCACGCCGCCTATTTCTGGCTTTACCTGACCCCTGCCGCCGCGGCGGCGCGGTTCTCCACACCGGGGGAAAAGGCGGCGGCGGGGAGCGAGCGCGCCTCTTTCTACGTGGCCCGCGCCAGGATCTACGCCAGGGAAGACCTGGAGGGAGCCGGCGCGGGGCCGGCTCCGCGCTGAGGAACCCGGCCAAAGGGCCGCCTAAAAAGGTAAAATATAACTTTGGGCCGTCAGGCGGGCATAGCTCCCGGTACGGCACTGGCAAATAGCCCAGGAGGCAACATGGCTGATTTAATGGAAGACCCGATAGCCGGCGCCAACGCCGCGCAGCAGGCCGGAAAAAAATCCCACCCGAAGAAGGTGCGGGAAGTCCCGGAATCCCTCAAGAAGTTCCGCGAGATACACGCCGCGGCCGAGGCCGGCGGCCCCCCGGACAAGATAGCGGCCCAGAAGGCCAAGGGCAAGCTGACGGCCCGCGAGCGGATAGCCTACCTGGTGGACGAGGGCTCTTTCCAGGAGCTCGGCCTGCTGATGGAGACCCGCTGCACGGATTTCGGCGTAAAGGATAAGCATATAAAGGGCGACGGCGTGATCACCGGCTTCGGCACGATCAACGGGCGCCTGGCAGCCATCTTCTCCGAGGACTTCACCCAGTTGGGCGGCTCGCTCGGCCGCACGCATGCCGACAAGATCTCCCGCCTGATGGACATGGCCGCGGACGCGAAGGTGCCGGTGATAGGCATCCTCGACTCGGGCGGCGCCCGCATCCAGGAAGGCGTCGACTCCCTCGACGGCTACGGCGAGATCTTCCTGCGCAACACCAAATACTCCGGCGTCGTGCCCCAGATCTCCATCATCGTCGGCCCCTGCGCCGGCGGCGCGGTGTACTCTCCCGCGCTGACCGACTTCGTCTTCATGGTCAAGGGCATGAGCAACATGTTCGTGACCGGGCCCGAGGTGGTGAAGGCCGCCACCGGCGAGACGGTGGATTTCGAGACGCTCGGCGGCTCGATGACGCACGCCAGCAAGTCCGGCGTCTGCCATTTCGTGGCCAACTCGGAGCAGGACTGCTACCGCCAGGTGAAGGAACTGCTGAGCTTCCTGCCGCAGAACCGCTTTGAGGCGGCGCCGGCCCTGGAGACCAAGGACGCCGCCGACCGCAAGATCACGCTGCTGGAAAAGCTCTGCGAGCTCGACCCGCGCAAGTCCTACCGCGTGCACCACATCATCTGGTGGCTCTCCGACGACCATAAGTTCCTCGAGGTTCACCATAACTACGCCAAGAACATCGTGGTGGGTTTCATCCGCCTGGGCGGCCAGGTGGTCGGCGTTATAGCCAACAACCCGGCGCACATGGCCGGCGCGCTGGACATCAACGCCTCGGACAAGGCCGCGCGTTTCATCCGCTTCCTGAACTCCTTCAACATCCCGATCCTGACGCTCGTGGACGTGCCCGGCTACTGGCCCGGCGTGGCCCAGGAGCACGGCGGCATAATCCGCCACGGCGCCAAGCTGCTGTACGCCTACTCAGAGGCCTCCGTTCCCAAGATAACCCTGGTGCTGCGCAAAGCCTACGGCGGCGCCTATATCGCCATGAGCTCCAAACTGATGGGGGGGGACATCAACTTCTCCCTGCCGTCGGCCGAGATCGCCGTGATGGGCCCGCGCGGCGCGGTGGAGATCCTCTACTCCCGCCAGATCAAGGAGGCCAAGGAGGAGGAGAGGGAGCCCCTGAGGGCGAAGCTCGCCAAGGAATACTCCGACAAGTTCGCCTCCCCGTACCAGACCGCGGCGATGGGTTCTATCGACGAGGTCATAGAGCCCGCCCACGCCCGGGCGCGGCTGATAGGCGCGTTCCGCATGCTGGCGGGCAAGCGCCGTCCCGGCGCTAACGAGCGCACCGGCAACATCCCGCTGTAACCGGGCCCCGGCGCGGGCGGACGGGCCGGCGCCAAGCCGGCCCGTTTTCCTGCCCCGCGGCGCGCCATTAGCGCGGCTTATACTGCCATTAGCGTTTTTTTGTTTAAGGTAATATTTATCTTTTTGTATAATAAGTTAAAGGAAAACCTATGGATCTCCCCATCAAAATGCTCACCACCGCAGTCGCTGTACCGGTATTCGGCGCGTTCCTGATACCGATCGCCGCCCGGGTCTCCGTCCCGGTCCGGAACGCCTTCGCAGTCCTGCTGGGCCTGTTCACTTTCACGGCCGCGGCATCGCTGCTGACCACCGTACTGGGCGGCCAGACGGCCGAATACGCGATCAGTTTCCCGCGCGGCTTCGACTTCATCCTGCAGGCTGACATGCTGTCGGTCTTCATGGCCTCGGTCTCCGCCTTCGTCAGCGCGGTGATCCTGATCTACTCTCTCGACTACATCTCGCACTACGAGAACCAGACCGAGTACTACGCGATGGTCGTCCTGTTCCTGGGCTCGATGATGGGCCTCGTGTTCTCGGCCAACCTGCTCTGGATGTACGTTTTCTGGGAAATGACCGGCTTCGCCTCCTGGAGGCTGGTCGGTTTCTTCCGCTCCGACCGCGACGTGGCCAAGGCCAACAAGACGATCCTGGTGACCGTCTTCGGCGCCCTCTGCATGCTCGTGGGCATCATCATCGTCTACTTCGAGCACGGCACCCTGGACCTGCGCGCGCTGCACGGCGCCGGCATCTCCTACGCGGCCGCCGCCTGCATCCTGGCCGGCATCCTGTCCAAATCGGCCACGCTGCCCTTCTCCACCTGGCTGCCCGACGCCGGTGTCGCGCCCTCCACCGTGACCTCCCTGCTGCACGCCGCCGTGCTGGTCAAGATCGGCGTCTACGCCTACGCCCGCATCTTCGGCGTTACGTTCGCCGCCCCCGACGCCTTCTCCAACCTGGTGCTGTACCTCGCCGGCGCCAGCGCGCTGGTCTCGGCCGGCGCCGCGCTGATCGACACCGACATCAAGCGGATCATCGCCTACTCCACGGTGAGCCAGATCGCCTTCATCTTCCTGGGCCTGGCCAGCGGCAACAAGACCGCCTTCGCGGGCGCCCTGCTCTACATCCTTATGCACAGCGTCGCCAAGGGCGGCCTGTTCCTCTGCGCCGGCATCATCGAGCAGAACACCCATACCAAGGACATCAACAAGATGGGCGGGCTGTTCGCCTCCATGCCGTGGACCGGGGTGGCCTTCGCCCTCTGCTCGCTGTCCGTCATGGGCATTCCGCCCTTCGGCGGCTTCTTCAGCAAGTTCATGGTCTTCTCCGGAGCGGCCCAGAACGGCAACCTGGCCGTGCTGCTGATGTTCTTCGCGGGCGCAGTGATGACGCTGCTGTACCTGGTGCGCCTGTTCTACAAGATCTTCCTCGGCGAGGCCGCGGGCCACGATAGTCCCAAGGAAGGCTCGTACACGATGGTAGCCAGCGTGATGGCCCTGGCCCTGATCGGCCTGGCCCTCGGCGCGCTGATCTATTATCCGTCGGCCTACGCCCAGCTCCTCACCGCCAACTTAGGAGTGAACCTTCAATGAACCTGATACTCATCCCGATAGTACTGCCCCTGGCCGCGGCGCTGGCGCTGCTGTTGATCTCTGAAAAGACCAAATACCTGAAGGAACTGCTGGCCTCCGCCGCCGCGCTGGTGTCGCTGGCCGCCGCGGCCAACATCTTCATGCTGCCGGCGCAGGAATTCACCATGCCGTGGCTCACGGAAAGCATCAGCTTCACGCTGCGCGCCGACAGCCTCAGCGCCTTCCTGCTGCTGGCCGTCTCGCTGTTCTCCGCCGCGATCTCGGTCTACTCCTTCAGCCTGGCCGACAAGGGCCCGTCCAAGTGGTTCTTCTTCAACCTGCTGATGACGCAGGCCTTCGCGGCCGGCGCCGCCCTGGCCGACAACATGGTGGCCATGCTGTTCTTCTGGGAAGGCCTGCTGGTGTTCCTCTACACCTTCATCGCCCTCTCGCAGCCCAACAAGGCCGCCAAGCGCACCGCGATGAAAGCCTTCCTTATTAACGGCGTCACCGATCTGTGCCTGCTCGTGGGCATCACGATCACCGGCTACATCGCCGGCACGATGAGCATGAGCGAGATCGCCCAGAACAAGCTCACCCTGGACTACGGCTGGGCCGTGTTCGGCTACGTGCTGCTGATGATCGGCGCGGTCTCCAAGGCCGGCGCCTTCCCGTTCCACACCTGGATCCCGGACGCCGCCACCGACTCGAGCGCCCCTTTCATGGCCTACGTGCCCGCCGCCATCGACAAGCTGCTGGGCATCTACTTCCTGGCCCGCGCCAGCATCTACCTCTACGCGCTTAACGGCACCATGTCCCTGGTGCTGATGACCCTCGGCGCCGTGACCATCCTGGTCGCGGTCATGATGGCCTTCGTGCAGAAGGACTACAAGCGCCTGCTCTCTTACCACGCCGTCAGCCAGACCGGGTACATGATCCTGGGCATCGGCACGCTGAACCCCATCGGCATAGCCGGCGGCCTGTTCCACATGATCAACCACGCCACCTACAAGTCCTGCCTGTTCATGACGGCGGGCTCGGTGGAGCGTCAGGCCGGCACGGGCGACCTCAGCAAGCTGGGCGGCCTGTTCCGCGCGATGCCGCTGACCGGCATAGCCTTCATCATAGCGGCGGCCGCCATCTCCGGCATCGCCCCGCTCAACGGCTTCTTCTCCAAGGAGCTCGTCTACAAGGGCACGCTGGACACCGGCTGGACCGTCTTCTTCATAGCGGCCGAGCTCGGCTCTTTCCTGACGCTGGCCTCCTTCCTGAAGCTGGGCCACTCGGTCTACTTCGGCAAGCGCCACGAGAGCATGAAGGACGTCAAGGAAGCCCCGTTCTCGATGCTGCTGCCCATGGCCGCCCTCGCCGCCATCTGCGTGGCCTTCGGCTTCGGCGCCGAACTGCCCCTCAATAACTTCATCTCGCCCGCGCTGGCCGCGCTCGGCGTAGAGCACGGCCACATGGCCGGCTTCCACGCCGACAAGCTGTATTTCATCTCGCTGATAGTGATACTCGCCGCCGTGGTCAACCACATGCTGGGCCTGGCCGCGGGCGGGGGAAAAGCCGACAAGGCTTCCGACCACATCCACTACGCGCCGGTGCTGAAGGAAACCTACGAGCTGGCCGACCGCAGGGCGTTCGACATCTACGAGCAGAGCATGGACAAGGCCGTACCGTTCTTCTCCAAGCTGCTGTTCAGGGTAGACCGCTTCTTCGACTGGGCGATCGACACGCTGCCCAGCGGGGTGGCCGGCTTCCTGGGCGGGACCGCCAGCCGCTTCCACAACGGCTCCTATCCGCTTTATATGGCGCTGACGCTGGCCGGCGCGGTGGTATACATCCTGCTGGCCGCCGCCAACGGAGGACTTAAATAATGGACAAGGGACTTCTCGCTTACCTCATCATCCCGCTCTTCGCGGCGGTGGTCATACCGTTCGCGGCGCGCAACCGCCCCCGGCTGGCCGACGTGCTGGCCAACGTGACGCTGCTGGCGGGCCTGGCCAACCTGGCCTGGCTGGCGCTGCGCCCGTCCATGATAGCCGGCGGCTTCGCCGACATCCCCGGCGACGGCTTCTCCCTGCTGCTGGTGGCGGCCATCTACCTGGTCGCCCTCTGCGTCACCTTCTTCTCCGCCTGGTTCATCGAGGAGGGGCTGCCCAACCGGCAGGCCTACTACTCGCTGATCCTCGTCTCCGTGGCGGCGATGACCGGCGTGGTCACCACCTCCGACTTCTTCACGCTTTACGTGTTCGTCGAAGTGCTGGCGGTCACCTCCTTCGCGCTGATAACCACCGACGAGTCCGCCGGCGGCATAGAGGGCGCGCTGAAGTACTTCTTCCTGACCTTCCCGGCCTCCGCGCTGATCATCGTCGGCCTCTCCATCCTGATGATGACGCTCGGCAGCCTCTCCTACGAGAACCTGCGCATCTTCATGTCCTCCGACATCCCGTCCGGCCCGGTCACTTTCGCGGCGGCGCTGATGCTGCTGGGCTTCGTGATCAAGTCCGGCGTGGTGCCGTTCCACGCCTGGACGCCCGACGCCTACCAGGGCGCCTACGCCCCGGTCTCGGCGCACCTCGCCGGTATCGTGACCAAGATCTCCGGCGTCTACGCTATCGTCAAGATCGCCACGCTGCTGCGCTTCTTCGACGGCCGCGCGACGGCCGTCTCCGAGATGCTGATGTTCCTGGGCCTGCTGTCCATCGTGGTGGGCGCGCTGGCCGCGCTCAAGCAGACCAGCTTCAAGCGCATGCTGGCGTTCTCCAGCATCAGCCAGGTCGGCTACATCGTGCTCGCGGCCGGCCTCGGCACGCCGCTGGCCATCATGGGCGCCGTGTTCCACCTCTTCAACCACGCCACCTTCAAGACCGTGCTGTTCCTCAACAGCGCGAGCCTCGAGAAGGCCGCCGGCACCACCGACATGGACAAGCTGGGCGGCATGGAGCACCCGATGCCCTGGACCTCCTGGACCTCGGTCATCGCGCTGCTCTCCACCGCCGGGGTGCCCCCGCTGTCCGGCTTCTGGAGCAAGCTGCTGATCATCCTGGCCCTGTGGGAATCCGGCCTGCGGACCTACGCCGTGGTGGCGCTGCTGTTCAGCATCGTCACGCTGGCCTACTTCATGATCATGCAGCGCAAGGTCTTCTTCGGCAGGAAATCCGCCGCGGCGGAGAGCGCCTCCGAGGTCTCCGCCCCGCTGCTGGCCCCGGCCGTGCTGATGAGCGCCGTGATCGTGGCCGTCGGCCTGCTGTTCCCCTACTTCTACACCTACGTCAGGGTGGTTGCTGAGAGGATAATACTATGAACGACTACCGCCTGATCCTGTTCCTGCTGGCGGCCCTGTTCTCCGTCTGGGCCGTCATGGCCCGCCGGCTGCTCACCTCGGCGATCATGCTGGCGCTCGTCAGCGTCACCGTCTCGCTGATCTTCTTCGACTACGGCGCCCCGTGGGCCGGCGTCTTCGAGCTGTCGGTCTGCGCCGGCCTGATCACCGTGCTGTTCGTGGGCGCGGTCAGCCTGATCCGCGCGGCCGACGAGCAGAACCCCGAGAACCGCTCGCGCTTCCACGCGCTGCCGCTGGTGCTCGCGGCCTTCGCGATCGCCTCCTGGTACTATCTGCCCGCCTTCTTCGCCGAGCTGTCCGCCTGGGCCCGCCCCGGCACCGGCGGCGGCACGATCGGCCTGGCCCTCTGGGACATGCGCCGCCCCGACCTGCTCGGGCAGATCCTGATGCTGGCGGCCGGCGTCTTCGTCATAAAGTCGGTCTTCCCCAGGAGGAACGAGAAATGAACTCCTTCGCGATGGAATGGTACCTGATAACCCTGATAATGTTCACCGGCTTCTACTGCATGCTGGTCTCGCGCAGCATCGTGCGCCAGCTCGTGGGCCTGGAGATCGTCTCCAAGGCCGCGATGCTCGCCCTGATCTCCGCCGGCGCGCTGGCCAATAACCTGATCTACGCGCAGGCGCTGCTGATCACGATGATCGTCATCGAGGTCGTGGTGGTGGCGGCCGGCCTGGCGCTGCTCGTCAAGAACTTCCGCCTGCACGGCGCCGCCGACATCTGGAAGCTAGACAGCCTGAAAGGATAATCACATGGACATACTTCTCTTCCCTCCGGTTACCTTCGCGGTTTCCCTGCTGTTCGTGATGCTGCTCTCGCTGGCGCTGTCGCCGCTCTCCGCCAAGCCGGCCCGCGTGCCCGGCTCGGCCAAGCACAAGCCCTACGGCTGCGGCGAGGACGTGCCCGTGGACCAGGCCAAGGCCGTCCCCGACTACCAGAGCTTCTTCCCGTTCGCGATCTTCTTCACGCTGCTGCACGTGGCGGGCCTGATGCTCGCCACCTGGAGCTTCAACCCCATCTCCGCCGGCGTGGAGCTGGTGGCCGGCTACGCGGCCGCCGTGATAGTCATCCTGGCCATACTCTTCGTGGGATAACGACATGAAAACCATAGACAAACTGATAACCTGGTCGCTGCTGAAATCGCCCTGGATCCTGCACTTCAACTCCGGCGCGTGCAACGGCTGCGACATCGAGATAGTCGACGCCCTGACGCCCCGCTACGACGTGGAGCGCTTCGGCATAGTACAGAAGGCCGTGCCCCGCCACGCGGACATCCTGGTGGTGAGCGGCCCGGTCACGCTCCAGCAGGCCAAGCGCCTCAGGACGATCTACGACCAGATGCCCGAGCCCAAGTTCGTGATGGCGGTCGGCGCCTGCGGCTGCTCCGGCGGCGTGTTCAACGGCTGCTACGGCGTCATCCCCGGCGTGCACCAGACGCTCCCGGTCTCCGTCTACGTCCCGGGCTGCCCGGTGCGCCCCGAGGCCATCATAGACGCCGTCGTGAAGCTGATACAGAGCGTGGAAGGCAAGAAGTAAGAGGAGATCCCGACATGAGCGAATTTGAAAGAGAAGAACAGATAAAGGCGGACCTGGAGAAGCATTTCAAAGGCTCCGTCTCCAACGCCCTCGTCCAGCGCAAGAACCGCGTCTGGGCCGAGGTGGAAACGGCCAAGCTGCCCGAAGTGGCCGCCTGGCTGCGGGCCGCCGGCTTCGAGTACCTGGCCACCGTCACCGGTTTCGACGAGGGGGAGAACCTCGGCGCCTTCTACCATATTACCGACACGCACGTGATAATAAACCTCAAGGTAAAGACGCCCCGCGCCACCCCCGTCATCCCCAGCGTGCTGGCGGTCTACCCGGGCGCCCTCTCCTACGAGCGCGAGCTCGAGGACATGTTCGGCATCAGGATCACCGGCCTGCCGCCCGGGCGCCGCTACCCGCTGCCCGACGATTTCCCGACCGACCAGTACCCGCTGCGCAAGGACTGGAAGTTCGTCCAGCCCGCCGGAGAAAAGGAGGCCAAATAATGTCCAAGATAACCATCCCCTTCGGGCCCCAGCACGTAGCGCTCAAGGAGCCGGAGAATTTCATGCTCGTCCTCGAGGGCGAGCAGATCCAGGGCGCCACGGTGAACCTGGGCTATAACCACCGCGGCATGGAGAAGGCCGCCGAGGAGCGCACCTACCTGCAGGACCTCTACCTGATAGAGCGCGTCTGCGGCATCTGCTCCCATTCCCACACGACCTGCTACATCACCAACGTCGAAGAGCTCGCCAAGGCCGAAACCCCCAAGAGGGCGCTGGCCATCCGCACGCTGGTAGCCGAGCTCGAGCGCGTGCACAGCCACCTGCTGTGGCTGGGCGTGGCGGGCTACGAGATGGGCTTCGAGACGCTGTTCATGTACACCTGGCGCGACCGCGAGCAGGTGCTGGACTGCCTGGAACTGCTCAGCGGCAACCGCGTGCACTACTCCATCAACACCCTGGGCGGCGTGCGCCGCGACGTCTCGGCCGAACAGCGGGCCGAGGTGATGAAGCGCATCGACTACCTCGTCGAGCGCACCAACTACTACATCAAACTCGCCACCGAAGAGCCCACGATCTACGCCCGCACCAGCAAGGTGGGCATGCTGCCGCCCGAAGAGGCGCTGCGCCGCAACGCCGTGGGCCCCACCGCCCGCGCGTCCGGCATAGCCCGCGACGTGCGCAAGGACGACCCGTACCTGATCTATAACGAGCTGGACTTCAAGGTCATCACTCACAACACCAACGACGTCTTCGGCCGCCTGGTGGTGCGCGCGCTCGAGCTCGTAGAGTCCTACAAGATGATCAAGCAGGTACTCAACAACCTGCCCGAGGGCCCGATAGCGGTGAAAGTGCCCATGCGCATAGCCCCCGGCGAGGCCGTGAACCACTACGAAGCGCCCCGCGGCGAGGACATCCACTATCTCAAGTCCAACGGCACGGACAAACCCGAGCGCCTGAAAGTGCGCGCCCCCACCCTGGCCAACCTGCAGAGCGTGCAGTACATGCTCGAGGGCGGCTGGATGGCCGACGTGCCGCTGGTGATAGCGGCCATAGACCCGTGCATGTCCTGCACGGACCGCGCCGTGGTCTGGGACCCCAAGAAGGGCAAGAAGCAGACCTACGGCTGGGAAGAGCTGCGCAAAATGGCCATCGACCAGTACAAGCGCCGCGGCGTGGACTTCTCCAGGCTGGGATAAGGATTGACAATGGACTCCATAATTCCTCTCGCACAGATACTGATCTTCCCGGGCTTCCTGTTCCTCGCCTCCTACGGCATGATGCTGCAGTGGGTGGACCGCAAGCTCTGCGCCGTGATGCAGAACCGCATGGGCCCGCCCTGGTTCCAGCCTCTCGCCGACTTCATCAAGCTGCTCGCCAAGGAAGTGATAGTTCCCGACGAAGCCGACAACACGATGTTCCGCGTGCTGCCTTACTTCGCGCTGGCGGCCGTGATGACCGCGATGGTCTCCATCCCCGTCGGCGAGGCCGCGCTGTTCTCCTTCCAGGGCGACCTGGTGGCGGTGATCTACCTGCTGACCATCCCGACCGTGACGTTCTTCCTGGCCGGCTGGAGTTCCAAGAGCCCTTATTCCACGGTGGGTTCCATGCGCGTGCTGACGCAGCTCTTCGCCTACGAAGTGCCGCTGATGCTGTCGCTCATCGGCCCGGCCATCCTCGCCGGCAGCTGGAACATCGCCGAGATCTCCTCCTTCTTCGCGGCGCACCCCGCGCTGATCCCGGCGCAGCTGCTGGGCTTCCTGGCGGCCATCATCGCGCTGCAGGGCAAGCTGGAGCGCCTGCCCTTCGACATCCCCCACGCCAAGAACGAGATCGCCGGCGGCCAGTTCACGGAATACTCCGGACGGCTGCTGGACTTCTTCCTGCTCGCCGTGGACATGGAACTGGTGGTCGGCGCGGCGCTGCTGAACGCGGTGTTCCTCGGCGGCGCGCTGGGCCTGACCGGCGCGGCGGCGATAGTCCTGTTCCTTGCCAAGACGCTGGCTATCACCTTCCTGCTCGCGCTGCTGAAGGTGCTGATGGCCCGCATCCGCATAGAGCAGATGATCAACTTCTGCTGGAAGTACCTGGCCCCGGTGGCCATGGCCCAGGTACTGTTCGACATCTTCCTCAAGTACAAATTAGGATAAACCATGAAAAAGCCAGCCAGAATCTTCAGCGAAGTTATCAAGCACCTCTTCAAGAAGCCGGCGACCAGCGGCTATCCGTTCACCCCGGCCACGCCCATGAAGAATTTCCGCGGCCGCATCGACTTCGACTCCTCGAAGTGCATAGGCTGCCAGATCTGCGTGCGGGTCTGTCCCGCCAAAGCCATAGAGATCCCGCTCGACCCGCACCAGCCCCCGGCCCCCGCGCAGGTGGAGGGCCAGCCCGCGCCCGTGGCGAAAAAGAAGTTCGACTGCATCATGCACCTGGGCAACTGCGTGTACTGCTGGCAGTGCGCCGAGAGCTGCCCCAAGCAGGCGCTCATCACCACCCAGGACTTCGAACTGGCCAACGTGGACAGGAAACAGCTGCGCAGGCACTACAAGTAACACCGCCTCCCAGCCCCAAGGAAGCCGGCCCCCGCGCCGGCTTCTTTCTTTTATCACGCTACAGCCCCGCCGGAGGGCTTGCCGCTCGCTCATAGAGCGGGCGCGGCCGAAGAGGGCCTGCGGTCCTCCGCCGGACTTCATACTTACAAGGCCGGCCGGGGCATGGGGCCCGCGCGACTTTGGGGAAGGGGGGACCCGCCCTTTAATTTCCCAGGGCGGGGGGAACCGCGCAACGGTTCCCCTCTTCCAGGAGCGCGGACCCCGTGCCCCGGGCGGTGTAGCCACCGGTTCCCTAACAAGCGGCAAATCTTTTATAATTAAGGGATGAACCTCAATTTTTCCGGCAACTGGTGGGAAACCGAACTCATACTGGGCAACACCGCGGTGGGCTATGCCTACGCGCTGGCCGCCTTCCTGGCCGCCCTGGCGCTGCTCTACGTGGTCAAGAACGTCGTCATAGCTCGCCTCAGGGCGCTGGCCGCCAAAACCGAGACCGACCTCGACGACCTGGTGATAGCGCTGATCAGCAAGCTCCAGTGGTTCGAGTACCAGCTGGTGGCCTTCTTTATCGCCAGCCGCTACCTCGTCCTCAGCGGCGGCTTCAACCGCGGCCTGAAAACGGTACTGCTGCTCGTCTTCACCTACCGGGGCATCACCATAGTCCAGGCGCTGCTCACCTACTGGATCAACAAGGTCGCCGCCCAGCGCGACCTCGACGGGCAGGCCAAGACCTCCGTGGTCAAGAGCACGCAGGTGATCCTGCGCACGCTGGTCTGGGTAGCCGCGGTGCTGTTCGTGCTCGACAACCTGGGCGTCAACATCTCCGCCGTGCTCACCGGCCTCGGCATCGGCGGCGTCGCCGTGGCCCTGGCGGCCCAGGCCATCCTGGGCGACCTGTTCAACTTCTTCGTCATCCTGCTCGACAAGCCGTTCAAGGTGGGGGATTTTGTGGTCTCGGACTCCGTTTCCGGCACCATAGAGCACGTGGGCCTCAAGTCCACCCGCATCCGCAGTATCTCCGGCGAGATGGTAGTGGTCTCCAACTCCAATCTGCTGGGGTCGCGCATCCGCAACTACCACGACCTCACCAAGCGCCGCGTGGTCTTCAAGACCGGCGTAGTGTACGGCACCAAGCCGGAGATCCTCGAAAAGATACCCGGGATAGTAAAGACCGCCGTGCAGGCCGTGCCCAAGGCCGAATTCGACCGCTGCAACCTCTATAACTGCGGCGATTACTCGCTGGATTTCGAAACCGTCTACTACGTCACCGAACCGGACTACAACGCCTATATGGCCGCCCATGAGAAGACGCTGCTCGGGGTTATAAAGGGTTTCGCCGCGGCCGGAGCCGAGATGGCCTACCCCACCCAGACGCTTTTGGTAAAGAAGTAAGGAGGGAAAATGAAAAAGACCATATTAGCCGCAGCCGCGCTGGCGCTCTTCGCGTCCGGCCTGCAGGCGGCCGAAAAGAACGTAGCCGTGATCAACGGAAAGCCCGTGGCCTCAGCCGAACTGACCAAGAAGCTCTGGTGGCAGCATGCCGCGCAGGGGCTGTCCGAGCTGATAGACGAGCGCCTGCTCCTCGAGGAAGCCGCCCGCCTGGGCGTGAAGGCCGACCCGAAGGAAGTGGAGGCCCGCTACGCCGCCCTGGCCGCCGGCGCGCCTTCCAAGGCCGCCTTCGAGGCCAGCCTCAAGTCGGTAGGCTGGACCGCCAAGGACCTCAAAGACCTGCTGGGCCGGCAGCTGGCCATACGCGGTGCCGTGATAGCCTCGCGCAAGCTGGCCGTCACCGACGCCGACGCCAAGGCCTTCTTCGACCAGAACAAGGACCGCCTGGGCGTGCCCGAAGCCGTGCGCCTCAGCCAGATCTTCGTGGCCTCCAAGGCCGAGGCCGACGACGCCTACGACCTGCTCACCTCGGTCGGCGCCGACTTCTCCAAGCTCTCCGCGCTCAAGTCCTCGGACGCCGCGCTGCGCAGCAACAGCGGCAGCCTGGGCTATATCTCCCGCGGCATGCTGCTGCCGGAGATAGAGAAGGAGATCTTCTCGCTCAAG
Source organism: Elusimicrobia bacterium GWB2_63_16 (assembly GCA_001799715.1). Lineage (GTDB taxonomy): Bacteria > Elusimicrobiota > Elusimicrobia > Elusimicrobiales > UBA9959 > UBA9959. Next base: position 12,003 of record MGTZ01000047.1, on the reverse strand, counting down.
GCGGGGCAGTACACCAAGCCCATGGCCACCGGCGCGGGCTTCAGCCTCTTCAAGGCCGAGGAGCTCAGGCCGGCGCAGCCGGCTGCCTTCGACGCGGTCAGGGAGAACATCAAGACCGCGCTGCTCAACCAGGCCATAACCCGCGAGCTGCCGCTGCTCGCGGCGGAACTGAGGCAGAAGGCCAAAATAGAGATCGCGAAGTAAGCGCCCCCCGGGGAGGGGAATAAAAAAAGGCGGGCCGGTTTTATCCGGCCCGCCTTTTTTGCGCCTTGGGAACCCTTAGCGGGCTTCCTCGGCCTGCTCTTTCTTGCCCAGGAAAGAATGGAGCAGGAAGTAGGCGGCCATCGCCGCGAGGATGATCTGCGTGGCGTAGAAGTTGGACGCGGCCGCCGAGGTGTTCAGGTCGTCGAAGCGCCCGTACAGCAGCGAGAAGCGGGCCATCACGGTGTTGCCGAAGGCCGCCCCGAAGTAGATCATCAGGAAGTAGATGCCGATGTTAGAGATCTTCTTCACCGAGCCCTTATGCTCGACCGAAAAGAAGAAGTAGAACAGCACGCAGATGGTGCCGGCGGCCACGATCAGGGCGTTGAGGATGTCGAAGCCGGACATCGAAGCCATCAGGCTGAAGGGCTTGATGGTGCCGGCGATCTGGCTCATGAAGTCGGTGGAAAGGCGGGCGGGGATCTCCAGGCCTGCGCCGTAACCCATCATGAACGTGAAGCCGTAGCGCGAGATCCAGGAGATCTTGGGCACGAACTGCGTCACCAGCGACAGGCCCAGCAGGGCCGGGATCAGCACGAAGAAGTCCCCGCCGGCCAGCGGCTCGAACACCTTGGGCTTCCAGATATTGTACAGATAGACCTGGAACCACCAGCCCATGCCGGCGCCTAGGTACAGATGCTCGGCTATCTTGAAGAACGGGTTGTCCTTATAGAGGAAGCTGAAGAGAAAGATCGTGAGGCCCGCGGAGACCCAGGCGCCAGCGATAAGCCATGTTGTTTCGGTCATAATTACCTCTTAGAGATACCTGACTACCAGCAGAATGATATTGGACGTCAATATGAGGAGCAGCACCATGAGATGGGCCAGGTTCAGCGCGTCGATGCCGGACGTGCCTTTGCCGGGCTCTTTCACCAGCGACTCGAACTCGGCCGCGCCCTTCATGCCGCCGATCAGCCCTTTCAGCTGGCCGGTCTGCAGGTAGGGGCCGTAGCCGGGCTGGCTGATGGCGGTCACGCCGCCTACCACGGGCACATTGTACTTGTCGCCCACATAGGCCACCCAGAAATCCAGGATGCTGGTGCCGGTGATGTTGACGATGAGGGGGATGTCCTTATAGTTGCGCACGCCCTTCATCACGGGCAGGGAGCGGGCGTCGCGCCCGTCGATGTCCTTGTCGTAGATGCCGTAGAAATCGGAGGCCATCTGCGTCATGGCGGCCACCGCGTTGGCCATGTACGGGTACACCACGTAGTCGGTGCCGTTGACCTTGCCGGCCTCGGCCGGGACCTTCTCGATAAGCTGCTGGATCAGGCCCGTGGAGCCGGCGATGTAGGTGACGATGCCCACGCGCAGGTTCTTCTTGAACGCGTAGCGCAGCGCCGCCACGGCCTGCGGATGCAGCTCCGGGCGGGTGGACGGATCGTAGTCCAGCGAGAACAGCACGAAAGAGCCCGCCGGCACCTTGTCGAGGTAGTTGAAGGCGTTCTGCACGTCCTTGGAGATGGTCTTGTTGGGCAGGCCTATCGGCTTTATGATAGGAACGAACAGAATCATGGCCAGCGCCAGGAAGATCCAGCGGCGGTCGATCTTGAGGAATTTGAGGAGGTTTTCCTTCATAGTTTAATCCTTACCCATGTACTGGCGTTCGATGCCGAAGATTATCTTGAGCGAGGTCACGATGGCGCCGATCGCGATGCCGATCATGATGCCGCGCTTGCCGGCCACGGCGGGCACGCTCATGATCCACTCTATCACCCTGTCGATGCCGTAGCCGGTCCAGCCCAGGACGGATTCCCAGGCCATCTGGCCGAGCGGCACCTTGCCGAGGATCAGGATGAAGGCCGCGACGAACAGCACGAAGGCCTGCGCGGACTTGATGCGGAAGGAGCGGTAGGCGGTAGAGACGATGTAGAACGCCAGCACGGCGAACATCGTGGCGCTGAGGGCGTTATAGACGTAGCGGAAGGACCAGCCCAGGCCGGTCACCTGGCCGTCCACCATCTGCTTGCCGCCGCTTATCAGCGAGGGCACCACCATGATGAGGAAGCCGACGAACACGAAGATACTGTAGCCCCAGCCGTCCTGGCGGCGCCTGATCTTGCCGTAATGCGAGACGAACAGGCTCAGCAGGCCCAGCAGGAAGGCGAAGGCGAACACGATGTTCTCCCACTTGTTCATCTGCTCTACGTAGTCGACCGACAGCTTGTGGGGGACGTAGTAGGAGCCCAGCATCAGCAGGCCCATGACCATGACCATCGCGAGGGGGAGATAGTTCTTAATGATTTTCATATCAGTATGCCTTGAACAGCGTCATTATGACCTGCACCAGATTATCCCACTGCAGTTTGGCGCCAACGGCCACCAGCAGGCCGCCGATGGCGACGGAGACCATCACCACCAGCTTGCCCAGGTCCTGCACCTTCAGCGCGCTGACCAGCATCGGCTCCTTGGAGAGGTAGGCGCCGGCCGCGTAAAGTTCCTCGCCGATGAGCGTATAGTCGCAGGCGGTGAAGAAGAACGGGAGCTGGTGCTCCACGTCCGTGCCTGCGATCTGGATGGCGCCGGTGGTGGAGCCGACCTCGGCCAGCAGCAGGGACTCGGCCATGAAGTAGCCCATGAAGAAGATCGCGGCGGGCTTTTCGCGCGAGATCATGCCGTCCACCGAGGCGGCGTAGGAGAACTGGTCGTGGCTGACGAAGAAGTTCAGGTCCTCGCGGTAGGAGTCCGGGCGGCCGGCCTCCAGGTAGGACTGCTTCACCACTTCCTTGGCCACCGTCATCACGACGGGGTCGTAGTGCGGGACCTTGATCTGGCTGTCGTAGGACGCCACTTTCTTGGCGACCTCGCCCAGGATGAAGGTGGAGGCTATCGTGGAGATGGTGCTCATCTGGCCGATGCCGGGCACGTAGTAGATCGGCTTGCCCATCTCGGTGGAGCGGCCGATGGCCTCGTCGATGGCGTCCAGGCCGGCGATGCGGCGGATGAACAGGCCCTTGCGTTTGGCGTGCGACACGGCCCAGAAGAAGGCGATCACGACGACCGTCAGCAGGATCAGGTTATTGAGGCGGTCCAGGCGGAACCAGTTGCCTCGGATCTGCGCGGTCACGGCCAGCGACTCGGCGATCAGCTTGTCCTTCTCGAACGCGGCCACCTTCACCTTGACGTCGGAGCCGGACTTTAGCTCGCCCACCAGCGCGCCGATCTCGAGTTTCACGGCGAGCTCTCCGGGCAGGGGTTCCCAGGCCCAGAAGGGCAGCGGGATGGCCTTGGCCGAGCGGTCGGCGGCCTTGAATTCGTCGGCCTGCACCCAGCCGCCCGCCTCAGCCGTGGAGAGGAAGACGCGGTAGACGGTGTCGGCGGCGTACTGCCCGTCGGGCCAGCGCAGCAGCAGGGCGTTGCCTGCGTCGTAGGGCATGTCGGCGGCCGTGAACCCGGCTATAGCCGGGACGGGGGCCGTTTTCCCGGCCTTCGGGGCGGCCGAAGCCGCGCCGGCCGCCAGGAAGAAAGCGATAAGAACCGCGAGTGTCTTTGTCTTGGCCATATTGATAGTAAATATACCTTTTAACCTCATTTGCAGGCAAGCGAAAACCGGGCGCCCTTACGAGGGGCGCCCGGCCGGGCCGCGGACGGAAAAACCGCGGCTATACGTAGGGGCAGGCGGCGAAGTGGCCGGGGGCCTTTTCCTGCAGCCCGGGCACGCGGTCGGCGCACTCGGGGCGGGCTATGGGGCAGCGGGTGCGGAAACCGCAGCCCGACGGCTTGGCCAGGGGGCTGGGCACGTCGCCCTTGAGGATGATGCGCTCGCCGCGGGTCTTGTACGGGTCCGGCAGCGGGGCGGCCGACATCAGCGCCCGGGTGTAGGGATGCAGCGGCTTCTTGTTGACGTCCTGGCTGGTGCCCAGCTCCACCATGTTGCCCAGGTACATCACGGCTATGCGGTCGCTGATATGCTCCACCACCGACAGGTCGTGGGCGATGAACAGGTAGGTGAGGTTGAACTCGTCCTGCAGGTCCTGCAGCAGGTTGATGATCTGCGCCTGTATCGAGACGTCCAGCGCGGAGACCGGCTCGTCGGCGATGATGAAGGCGGGGTTGGTGGCCAGCGCGCGGGCCAGGCCGATGCGCTGCCGCTGCCCGCCGGAGAACTCGTGCGGGTAGCGCGAGGCGTAGGCGGCCCGCAGGCCCACCTTCTCCAGCAGCCAGCCCACCTTCTCGCGCTTCTCCTTGCGGCCCAGCTCGGGCAGGTGGATGTCCAGCGGCTCGGAGACGATGGCCTCCACCGACATGCGCGGATTCAGGGAGGAGTAGGGGTCCTGGAACACCATCTGTATGCGCGAGCGGAACGGGCGCATGGCCGAGCGGTTCAGCCCGGCGATGTCGGTCATGGTCCCGTCCTTGGCGGGGAACATGATGCGGCCGGAGGTGACCGGGGCCAGATTGATAAGCGCCTTGCCGATGGTGGTCTTGCCGCAGCCTGACTCGCCCACCATGCCCAGCGTCTCGCCGGGCTTCATGGAGAACGAGACGCCGTCCACGGCCTTCACCTCGCCCACCTGTTTGAGGAAGAGGCCGCCGTGGATGGGGAAATGCACCTTGAGGTCGGTGACCTCGAGGATGTGCTTCCGGTCGGTATCGGTTTTTACGGCTGTTTTTTGGGACATTTGTGGCACCTTACCTGCCGGCCGGGGGCAACTTCCACCAGCTCGGGCTCCGTCTCGCTGCATTGCGGCATCACCTCGGGGCAGCGGTTGCTGAATTTGCAGCCCTTGGGGAAGCTGAGGATGTCCGGCACCATGCCCTCTATCACGGGCAGCGGCTTGCCGGGCTCGTTCTTGAAGCCGGGCAGCGACTTGAGCAGGCCCCTGGTGTAGGGGTGCAGCGGGTCGTCGAACAGCGGCTTCACGTCCGAAATTTCCTGGATGCGGCCGCCGTACATCACGGCCACGCGCTGGCAGGTCTCGGCCACCACGGCCAGGTCGTGCGTGATGAGCAGGATGGCGGCGTCGTGCGTCTTCTTCTTTACCTCGAGCATCAGGTCGAGGATCTGCGCCTGGATGGTGACGTCGAGCGCCGTGGTCGGCTCGTCGGCTATCAGCAGCGCCGGGTCGCTCGCGAGCGCCATGGCTATCATCACGCGCTGGCGCATGCCGCCGGAGAACTGGTGCGGGTAATCCTTCAGCCGGGCTTTGGGCGACGGGATGCCCACCAGGCCGAGCATCTCCACGGCCCGCGCCTCCACCTGCGCCTCGGTCATGTGCTCCTGGTGAAAGCGGATGGCCTCCATCAGCTGCCAGCCGATGGAGAAGACCGGGTTCAGAGAGGTCATCGGCTCCTGGAAGATCATCGAGATGTCCTTGCCGCGGATCTTGCGCATCTCGGGATAGGAGAGTTTGAGCAGGTCCTTGCCGCGGAAGAGGATCTCTCCGTCGGTGATCCGGCCGGGCGGGTCCGGGATGAGGCGCAATATGCTCAGCGCGGTCACGGACTTGCCGCAGCCGCTCTCGCCTACCAGGCCCAGCACCTCGTTCTCGTAGATATGGAAGTCCACGCCGTCGACGGCGCGGGCGAACTTGTCCTCGACCTGGAAACAGGTCTTGAGGCCCTTAACTTCCAGCAGTTTTTTCTTATGCTCGGTTGCGGACATATTACCTCAGCCTCGAGAAGACCTTGGGATCGAAAGCCTCGCGCACGGCCTCGCCTATCATGACCACCATGAACAGCGTGACGGCCATCGCTATGGAGGGGGTAAGGATCAGGTGCGGGTAGTACTTCAGGTACTTCATGCCCTGGTCCAGCAGCGCGCCCCAGCTGGGCGTGCCCACGGGCATGCCGAAGCCAAGGTAGTCCAGCGAGACCAGCGAGCCGATGGTGCCCACCACGTTGAACGGCGCGAACGTGACCAGCGGCACCAGCGAGTTGGGCAGGATATGCTTCATCATCACCGACCATTCGCTCGCGCCCATGGCCACGGCGGCGTGCACGTAGTCGCGCGACTTCTCGCGGTAGAACTCGCCGCGGATGTAGTACGAGATGCCCACCCAGCCCTGCAGCAGCACGATGAGCGAGACCAGCAGCAGGAAGGTAGGCTGGATGATGGCCGCGATGATGATCATCATGAACAGGAACGGGATGGAGGACCAGATCTCGATGAAACGCTGGATCAGGATGTCCGTCCAGCCGCCGAAATAGCCCATCACGCCGCCCACGATGATGCCGATCACGTAGCCGGTGAACGAGACTATCAGCGCGAAGGACATGGAGATGCGGAAGCCGTAGACCAGCTGCGCGAACACGTCGGCGCCCGAGTCGTCGGTGCCGAGCAGGTGGCTCGCGCCTGGGCGGTGCGGGGGGCGCCCCGGCATGTCGAGCAGATGCTCGCGCGGCGAATAGGGGTAGACCGGCATCAGCACGGAGGCCTTGCCGGCCGCGAAAACGGCCTTGGCGTCGGAGAGGGTCTTCATGTCGGCCTCGATGGCCGGCACGATGTCCTGCAGGTCCTGGTAGTCCTGGCGCTCCTCGGCCGTGGCCTTGGGGCCCGGCTTTTTGACCAGCTGGGCGCGGATGGCGTCCAGTTCGCCGGCCAGGGTCTTAAGCTGCTCGTCGAAGACGGCGGGGTCCCTGCGGGCCGCCGCGAACAGCCGGTAATCCACCTGGTCGTCGCCGATCTGGCCGTAGTCGGCCTTGCGGTCCATCGGGCGCGGGGCCTTGAAGAACAGCAGCCCGTCGAGCCACTCGGCCGCGGCCGGAAAAGCCACCGTGGAGTTGTAGCGGATGAACAGCGGCTTGTTGTTCACCATGAACTCCAGGAACAGCGACATCACGAACAGCGTGGTCACGATGAGGAAGGAGTAGTAGCCGCGCTTGATGGTCTTGAAGCGCGCGATGCGCTTCTCCCAGTGCGGGGCGAGTTTCATGTCGAAGCCCAGGCGCTCGCCGGCTTTTACGTAAAGCCAGGGCAGCGCCCGGTGCGTGAACAGGTAGCCCGCGGCGAACAGCAGGGCGGCTTCTATGAGTTTTATCATTGCGGTCATTTGCCGAACCTTATCCTGGGGTCTATCATCGCCCAGATCATGTCGGAGAAGATATTGCCGGTCAGCCTGATGAGCACCAGGAAGACCAGCGTGCCCAGGATCACCGGGTAGTCGCGCTGGATGACGGAGTTGAAGCTGAGCAGGCCCATGCCCGGGATGTTGCAGGTCTTCTCTATAAGGAAGGAGCCGGCGAACAGCAGGCCGAGGGCGTGGCCGATGCCCACCGTCAGCGGGATCAGCGAGTTGCGCATCGCGTGCACGAACACCACGCGCCGCTCGGACAGGCCCTTGGCGAAGGCCGTGCGCACGTAGTCGGCGCCCAGATTGTCGAGCAGCGAGTTCTTCATCAGGATGGTCATCGTGGCGAAGCCGCCCATCACGTAGCCGATCACCGGGATCGCCGTATGCTGCAGCTGGTCGGAGATGCGGGCGAAGAAGCCGAGCTCCGCCCAGTTCTCGGACCGGAAGCCGCCCAGAGGCAGCACGTCGAGGTAGCTGCCGCCGCCCAGCAGCACCATCAGGATCAGGCAGGCCACGAAGCCAGGGATGGCGTAGCCGACAAAGACCAGCACCGAGGTGGCGGTGTCGTAGCCGGTCTTATGCCGCAGCGCCTTGCTGACGCCCAGCGGCACGCAGATCAGCCACGAGGCGAAGTAGCCTATCAGGCCGAAGTAGATGGAGATGGGGAACTTGGAGACGATCACGTCCAGCACCGGCTCGCTGTAGACGTAGGAGCGGCCGAAGTCCAGCCGCACTATGCCCCACAGCCAGCGGGCGTAGCCCTCGGGGATGCTCTTGTCGAGATGGTAGTACTTCTTGAGCTCCTCCATGGCCGAGGCCGGGATCTGCAGCTCGGCCTGGGCGCTGGCCATGCCGCCGCCGCCGCCCTCGCCCATCATGGCCATCTTGATCTGCAGCTGGGCCTGCTCTATGGGGCCGCCCGGCACCACGCGCAGGATGGCGTAGACCAGGAAGGTGATCGCTATGAAAGTCACCGGGATCAGCAGCAGCCGGCGCAGAAAGTAGGTGGTCATTCCATTCATAGTTTAAAACCTCAGTCCCAGGGCCGGTGCTCCACCTGCCCCACGGGCAGGCTGGCTCCGGACGCCATAGCCTCGTTCAGCGCCTTCTCCCTGGCCGGGTCCAGCCACCACAGCGAGACCATGCCGCGGTAGTCTCCCGTCTTGGAGAAATATTTCTCCGGGTGGCCGAACTTGTCGTAATAGAGGATGCGGCTGAAGCCCGAGCCCCAGCCCAGCGCGTAAGGGTGCGCCCTGAAGATGATGCCGTCTATCTTGCGGACGAGGCGCCGCTGCGTAGCCCGGTCGAAAGCCAGGTCGTATTCCTTGCACAGCGCGTCCACCTCGGCGTTCTTGAAGCTGGGCAGGTTATTATTGTCGTTCTTGTCGGCCAGGTCGCCGCCCCAGGAGCTGACCGGGTTGGGGAACAGCAGCGCGCCCCAGGCCTGGGCATGCAGCGTGAAGTTGCGCTCGCCCACCTTCTTCATCAGGGTGTTGCGGTCTATCTGTTTGAGCTCCATCTTGATGCCGGCCTTCCTGAAATCCTCCTGCACCACCTTGTAGATGCGGCTCATACTGGGGTCGCCGTACTCGAAATCTATCTCCAGTATCTTCCCGTCCTTCTCCAGCCAGCCGTCCTTATTGCGGTTCTTCCAGCCGGCCCGGGCCAGCAGCACCTTGGCCATGCGCGGGTTGTAGCGGATCTTCGGGTTGTCCGGGTTGGCCCAGTCGCTGCCGGGGTAATAGCTGTCTATGAAGGTATACTCGTTGAAAAAAAGTTTGTCTATCAGCTTGTCGCGGTTGTAGAGCAGCGCGAAGGCCTTGCGCACGTTGCGGTCGTTGAACGGCGGCTTGCGCATGTTGAAGACCAGGCCCGAGAAGCCCTGCGGGGCTTTGGTGAAGATCTTGCGCTTCTGTACCCAGCCCTTCTGCACCTTCTCGAAGTCGCATTCCTCCAGCCAGCGCTGGGCCTTGTTGACGTTGTACCAGTCCAGCTCGCCCTTCTTGAACTTCTCGAAAAGCAGCTCGTCGTCGAGCACCACCAGCCAGGACAGCTTGTCGAAATTATTGAGCCCTATGTTGCCGCGCTCACGCTCGCCCCAGTAATCCTTGCGGCGGGTCAGCGAGACGGACTCGTTCTTTTTTATATCCTCGGCCTTCAGTTCGTAAGGCCCCGAGCCCATGAACATCCGCCAGTTGTAGTCCTCGAGGTATTTATCGCCGGTCAGGCCCTTGAGTTCCTTGGCGGGATAGATGGGCGAACCGCTGAAATAGTAGAACAGGCGCCAGTGCAGGGTCTTGGTCTTTACCGAGACCACGCTGGGGCTCACGGCCACCGGCTTCTCGTAGCTCTCGCTCCACATCATGTACGAGTACGGGTCCTTGATGTCCTTGCGCACCTTGAACTCCCAGGTGGCCACCACGTCCTCGGCCGTCACCGGGCTGCCGTCGGCCCAGCGGGCCCTGGGGTTGATATGGAAGGAGAAAGTGCGCTTGTCGGCCGAGACCTTCCAGTAATCGGCCAGGCCGGGTACATACTCCAGCGTCACGGGATGCAGGCCGAGCAGGCCCTCGTAGACCAGGCCCTGCAGGGTGTTACTCTCCTGCGTATTGGCATTTGGCCCCAGCGCGCGCAGCGTGGGGGGGAAACCGAACCAGGCGGAGCGGAAGGTGCCGCCTTTTTTAGCCTCGGGCGAGCCGATGAGAGGGAAGTCCTTGCTGGTTTCCCAGCCGGCGGGGTTGAAGCCGGGTTCGGCGCGCAGGGGCGCGTGGACGGCGGCTAACAGCATTACAGCGCAGGCGATCTGTTTTTTCAGCATTTGATTATTTGGCCGCGGCCGCTTACTTCTCCAGCACCTCTATGTTGGCGCGGGGCACCACTATCACCTCGCCGCCGTCGAGCAGCACCTCGAGCACGCGCGCGTGGCTCTCGCTGCCTATCACGGTCAGCTCGGAGGGCAGGGACTTCACCGTGCCGATCACGCCGAAATGCGGCTCGCGGATGATGCGGATGGGGTCGCCGGGTTCTATCCAGCCGCGGCCCTGGTCCTTCTTGCACTCGGTGACGTTCTTGGGAAAGCCGGGGATGATGATCTCGGGGCGCATCACGCCGGCGCGGATCTGGGTGGCGCCGCTCACGCTGGCCTTCTCGCCGTTGCGCGACGAGAGCAGCTTGAAGGTGTACTCGGCCATCGGGATGGAGCCGAAGCCCTCGGTGACGATCACCGTAAGGCCGATCTGCTCGGTGCCGGTCACGGCCACGCCGATGTCGTAGCCCAGCAGCTGGCGCAGGTCGCGGTCGTGGATGCCGCCCACCACTATGGCGTGGACGCCCAGTTCTATCGCGCGCTTGATCGTGGACAGGCTGGCGTGCTTGCCGCCCACCACGATCTTGCCCTTGTAATTTTCCTTGATGCTTTCGGGCTCCAGGTCCTCGTCGGGGCTGGCGACCGCGATGACGATCTCGCCGTTGGTCTCGCCGCCGATGCCGAAGATGCCCTGGATGAACGTGCCCTCGGCCTCCAGCGTGACGCCGAAATTAGGCGTGACCTCCACCACGCTGCCCTTCACGTAGGCCTTGATGGGCAGCACCTTCGGGGGCTCGCGCAGCAGCACCTGGCCGGTCACGTCTGAGATGGCCTCTATGGTGCCGTCCACCGGGGAGTCCACCGAGGTCTTGAACCATTTGAAGAAAGGCTTGTTCTCGGCGATGATCTCGCCCTTTTTCACCGTGTCGCCCTCGCCCTTGAGCATGAAGCCCTTCACTTCCTCGGGGCCCGCGGCCAGCCGGTTGGCGACGTTGACGGAGAAGACCTTGCCGGGCAGCTCGGTCTTGGCCACCACGTCCAGGGCTTCCACCTTCTGCCCGAGCTGGGCGAGCACCTGGCCGGGGATCGGCAGCAGCCGCTTTTTTTTAAGCAGCGTGCAGGGCATTACTTTGAGTCCGGGCGTATAAGCGTGAGCCATATGTTTTATCTCTCCTGGAAAGTAGCGTCTAGCGGGCCTGGGTTCAGACCGGGTACATCCCCATGGCCTTGTACCACTTGTTGAGGTTGTCGCGGCGCTTGCCGGGTTCCTTGGACAAGTTGAACGGCCGGCCGCGGCCGTCGAGCACCAGGCCTACCACGCCGCCCTCGATGTCGGCCTCCACCCTGTTGCCGGGGCCGGAACCCATGTCGAAGCCCTTGGCCGGCTTGGCCACGAGTTTGGCCTTGGGGGCGTCGAAAGGCACGTGCACGATGTCGCCGAAGCGCAGCTGCCCGTTCTCTTTTTTTCCGTCCGAGCCGGTCACTTCCCAGTCCAGGATCACCTGGCCTTCCTTGGCCAGGCCCTTGGGCGCCAGGCACGTGCCCATGCGCACGAGGCAGTCGTGGTAGAACACGTCCAGCGCGGCCTTCTCGCTGATCTGCGCCAGCACGCCCAGGTGCGGCATCATGAAGATGCTGTCCACGGCCATGCGGGTGATGCCCTCGGGCTGGTAGGCGTCGATCATCATCATCATCGACTGGGTGCGGCGGGGGGAATGCGCCAGGATGCCGCCGGAGCCTATCACGTAGTCGAGCTTCATCACGTTGATGAGGCTCTGGCCGGACGAGGTCTGGTCGAAAGCGTCGGAGATGGAGCGCTCCTGCTGCACGCCCTTCAGGCCCACGGCCAGCGCCTTGTGCTGGTCGAAAGCCAGGCGCAGCGCCTCGCGGGAGACGGCGTGCTCTATCTGCAGGTCCTCCACC
>MGTZ01000046.1:21569-52758 GCA_001799715.1 Elusimicrobia bacterium GWB2_63_16 | reverse complement strand
GCGGAAGCGCTCGCGCAGCAGCTCGTCGGCCATCATGTTGCACAAGGGCGGCGTGATGGACATCGTCACGCGGAAATCCGTGCCTTCGGCCGTCAGCCGCTCGTAGATGTCGAGCAGCGGGATGTAGGTCTCGCACATCGCCTCGAAGAACCAGTCCTCTTCGAGGAAATCCTCGTACTCCGGGTGGCGGATGAACGGGAGATGCGCGTGAAGTACTAAAGAGAGGTAGCCCTTTTCTTCGTTATTTGCCATCGGTGGTGGTAGCCCTGGTCACTTTGATGTCGATTTCGCGGGAGTCGGTCTCGTCTTTGCTCATGGCTTTCACCGGCAGGTCCACTACGCCGTCCGGCAGCGCGAAGCGCATGGAGAAAGTGCCGTCCGGGTTCAGATTCACCTTGCGGCCGGAGACGGTCACGAAGGCGTCTGGCTCGGTGGCCCCGTAAAGGATCAGTTCGCAGTCGGCGACCAGCCAGAACTTCTTGGCCAGCTCCGGCTTCTGCAGGTTCTGAGAGCTCATGGAGGAGACGCCCCACGAGGAGGCGCGGCTGAACACCGAGCGCAGCATCTCCCAGCGCTGGGCCAGGGACTTCGCGACTTCGCCGGAGCCCTTGCCGATATACTCCACGCCCGAGAGCTGCAGCAGCTTGTCGAAATCGGCGGTGACCGCCATCCACTTCTCGTCCGTCACGTTGGAGACGCGGCCGGCCGGCAAATTGACCGTATTGGTCTTGACGATGCCCACGAAGGAACCGTCCGGCAGCACCAGCCCCACCTCGCAGCAGTAGGCGCGGCCGCCCTCCTGCACGTTCACGTACCAGCTCTTGGCCTCGAACATCACCGGGATGTCGAAATAGCGGGCGGCGCCGTCGCCGTCGGCGGCGCTCACGTCGTAAACCCGGATGACCTGGCGGCCTTTCTGGAACAGGTCCTCGCCGTGGGTCTTGCACAGGTTCTTCCTGGAATTCTCGGTGATCTCCCAGTAGATGAACATCCAGTTGGGATCGCGCGGCAGCAGGGCCGCTTCCGTGGTGCCGTAGCCTTCCGGCAGCGCCTTGTGTTCTGCCTCTGGCGCGGTGTTTTTATTGTTTATCTGACCGGACGAAGTCATCGCTTTCTCCTTGCGGATACAATTATGATTTTCCTACCGGGAAGCGGCGCTTGTGAAAAAGAATTACGCTAAATCCCCCCCAATCAACCCTACGCCATTATTATAGCAAATCCACGCGCGGCCGGAGAACAAAAAAGCCCGGTTTTACCGGGCTTTCAGGGGCCTGCGCCGGGCTCATTCCACGGGCTCGGCCTCGAACTCGCCCGCGGAGGGCGCCGCGGCGCCGTTATAAAGCCAGTCGTAGGTGCCCTGGTAAGCCTTTACGGCGTCGGCGTCGCTCACGAAGATCAGGTTCTCGAAAGAGTTCTTGTTGGCGTTCACGGTCCAGTTGAAAGAGCCGGTCTGCAGGATCTCCCCGTCCAGGATCAGGAACTTATTGTGCAGCGCGCCCTTCTCGTTTCGGCCGCCGGCCCACTTCAGAGGCACGCCGCTGTCGAACAGCAGCTTGGCCAGACCGGCGGTTTTACCCATGTTCTTGTCCATCAGGAAGCGTACCCTGACCCCGCGCCGGTGGGCGCGCACCACGGCGTCGGCCAGGATCCTGGAGGAGAAGGTGAACGTGACGGCGTCCACGCTGCTGCGGGAGGCGTCTATCAACTCGGCGAGGCGCTCTTCCACGCGCGAGCCGGGCGAGAACAGGTAAGCCGGCACGGGCCGCCCGTTGAGCGACTGCTGCGGCGAGGGGTCCTGCGGCGGCGCGCCGTAATAGCCCTCCGGCAGTTCGGCCGAGGGCCCCTGCTGCGGGGTGCGGGACTTGGACCACATCCATTCGAAATAGCGGGCATAGCCGTCCAGGTAAACGGGATGCTGGGCCACCAGCGTGTTCTCGTGGTTGGAGAAGGTGGCGCCGAAGGTCCAATTGTAAGAGCCGGCGGAGACGGCGGCGCCGTCGCAGATCAGGATCTTGTTATGGTTAACGCCGTAGGAGCGGGTACCGCGCAGCGTGCGCAGCTCTATGCCCGGTTCGCTCATCAGCCGCGTGATCTGGGCGTCGGCCCTGGGGTAGACATGGGCCTCGTCGACGATCAGGCGCACCCGGGCGCCGCGGTTCTTGGCGCGTATCAGCGCGTCTGGATTGTCCTTGAGAGTGATGCTGAAGATGACCGCCTCCACGCTGCGGTTGGAGAGGTCTATCATCCGGGTGTTCAGATCGTTGAGATAGGCGAAAGAATAGGCCGGGATGGAACTGAAATCCCCGCGGCTGAAAGCCGGCGACGGGGTGCGGACTTCCGGAGGCGCGGCCAGCTCCCCGGGAGAAACGACTATGTCGAAGCTGCGCTCCAGCGCGGCCGCTGAAATGACCTCCGCCCCGGCCGCGGCAGGGGCCAGGAAGAAAAAGCAAAGCAAGGCGCTCATAATATAAGTCATCAATCTACATTCTAATCATATACAACTTTCATCACAAGGGCCGGTGGGCCCGGTCCCCCGGGCCAATAGACCTATGTATTGACATCCAAACCTGGGCCTATTGACTCCGCAAGCCTGGGCCCTTTGACGCTGGTCAACACCTGTCCCTTGCCATACAATATAGCGTGAGCAACCACAGCAACAAGCACGGAGCCAACATGAAAAGATTCGCCGCCCTGATCGCCGCCCTGCTTCTCGGAGCCTCCGCCGCCAGCGCCCAGTTGAACGTGCACTTCATAAACGTCGGCCAGGGCGACGCCACGTACATAGAGCTGCCTAACGGCCACAACGCCCTCATAGACGGCGGCCCCTCCGGCGAGCCGGTGCTGAAATTCCTCAAAGCCAGGGGCGTCAGAACCATAGACCACGTGATCCTCACCCACCCCCATAGCGACCACTTCATGGGCCTAAAGACCGTGTTCCGCAACTTCCAGGTCAAGAATTTCTACGACACCCGCGCCGACAATACCGACGCCCAGGGGGACGACGAAGTGCGCGCGATGGCGGCCAATATGCCCGGCTGCCGGACCCACTACCCCGAAGCCGGCACCACCCTCAACTGGGACAGCCGCGTCACCGTGAAGGTGCTTAACACCTGCTCAGAGCCCGTGAAGACCAAGATCAGCGACGAGCTCAACAACTGCTCCATCGTCACCCGCTTCTACTACAACGGCCACGGCGTGCTGCTGACCGGCGATATCGAAGCGGTGGTAGAGAACGCGATGACCAAGATCTTCAAGTCCGGCCTGGATTCCACCTACCTGAAGGTCTCGCACCACGGCTCCAAAACTTCCTCCGCTCCCAAGTTCCTCGAGCGCGTGCAGCCCCGCGTAGCTATCATCTCGGTGGGCCGGGACAACGACTACGGCCACCCTCACAAGGAAGCCATGGACCGCCTGATGGCCTCCGGCGCTCAGATCTATACCACTCTCGACGGCGACCAGTCGCTGACCATCCCCGCCCCCAAGCGCGGCGTGGAGATCATGATGAACGGCCAGCTCGACCTCCCCGTCTCCGTCACCCCGCAGCCCGAGTTCCGGGTGACCGACCACACCCTGGACCCCGCCGACTCGGCCGCCATGCAGCAGCTGTTCCAGGAAGCCGCCGCCGAGTAAGAGGAACTGAATATAAATAAAAACGCGCCTCTGCCTGGGCGCGTTTTTATTTTTGCCGAAAATTACTTCGGGAGCAGGGGCGAGTCCGGCGGCACGCCGTAGACCGGGGCCAGGGCCGCCGGGGTGATAAGTTCGGAGGCGGGGCCGAAGGCGTAGGCGCCCCCCCGCCGCAGCAGCAGGGCTTTGTTGCAGCCCAGCCTGGCCAGGGCGGGCTCGTGCAGCACCGCCGCCACCGCCAGCCCCCTGCCGGCCAGCCGCCGCAACAGGTCCATGATCCCGGCCTTGTATTTCAGGTCCAGGTGGGAGGTCGGCTCGTCGAGCAGCAGCAGGCGCGCCTCCTGCGCCAGGGCCTGCGCTATGAAGGCCAGCTGCCGCTCGCCGGTGGAGAGGGTGTTTATGGAGCGCCCCGCCAGGCGGGTGATGCCGGTCTCGTGCAGCGCCCGGTCCGCGGCCTCGCCGTCCGCGCCCGAATAGCCGCGCCACAGCCCGGCCCGGGCCGTGCGGCCGAGCAGCACGGTATCCCTGACCGAAAAATCATAAGGCGTGGCGGTTTCGCTGGCCACGTAGGCCGCCAGCCGCGCCAGCCGCGCCGGCTCTATGGCGCCGGCCTCCTCCCCGCCCAGCCGCACGGAGCCGGCGGCCGAGCGCAGGTAGCCGGTCAGCAGCCGCAGCAGCGTGGACTTGCCGCAGCCGTTGGGCCCCAGCACGCACATGAACTCGCCCGGCCGCAGCTCGAAGGTCAGGTCCGCGATAAGCGGCTCGGGCCCGTAGGAGAAAGTAAGCCCCGAAACTTTCAGCGCCGGCATCAGGCCCTCCCCCTGGCCCCGCGCCAGAGCAGCCACATGAAGAACGGCGCCCCGGCCAGGGCCATCACCACTCCGGCGGGTATCTCGGCCGGGGAGAACAGCGTGCGCCCGGCGGCGTCGGCCGCGGTCAGCAGGGCGGCCCCGCCCAGCGCCGCCGCCGGCAGCAGGCTGCGCGCCGAGGGCCCGGTCAGCAGGCGCACTATATGCGGCGTCATCAGCCCCACGAAACCGATGGTCCCCCCCAGCGCCACGGCGGCCGAGGTGGCCGCGCAGGCGAAGACGAAGAACAGCGCGCGCTCCCGCTCGGGGCTCACGCCCAGGTGGTAGGCCCCCTCGGCGCCCAGCGCCATCGCGTCCAGCGCGCGCCAGCGCGCCATGGCCAGCGCGCCGCAGGCCGCTATGATCAGCGCCGAGACCGCCAGCACGCCGGGCTCGGCCGAGTACAGCCCGCCCAGCACGAAATAGAACAGCGAAAAGGAGCGCTCGCGCGCCGCCGTCAGCGCCAGCATCACCAGCGCCGACAGGAAGGCGCTCACGGCCACGCCGGCCAGCACCAGCGCCGCGTCCGACAGGCGCCCGGCCAGCCGCGCCAGCCAGTAGGAGAGGAAGGTGGCGCCGAAGGCTCCGGCAAAAACGGCCAGGAAGAAGACCGGCGAGGTGCGTTCGACCCCGGCGAGGAAACAGAGCACCGCCGCGGCGGTAGCCCCGGCGGAAGTGCCCAGTATGTACGGGTCGGCGAGCGGGTTCTTGAGCACGCCCTGGAACATGGCCCCGGCCAGACCCAGGCCGGCGCCCACGGCGAGCGCGGCCAGCGTGCGGGGCAGGCGCAGGTTCCAGATAATGTCGGGGGCCAGGCCGGCCGGGCCCGCCGCCAGCGAGAACAGGCAGGCGGCGGCCAGCGCGCCCAGCAGCAGGCTAATTTTTCCCATGCAGCAGGCTCCTGAGCCTGGCGATCTCGCCGAACAGCCGCGGGCCGGGGCGGGTGAAGGCGTCGCGGTCCAGCGAAGTTATCACCCGGCCGGCCTTCACGGCGGCCAGGGTGCCGGCCATCGGCCGCGAGAGGAATTCCCGTTCCGTCACACTGAAGAGCAGCGCGGCCTCCGGATCCAGCAGCAGCGTCTCCTCCCAGGTGGCCTGAAAGAAGCCCCTGCGCTCCCCGCCGAAAACGTTGCGCCCGCCGGCCAGCCGCGCGGCGTCGGAAATGAAGGACAGCCCGCCGGTGGTCCAGCCGCCGGCGTCCACCTCGATATAAAGCTTCACGGGCTCGCCGGCGGGCGGGCGGGGCGCCAGGGCCGAAAGTTTGCGGGCCAGGGCCTCCCCCTCTTTCTTGCGGCCCAGCGCGGCCGCTATCAGCCGCACCGTGTTGAGGATATCGGCCACGCTCCTCTCTTCGGGCAGGGCCACCACCTTGATCCCCAGGGCGGACAGCTGCTTGCCCGTGGAGGCGCCTGCCCAGGCGCCGGTAAAGACCACGTCGGGCTCCAGCGCGTAGACCTTCTCGATGTTGGGCCGCAGGTAGTCGCCGGTCTTTTCCAGCCGCCCGGCCTCGGGCGGCCAGTTGCAGAAATTAGAGACCCCCACCAGGTCGCTCCCGGCGCCCAGCTCGAAGATGATCTCGGTATAGGAAGGCAGCAGGGACACGGCGCGCAGCGCCCGCGCCTGGACGGCGCAGCACAGCAGCAGTACGGCGGCTAAAAGTTTTGCCATAAAAAAAGCCCTCGCTCCAAAGAGAAAGGGCTGGCTCTCCCCTCGGAAGTCCCCGCAGGGCGGGGTTTGCAGTAGACCGGGCTTAGCCTTGCGGCATCACCGTTGCGGGGCAGCCGGGGATTCTCACCCCGTTCCTTCTGCGCTACGTTATTATGATACTAAAATTTCGGCTGGCCGTATTCAGGCGGCCGGCAGCGTGATCTCCGCGATAAGACCGCCGGGAGCCCTGTTGCGCAGCTTTATCGCGCCGTTGTTGCGCATCAGCAGGTCGCGGGTTATCATCAGCCCTACGCCGGTGCCGTCGCTCTTGGTGGTCAGCGATTTCCTGAAGACGTTCCTCAAGGCGTCCTCGGTCATCCCGGGACCATTGTCGGAAATGGTCACGCGCGCGTCCCGGCCGTCGCGCTCTATGCCGATGGCCACGAGCTTGTCGTCGTTGTTCCCGCTGACGGCCTCCACGGCGTTCTTGACCACGTTGAAGAAGGCCTGCTGCAGGTCCTGGCGGCAGGCGCTGATGGTGATATTGTTCTGTTCCGGGTTGTCCAGTTTGAAGCTGACACCCTTGGACAGGGGCGAGAAGGAGGCTATGGCCACCAGGTCCTTCATCATGTCGGAAAGGTGTATGCTCTCGCAGCCGGGCCCGCCCTGCTTGCCGAAGCGCGTTATGCCCTGCAGCGATTCCACCATCGCGGCGGCCGTCTCCCGCACCCCCCGCAGCACCTCCAGGTCCTCCGGGGACTTGGTTTTGGCCATCTCCATCTCGAGATAGCCGAAGATGCAGGAGATGGGCCCGCGCATGTCGTGCGCTATGCGGTGCGCCAGCACGCCCAGCTGCGCGGTGGCGTTGAGCTCCGAGAACTTGCGCATCATCGCGTCCTTCAGCTCCCGCTCGCGCGACAGCTTCAGGTTGAGCTTCTCGAAGATCTGCCCGGACAGGCGCCGCATGAGAAAAAGGTAGAGCACCGTGATGCCGGCTATCAGCAGCGTGGCGGGCAGGCTGGCGTAGATCTCGGCGGCCCAGGGATTGGAATGCGGCAGCAGCCCGGCGTACTGGCCCAGCACCACGCCCAGGTAGCCGGCCGTTATGGCCGGCAGCGTGTAGGATCCGGCAACGCCGTACACGCCTTCGGAGAGCAGGATGGTGAAGAACATGAACACGAACGGCGAGACTATGCCCCCCGTAAAATGCGCGGCCAGCGTCAGTATGGCCGCGCCGATGAGGCCCATGGCGGAATTAGTGAGACGCGAGGACGTGGCGGCGATCCTGTCGAAGGCGAGGTAATATCCGGAATAAAGGACGGTACTCAGGAGGGCGAGCCAGGCCAGCGCCCTCGGCAGCGGCGCGCCCACGGCGAAGACCACGACGGCGGCGGCCAGCGACATGCCGGCGGCTATCAGCACCTGCGTCTTGATCTGGCCCGCGTATTTAGTATCGGATTCTTTTTCCGTCATCGTTCCCGTTATAGCTATCCTCTGTTACAGAGTCTATAGTATTGAACGGGAATAATATATACCCCAAAAGGGGTAGAAGGCGTTCAGGGCTGGGAAAGCCCCTCGCGGATGGCGTAGCGCACGATATCGGTCTGTTTGTGGATGTCGAGCTTGCGGAAAAGGTTGCGCCGGTGCGTGCGCACGGTGCTTTCGGAGATGCGCAGGCGGGCGGCGATCTGGGCGTAGCGCAGGCCTTCCACTATCAGGCGCACCAGCTCCCGCTCCCTGGCGGTAAGCAGCGAGGCCCGTACGGGACCCGGTTTGCGGGTCCGCTGCGCGGCCGGGCTGAGCACGGCAGCGAGGGACTGGCTGACGTAGCGCTGGCCGCGGTGCACCGAGCGCAGCGCGCGCGCCACCTCCTCGGCCGCCGTCTCCTTGACCAGGTAACCCATCGCGCCGGAGATGAGGGCCTTCTCCACCGTGGGCCGGTCGTCATGCATGCTGAGGATGATGACCCGGGCGCCGGCCCGCTCGGCCAGCAGGCGGGTCATGGCCTCAAGCCCATTGAGGACGGGCATGGAGATGTCGAACACGCAGACGTCCGGAGAGGAACTTCGCGCCAGCGCCAGGGCGCGTTTGCCGTCGCGGGCCTCGCCGGTGACCAGGATGTCGGGGGCGGTGCTCTTGAGCACGGCCTTTATCCCCTCGAGCACCACCGGGTGGTCGTCGGCCAGCAGCACGCGGATCTTACCCGCGGCGCTCACCGCGCCCTCACGCCGGTCAGCGGCAGCTCGGCCTTCAGCGTGGCTCCCGCCCCCGGTTTGGAGTAGACGGAGAAATAGCCGCCGGCGGAATCGGCGGCCTCGGCCATCATCTTAAGGCCCAGGCTGCCCTTCTTGTCGCGCTTGCCGGCCGGGTCGAAGCCGCGCCCGTCGTCGCGCACGGTGAGCGTCATCCAGCCGCCGCCGCAGTCCACAGAAAAATCCAGGCTGCCGGCGCCGGAATGTTTTTCGGCGTTGCGCAGCGCCTCCTGGGCCAGGCGGTAGAGCACTATGCCCAGCGGGCTCCGGGCGGCGCGCCCGCGCTCCGGCAGGCTGACGCTGGACCGCACGGCGATACCGGAGCGGCGCTCGAAAGCGGAAAGCAGGTCCTTGAGCGCGGCGCCCAGGCCGGAGACGGCCATGCCCGGCGGCCAGCTCTCCACGCAGGCCCTCTTCAGGTCCGCGGTCATATTTTTAAGCATGCGGCGCGTCTGCGCCACGCGGGCCAGGCCGGCCCGCTCGCGCCCGCGGCGCAGGTCTTCCTCCAGCAGCAGCAGCGCCGAGGACAGCCCCACCTGCAGCGCCCCGATGGCGTCGTGCAGCGAGGCGGCCAGGCGCTTCTTCTCCTCCTCGCGGGCGAGCATGATGCGGGCCGAAACGCGCCGCCCCTCTTCCTGCTGTTCGAGGCGGCTGGTCACGTCGCGCTCCACCACTATGCCGTAAACGGCGTCGCCCAGGCGCACATTGCGCGCGGTGACCTCGGTCGCCAGCGCGCTGCCGTCGCGCCTGCGCTGGCGCACCTCGAAGCCGCCAGCCCCGCCGCTGAGGCTGGCCAGGCGCCCCCTCCCGAGCGAGGCGCCCAGCACGGTGACCGGCTTGCCGGCCAGCTCGTGGCGCGAGTAGCCGTGCAGCGCCAGCGCCGCGGGGTTGGCGTCGCGTATCACCGGAGTAAGGCCGGGAGGCAGTTGCAGCAGCAATATGGAATCCCGCGCCTGTTCGAAGATCAGGCGGTACAGGTCGTCCCCCGCGGCGGCGGGCGGCGCGGGGACGGGGCGGGTACCGGTACGCTTGCTCATATGACTTATTCTTGCATAACTGCCGCCGCCGGTCAATACGGCGAAAAAAGGAATATTGTTGTATAATCACTGAATCATCCTTATATAATCTCCTGAGACCTGACAACGGAGCCGCCATGCGACAGATCAACGTGCTGCTTGTGGAAGACAACCCCGGGGACGCCGAACTTACCCGGCAGTCCCTCGAGGCCTCCAAGCTTTCGGTACGCCTGACGGTGGTGGACGACGGCGAGAAAGCCCTGAAGTACCTGCGCCGGGCGGCCCCCTACCAGAAGGCGGAGAAGCCCGACCTGGTGCTGCTCGACCTGAACCTGCCCAAGCTGCCCGGCGGCGAAGTACTTAAGGCCATGAAGGGCGACAAGGCCCTGCGCGGCATTCCCGTGGTGGTGCTGACCACCTCCGAAGAGGAGAGCGAGATCTCCCGCTGCTACGCCGAAGGCGCGAACTGCTATGTCGTCAAGCCGGTCGACTTCGAATCGTTCATGGAGATAGTCAGCGCCATAGAGGAATTCTGGTTCTCCGTGGTCAAGCTCAACGACTCCGGAAAAACCCGCCGCTCCGCCAAGCCCGGCGAAGGCGTCCGCTAGCGAATGCGCCGGCTCCTGCTCCCCATCCTCCTGCTGCCAGCCGCGGCCGCCGCCTCTCCCGGCGGCGACCTGGATTTCTTCGATTTCGAACGCGCCTCCCTCGACGAGACCCTCAACGTCAGGACCGCCGTGGCCTCCCGCCTGGATTTCTCGGCGCGCGAAGCCCCCGGTATAGTCACCGTCATCACCCGCACGGAAATAATCAATTCCGGGGCCCGGAACCTCGCCGACGCGCTGCGCCTGGCCCCGGGCCTGGACCTCGGCGTGGACGTGGAGAGCACGCTGGGCGTGGGCATACGCGGCAACTGGGCCTACGAGGGAAAGGTGCTGGTGCTCGTGGACGGCCAGCGCTACAACGAGCCTTTCTTCGGCACCGCGCAGATCGGCCGCATCCCGATAGAGCAGGTGGAGAAGATAGAGATCATCCGCGGGCCCGGCTCCTCCGTCTACGGCGGCTTCGCCGGGCTGGGCGTCATCAAGATAGACACGCGCGGCGCCAAGGCGCTCGACGGCGCCGAAGCCGCGGCGGCCTACGGGCGAATGCAGCGCGGCGGCGGCGAGACCTACGCCAACCTGGCCTACGGCAAGGTCCATGAGAACGGCGAGTTCTCCGCCCAGTTCCACCGCTCCGGCGCCGACCGCGGCGACCGGCGCTACACCGATTTCAACGGCGGTTCCTACGGCATGAACGGGGCTTCCGACGTAGAGTCCCGCAACCTGAACCTCTACTCCCGCAACCGCTGGTTCACGGCCCGGCTCATCGCGGACAGGTACCGCACTACCCAGCAGGACCATTACGACGACACCGTGCTGTCCCGCCCCCTGGCAAGGAACTTCGACGCCTATTTCACGGAGCTCAGCCGTGAGCTGCTCCTCGACGACAACTTTACCCTTACCCCCTCGTTCAACTATACCTACCAGGAGCCGTTCAACGGTTACGACGCCGTGGAATACCCGCGCGACAAGGCCAGCCATTCCTCCAGGCTGACGCTGGTGGCGGCCTACGCGGCGCCGGGCGGGACCCGGTTGTCCGGCGGCGCGGAATACTCTCTCGACAAGGCCATCCTGGCCGACAATACCCCGGAGGTGCCGCTTTACTATTTCAAGGGCGGTAAGCGCGACGTTAAATACGCCAACAGCGCCCTTTTCCTGGAAGGTCTCACGCAGTCCTCGCTGGGCCTGTTCTCCATCGGCGCCAGGTACGACAAGCACCAGGAATTCGACCACGCCTTCTCGCCGCGCCTGGCCTGGACCAAGGTCTTCGGCGGGGTCCACGCCAAGGTCATATACAGCCGCTCTTTCAGGGCTCCCGGCATAGACAACCTCGCCATGAACTCCGGCCTGCGCCCCGAGCGCGTCACCGTCACCGAGCTGGAAACCGGCTATAAACTCACGGACTACCTGTTCGTCTCGGCCAATGTCTACGATATCAGGATAAAGGACCCGATAGTCTTTTACGTGGAAAATTCCGCGCAGAAGTACGGCAATTACGGGCGCACCGGCACCAACGGCCTCGAGCTCACCGCGCGCCTGAAGCGGACCTGGGGCTACGCCGACGCCTCCTACTCCCGCTACGCCGCCGCGCATAACACGGTGGATTTCTACAGCGCCGGCACCGGCGGAGAGCTGCTGGCCTTCGCCCGCGACAAGTTCGCCTTCAATTCCAGCTTCAGGATGGCCGGGGACTTCTCGGTCAACCCGTCGGCCGTCTACCTCGCCGGCAGGTACGGCTACCGCTCCCCCGGGAACGTCAGCCGCTTCGACGACATCCTGCTGGCCAACGTCAATTTCTCGCTGAAGAACCTCGCCGGCGGCCGCCTGGAACTGGGGCTGGGCCTCTACGACATTTTCAGTTCGGGCTACTCCTACCTGCAGCCTTACGACGGCGGCCACGCCCCGCTGCCGGCGCAGTCCAGGGAGGCCCGACTCAGGCTGGCCTGCAAGTTCTAGCCGCACGCGTTTTTTTATTATGTTCAGAAGGACTACCAAAAGCAGGGGAGCCCGCCACGCCGCCGCAGCGGCGCTGCTGGCGGCGCTGCTTTGCGTCCCGGCCGCCTGCGGCGCCCAGGAGGCGGCCGCGGTGCTGGCCAAGGGCTCCGGCCTCTACTTCGAGGCCGCGCTGGCTTTCCAGAAGGCCCTCGGCCGCCCGGTGCAGGTTTACGACCTGGCCGCCGGCGAACCCTCCCTGCCGCGCGGCCTGAAGGCCGCGGCGGCCTTCGGCTCCAGGGCCGCCGCCCTGAAATATCCGCCCAAAACCAAACTGATCATACTGCTGGCCCCCGGCTACACGCCCCCGGCCGGCAGCCGCGCCACCGCAGTCTCGGCCTTCCCCGAACCGGCCCAGGCGCTGGCCGCCTACAAATCCCTGCAGCCGGGCCTGGCGCGCCTGGCCGTCTTCTACCGCGGCGCCCCCGGCGCCGGTTACACTGCCGAACTGGCCAAGGCCGCCGCCCGCCTGAGCGTGGAGATACTGCCAGTCCCGCTGGACGCTCCCGAAAAGTTCCCGGACGCGCTGCGGGCGCTGGCGGGAAAGGCCGACGCCTTCTGGCTGCTGCCCGAGCCGGCGCTCATCAACAAGACCTCGCTTAAAGTGCTCTCCGAATTCTCCTGCGCGCATAAACTTCCCTTTTACGCCCCCTCGGCCGGCCTGACCGAACTGGGCGCCGCCGCCTCTTTCGCGCCGGGCGTGGACGAAGCCGCAACCGCCGCGGCGGACGCGGTGTCCCGCGCCCTGGCCGGCGAAGCGCTGCCCGCCACGCTCTACGCGCCGCGGTCCTCCCTGACGGTCAACGAGGCTTTCTCCCGGCGCTGCGGCCTGCCCGTGAAGCCGCACGGAGCGGCGGGAGGCGCCAAATGAAACTTCGCGCCAAATTCCTCGCTTTCCTGCTCCCCCCGCTGCTCCTCAGCGGCCTGGCCATACATTTTTTCACCGGACGCGCCGTCTGCGATACCCTGCACGAGGAAGCCGCCTCGGCCGCGGCGGCCGGCGCCGCGCGCGTGCTGGAGTCCTCCACGCTGGACTTCAGCGCCCCGCGCGAGCAGGACCTGCTGCCCTTCCTCTACGACCTGAGCGGCGGCCTCAAGGCCTCCTACGCTTTCTACGCCGGCACCGACGGCCGCATCGTGGCGCATACCGACGTAGGCCGCCGCGGCGGCTCGCTGCCCGCGCAAGCGGGCAGGATGCTGCCGGGCGGGGCCTCCTACGCGCTGGCGGGCGACGGCCCCCACGCTTTCATGGAAGTGCTGGTGCCGGTCACCGAGCTGCGCGTGCATTCCCCCGAAGAGCTGGCCTTGCTGGGGGCCGGCGCCCCGCCGGGGCGGCTGGGCACCCTGGCGCTGGGCCTGCCTCTCGACGCGGCCTACGCCACGGAGAGAGGCATAGCCCGCAAGAACGCCGCCATCCTGGCCGGCGTCTTCCTGGCCATCGTGCTGATGGCCTTCGCCCTGGCCACGCTGGTGCTGCGGCCGGTGCGCCAGCTGGCGCTGGCCACCGAGCGCATACGCCGCGGCGACTACGGGGCCGAGATCCCCGTGACTTCAGGCGACGAGCTGGGCGAGCTGGCGCGCAGTTTCAACACCATGTCGCGCACCCTCTCCGGCACCATAGTTTCCAAGAACTACCTGGACGCCATCGTAGACAACATGCTCGACATGCTCGTAGTCACCGACCTCGACGGCGTGATCGGCAAGACCAACCGGGCGGCCAGAACCGCGCTGGTGCCGGCCGGCCTGCCCGCCGAGGGGCGCCATGTCGCCGCCTTCTTCCCCGACGAGGGGAGCGGCTGCCGCTGGCTGGCCCTGCTGCGCGAGCACGGCGAGCTGCGGGACCACGAGGACCTGCTCAACGCCGGCCCGGGCCCCGGCATCCCGGTGCTGGTTTCGGCCTCTTTCATCCTCGACAACGAGGGGGCCAGGGCCGGCATCGTGGCCGTCATCCGCGACATAGCCCTGCGCAAGAAGTACGAGGCCGAGATGACCCGCTCAAACGAGGACCTGCAGCGCTTCGCCTTCGTGGCCTCGCACGACCTGCAGGAGCCGCTGCGCACCATCTCCAGCTATATCCAGATCCTCGAGAACAAGTACCGCGCCACGCTGGGCCCCGACGTCGGGCGGCACGTGGATTTCATAACCGGCGCGGTGCAGCGCATGCGGGCGCTGGTGCGCGACCTGCTGGAATATTCCAAGATCAACCCGGCGCTGAGGCTGGAGGACGTGGACACGGACGAGGCGCTGGACTACGTGCTCGCCGTGCTGCAGGACGCCGTCGCCGCCGCCGGCGCCGCCGTGGAGCGCGGCGACCTGCCGGTGATCCGCGCGGACCGCAGCCACATCGAACGGCTGTTCCAGAACCTGGTCCTTAACGCGGTGAAGTTCAAGAACGGCGGCGCCCCGACGGTGCGCGTGGACGCGCGGCCGGGCAAGGGCGGCTGGGTGTTCAGCGTCAGCGACAACGGCCCCGGCATAGACCCGGCCCACGGCGCCAAGCTCTTCAAGCTCTTCGGCCGGCTGCACGGCAAGGGCGTGCCCGGCGCGGGCATAGGCCTGGCCTCGTGTAAACGCATAGTGGAATATTACGGCGGCGAGATCTGGTTCGAATCCGAGCCCGGCAAGGGCGCAACCTTCTTCTTCTCCATCCCCTCTAAACAGTAGGCGGCGTCAGTCCGCCGGCAGCGTGACCACGGCGGAGAACCCGCCGCGCTCCCCGTTGAGCACCCTGATGCCGCCCCGGTTGCGCGTCAGCAGGTCGCGGGTTATCATCAGGCCCACGCCAGTTCCGTCGCTCTTGGTGGTGACGGACTGTTTAAATACGGCCCTCAGCGCCTCTTCGGTCATGCCCGGCCCGTTGTCCGACACGGTCACCCTGGCGTCCTGCCCGGCCCGCTCTATGGCTATGGAGACGGTCTTGGGGCCGGGATTGCCGCTGACGGCGTCCACGGCGTTCTTGACTATGTTGAAGAAGGCTTGCTGCAGGTCCTGCCTGGAGGCGGTGACGGTGACGCCGTTCGCCCCCCGCGGGACCAGCTCGAACGAGACCCCTTTGGCCTTGGGCGAGAAGGCGACTATGGCCAGCAGGTCCTTCATGAACTCGGCCAGGGGTATCGCCTCGGCGCTCGGCCCGCCGGGCTTGCCGAAGCGCGTGATCCCGTGCAGGGATTCCACCATCCGGTCCACCGTCTCGCTGACGCTGCGCAGCACTTCCTTGTCTTCGGGGTCCTTGGCCTTGGCCGCTTCCAGTTCCAGGTAGCCGGAGACGGCGGCTATAGGGCCGCGCAGGTCGTGCGCTATGCGGTGGGCCAGCACGCCCAGCTGCGTCGTGGAGTTCAGCTCGGAGAATTTCCTGATCAGCGCGTCCTTCTCAACGGCCTCCCGCTGCACTTTGCCGCGCAGGTTGCTGATGATACGCGCGCTCATGCTCTTGGTCAGGGCTATATACGCCACCGTCAGCGTGGCGATGATCAGCACGGCGGGCGGACTGGCGTAGGCCGCCGCGGACCAGGGCACCAAATTGGGCAGGAAGCCGAAGAAATGCCCCAGCACCACGAACAGGTACCCGGCTATGCTCGCCGGCATCGTGAACGGGTTGTCCAGCGCGTAGAAGCTCTCGGAGACCAGCATGGCGAAATAGAGGAAGATGAACGGCGAGACCAGCCCGCCGGTGAAATAAACGGCCACCGTCACCACCACCACGCCGATCTGGCTGAGGATCACGCCGGCCTTGGTATAGCAGAACTTGCAGACCAGGTCGAAGAGCAGAAAGTACAGGAAGTAGACCAGGGCGCCCAGCAGCGCCAGCATGGAGAGGCCTTTGTGAAAAGGCATGGTGTCGCTGAAATAGCTGAAGGAGGCGAACAGGGACATCAGGCCGGCCGCGAAGGCGTTGAACCTGAGCATATCGCGGGCTTTGCCCTCGGGAATGTTGTTAGGCATACCGGCGGCAGGCGCCGCCCCCCCTTTTTACCGAGTTATGCCGAGTTTGGCCGCCGCGCGCGCCAGGTCGGCGGCGAAAGCGGTCTTGAGCAGCGCCGCCGGGCGCCCCAGCGCCCGCTCCAGGCCAGGGTCGCGCCGAACTACGGCGTCGGCGCCCTTGGCCCGCGTTCCCGCGGACATATTCTCCAGCACGCCCAGCACCGGCACGCCGAGTTTTTTATAAAGTTCCAGCGAACGCTCCAGCACGTCGTGAGCCAGCAGCGAGGGCGCGGTCACGGCCAGCACCTCCGCCCCGCGCGCGAAGCGCATCACGTCGAGCGCCGCGTCGTTGATGCCGGGCGGCATGTCCAGCACCAGGAAATCCAGTTCCCCCCACTGCGTTATGGCCAGCAGCTCTATGATGGCGTCGGAAACGTTCGCGCCGCGCAGCGGCACGGCCTTGTTCTCCGAGAAGAACACCACGCTCATGAACTTCACGCCCTCGTACACGGGCGGCTCCAGGCCTTTCTCCTCTTTGGGGAAAAGGCCCTTGGCGCCCAGCACCAGGTGGCCTGAGGCGCCGGCGAAATCCAGGTCGAACAGGCCGGTCTTATACCCCTTCTTCGCCAGCAGCAGCGCCAGCGTGGCGGCGGTGACGCTCTTGCCGATGCCGCCTTTCCAGCCGGTCACGGCGATGACGCGCTTTACGCGCTTAAGTCTTTCCGCTATCACGGAAGGGCGCGGGTCGATGTTCATTTCTCGCCCTTCAGGTAGCTGATGCTTACGCCCCGGCCGCGGGCTATCTCGAAGTCGGGGCTCTTGCACTTGGGGCATTTCAGGAAGGTGTGAGCCATCTCTGGCACGAAATGGATGAACTCGGCCTCGTCCTTGGTCTTGCTCAGGCCCTTGAGCGGGAACTCGTGCGCGCAGGCCTTGCAGCGGAAGGCGGCGGGCTCCACGGTGATCTTGAATTTGCAGTCGCGGGCGGCCGGGAACTGCGCGCGCAGTTCCTCCAGGGCGAAGGAGAAGATCTCCCGGTCTATGCCTTGCAGCTCGCCGAAGAGTACGCCCGTTTCCTTGAGCTTCTTCAGCTTCTGCGCGCCGGCGTGTTCGACGGCGGATTTGATGACGGATTCAGCGAGGGCCCATTCGTGCATGCCTCTATTATACAAGTTAATAATAAAGGCTAAAACCCGCCCGGCCTACTTCTTCCAGGTGACGGTCAGCGAATTCTTCTTGCGGTCGTAGCTGAAGGCCAGGCCGTCCTGTTCGGCCGGCAGGGTTTTTACCGTATAGCCGAGCCGGCGCGGCGCGTCCCCGGAGCAGAGGGCGTCCAGCGGCAGCCCGGCCATAAGCCAGGGATGGGTGCGGGCCAGCCGCACCTTCAGCGGCCCCAGCGCCAGCGACTCGTCCTTTATGGAAAAATCCTCGCCCCCCGAAGGGAACTCCAGGCTCGATCCCTTGTAGCCGAGGTAGCGCGGCCCCGAGCAGAACACGGCGGCCCAGGAGAGTACGGGCGCCTTGCCCCCCTCCGCCAGCCTGATGAACAGCGCGGCGCGGTAGCCGGCGGCGCTCTCCGGGCGCTTCACGCCCGGGAACAGGATCTCGGCCCGCCCCTCGCCGTCGCGCACCGCCACCGTCACGGAGCTCTCCAGCCTGGGAGCGCCGCCGCCGTACCGGGCGTAGTAGCCGGTATCGGTGGGCGGCGGCACCGGAGGGATATTGTCCTCCCGGCAGCCGCGGCCCGCGGGCATCCTTACGGCGTTGAGGTTGAAGTCCGGCGACAGGTCCTGGGCGCGCGCCCGCCCCGCCGGCGCCAGCAGCAGCGCGGTAAGCAGCAGCGGGGCTATCAGGGCGCGTTCCATAGGTTTGCCTCTATTTGATCAGCCTGCGGAAGCTCGCTATCTCCATCGGACGCATCTCGGTGTCTCCGGGGGCGCGCCGGATGAGGGTGATGCTGCTGCCCTGCGCCAGGCTGAGCGCGGCGTACTGCGCCTCGTTGGGATTGCACAGCAGCTGAACCACGCCGGGCTCGCCGGCCGCGGCCGCCTTCTGCACCCCGGTCACGATCACGTTCTGCAGTATGGTGGCCGTCACCTTTTCCTTGGTATCCGCGCCGGTCAGCGCTTCGAAGGAGACCAGCATGTCCACCCGCTCGCCGCGGCTGAGGAACATGGCCTGCGAGGCGGAGACGGGCAGGCTGACGCCGCGGTAGCCGGGCAGCACGCGCGCTTCGGGCGTGTACCTGGCCGCCGGTTTCTTGCCGCCGCTCCGCGGTTCCTCGAAGACCTGCGCGAACAGGTCGCGGCCGCTCTTGAGCAGGCCGGCGGCGCTTTCGTCGAAGGCTTTGCGGTCGTCCTTGGAGAGCGCCCCGGTAAGCCCGTCGAAAGCTCGGGTCGCGGCGTCCAGCGTGGCCAGCATGGGTCCTCCGCGCCCGCCGAACGAGGTCTCCAGGCCGGCCCGGGTCACGCGCTCCACGCTCATGATGAAGCGGATGCGCATGTCGTTGAACCCGGCGCTGTCCGTCATCGGGTCGGCCGCGGCCAGGCGCGCGCAGGCCTCGTAGAGGATGGAAACCGGCGTCTGCCAGACTACGGCCTCGCTCAGTTCCCCCTCCTCCGGGTCCTTCCACACTTTGCGCCCCGCCATCGCGGGCAGGGCGCGCTCCAGCCAGGCCGGCAGCTGCAGCGACTTCTTGCCGGGGTGGCAGGTGGTGGGGCGGTTCTTCACGCCGGCGTCCTGCACCGGCGACAGGTAGTAATAGAACAGCTGCATGTCCTCGGCCGCGCAGGAGGCGTCCCGCGCGGTGTAGCCGGAGGCTCCGGCCGGGGCGGCCAGCAGGGCCGCGAGTAAAAACGGTTTAAGTTCGAGTTTCATAAATCCTCCCTGGCCCGCCTTACTTGATCAGCCTGCGGAAGCTGGCGATCTCCATCGGGTGCAGCTCGGTATCGCCGGGCGCGCGCACCACTATGTTCACGTCCCCCTGCGCTATGGCCAGGGCCGCGTACTGCGCTTCCACCGGGTTGAGCAGCAGTTCCACCGCGCCGGTCTCCGAGACCTTGGCGGGCTTGTAGACGTTGATCACCACCACGTTCTGCAGGAAGGTGGAGGTGACCTTCTCTTTGCGCTCCTTGCCGTCCTTGTCCTCCATCTTGGCGTCGAAGGTCACCAGCACGTCCACGCGGTCGCCTTTCTTGATGAACAGCAGCTGGTCCCCGCTGACGGTCACCGAGGTGCCCCTGTAACCTTTCACCAGGCCCACGGCCGGCGCTTTCTCGGACCGGGGGCCGCCGGTCTTCTGCATCTGCCGGACCTTTTCGAGGCCGGCTTTGACGTCCGCATTCTGCGGGTCTATACCCGCGGCCGCGCCCCATTCCGCGCCGGCCTTTTCATAATTGCCCGCCTGGAAGTATTTCAGGCCGGCCAGGTACCGCACCTGCGCCTCTTCCTTGGCCCCGGGGGCCTGCTTTGCCTGCACCGCGGCCGCGGGAGCGCCGGGGGCGCCGAGTTCGTCGGCGTAAACACGGCCCGCCGCAGCCAGGGCCACCGCGCAAACCACCGCTATCTTTAACATTTTCATAAGGCCTCCTGTATACTTTATTTACAGCGTCCGCAGCTCGAAGATCTGTTCCGGCTTCACCTCGCGCCGCTCCAGGGCGAACGTGCCGCTGTCCGTCTCGAAAATTATAGCCGTCCCGCCCTGCCCCTCTGTATTCCTGCCGCTGTTAAGTTCCATCACCGGGGCTTTTATGGGCTCGCCCCTCAGTTCGCCCATGGGCAGCGAGGCGAACAGGGGGCCGGTGCTGCCGGCCGCGCGCAGGCTGGCCGGCAGGCGGGCGCTCATGGCCTCCTGCGGCGGCACAGCGGCGCCGAGCGGCGCCGGGGCGGCTATATGGGCGACTACGGCCGGCGGCGGCGCGGGCTGGCGGCGGGCCAGCGGCAGCAGGGCCACGGCGATGGCGGCCGCGGCGAAGGCGGCCCGGGCGTAATTATTGGCCAGCAGGGCGCGCAGGCCGGCGGCGAACCCCTCGCCGGCGGGCACCAGGCGGGCGCGCAGGCCGGCCTTTACGCGGCTCTCGCCGCTGAAGTCCAATGCGGCCATGGAGGCGGCCAGGCGCAACGCGCCCTGGTCCCCGGAAAAGGACGGGGAACCGCCGCCCTGAAGAAGGGCGTCCAGTTCTCTATTGAAGAGTTCAGCCTGCTCGACCTCGTTCATATCTTTCCACCTTCCAAGTCAGCCTGCATTCTTTTTACGGCCCTGAAAATTATTATACCCACGTTGCTCTCGCCCAGCCCGGTCAGCCCGGCTATCTCCCTGTTGTTCATGCCGGAGGAGAACTTGAGGGCTATGATGTCGCGGGACCGCTCGTCCAGGCCGGCTATGGCGTCCAGCAGCCGCGCCCGCTCTTCTTTGCGCTCCAGGGCGTCCGGCGGCCTGGGGTCGCGGTCCGCCGGCTCCGGGGCGTCGTCCAGGGAAACTTCCCCCCTGCGGTTCCTGCCCCTGGCCCAGTCGGCCACCGCGTTGCGCGCTATGCCGAACAGCCACCCTTGCGCCGGCCCCCTGGCCTGGTCGTAGGTCTCGTAACCGCGCAGCGCCGCTTCAAAGATCCGTCCCGTCACATCGTCCGCCTCGGCCGCCAGGCGCACATGATAGCGTACGTAGTTGTACACCTTGTCGAAATAGCGGTCGTAGAGTTCGGCGAAATCCATAATGCGTTCCCTCTATACTAATAAATACGGCGCCCGCCCGAAAGTATTACACCCCCTCCCCCATATTTTATAAGCGCCTTACGAATACCAGTAATAGGCAGCCTACACTATAGGAAGGGGAGCTAAGGCTGGCTAGGGCATGCCCTCTCCGGGGCAAGGCAAAATAGGGCCGCAGATACCAAGTAGGGGCCTAGACATCCTGACTATAAGCCGGAATTCGGCGGCTTACCATATGGGCAGGAACGCAAAATCGGCGTCGCGCACACCGTGCGCGCGCCTGCCGCCCTCAGGCTCGGCGCTTACGCAAGCCTCGCCTTCCGGGGGGCTTTTGCTAACCCTGCCCATATGGTTTCCGCCAGTTTCTACCATGAGACTGCTTGGTTGCGATAGAACGGCAGGCTGGCGGGGGTATGCCCTCGCAGGGGCCTCGCGGAGGTGAGGCTTGCGTAAGCGCCGAACCGGGGTGGAGCGTAGCGACACCGCAGTGCGAAAGAGCGAGGCCACGGTGTGGCCGAGCGTACCCGGAGAGGGCATACCCTCGCCGGCCCTGTTTTGCTTGACCGGGAGGGGCAGGTTTGCTATACTATTCCTAGTTGGTTCCGTACCTTACAAGTCGCGAAGGTATCCCTAAAAGTCCAAAGACTACCCGCGCGATGATGTTCTTCCCAGCTAGTACTTCGGAAGACGCGTTAAGTTTCCACCCACCCTTAGGAACTTAGCACAAAGTATCGGAAATATAACAAAGATTATATTTCGGAGGCTTATTGCTATGTTAAAGTTCGTCAAATCGATTATTTATATATCCCTTATAACGGCTCCCCTGTGCGCCGCCGCCCAGTACGACGCCGTGGAAAATGTCCTCGCCGCCACCGACCCCGGCCTGGCCGAGGCCTACCGCAAGGCCGGCGAAGAGCTGCCCGTCTTCAGCGTGCCCGCCCCGGTCAGCATCTCGGACGAGCGCTATTCCGACACCCCGGCCGACCAGTACCTGCCCATCAGCCGGCGGGCCGTGCTCGAATACGAGTACACCTCCAGCGAATTCACCGCCCCCAAGGTCATCCGCGTGGAGTACCTGTCCTATTCCGAGAAGGACAAGACCGCGGCCGTCAACATGATCATTTTCAACAAGACCAAGCCCCGCGTCACCAACTTCGTCATCACCGCCGACGCCCAGGGCGTGCGCGCCTCCGATTCCCCCCTCTACGGCCCCCGCCTGGAGTTCCCTTTACCGCTGACCTACAACTCGGTGTGGAACGAGGGCGCCGACCGCAACCGCGTGGCCGCCCTGAACGCCAAGGTCACCGTGCCCGCCGGCGCCTATAACGGCTGCCTCAAGATCACCACCCGCCTCAGCGGCGGCGACGCCGGCTCGGCCGAGCGCTACTACGCCCCGGGCGTGGGCCTGGTCTACGAACGCATCAACTCCGAGGACAGGCAGGAGACCCTGAAATTGACCTCCTACCAGCTGAAATAAGCGGCTGCCCGCCAAATAAAAAACCCCGGCGCTGACCGGGGTTTTTTATTGCCTCGAAAGGACTAAGCGCCCAGGCCGGGGATGCCGCCCAGCGCGCTCATCTTCTGCGCGGCGGCCTTCTGGCTCTCGCGCACGGCGCGGTTGACGGTCTCGGTCAGAGAGGACTCCAGCTTGGCCTTGTCGGCCGCGGCCAGCTCGCCCTTGATCTCCACCTTCTTAACTTCCTGCGAGCCGGTGATGGTCACCTTCACCAGGCTGTCCTCGCTGGCCAGCTCCAGGCCGTCCAGCTCCTTCTTGATCTCGTCCATCTTCCGCTTCATTTCCCAAAGCTGCTTCATCTTGTCGAGCATATTTTCTCCTTAAATATAGGGACAGCGCCCTATTTTAAAATAGGGCGCTGTCCCTATTTTCCGAGCCTGCGGATCTTTATGTTCAGAGCGGCGAAGATCAGCGTCATGAACGGGCTGACATAGTTGAACACCGCGTACGGCAGGTAGGAGAGCGTGCTTACGCCCAGCACGCCGGCCTGGTAGGCGCCGCAGGTGTTCCAGGGGATCAGCGCCGAGGTGACCGTGCCGGAGTCCTCCAGTGTGCGGCTGAGGTTCTCCGGGGCCAGGCCCTTCTCCCTGAAAGGCTCGGCGAACATCTTGCCCGGCACCACTATGGCCAGGTACTGGTCCGAGGCGGTCAGGTTGACGGCCAGGCAGCTGGCCACGGTGCTGGCGAACAGGCCGAAGACGGAATTGGCCATCTTCAGCAGCGTGGAGCTGATCTTGTGCAGCGCGCCGATGGCTTCCATCACGCCGCCGAAGAACATGGCGCAGATGATCAGCCACACCGTGTCCAGCATGCCCTTCATGCCCTTGGAGGCGAACAGGTCGTTGAGGCTGGGCTCGGACGTGACGATAGCGGTCTTTACCGTCATCGCGTTCATCACACCTTTATAAGCCGAAAGGAAGTCCAGTTTTTCCGCGCCCGCCAGCCCGGCCAGCACCTGCGGCTGGAAGACCAGGGCGAAGGCCCCGCCGAGCAGGCTGCCGATGATCAGCGCCACCAGCGGCTGCGTCTTCCTGACTATCATGACGATCACCAGCCCCGGCACCACGAACAGCCAGGGGGTGACCGTAAAAACGGAATCTATCGCCGACATCACGCCTCCGGCGTTGGCGGCGCCGTGCGGGTCTATCGTAAAGCCCAGGCCGATGAAAGCCAGCAGCGTCACGATATAGGTGGGGATCGTGGTGATGGTCATATAGCGCACGTGCGTGAACAGGTCCGTGCCGGCCATCGCGGGCGCCAGGTTGGTGGTATCGGACAGCGGCGAGAGCTTGTCGCCGAAATAGGCCCCGGAGACTACCGCGCCGGCGGCCATGGCCTCGGGGATGCCTATCGCCTTGCCTATGCCGATCAGCGCCACTCCCACCGTGGCCGAGGTGGACCAGCTGCTGCCGGTAGCCAGCGACACCACCGAGCAGATCAGCAGCGTGGCCGGCAGGAAGACGGCGGGGTTTAAGACCTTGAGGCCGTAGTAGATCATCGACGGTATGATGCCGCTGATCAGCCAGGCGCCGGACAGCGCGCCCACCATCAGCAGTATCATTATGGCCCCTGTGGTGGACTTAAGGTTGTTGGACACATGGGCCAGCATGCTGTCGTAGGTGACCTTGTGGCGGAACCCCACCAGGGCCGCTATGGCCCCGGCCAGCAGCAGGATGAACTGGTTGGAGCCGCCCACGGCGCTGTCGCCGTAGACGTGCACGTTGTAGGCGAGCATGCCCACCACCGCCGCCACCGGGAAAAGGGCGGCGCCGAGGCTGATGGGTCTGTTCTCGTGCTGGCCTGGTATCATAGGTTTCCAATTCTATTAAAATACTCCGCCAGTTCGATAGCGGTTTTTTCCACCTCGGGGCTGAGCCCCTCCCGGTAGTCAAGGGACTTGGCCTGCACGCCGATGACCGCCAGCTCGCAGCCGGTGTCCTCTTTGATGATGGAAAAAGTGACCGACAGCGGGAAGCTGTGGGTGGAGATCGGCATGGCCTGGTTGATGGCCTCGAGCGGGATCACCCGGATTTCCCCCGCCGTCCCCTGGAAGTGGGCGGCGTCCACCAGGATCACCTTGTCGGGCTTCCAGTTTATGGCGGTCTGGGCTATGTTCTCCGGCGTGGTGCCGGCGTCGAGCAGCAGCAGGTCGGGCCTGTTGAACCTGACATGGGAGCAAACGTAAGGGCCGACGCCATCGTCGGCCCTTAACGTACTGCCCAGCGTTACTACCAGCGTCCGCCCTTTGGGGGCGAGCGCGGCGGCCACCTCGTTATTCCACGAAGGTGACATCGAGGAAATGCGCGGAGCAGGAGATGCACGGGTCGTAGGCCCGCACGAGCATCTCGAGCTTCAGGCGTATCTGGTCCTTGGTCTCGGTGAGGATCTCGGGCAGGAACTTGGCGAAGTCGTGCTCTATGTTGTTGACGTTCTGGTTGGTCGGGATGATGCAGTTGGCCTGCTTGATCATGCCGGCCGCGTCGGTGACGTAGTTGTGGTGCAGGATGCCGCGCGGCACCTCCACCGAACCCACGCCGTCGCCGGCGCGCACGGGCACGGAGCCCTTCTCGTTGACGCCCACGGTGATAGCCTGGCTGTAGTCCAGGCCGGTCTTCTTGAGGTCCTTGAGGATGTCCAGGGCGTGGTGGTAGCAGTGCACTATCTCCACCACCTGCGCCACGGTGTTCATGAACGGGTTGTCGCAGACCGGCTTGAAGTTCAGCGCCTTGGCGAGCGCCTTGGCCTCGGGGTGCAGCTTGTCGGCGTTGAGGTTGAAGCGGGCGAGCGCGCCCACGAACACGCTGTCGCCGCTCCACTTGGTGAACTTGGCCGAGGAGCGCGGGTCCACGAACTCGTTGGTGGAGGCGCGGTATTCCTTCTTGCTCACGCGCTTGCCTTCGGTGGAGCCGATGTCGCCGTTGAGGAGCGGGTACTCGGCGTCGTCGCTGACCAGCGCCACGTACTCGGTCTTGCGGTGGAAGTCCGGGAACTTCAGGGTCGCGGCGAGCTTGAGCACTTCGCCCAGGTCGGCGGCCATGCCCTCGAGGATGGCTATCTGCTGGTCGATCTGCTTCTTCGAGGGCAGCTTGGTCCAGCCGCCGGCGATCATGGTGATCGGGTGGATGTGGCGCCCGACGAGGATGTCGCAGCAGTCGTTGACGGCCTTCTTGAGGCGCAGCACCTGGCGCACGGTGGCGTTGTGCGAGGCGATGAGCGGGATGAAGGAGGGCACGCCCAGCACGTCGGGGGCGGCCAGCAGGTACACGTGCAGGATGTGGCTGTCGAGGAACTCGTAATCGAGCAGCAGCTTCCTGAGCTTCACGGTCTGCTCGCTGGGCGTCACGCCCAGCGCGTCCTCGGCGGCCTGCACGCTGGCGAGCGAGTGGCCGCAGGAGCAGATGCCGCAGATGCGGCTGGTGATGTGCTGCGCCTCGAAGATGCTGCGGCCGCGCAGCATGCCCTCGAACAGGCGGGGCGTTTCCACCACGTGGAACTCGCACTTCTCGATCTTGCCGTTCTTGACGTTGGCGACGATGTTGCCGTGGCCTTCCACGCGGGTGACGTATTCGACTTTAATGTCGAGATCTTTGTTGTCGGTAGCCATTATTTCGCACCTTCCTTGCACTTGTTGTACATGTCGAACTTAGCTTTGATAAGTTCGGGCTTCAGGTTGTATTTGCTGATGACGTCGTTGGCGTTCTTGGCGGGATTGCTCACCTCGCCGCGGCAGCCGTAGCAGATGTTGCCGTTGTTGACGCACCAGGAGTTGCAGCCGGCCTTGGTCCAGGGGCCCAGGCAGGCGAGGCCGCGCTCGTACATGCAGACGTTCTCGTTGAGCTTGCACTCGGCGCAGACCGGGTTGTCCGGCACGGTGTAGGGGAGTCCCCGCAGCGCGTGCTTGAGCACCTCCACCAGTTCGGGGATGTACACCGGGCAGCCGTTGATATAGTAGTCCACCTTGACCACCTGGTCCACGCGCTTGGTGGGCGTGCTGTCGAACAGCTTGTAGTCCTTGCCGTAGACGCTCTGGCGTATTTCGTCGAGCTCGAAGGAATTCTTCATGCCGTTGACGCCGCCGGTGGTGGCGCAGGAGCCGTAGGCGATGAGCACCTTGGCGCGCGCGCGGATCTTCTTGAGGCGCTCTTCGGCGTGATGGTCGCCGATGGAGCCTTCGATGAAGACCACGTCGTAGTCGCCGTCCCATTTCTCGCTGATGGCCTCGCGGAACTCCACCACGTCCACCGCGCCGAGCACGTCGAGCAGCAGCTCGCCGAAGTTGGTGATCTGCAGCTGGCAGCCTTCGCAGCAGGCGAAGTCGAAGAAGGCCACCTTGGGCTTGGCCGCGGCCGCGGGGGCCGGAGCTTTCGTATCTTTGTTAGGGGTTGTCATCGTTTGTTCTCCGTATTAAAGTTTCTTCGATTCCTTCACTTCTTCGTAGGTGAAGGTGGGGCCGTCCTTGCAGCAGTAGTAGTTCTTGGGGTGGTCGATCTGGCAGTGGCCGCATTTCCCCATGCCGCACTTCATGTGCCGCTCGAGCGACAGGATGATCTGCCTCTCGGGCAGGTTCT
This sequence comes from Elusimicrobia bacterium GWB2_63_16, assembly GCA_001799715.1. Taxonomy (GTDB): domain Bacteria; phylum Elusimicrobiota; class Elusimicrobia; order Elusimicrobiales; family UBA9959; genus UBA9959. Next base: position 26,062 of record MGTZ01000046.1, on the reverse strand, counting down.
TCTTGAGCAGCTCGGCGATGACGAACTTGTACATGATAGGCGGGCCGACCACCACGCCGAAGGTCTTCTCCGGGTTGATGGTCACGCCGGGGATCAGACTGGTGATCAGGCCCACGTTGCCGGTCCAGTCGGGGGCCGTGCGGTCCACCGTGCAGGAGAAATTGACGTCCAGGCGCTTCTGCCATTCCCTTATCTCCTCGCCGAACAGCATGTCCGTCGGGGTCTTGCAGCCCAGCAGGATGTCCACTTTGCCGAACTCGCGGCGGTTGTCCATCACGTAATTGATGAGCGAGCGCAGCGGGGCGATGCCCAGGCCGCCGGCCACGAAGAGCAGGTCGTTGCCGGTCATGAGCTTCACCGGGAAAGGCTTGCCGAACGGCCCGCGGATGCCCAGCCAGTCGCCCTTGCCCATGGAGTGCATGTGCTTGGTCAGGCGGCCGGCGGAACGCACGGTCAGTTCGAAGGAGCCGCGCTTGGTCGGGGAGGAGCACACGGAGATGGGCGCTTCTCCCACGCCGTACAGTTCCACCTGCACGAACTGCCCGGGCTCGTGGTCCAGGTCGCCGTCCTCGAGCTTTATGTCGAACCACTTTTCGGTGGCCGTCATCTGCTTGGCGGCTATGATCTGCCCCTTGCGGAGCTTCCAGTTGGAATTTTCAATGTGGATGTTTTCGGTCATAGTATCCCCTTATTTATGCTCGGCGGCCAGGGCCTTCAGGGTGTCCTTGAGGTTGATCTTGGCCATGCAGGTGCGCGTGCAGCGGCCGCAGCCGGTGCAGAAGGAGCGGTAGAACTTGTCGAGCGGGTACTTGAACTTGCGGTAGAAGCGGTGCCGCTGCCTGTTGGCGCGCTCCTCGCGGAAGTTCTCGCCGCCCGCCACGGTGGCGAAGGTCTCGAACTGGCAGGAATCCCAGGTGCGGTTGCGCGAGCCGGTCTTCAGGTCCAGGTTGATCGTGTCGCTCATGTCGAAGCAGTAGCAGGTGGGGCAGACATTGGTGCAGTTGCCGCAACTGACGCACTTGGCGCCCACGTCGTGCCAGACCTTGCTGTCCACGCCCTTGGCGAAGATCCCGGGCAGCGCCTTGGGGTCCACGCCGATCTCGTTCTGGAAGGTGTGCTTCTTGCCCTCGCGGACCTTGTCGAGCGCCACCATGTCGGCCGAGGAGGTCTTGGCCAGGCCCATGTTCTCCACCAGTTCCTCGCCCTTCTGGGTGTTCACGTGGATCACCCATTTGTCTCCGATGTCGGTGAAGAACAGGTCGTAGCCGCCGTTCGGGTAGTGGTTGCCCACCAGCGCGCAGCTGGCGTTGCCGTCGCAGTACTTGTTGCACTCGAGGCCGATGATGAAGATGTTCTCTTTCCTGAGCAGGTAGTTATAGTCGCGGGGCCGCTCGGAGAAGACCATGTTCAGGCACTGTATGCCGGCCAGGTCGCAGGTATGCACCGCGAAGACGGCCAGCGGCTCGTTCTCGAGCACGGCCTTGTCCTGGGGCTTGCCGCCGCTGAGGTCGAAGTCCAGCATCTTCTCCCGGGGCGGCATGAAATATTTCTTGGGCGGGAGTATCGTGGGGATGTAATCCATCGATATCTCCGAAGCCGAAGTCACTTCTTCGAAAGCGTAATTATTGTGCCCTTTCGCCACAGGGGCGCAGACCTTCATCTTCTTGGCAAGTTTCTTGACGAAACCGTCAAGCTCGCCCTTCATCAGTATATGGTAGTTCACGGTGTCCTCCGTTGACATATTAACGACGCTGCCTAGATATTATATTCTAATTTCTCCATCTTTAACCTGCGGCACTCCGGGGTCGGCATATCGGACATGTTCCATCCGTATTAGCGCCTCTTATACCGGCGCCTCCCGCCCCCTCCTCCCCTCATAGGCCCCCGGCAGCGGCCGGCGAGCGCCGCCCCGTCAAAGACCGGATTAGAAGAATTAATATCCGCCAAAATATCGTTAAATATTAACGATAAATTTCGCAAACCAAACGCCCCCGCCGCGCCCCTCAAATTTGTAAAATGTAGGCATGACGGAACTGGTATTCATGCGCCACGGCCATTCTCTCTCCGCCCGCGAGGCGGGCGTAGCCTCCGACTCCGAGCGCCCGCTCTCTCCCCGGGGCGAGCAGGAAGCCCGCGAAGCCGCGCGCCGCCTGAGCGCCGCCGGTTTCGCGCCAGACCGCATCGTGGCCAGCCCGCTGGCCCGCGCCCGGCGCACCGCCGAGATAGCGGCCGAAATTTTCCCCGCCGCCGCCCGCGAGACGGCCAGACAGCTCAGCGACGGCCCGGCCCAGGCCATCCTGGACCTGATACAAGACCTTTCCCGGAGCGGCGGCCGCGTGCTGGTGGTAGGCCACCAGCCGCTGCTGGGAGCCATAGCCGGTTACTTCACCGGCGGCGAAGGCTACGACCTGGCCCCGGCCGGCTTCGTCCGCATAGACTCGGCCGAGCGGCCTGGCTCCTCCTCGCTGGTGGAATTCTATTCCCCCCCTCTCCCCAAGGACCCCAGTTGACCCTGCTATTGCTGCTGCTGCTGGCACTCCCCGCCGGCGCCGCCGAGCGCCAGGCCGAGGTGGGCATCTACTCGCTGCGCAAGCTTTCGGCCGTCACGCTGGAGCCGGACGGCGAGGCGCGAGCCGGCGGCCAGCCCCTCACCGGCAAGGCCGTAGTCCAGGTCAGGGGCGCCATGGTAACGCTGGAGGGCCGCTACCGGGCCGGCCCGGCCAGGACGCTGCGCGCCCGCGGCGGCGTCTGGATCTCCGGCAAAGGCCTGCCGCGCCGCCTTTACCGCGGCGAACTGGATTTCTCCGCCAGGCAGGGGCGGTTGCGGATAGTCAACCGCCTGCCGCTGGAAGAATACATCGCCGGCGTGGTGAGCGGCGAGGCGGCCGACCTGGCCCACCCCGAGGCTTACAAAGCCCAGGCAGTGGCCGCGCGCACCTACGCGCGCAAACATTACCAGGCGCACTCCGGCGAGGGCTACAACCTCTGCGACTCCACCCATTGCCAGCTCTACACCGGATCGGCCGCCGTTAAGCGGCGCGCCCGCGAGGCCGCCGAGGCCACCGCCGGCGAGGTGCTCTATTACGCCGGCACCCCGGCCGAAACCTATTACCACTCCGCCTGCGGCGGCCACACCGAGGACATGACGCGCGTCTGGCCCTTTCCGGGCAAGCCCTACCTCGCCGGAGTCAGGGACGGCCCCCCTGGCAAACCCTACTGTTCCATCGCCCCGGGCTTCCGCTGGAAGACCAAGATCTACTACACCGGCCTCACGCGCCTGGCCCGCCAGGCCCGCTGGATCCTGCCAGACGAGACGGCCCTGGGCCTCAAGGCCTCGGCCTGGGGCGCCAGCGGCCGCGTGGCGCGGCTGGAGATACAGACGCAGCGCCGCCGCGTCGCGGTGTCCGCCACCGATTTCTACCACGGCATAGGCCGCCGGGCAGGCTGGAACGCCGTGCGCAGCTCGTGGTTCAGCCTCCTGCAGGGCAAGGACTATGTTTTTCTCGACGGCGTGGGCAGCGGGCACGGCGTGGGCATGTGCCAGTGGGGCGCCGAAGGCATGGCGCGCAGGGGTTTCAAGTACAGGGACATCCTCAAGCACTATTACCCGGGAACGGAGATAAGACATGACTGAACTTCAGGCGATAATCTTAGGCATACTGCAGGGCGCCGGGGAATTCCTCCCCATCTCCAGCTCCGCCCACCTGGCGCTGGCGCCGCGGCTGTTCGGCTGGGAGTACCAGGGCCTGGCCTACGACGTGATGCTGCACCTGGGCACGCTGCTGGCCGTGCTGATCTATTTCGCGAAGGATTGGGTGAAGATCTTCCGCGACGCCTTCACGGCGCCGCGCGCCCCCGGCGGGAACCTGCTGTGGCTGCTGGCGCTGGCCTCGGTGCCGGCCGCCGTAGCCGGCCTCGCCCTCAACGACTACGCCGAGACCGTCTTCCGCGACCCGCTCTGGATCGCCTTCAATCTGGTGTTCTTCTCCTTCGTCATCTACGCGGCCGACCGCGACCCGGCGCAGCGACTCGACGAGGAAGCCTTCACCTGGCAGCACGCGCTGCTGGTGGGCCTGGCCCAGTGCGTGGCGCTGATGCCCGGCGCCTCGCGCTCGGGCATGACCATCATGGCGGCCCTCTTCATAGGCTACCGCCGTTCGGCGGCGGCCCGTCTCTCCTTCCTGCTGTCGACGCCGGTCATACTCGGCGCCGGCCTGCTGGAGGCGCGCAAGATCACGCCCGACCAGCTCAACGCGGCTTTCGCCTGGGGCCTGGCGGCCTCCTTCCTCTCCGGCCTGGCCTTCATCTGGCTGCTGCTGGCGTGGGTTAAGCGCCGCACCCTGGCCCCGTTCCTGGTCTACCGGGTGCTGCTGGGTACCGCCATAGCACTGCTGTTCTGGAACTGACCCCCCCCCGCAAATGAGAAAGCCCGGCTGCCCGGGCTTTTTTATTTTCCCCCGCCGCCGGCTAGTTAACCGGCCCCGCCAGTGGCA
>MGTZ01000046.1:17346-21528 GCA_001799715.1 Elusimicrobia bacterium GWB2_63_16 | reverse complement strand
CAGCCCCGTGCCGCCTTTCTCCTTGCGCGTGGTGCCGAAGGCCTTTACGCCGCCGGCCAGCAGCGCCGTCGGGAAACCGGGCCCGTTGTCCTCCACCTCTATAACGGCCTCCGCCCCCTCGGCGCGCACCGCCAGCGTCACGCGCCCGCCCTCGGCGGGCACGAAAGAGAGGGCGTTGAGCAGGGTGTTCACCAGCACGCGCTCCACGTGCGCCCGGCTGCCCCGTATCTGGGGCAGATCCGGCGCCACCTTGAGCTCCACCGCGGCCCCGCGCTTGCGGGCGTGGTACTCGGTCAGCAGCGCGGCCCCCTCGGCCGCCTCGCCCAGCTGAAATTCCTCGAAAGCGTACTCCTGGCCCCGCACGATGCTCATGGCGCTGGAGATCATGCTCTTGGAGAAGCGCGCCGCCTTCATGATGCGCCCCAGGTCCTCGCGCTTGAGTTCCTCGTCCTGCTCCATCAGCTGCGCGCTCAGCAGGATCACCGAGACGGAATTGACCAGTTCGGACTCCTTGGCCAGCACCTCGCGTTCCAGCTTCTCCACCTGCGCGCGCTTGAAGGCCATCCCCGCCTCCGCGGCCTTGCGCGACTGGGAAGTGCGGAACACCACCGCCGACGAGAAAGCCAGCACGGCCACCTTGACCGCCAGCGCAAGGAAAGCGGCCAGGTCCATGCCGGAGAGGGGCCAGTTGAAAACGGCCAGCCCCAGCGCGCAGAGCAGCACCACGCCGGCGGCGTCCTTCACGCTGGCCATCAGCGAGGCGGCGAAGACCGGCAGCAGGTACAGCACCCAGAAGTAGGAGCCGTTGCCGCCGGAATAGTACAGCACCCCGGTGATGATCCAGAAATTAGCCAGCAGCATCAGGTCCAGCACCCAGAGGCTGACCGAGGCGCGGGTCTTGAGCAGGCGGTTAAAAACGAAATTAGCGCCCAGCAGCAGCACGAAGAAGTAGAGGATGCGCGGATAGACGATCTGCGGGTTGTCGCGGTAGAAATAGGCCAGCGCGATCATGAACACGGAGAAGACCACCTCGTACGAACTCCTCGAGAAGGTGGTCACTTCTCCGCGGGCCAGCGCTGCCGTAAGTTTCCCCATCTACCGATTATAGCAACAGCGCGCCCTCTTTATCTATAATGGTGCTATGACCGCAACCCCCGCGCCCCCGAAGCTGCTGCGCTTCGACAAGGCCCAGCTTTTCCTGATCTTCTTCTTCGGCATCCTGATCTTCCTGCTCTACCAGCTGTTGCACATCCTGTCGCCCTTCATCGGGGCGCTCGTGGTGGCCGCGGCCTTCGCGCTGATCTTCTACCCGCTGCACGCCTGGATCCGCAAGCGGATAGTCTCCAACCGCTCAGCGGCCGCGGCCGCCAGCACGTTCATCGCCGTGTTCACCCTGGCCCTGCCCCTGCTGATCTTCGGCTGGCTGCTGCTCAACGAATCCCGGGACCTCTACCCGCGCACCAACGAGTGGCTCAGCGCCCTCTCCCTTAAAGACCTCGACATCCCCCTGCCCGAGAGCGTGAAGTCCTACCTCAACATAGACCTCGGCGAAATCCTCACCACCAGCGTGAAGGGCCTGCAGGAGAAGATCACCAGATCCGGCACCGGCCTGATCAAGAACATCTTCTTCTTCCTCGTGAATTTCATGGTCATGGTGTTCTCGCTGTTCGCGCTGTTCCGCGACGGCGAGCGCTTCCTGCACTGGCTCATCGACCTCCTCCCCATGGACCAGGAGTACAAGCACCGCGTGGCCAACCAGCTCTACATCACCACCATGGCCGTCGTGCGCGGCCTGCTGCTGACGGCCCTCATCCAGGGCTTCATCGGCGCTTTCGGCTACTGGCTGGCCGGCGTCAAGGCCCCGGCCCTGTTCGGCCTGCTCACCTCCTTCGCGGCGCTGGTCCCCTTCGTCGGCACCAGCCTCGTCTGGCTGCCGCTCAGCGCCCTGATGTACTTCCTCGCCGGGGCCAAGACCGGACTATTCGTGCTGATCTGGGGCGCGGTGGCCGTGGGCCTGACCGACAATATCCTGCGGCCCATCCTGATAGGCAAGGGCGCCAAGCTGCCCATCTTCCTGCTCTTCCTCGGCATCATCGGCGGCATGAAGGTGTACGGGCCGCTGGGCCTGTTCCTCGGCCCGCTGCTGATCTCCTGCGTCATCGTCTTCCTGCAGATCTACAAGGAAGCCAAGAACCTCCCCCACCTGCCGCCGCCGGATAGCGCCCCCGCGGCGCCGCCGGCCGGCGTACAGCGCTAAAGAAAAAGCCCGGGAACTTCCCGGGCTTTTCTTTTTCAGGCGGCGGCGCCTAGTCCTCTTTGGCGGTGGATTCGGGGCAGAGCCGGCGGATGGGGCAGCGCGGGCAGTTGCCCTTGCGGTCCATCGTCAGGGCCAGCATCTTGTCGCCGGCCTCGCGGATGAGGGCCAGCGTGGCCTCCTCGCCCGACGGGTCGTAAGGCAGCGACACCTTCTGCAGGGAAGTGAGGATGAAGTAGCCGGTCGCGCCCACCTTCTGGCGCAGCGCGCGGGAGAGGCCCAGCGCGTAGATCTTCAGCTGCAGGCTGCCCGCCACGTCCCACTCGTTGCGGTCCTCGAAGCCCATCTTGTAGTCGAGCAGCTCCACCAGGCCGCCGGGCAGCTTGTCCACGCGGTCGATGGTGCCTTTGATCCGCCATTTCTCGAAAGGGAACTCGAAGTGCTTCTCGGAGTACAGCACAACCGCCGTGTTGGCCTGCCAGTGCAGCCACCAGGCCTCCAGCACCCGCGCGCCGCGGTTGTAGAACTCCATGCTCTCCTGCGCGCGGCCGTAGCCGTGGTGTATCCAGTTGTCCTCGTAATACTGCAGCAGGTCGCCCAGGTCGCCGGGGCGGGCGTGGAAGGCGCCCAGCGCCTTGTGCACCGAGAGGCCCAGCGAGGAGAACGGCGTCTGCGGCGCGAACTTGCGCTCGGCGTAGATGTAGCGATAGAGGAAAGGGCAGTCCAGGTAGGCCCGGATCTTGCTGTAGTTGAGCTCGAACGGATCGAAGATCATTTCACCGGCCGGAAGAAGTCCACGTCGGTGTCGCCGTAGCGCTCGTGGCGCACGTGCTCCAGGCCGGGGACGGGCGTCAGCACCTCTTTCTTGTGGTGCTGCACCACTATCAGGGCCGTCGGGGTGACTATCTTGGCCTCGGAGAGCAGGGTGAGCGTCTCGACGCTGTAGAACAGCGGCAGGTTCTCCGAGGTGCGGTAAGGCGGCCCCATGAACACGATGTCGTAGCCCTTGTAGTCGGAAAAGTGTTCCAGCCATTTCAGGCCGCTGAGCACGTCGGCCTTGAGCACCTTGGCCTTGTCGGTGAACTCCAGCGCGGCGATGTTCTTCTCGATGGTCTTGACGCAGATGCCTTCCTTCTCGACGAAGACCACCTTGGAGGCGCCGCGGCTGAGGGCCTCCAGGCCCACGGTTCCCACGCCCGCGTAGAGGTCGAGCAGCACGGCGCCCGTGATGTACGGCCGCACGATGTCGAAGAAGGACTGGCGTATCCTCGCCGAGATCGGCTTGACGAATTTGTCTTTGGGTACCGAGAAGATCTTCCTTCCGCGGTGCGTTCCGGCGATTATCCTCATCATAATTTAACGGGGGTGTAACATTTCCTTAACGGGATTAATTTATACTATTATAGTAAATAGCGTCAGCGAGCGGAGAAAACAATGGCAAACCCCGATATCATCATCGTAGACGACGACCCCATGGTCGGCGAACTTTCCCGCGACCTCCTCACCGACGCGGGCTACACCGTAACGCTGGTCCAGGACTCCCTCGAGGCCATCCCCACCATCAAGGCCCAGATGCCGCGCCTGATCGTGACCGACATCATGATGCCCGGCATCACCGGCATGGACATCTGCAAGTCCGTCAAGTCGGACCCCGCGCTCAGACACATGAAGATCATCGTGGTCTCGGGCAAGTCCTACGACGTGGAAAAGCAGCGCGCTTTCCAGCTCGGCGCCGATTTCTTCCTGCAGAAACCCTACAATGTGGAGACCTTCTCCAACACGGTCAAGAGCATCCTCGACGGCGCGGCTCCCGTCCCGTCCCCGGCCGACGCGCCGGCGGCCGCCCCCGCCATCATCCGCGAGGAAGAGCACCCGCAGGCCAGCGACCTCGACGCCGGCCAGATCCGCATGACGGTCTGGGGCGCCCG
>MGTZ01000046.1:7890-17339 GCA_001799715.1 Elusimicrobia bacterium GWB2_63_16 | reverse complement strand
CCCGCCACGCTGCCCAACTCGGCCTCGCGCTACGGCCGCCAGACCTCCTGCCTCTCGGTGGAGACCAAAGAGCACATCTTCATCTTCGACGCCGGCACCGGCATCGTCGAACTCGGCAAGGAAATAGCGGAGAAGAAGCGCTACTATAAGGACATCTGGATCTGCCTGACGCATTTCCACATGGACCATATCCTGGGCCTGGGCCGCTTCGCGCCCATCCACGACCCGCACTTCAATATCCACCTCATCGGCTCCAACGACCCTGAGAAGACGCTCAAGGAAGTGGCGCAGGCCACGTTCTACAGCTCGTTCTCCCTGACCAAGCAGGCCCCGAAGGCCAAGATCGATATCTACGAGATCCTCGAGGACAACTACGAGCTGTTCCCCGGGGTCAAGCTGTCGGCTATGTACGCCAATCACCCCACCAGCACGCTCGTTTACGTGCTGGACATCCTGGGCCGGCGCATTTCCTATTGCCCCGACAGCGAGATCTGGGGCGACGCCACCGCCTTCCAGGACTACGACGAGAAGCTCGGCGGCTTCGTGAAGGGCTCGGACATCTTCGTCCACGACGCCGTCTACAACGACAAGGATTACGAGACGTTCAAGAAGCAGGGCCACTCCGGCCTGTCGGTGGTGGTGGACTTCGCGGTGGAGAAGGCCCAGGCGCGCGACCTGGTGCTGTGGCACGCCCACCCGGACTATTCGGACGAGCAGCTCGACGAAATGGCGCGCGACGCCCTGACCCGCGTGAAGCAGAAGGGCTACCAGCTCAACTGCCACCTGCCGGTGGAAAAGCAGGCCTTCCTGCTGCAGGGCAGCAAGTAAGCTCCACGCCAAAAGAAAAAGCCCGGGACCTCCCGGGCTTTTTCTTTTCCCCCGCCAGGCTCAGCTGTGGCCCTGCGTCAGGTTGACCGCGCGTTCGGGGATGGCGCCGAAGCGTTCCTCGTAGCGCTTGATGTTCTCCTGCAGGGCGAGCAGGAAGCGCTTGGTGTGCACGGGGCTGGAGATGATGCGCGAGCGCAGCTTGGCCTTGGGCTGGTTGGGCTGCAGGAACAGGAAATCGAAGATGAACTCGGTCTCGCTGTGGGTTACGCCGGCGAGGTTGGCGTAGGTGCCCTGCGCGGTGGCCTCGTCCATCTGCACTTCCAGCTGCATCGGCTTGGCGCCTTCTTTATTGTCGGTCATTTGTCCTCCGGTGCGGAAATTGCGGCAATTTAAATTCAGTAAAAGTATAATATATTTACGACTCGCACGGGAGACAAAATGAAAACCGCTATTTTCCTGACCATACTCGCCCTCGGCCTGCCCGCCGCCGCCCAGACCGAGCTCAAATGCCCGGAGCTCAAGCCCCGGACCCGGGCGCTGAAGGTGCTGCGAATGCAGCCGCTGCGGCGCGGCAAGGAGTGGCTGGAGGGTTCGCCCAAGGCCGTCAACACGCTGGCCTGCGACCTCTACGGCATGAAGACCGAGGAGGCGGAGTACGACGGCAAGAACATGGTGCTCAAGCACGCCTTCTCGTATCTGGAGAAGGAGGAGGCCCGCGCCTTCTGCGAGGGCCGCAAGTCCGAGGAGAAGCTGACCACCACTTTCAGCGGCGAGGCGCAGTCCTCGATGGACGATTTCTGCCGCCGGCACAAGAAGGCCGACTTCGGCATCGTCACGGTGTTCGACGCCTCCCCCTCCCAGGGCCGCGAGAGCGCCCGCAAGCCGGTGCGCCGCATCCTGCGCCTCTATACCAAGGCCGGCTTCACGGCCGAGGAGCACGCCTTCGACCCGCTGATGAACCTCGAGAGCGTCACCCTGCACGTCTACGACAAGAAGAACAACCTGACCGAGACCACGGTCAACGATTTCGACGGCCGCCAGCTGAGCCGCGACGCCTGGGCCTGGAACAAGGCCGCAGCCTCGCGAACGCACTCCGTATACGGCGGCAGCAACGAGCTGCGCAAAAAGACGGTCTACGAGTTGCGCGAGGACGGCACGCTGCGCCGCGAGGTGGCCACCACCTACGACTCGGGCGAACAGCCCATGACGCGCGTCGAGATCTACTGCGACGCCAAGGGCCGCCCCGAGAAGGAGCTGGTCTACGACGCCGACGCCGCCGAGCCCAAGTACGAGTACGCCTACTCCTACAAGTACGACGCCAAGGGCAACTGGACCGAGCAGCGCAAAACCCGCTCCATCGTCTACAACGGCAACCGCCTCCCCGACACCCAGTCCGCCCCCGAAATCACCAAAAGAGAGTTCCTCTATTATTAGGGGACGTTCTTAACTATTGGACTATTGCGGAACACAGCGGGAATGACGGCATACCCCGGCTCGTTGCTCATGTCTTTGCAAATAGTCCAATAGTTAAGAACGTCCCCCCCCATAAAAGATCCGGCCCCGCTTTTGGCGGGGCCGGATATGTCCAAGGTAAGTTAAGCTTACTTGGGGGCCTGGGTCTTGGTCACGTTGACCGCTTTGGGGCCCTTGTCGGTGTTCTCGGTTTCGAACTCCACTTCCTGGTTTTCAGCCAGGGTCTTGAAGCCTTCGCCTTGAATGGAAGAGTGATGGACGAAGAGGTCCTTGGAGCCGTCCTCCGGGATGATGAAACCGAACCCCTTCTTGTCGTTGAACCACTTTACTTTACCTTTTGCCATTTGCTTATTTACCTCTCTATTTATTTCCGCATACTACCGGGCCGTTTCCGGCCGTTAGAACTATTATATATATTTTAACGCGCAACACAATACCGCGGGCGCGCTATTCCTCGCTCCACTTCAGGTACAGCGGCATCAGCGCGTTCACCGCGTCCGGGTGCCGGCCGAGCACGCGCACCGCGAAGTCATGGCGCCCGCTCTTGTAGCAGGGCACCTCGCCCTTGTAGAGGTAGGCGTCGCCCATGCGCGCGTCGTGCGTCATGGAAACGGCTTTGCCGTCCTTGAACATCGCTTCGCCGCCGGCCGCGCCGATATAGAGCTGCACGTCCACGTCCTCGGGCGTCAGGTCGCCCAGCCACACCACGGCGCTCACCGGCAGCCTGGCCCCGGCGTGCACCTCCATCTCCGGCTTGAACTGGTCCACCACGGCTTTCACGCGGGGCCAGTTGTCTTCCAGCTTGCGGCGCCAGCGGGCGATCTCGGCCACGCGGGAGTTCTCCAGGAACTTCTTGGAGGAGCGGTGCGCGTGCGAGTAGAACTTCTCGTGGTACTCGCGCACCATGCGGTTGGTGTTGAAATGAGGCACCAGCTTCTGCACGCAGGCCTTCATCATCTTGATCCAGCCGCGCGGCAGGCCCTGCTCGTCGCGCTGGTAGTAGAGCGGCGCCACCATCTTCTTGATGTGGTTGTAGATGCTCTCCGCCTCCACGTAGTCGCGCTCCTCGTCCGAGTTATAGGCCTCGGTGCCGCCGATGGCCCAGCCCACGTCCGGCGAGTAGCCCTCGGGCCACCAGCCGTCCAGCACGGAGAGGTTCATGACGCCGTTGATGACGGCTTTCATGCCGCTAGTGCCGCTGGCCTCGAGCGGGCGGATGGGGTTGTTCATCCACACGTCCACGCCCTGCACCATGTAGCGGGCGACGTTCATGTTGTAGTCTTCCACGAAGATGATGCGGTTCTTGAAGCGCTTGTCCAGCGACAGCCGCGCCACCTGCTTGATGAATTCCTTGCCGTGCGCGTCGGCCTGGTGGGCCTTGCCGGCGAACACGAACTGCACCGGCATGTTCTCGTCGGTCACGAGCTGCAGCAGGCGCTCCAGGTCGCGCATGAACAGCGTGGCGCGCTTGTACGTGGCGAAGCGCCGCGCGAAGCCGATGGTCAGGTATTCGGGGTTGAGCACGGTCTCGATCTCGGCGAGCACGGTGCGGTCCGCGCCCAGGCGGGTATGCTGCCGGCGCAGGCGCTCGCGCACCAGCTTGACCAGCTTGACCTTGCGCAGCATGTGCGTGTCCCAGAATTCTTTGTCGTCGATCTCGGTGATCTTGGGCCAGTCGCAGGAATCCGGCACGCCGTTATGGCCGCCGGAGAGCGCCCTGCTGTAAAGCTGGTGATGCTCGTGGCTGATCCAGCTGCAGGTGTGCACGCCGTTGGTGATGCCCTCGATCGGCACCTCGTAGCGCGGCAGGCCGGGCCACAGCTTGTGCCACATGTCGCGCGACACGTCGCGGTGCAGCAGGCTCACGCCGTTGAGGAAGGCGGACAGCTTCATGGCCACGACGGTCATGCAGAAGCCCATGGAGGTGTGCTCTTCCTTGCCCAGGTCCAGGAACTCGGGGAAAGTCAGACCGAGCTCCTTGGAGTAGGTCTCGAAATACTTGCGCACCAGTTCGAAGTCGAAGTACTCGTTGCCGGCCATCACCGGGGTATGCGTCGTGAACACGGAGGACGCCCACACTATCTCGCGCGCCTCGGCGTAACTCAGGCCGCGGCTCTTCATCAGGTGACGGATGCGCTCGAAGAGCAGGAAGGCGCTGTGCCCCTCGTTGACGTGGAAGACGGTGGGCTTGAGGCCCATGGCCTCCAGCGCGCGCGCGCCGCCGATGCCCAGCACTATCTCCTGGCGGATGCGGTTCTCGCGGTCGCCGCCGTAAAGCTGCTCGGTGATCGTCCGGGAGGCCGGGGCGTTCTCGGGCAGGTTGGTGTCGAGCAGGAACAGGGAACCGCGCCCGACGGGCACCTTCCAGACGCCCACCTGCACGCGCTCTCCGGCCAGGTCCACCTCCACGCGCAGCGGCTTGCCGGCGTGGTCCTTCACTATCTGCACCGGCATGTTGTACCAGTCGTTCTCGGGATAGCGCTCGGTCTGCCAGTTGTCGCGGTTGAGCACCTGCTGCACGTAGCCCTTCCTATAAAGGAGGCCCACGCCCACCAGCGGCATGCCCAGGTCGGAGGAGGATTTAAGATGGTCGCCCGACAGCATGCCCAGGCCGCCGGAGTAGATCGGCAGCCCCTCGCCTATGCCGTACTCCATGGAGAAGTAGGCCACCAGCATGTCCTTGTCCTGGGCGTCGGCGTTCTTGGCGAACCAGGTGTCCTTGTAGGACATGTAATCCTCGAACTTCTTCTTTATCTCCCCCAGCCGGCCCAGGAAGTTGTTGTCCCGGCTCAGCTCGTCTAGGCGCTCGGGGGCCAGCGTGCCCAGGATCCACTTGGGGTTGCGGTGGGAGCGGTGCCACAGGTCCTCATTGATGCTGACGAACATCATGATGGCGTCCCAGTTCCAGGTGAACCACATATTTGTCGACAGCTCGTCTAAGGCCTTCAGGCTGTCCGGGAGGTTGGGAATGACGTTGAACGATTTGATCTTCATTAAGTAATGCTCCGTTACCGCAGATTAATATAATTTTACATTAATTGCCGCCCCCTCCTCAAAAACCACGCACCGGAGGCCTGGTGGCGGCGGGCCGATTTCCGCCCCCGCGGCGCGCGATGTTAATTTTTTTCTTGAACCCACCCGGTTCTTTTTGTAGAATATATACAGTTCTTTAAGAAGTTGTATTTCGGGCGTGTAGCTCAGCTGGGAGAGCGCCTCCATGGCATGGAGGAGGTCGCAGGTTCGATCCCTGTCACGTCCACCAAATTTAAAGCCCCCGCAAGGGGGCTTTTTTTGGATGGGGCCGCTCGCCGAGCGGCAAGTGGTCCGGTGGAGCCACGGGCATGGGAACCACCCCGCCGAAAAAACCCCCGCAAGGGGGCTTTTTTATTATGAAAGTCCTTATCGTCTCGCTGGATAATGTAGGCGACACTGTCATCAGTCTCGCCATCCACGAAGCCCTCCGCGGCGTCGACGGCCTCGGCGCGGCCTGGTGGACCAAGGATTACTCGCGCGCCGTGGTGCCGCTGGCCGGGGCGCATATAGAGCATTACCGCTGCGACCCTTTCTGGGACCGCTCGCCGGGCGCCGGCAAGGGCGGCCTGCTGCCTTTCCTCCGCACCATCCTGGCCCTGCGCCGGGCGCGCTTCGACGCCGCGCTGATAGTGCACGGCAACTGGCGAAAGAACCTCGCCTGCCTGCTGGCCGGCATAGGCCGCCGCTACTCCGCCAAAGGGGCCTTCGCCACCGACCCAGTAACCGTCAAAGGCCCCCACGTGCTGGACTCCTGCCGCGCCCTGCTGGCCGCCTTCCTGGGCCGCGATCCCGGCGAACTGAGCTACCCGCTGTCCCCCGCCGCCTACGGCGAGTCCCGCGCGGCGCGCGAACTGTTTACCGGCGGCTGGGCCGTGGTCCACCCGTTCTCCGGCAACCCAGCCCGCAATCTTCCCCTCCTCGCCTGGCCCGCCGTACTGGAGCCGCTGGCCGCCGCCGGCCTGCGCGTGCTAGTCAACGTCTCCCCCGCCGAGAAGGAACTTTTCAACCGCACCGCCCGCGGCCCCTACGCCGCCCGCCCCGCGGACCTGGTCTTCTCCTGCGACCTCGGCCTGAGCATAGCCGACCTGGCCTACGCCGTTTCGCGCGCGGCCGTCTTCGTCGGCAATAATTCCGGCCCGTTGCACCTCGCCAGCGCCCTGGGCACGCCTTGCGTCGGCGTCTTCCAGCGCAGCTGGGTGCCCAGGATAGCCCCGCGCGGCAAGTTCCACCCGCTGCTGGCCCTTTTCACGGATTCCCCCGCCGAAATCCCTCAGGACGAAGTCCCGGCGCTGGTGCGCCGCCTGCTCTCCGCCCGGGACGGCCGCCCGCATAATTGTTAGAATATACCTATGGACAACCGCCTCACCGTATTCCACCTCGACGACGGAAAAGAGCTCCGCGGCGGCCAGCGCCAGATGCTGTACCTGGTCAAGGAACTGGACCGCCTCGGCCACGACAACACCGTGGTCTGCCGCCATGGCTCGCCGCTGCACGCCGCCGCCCTGCGCAAAAATTTCAAAACGTTCACCCTGCCCTATTATTTCGAATGGGACCCGCTCTCGGCGCTGCTGCTGCGCCGCGCCCTCAAGAGCCTGCCGGCCGGAAATTTCCCGCCGGTGCTGCACTCCCACACCGGCCACACCGCCGGCGTCTCCTGGCTGGCCTCGGCCGGCCTCGACTGCGTGCGCGTGGCGCACCGCCGCGTGGACTTCATCCCCGGCTCCTTCACCGCCCGCTATAAATACTCCAAAGCCCATTCCGTAATCGCCATCTCCGAGGCCGTCAGGGACATCCTGCTGCGCGCCGGCGTGCCCGAGGAGAAGGTGGCCGTGGTCAACAGCACCATAGACCTTGACGATACCCCGTGGAAGCCGGGCGAGTTCCCCGCTTACCGCTCGGCCGCCCGCGCCGGGCTGGCCGCCGAGCTGGCCATCCCCAAGGACGCCTTCTGGGCGGGCTCGCTGATAGCGCTGGTGCCGCACAAGGACCCCGAGAACATGGTGCGCGCCGCCGCCGACGTGCTCAAGGAAGCCCCAGACACCTATTTCCTCATAGCCGGCGAGGGCCCGCTGGCCGAGAAGACCGCGCACCTGGCGCGCATGCTCAGGATCCAGGACCGCTTCAAGCTCATCGGCTACCGCAAGGACCCGTATAAAATACTGGCCGCCCTGGACCTGTTCGTGCTGTCCTCCTGCGAGGAGGGCATGGGCAGCGTGCTGGTGGAAGCCATGAACGCCGGCCTGCCGCTCCTGGCCACCACCGCCGGCGGCATCACCGACGTGGTGGAGGACGGGGCCAACGGCCTCACCGTGCCGCCCCGCGACCACGAGGCGCTGGCGCAGGCCGCGCTGCGCCTCATCCGCGACCCCGAACTGCGCGCCAGGCTGGCCGCCGAAGCCCACCGCCGCCGCGAGGATTTCTCATCCCCCCGCATGGCGGCCCTTACCTTGAAATGCTACGAGGCAGCGATTGAAAATTTTAAGCGCCATAGACATCCCCTGGAATAGCGGCCTGGCCGCTTACGCCTTCGACCAGGCCCTGGCGCTGCGCGCCGCGGGCCACTCCGTCGTTTTCGCCTGCCCCGAGGGCAGCGCGGCCCAGGCCTTCGCCGCCCGCGAGGGTTTCTCCAGCCTCCCCCTGCCCGGCCGCAAGCAGCATTTACAATTGCCGGCGGCCGTATGGCGCCTGCGCAAGGCGGCCGCCGCCGGGAAATTCGACGCCGTCTGCGCCCATACCGGCCGCACCCAGACCATAGGCGCGCTGCTGGGCCTGCCCCTGGTGCGGGTAAAGGCCGACGTGCGAGTGCCTTCGTCCGGCTTCGCCCAGCGGGCCGTGCGCCGCACCGTGGCCGCCTCCGAGTATATCAAAGGACTATACTGGCAGGCGGGCCTCGGCGAGGGCGTGCGGGTGATACGCCAGGGCATAGACCTGCCCCCCCTTACCCCGCCGCAGCCCGGCGGCAAGATCAAGATCGGCCTGCTGGGCCGCCTGGACCCGGTAAAAGGCCACGAAGTTTTCCTGAAAGCCGCGGCACTGCTGCTGGGCCGCGGCGCGGCCGCCGAGTTCCACCTCGCCGGCTATGAAGCCAATCTCAAGTATGCCGACCTGCTGCGCCAGGCCGAAGACCTGGAGATAGACGCCTCCGTGGTCTTTCACGGCCGCGTCGACGGGCCGTTCAAGTTCATGACCGGCTGCGACATCGGCGTCATCGCCTCGCTGGGCAGCGAGGCCGTCAGCCGCGCCGCGCTGGAATGGCTGGCCGCCGGCCGCCCGCTGGTCTCCACCTCCGCCGGCAGCCTGCCGGAGTACGTGGACGCCGCCTGGCTGGTGCCGCCGGGCGACCACGCGGCCCTGGCCGAAAAGATAAGCCTGCTCCTGGCCGACCCGGCCGCGGCGGCCGCCCTGGGCGCCGCCAACCGCGGGCGCGCCGCCGCGCAATTCTCAACGGCGGCCTTCGCCGCCGCCACCGCCAAAGTTTTCGAGGAGCTGGCCTGATGCCTACCCTGTCCATAGCCATGATAGCCCACAACGAGGAGGCCAATGTGGCCCGGTCGCTGGCCAGCGCCGCCTGGGCCGACGAGGTGGTCTTCGTAGACTGCGGCTCCACCGACGGCACCGCCCTGGCCGCCCGGGATTTCAAGATCAAGTATTTCGCCCGGCCCAACAGCCAGGCCGTCTACGTCAACAAGCAATTCTCCATAGACCAGGCCACCGGCGACTGGGTGTTCATCCTGGACGCCGACGAGGAGATCTCCCCCGCCCTGCGCGCGGAGATCCGGCGCTTCATCGCCGAACCCGGCGGCGCGGCCGCCGCCGCCCTGCCCCGCAGGAATTTTTATTTCGGCCGCTGGCTGCGGCGCGGCGGCAAGTACCCCGACACGCAGCTGCGCCTGTTCGCGCGCGGCCGGGCCAAATTCCTGCCGCTGCCCGTGCACGAGCGCCTGCAGGTGGACGGCCCGGTGGCCGCCCTCAGCGAGCCGCTGCTGCATTATCCCTATTCCACCCCGGCCGACATGGAGAAGAAGCGCGCCTTCTACAGCGAGATACTCTGCCGCTCCTACGCCCTTAAAAACCGCAGCCGCCTGTTTATCCTGCTGCGCCCTTTCACCCGCTTC
>MGTZ01000046.1:0-7830 GCA_001799715.1 Elusimicrobia bacterium GWB2_63_16 | reverse complement strand
GGCGCCGGCCTCCGCAGGCTGAACCAAAGGACCCAGACGCCTCTAGGCCCTTTGGCCCTGCCGCGAAAAACTAATACAGTTATAATTTAAATAGAGCTATGATAAAACTACTTCTCCCGCTGCTGCTCGCTCCCGTGTTAGCTTACGCCCAGGCCGGCGACGAGAAAGACCTCGTCTTCGCGGGCCAGTCGTATCCCCTCACGCTGGACGTGAAGGCCAAGAGCGACGGCCAGGTTACCTACGCGGGCCGCTTCAGCGAGCTGCCCGGCAAAGATTATGACGTGGTGCTGCTGCAGGGCCTTATGCCCGAGCCTGACATGCGCCTGGACCTGCTGGGCAAGGGCAGGTCCTTCTTCGCGGCCGACGTCGAATACCGCCAGACCGGCTTCCGCCGCTTCCCCAACGGCCGCTTCTGGGCCAGGTACAAGGCGCCCTCCCTCACCCGCCAGCCCGTCAAGATCCTCGTCACCGACCTGGGCCTCAAGAACAACCAGAGCCTGGTCATCTACGCCACCGAGCTGCTCACCGAGGGCGACCTGCGCGAGAGGGAGGCCCCGGCAGAGGTCTCCACCGCCGCCTATGTGCCGGAGCCGGACCTGTTCGTACCGGCCGCCGCCCCTTTCAAACTGCACCGCCGCGCCGAGTGGAAAGCCAATCCCCCCAAGGAAGCCTACACCCGCCACGCCCCCTTTTTCTTCACCCTGCACCACACGCAGGCCCATTACCCCAAAACCTTCGACGACGCCGTCATCGAGATGCAGTTCATACAGGATTTCCACCAGAACGGCCGCGGCTGGAACGACATCGCCTACCATTTCCTCATAGACCCCGCCGGCAACGTTTTCGAGGGCCGCCCCATCAACGTCCTCGGCTCCCACGTCAAGAACCGCAATACCGGCAATGTGGGCATCTCCATCATGGGCAACTACCACGCCCCCGCCCACGACAAATTCACCCAGCTCACGCAGGACTCCTTCGTCGCCGTGGGCCGCTACGTCAAGGACACCTACACGGTCAATATCAGCAGCTTCTACGCCCACCGCGAGCTGGGCAAAACCGACTGCCCCGGCGACGACCTGTACGCCAAGATGAGCCTGCTGCGCGGCCTGGTCTACGCCCCCCAGCTGCCGCAGCCGGTGGAAGTACCCGCCCAGCCCGTCCAGCTCCCCCCCGAGCCCCAGGCCGAAAGCCTGCGCCAGCTGCTCTACTACCTCGAGACCCGTTGACCCTTTCCCCCATTAAAATAAAAACGCCCCTCGCGGGGCGTTTTCATTAAATAGGGACAGCGCCCTATTTTATCTCGGCGGCCACCAGGTCGGCGTAGGTCTCGCGGCGGCGTATGACCTTCCACGAGGCCGGGCCGGTGATCAGCACCTCGGCCGCGCGCGGCCGGGAATTGTACTGCGAACTCATGGACATGCCGTAAGCCCCGGCGGAGTAGACGGCCAGTAAGGCGCCGGGGGCCGGCTCGGGCAGCGTCACGCCCTCGGCCAGGAAGTCTCCGCTCTCGCAGACCGGGCCCACTATGTCCCAGCGCCGCCGGGCACCGCGGCCGCCGCCCACCAGTTCCACCGGGTGGCGCGCGCCGTACAGGGCGGGGCGCACCAGGTCGTTCATGGCCGCGTCGGCAATGATGAAATTCTTCCCGCCGCTGGTCTTGCGGTAGATCGCGCTGGTCAGCAGCACGCCCGAGGGAGCCGCCACCGAGCGCCCCGGCTCAAGCATCAGCTTAAGGCCGGTGCCGGCGAACACGCTTCCCAGTTCGCGCGCCAGCGCCGCCGGGTCGACCATCTCTTCGCCTTCCTTCACGCCCCAGCCGCCGCCGGCGTCGGCGTATCGCAGGTTGACGCCGCGGCTGGCCAGCCGCAGGATGAAGGCCGCCAGGCGCCCGGCCGCCAGCCCGTAAGGGGCCGCGGAATGCACCTGCGAGCCTATATGAAAATGCGCGCCCACCGGCTTGAGGTGGGCCGACTCGGCCGCGTACATATAGATCTTCTGCGCCTCCTCGAAGGAAACGCCGAACTTGCTGCCCAGTTTGCCCGTGGAAATATACTTATGCGTGTGCGGGTCCACGTCGGGGTTGAGGCGCAGCGACAGCGGCGCGCGCAGCTTCAGCCGCCGCGCCACGCGCTCGAGTTCCTGCACCTCCTCGAAGGATTCCGCGTTGATAAAAAGAATGCCGCTCTCCAGCGCGTAGGCCAGCTCGTCGGGCGTTTTGCCCACGCCGGAAAAGATGATCCTGCCCGGCTCGAAGCCCGCGCGCAGGGCGCGGTACAGCTCGCCGCCGCTCACCACGTCGGCTCCCCAGCCCTCGCCGGCGGCCAGCGCGCACAGCGCGCCGCTGGAGTTGGCCTTCATGGCGTAGCAGAACAGCGGGTCCAGCCCCTTGAAGGCCTTCTTGTAAGCCCCCACCTGCTTCAGAAAAGCGGCCTTGGAGTAGACGTAGACCGGCGTGCCGGCCCTGGCCGCTATCTTTTTAAGGAGCGCAGGTTTAAAATATTTAGAAAGCATAGGTTAATGATATAAAAATCGCAGGCGGGATTTCAGTCCCCCGCCGTGACCGGCAGGATGGGTTAGCAAAACCCTGTCGGGGTGGAGCGAAGCGACACTTTCTGCGTCCCGAGCTTGCATAGCGCGAGGGCCGAGACGGGGAAGGGCGAGCACGGTGTGCGGGTGGAGCGTAGCGACACCGCAGTGACCCTGTTTTTGCGTTCCATCCTGCCGGGCGCGGCAGCGCACAAAACTAAAAGGCGAGGAAGATTATTCCCCGCCTTTGCTGTTATATTTTAAATTTGCGCGGGGCGGGAATCGAACCCGCAAGCCGTTAGGCACACGCCCCTCAAACGTGCGTGTCTACCAGTTCCACCACCCGCGCATAAATCGTTTGTTTAAAGAACTATTCATATTTTACCAAATAATGCGGCCTAAATTGTAAAATATAGGCGTGATATACCTCCTGGAACTCACCATCGCCGCCGTCCTCATCGTGCTCAACGCCGCCTTCGTCCTGTCCGAGTTCGCGCTGGTCAAGGTGCGCTTCACCCGCCTCGAAGAACTGGCCGCCAAAGGCGTAGCCTCGGCCAAGCTG
Source organism: Elusimicrobia bacterium GWB2_63_16 (assembly GCA_001799715.1). GTDB lineage: Bacteria > Elusimicrobiota > Elusimicrobia > Elusimicrobiales > UBA9959 > UBA9959. Next base: position 4,742 of record MGTZ01000046.1, on the reverse strand, counting down.
GCCAAGAAACAGGTGCAGCACATAGACGCCTACCTGTCCTCCATACAGCTGGGCATCACCATGGCGAGCCTCGGCCTCGGCTGGGTGGGCGAACCCGCGCTGGCCGCCCTGCTGCAGCCCGGCTTCCACTGGCTCAACCTCCCCATCTCGGCCGCCGCCCTGCACACCGTCTCTTTCGTCATCGCCTTCGCCGCCATCACCGGCATCCACGTGGTAATAGGCGAGCAGGCCCCCAAATACCTGGCCATTCTGATGCCCGAGAAGATCACCCTGATCTGCGCCATCCCGCTGGAGGTCTTCTACAAGATCACCTACCTGCCCATGCTGGCCATCAACAAGAGCGCCAACTTCTTCCTGGGCCTGTTCAACATCAAGCCGGGCGAGAGCGAGGCGCTGCATTCCGACGAGGAACTGCGCATGATCCTGGGCCAGAGCCAGGAGCACGGCAAGATCTCGCTGGGCAGGCTGATGATGTTCGAACACCTCTTCGACTTCGGCAAGACCCGGGTGAAGGAAGTCATGACCCCGCGCGGCGCCATCAGCTTCATCACCGTCGGGGCCCCCGCCGCCGACACCCTTAAGCTCATCAAGACCAAGCGCTTCTCCCGCTACCCGCTGGTGGCCGCCGACGGCACCTCGGTGGGCTACATCCATTTCAAGGACCTCTACGAATCGCTGCTCAATCCCGCCGCCCCGGCCCCGGACCTGGCCGCGGTCAAGCGCCCGCTGGCCGAGATCTCGGAGGAAGTCTCCGTGGAGCGCGCGCTGCGCGAGTTCCAGGAGAAGCGCATACAGCTGGCCCTGGCCAAGAACGCCAAGGGCGAGACCACAGGCCTGCTCACCATGGAAGACATCGTCGAAGAGCTCACCGGCGAGATCCGCGACGAGTTCGAGCAGCCCCCCAAGATGCTCCTGAGCGGCCTGCTGCAGCCCGCCGCCTGCGTTATGGAACTCAAGGAAGGCGGCCGCTTCGAGACCATAGAGGAAGTGCTGACGGCCCTGCACGCCCATTCCCCCACCTTCGACAAGGACGAGGCCCTGAAGGCCATCATCAAACGCGAGACCAACTTCTCCACGGCCCTCGGCCACCAGACCGCCTTCCCCCACGCCCGCCTGGCCTCGCTGTCCAAGCCGCTGCTGGCCTTCGGCAAGAGCAAGGAAGGCATCTACTTCCCCTCGCCCGACAGCCAGCCCGTAAAGCTGATCTTCATGATCCTGACGCCTTTCAACGAGCCCACCCTGCAGCTCAACATCCTCTCGCAGCTCTCCGGGCTCATCTCCAACCTCACGCTGCGCAAGCGCCTGTTCTCGGCCAAGTCCCCCGAGAACCTGATGGACATCATCCGCACCTTCGAGAACAAAGTAATGAAATAGGTGTTATGTCCCCAAAAGAAAAGCCCCGCCGCAGCGGGGCTTTTCTTTTTACTGGCCGCCTGGTTACTTCTTGGCGGGGGCCGCGGGAGCAGCCGGTGCGGGCTGCGCGGGAGCGGCGGCCGGAGCGGGCTGCCGCTGCATCTCCTGCTGCATGCTCTCGATAGCCTTGGAGCGGAAGCGGTTGCTCGAGCCGTAGATGGTCAGCAGCAGCGAGGTCACGGCGAACATGCCGGCGCAGACCGCGGTGAACTTCTTGATGAAGCTGGTGCCGCTGGCCGCGTTGAACAGCGCGTCGCCGCCGCCGCCGAACATGCTCAGCGCCGAGCCCTTGCTGGTCTGGAACACGAGTATCGAGATGATCAGTATTATCGCCAACGCCACGTGCAGGGTTATGATAAGGGTATACATCGTTTAATCTCCTATTATTTCTGTGACAGGGCCACCAGGCCCGGCAGCTGCTTTCCTTCCACGAACTCGAGGCTGGCGCCGCCGCCGGTAGAGCAGTGGGAAATGTTCTCGCCCTTCACCTTGGCGGTCTTGAGCACGCTGAGCGTGTCGCCGCCGCCGAGGATGGTGGTCGCGCCCGCGCGGGTGGCGCCGGCCATGGCGTTGGCCACGGTGATGCTGCCGCTGGCGAAAGCGGGGGTCTCGAAGATGCCCACGGGGCCGTTCCAGAAGATGGTCTTGGAGGCCTTGATCTTGTCGGCGAAGAGCAGCTCGGTGCGGGGCCCTATGTCTACGCCTATCCAGCCGTCCGGCACTGCCATCGCCTGGGTCACGTCCACCTGGGCGTCGGGCTTAATTTCCTGCACCACGCGGTGATCCGCGGGCAGCAGCAGCTCGACGTTATTGCGGTGGGCCTTGAGGATGATGTTCTTGGCTTCCTCTATCTTGTCGGCTTCCAGCAGCGACTTGCCGATATTGGTGTTCTGCGCCGCGAGGAAGGTGTAGGCCATCCCGCCGCCGATGATCAGCGTATCCACCTTCTCGATGAGGCTGTAGAGCACGGAGAGCTTGTCGGCCACCTTGGCGCCGCCGATGATGGCCAGGAAGGGCCGCACCGGGCTCACCATGGCCTTGTCGAGGTACTCCAGCTCCTTCTGCACCAGGAAGCCGATGGCCCCGGGCAGGTGCTTGCAGATGGCGGAGGTGCTGCCGTGCGCGCGGTGCAGGGCGCCGAAGGCCTCCTGCACAAAGAACTCGCCGTGCTTGGCGAGCTGCGCGGCGAAAGCGTCGTCGTTCTTCTCTTCCTCGGCGTGGTAGCGCAGGTTCTCGAGGAGCACTATCTCCCCCTTCTTAGCCGCCGCCACCACCTTGTCGGCCTCGGGCCCCACGCAGTCGGGGGCGAAATGCACTTTGGCGCCGGACAGCTCGGCCAGGCGCGCCACCAGGGGCTTCAGGCTGTATTTCGGCTCGGGCTTGCCCTTGGGGCGGCCCAGGTGCGCCATCAGCACCACCCGGTTGTTGCCCTCGAGCAGCAGCTTAACGGTCTTCATCGTCTCGCGGATGCGGGTGTCGTCCGTTATGACGCCGTCCTTCAGGGGCACGTTGTAGTCCACGCGGACCAGCACGTTCTTGTCCTTGAGTTTAGCGTCCTGCACCTTGGCCAGCCTTAATACAGTCTTGTTTTCCGTGGTCATTTTTACCTCTGTAAATTTTATCCGCTCCCGGGCCGGCGTCTCCGGCCCGGGGCGGGCTTAATTAAACTATCTTCTTCAGGGCGGCCTTCAGGCCGCCGGCCTTGCGCTCTTTCAGGTCGTACGTCACGCGGACGGACGGCTTGTTGAACTTAAGGTGCTTCGCCAGGTCTATGGGCGTGCCCACTATCACCACGTCGGCCTTCACGGCGTTGATGGTCTTGTTGAGCTCCGCCATCTGGGCGTCGCCGTAACCCATCGCCGGCAGGATGTCGGTGATCTGCCTGAAGTTCTCGTACACCTTCTTGATGGTGCCGATGGCGTAGGGGCGCGGGTCCACGATGGACTTGGCCTTGTACTTGCGGGCGGCCACGTGGCCGGCGCCGAAGTTCATCTCGCCGTGGGTCAGCGTGGGGCCGTCCTCGACCACCAGCACCCGCTTGCCCTTCACGGCGGCGGGGTTGTCCACGGTCACGGGGCTCTCGGCCTCTATGATCTGCGCCTTGGGGTTCATCTTCTTGATGTTCTCCCGCACGACGGCGATCTCTTTGGCGGTAGCGGTGTCCACTTTGTTGATGACGATGATGTCGGCCATGCGCATGTTGGCGGCGCCGGGGTGATAGGTCGCTTCGTGGCCGGAGCGGAGCGGGTCCGTCACGGTGATCATCAGGTCCGGCTTGTAGAACGGCATGTCGTTGTTGCCGCCGTCCCACAGGATGACGTCCGCTTCCTTCTCGGCGCGCTTGAGGATCTCGCCGTAGTCCACGCCCGCGTACACTATGTGGCCCGCGGCTATATGGGGTTCGTACTCCTCCATCTCCTCGATGGTGCACTTGTGCTTCTTGAGGTCGGAGAGCGTCTCGTAGCGCTGCCAGGTCTGGGCCACCAGGTCGCCGTAAGGCATGGGATGGCGTATGGCCACCACCTTCTTGCCCATTTCCTTGAGCAGGCCGGCGATGGCGCGGGTGGTCTGGCTCTTGCCGCAGCCGGTGCGCACGGCGCAGATGGCCACCACGGGCTTCTTGGACTTGATGTAGGTCTGTTCGCCGCCGAGGATCTTGAAGTTGGCGCCCGCGGCCAGCACGATGGAGGCCTTGGACATGATGGTGTTGAAGCTGACGTCGGAGTAGGCGAATTCCACCTCGTCGACCTTGAGCTTCTTTATCAGGTCTACCAGGTGCTTTTCCTCGTATATCGGAATGCCCTTCGGGTACAGCCTGCCGGCGAGTTCCCTGGGGTATTTGCGGCCCGCGATGTTGGGGATCTGGTAGGCGGTGAAGGCCACCACCTCGTAGTCCTTGTTGTCGCGGTAGAACACGTTGAAGTTATGGAAGTCGCGGCCCGCGGCCCCCATGATCAGCACTCTTTTCTTAGCCATGTAACTCTCCTATCGTAAACGCGAACAAGCCGGGCGTCTTAGGGTCCGCGCGTGATTACGCGGACCCGACACCCAGGCTAAATCACAGGCCTTTCTTGATCATCAGCAGGGCGAGGTCTACGACGCGGTTGGAGTAGCCCCACTCGTTGTCGTACCAGGCCAGCACCTTCACCATGTTCCCGCCGATAACGCGGGTGTTCTGCGCGTCCACGGAGGAACTGGCCGGGCAGTGGTTGAAGTCGATGCTGACGAGGGGTTCCTCGACGTATTCCATGATGCCCTTCATCGGGCCCTCGGCGGCGGCCTTGATCTTGGCGTTGATCTCCTCGGCGGTGGCGGGCTTGGCCAGCGTC
>MGTZ01000045.1:70070-78478 GCA_001799715.1 Elusimicrobia bacterium GWB2_63_16 | reverse complement strand
TTTGGCGCAGGCGACGGCGATGTGCTTGTCTTTGACGGCAGCACCTGGGCCGTGAGCTATAACGGGGCGCAGGAATACATACTCTCTCTGGCTTCCTACGGCGGTAAGTTGTACGCCGGCCAGGGCAACAGCCCCGGGGATGGAGATGTGCTGGTTTTCGACGGCACTGCCTGGAGCGTAAGTTATAACGGCGCACAGGAGGAAATCTATTCCCTGGGCGTTTATGACGGTAAATTGTACGCCGGGCAGGGCTACAATGACGGCGACGGGGATATCTACGTCTATGACGGCGCTAGCTGGGCGCTTAGCTATGACGGCGCGCAAAAATACATAAACACCTTCGCCGTCTACAACGGCCGGCTATACGCGGGACAGGGAGGTTTGCCCGGAGCCGGCGATGTTTACATGCTGGATGGCGATACCTGGCGGCTGAATTATGACGGGCCGCATGAGTATGTGAACGCCCTGGCGGCCCATAACGGCAGATTGTACGCCGGCGTGGGGTTTTCGTACCAAGACGGCGACATCCTCTCTTTCTCCCCTGTGGCGGTTTCCTCCGTGACGGGCGCGGATGGCTCCACCGGGTTGGAAACGCTTTCAGTCGCTCTCGATCTTGCGGCTTCCACCAATACACAGACCTGCGGCGGCGTTTCGCCCTGCGGCGCCACCAACCAGGTCAAGTTCGTGGTTACCGACATGGCCGGGAATCCTGAAATCGCCGGCCCTTACGCGGTGCTGACCTATACTCCAAATCCCTCGGCCGCCGAGGTGACCGCCACTTATTCCACCGGCTCCTGGCTGAACGCCAGTTCCATAACGTTCACTTCCGGTTTCCGGGATGCCGCCTATTACCGCTACGTCTGGGACAATTCCGCTGCCCATACCTGGACGCTCTCGGAGACGGTCTGGGGGCCCGGTCCGCTCGGGTTGGAGTTCAGCAGTGATGCCGCGTGGTACCTGCATATTCTGCCTTACAATATTCTGGATTCCTCCGGACCCTCGCGCGATATCGGGCCGTTTACCGTGGACAGGGTTCTTCCCTCTGCCTCTTCTTACCGGCATATAAGCTCCTCTGGCGGTATAATGGCGGAGAGCCAGTTCAACGACCTGTTGTCCGGGGTAACGGTGCAGATGGATTATCAGGACGTTTTGAGCGGCCTTGCCGTCACTACCGCGGCCTATCCCTCCGGTGGCCACGGCTTGATGTATTCCAGGGACGCCGGCAAGACCTGGCTAAGCGAAAACGCGGGCATGTCTTATGACGGGGCGCAATGGGAAATACTGTCGCTGGCGGTCTATGACGGTAAGTTATACGCCGGCCAGGGGGGCGACGCCGGAGCCGGGGACGTTCTTGTCTATGACGGCAATGCTTGGAGCGTCAGTTATGACGGCGCCCACCCCTCCGTGAACTCCCTGGCCGTCTACGACGGAAAACTGTACGCTGGAATGGGCAATAGTGCCGGCGATGGCGACATATATGTTTTTGCCGGGCGGGACTGGATCCTGAGTTATGACGGCGCGCAAGGGGCTATCTACGCTTTGGCCGCCTACAACGGCAAGCTCTACGCCGGCCAGGGCGGCGATGCCGGTGACGGCGACGTCCTGGCTTTCGACGGCAAGGCCTGGGCTTTAAGTCTTGACGGCGCACAGTACGAGATATTGTCGCTGGCGGTTTATAACGGCAAGCTCTACGCCGGCCAGGGTGTAAGCGCCGGCGCCGGGGATATTTATGTCTTCGACGGCGGGGCTTGGAGCCTTAACTATGACGGGGCGGGGATGGGTGTCTCAGCCCTGGCCGTCTATGACGGTAAATTGTATGCCGGCCACACCGCGTCCGGTGCCTGTTACGTCTATGTCTATGACGGGAATGCCTGGGTTTTGAGCTTTACCGGACCTGGTTACGGGATATTCTCCCTAGCCGTCTATAACGGCAAATTGTACGCCGGCCAGGGGTCCAACCCCGGCGACGGGGAGATATACGCCTTTGACGGCGAGACCTGGAGTCTTACCTATGACGGGCCGCAGCAAGCTATAGAGGCCTTGGCCGCCTATAACGGCAAGTTGTACGCGGGGCTGGGTTATACCAGCGGCGATATTGTCGCATTTTCGCCTTTGGCGGTCACCTCCGCCACGGCGGCCGATGGTTTCACCGGAGCGGCAACGCTGTCGGCCGGGCTCGAGCTTAATCCGTCAACCAATACACAGACCTGCGGCGGCGTTTCGCCCTGCGGCGCCACCAACCAGGTTAAATTCTTCGGTAGCGATCTGGCCGGGAACGTTAAGATGGCCGGGCCTTACGCAATATTGGCCAGCGCGGCCGATCCGTCGGCCGCCGAGGTATCCGCCGCGTATTCGACCGGCGCCTGGATAAACGCCAGTTCCATCACCTTCGCCTCCGGTTTTAAAGAAGCCGCCTACTACAGGTATGTCTGGGATAACACCGCCGCGTACGAGTGGAACTTTTCCGAAGCCATCTGGCCCTACGGCGCGCAGGGCCTGCAGTTCGCCTCCGACGGCGTCTGGTACCTGCATGTTCTGCCTTATAATATCTCCGGCTCTTCCGGGGCTCCCCGCGACATAGGACCGTTCAACGTGGACCGGGCGGTCCCCTCTTTGTCCGGTTACGCGCATATAAGTTCCACCGGCGGGGCAATAACGGAAGGTCAGGCCAATTATATTTCCTCCGGTGTGACCGTGCAGATGGATGTGCGCGATATACTGGGCGGTCTGGCCGTGACCACGGCGGCTTACCCGTACGGCGGGCATAGCGTGGAATATTCCACGGACGCCGGAAAGAGCTGGGCCGCGGAGACTATGGCCGTGAGCTTTGACGGGGCGGCGGCGAATATTTTCTCCCTGGCCGTGTATGAGGGGGAACTCTACACCGGTCAGGGGGGTGGCGCGGGCGATGGCGATGTGTATGTATTTGACGGGACCGCCTGGAGCCTGAGCTATGACGGCGCGAAGGAGATCATAGGGTCGCTAGCGGTATACAACGGCAAATTGTACGCGGGCCAGGGGATAAGCACCGGTGACGGAGATGTTTATGTTTTTGACGGCAGCGCCTGGGCCCTCAGTTATGACGGCGCGCAGGACACCGTATCCGCTCTGGCGGTCTATAACGGCAAACTCTACGCCGCCGGATACTGGTGGGGAGGCGACGGGGATCTTTACGTCTTTGACGGGGATACCTGGACTCTTGATCATGATTGGGGAACGGGATCTATATTTGCCCTGGCGGTCTACAACGGGAAACTGTTCGCCGGCCTGAGCGGGGGAAGCGCGGCCGTTCTTGCCTTTGATGGAAGCAATTGGAGCGTCAGCTATGACGCCGTATCGACGGAGATATATTCCCTGGCGGCTTATAACGGGAAACTCTATGCCGGCCGGGGCAATGCCGCGGGACTTGGCGATATTTACGTATTCGACGGCAATACCTGGGCCTTGAGTTATAACGGGGCGCAGGAGGTTGTTAATTCCCTGGCGGTCTATAACGGCAAATTGTACGCCGGCCAGGGCTACAGCAGCGGCGACGGAGATGTTTTTATCTTTGACGGCGGCACCTGGACCCTGAGGGTGAACGGCGCGCAGGAGCGCATATACGCCCTGGCCGCCTATGGCGGCAAGCTCTATGCCGGCCAGGGCAGTTCACTCGGCGACGGGGATGTCCTTTCGTTTGCCCCGGCGGCGGTCTCTTCCATTACGGGCGCCGACGGTTCCACGGGCATGGAGGTGTTGTCGGCGACGCTCAACCTTGCCAAATCCACCAATACCGAGATCTGCGGCGGGGCTACGCCTTGCGGCGCCACCAACCAGGTCAGGTTCATCGCCGGTGATCTGGCCGGCAACGTGGTGACGGCGGGGCCTTATGCCGTTTTAAGCGTTCCCGTTCCTTCAGCGTCCGAAGTGCGCGCGGTAGAACTATCCACGGGAAACTGGCAGAACGTAAGCTCCGCGGCCTTTGTTTCCGGCTTTAAAGAGGCAGCCTATTACAGATATGCCTGGGATAATTCCCCCGCATATGCCTGGGCCTTTACCGAAACGCTATGGAAATCCACCGGGACGCTATGGCTGGAGTTCGGCGGGCCCGGCTCCTGGTACCTGCACGTTCTTCCCTACAATATCCTCGACTCTTCCGGAACACCGAGCGACATCGGGCCGTTCAATGTGGACTGGAACCCGCCCTCGGACTATTTTTACCGGCATGTGAATTCTACCGGAGGCATAATGGACGAGAGCCAGTTCAATGACCTCGTCTCTGGCGTTACGGTGCAGATGGACGTCGATGATGGCCTGAGCGGCCTTGCCGTCACGACAGCGGCCTATCCGTCAGGGGCCCACAGCGTGCTCTACTCTGTCGACGCCGGCCAGAACTGGCTCGGCCTGACCTCGCGTACGAGTTATGACGGAGGCGCCAGCGGCATCTACGCCCTGGCGGCCCACAACGGAAAACTATACGCCGGCGAGGGCTCCGCTAACAGCAATGGTTATTCCAAGATACTCGTCTACGACGGAGAGAGCTGGGCCGTGAGCGCCAGTTTTGGCGGTTACCGCATTGGCGCCTTCGCTGAGTATAACGGGGAATTGTATGCCGCGCAGAACAATTTCTCCACTAGTACGGACGGGGATGTTTTTGTTATGAAGGGAGATAATAACTGGGTCAAGAGTTTCAGAGGCTCCCAGGAAGGCATCTATTCCCTGGCGGTCTATAACGGGAAACTGTACGCGGGCCAGGGAACAGATGCCGGTGACGGCGATGTGTATGTTTTTGACGGCAGCACCTGGAGCGTCAGCTATAACGGGGCCCAGGAATACATATACTCCCTGGCGGTCCACAACGGCAAGCTGTACGCCGGGCAAGGCAGCGGTTCCGGCGACGGCGATATCCTGGTCTTTGACGGCAGCGCCTGGAGCGTCAGCTTTAACGGCGCCCAGGAATATATCTCCGCGCTGGCGGTCTATAACGGCAAACTGTACGCCGGCCAGGGCAGCGGCAGCGGGGACGGCGATATCCTGGTCCTTGACGGCGGCACCTGGTTCGCCGCGTATAATGGCGGGGAAGAACAAATATTCTCACTGGCGGCCTATAACGGTATATTGTACGCCGGCCAGGGCAGCGGTGTCGGGGACGGGGATCTTTTATATTTTGACGGCACCGCCTGGACAAAGGCGTATGAAGAGCCCCTCCACACGGCAATTCGCTCATTGGGGGTATATAACGGCAGATTATACGCGGGGCAGGGGAATTCAAATTATCTCGGAGATATCCTGGAATTTTCCCCCGTGGCTGTTACCTCCATGACGGGCACTGACGGCACGACGGGGCAGGAGACCATGTCCGTTATGCTGGACCTGGTGTCTTCCTCCAATACTGAGACCTGCGGCGGCGTCGAGCCCTGCGGTGCCACCAACCAGGTCAAGTTCATCGCCGCGGATATGGCCGGGAACATAGAGTTTGACGGTCCTTACGCCGTGCTGGTCTATTCCCCCAACCCTTCAGCCGCCGAAGTGGCCGCGCAATATTCCACCGGTCCCTGGCTCAGTGTCAGCTCTATCTCTTTCGTTTCCGGATTTAAAGAAGCGAGCTACTACCGATATGCCTGGGACAATTCAATTTCTCACGCCTGGAATTTTTCCGAGCCCGCCTGGAACACGGGCATATTGGACATGGAGTTCGCCGCCGACGGCTCCTGGTACCTGCATGTGCTGCCTTACAATATTTTAGACTCCTCCGGCCCTTCCAGGGATATAGGGCCATTCAACAGGGACTTGAGTTCCCCGGAGTTTTCGTCTTACCGGCATATAAGCTCCACCGGCGGGCTCATGGCGGAGTCCCAGTTCAATGACCTTCCGTCCGGCGTTACAGTGCAGATAGGCCTTCAGGACGCGTTGAGCGGGCTTGTGGTAACCACCGCTTCGGCCTATGGGTTTAGGTACTCTACGGACGCCGGCGCGACGTGGAATCCGGAGTCTGCCGGGTGGAGCCTGAATTATAACGGCGGGCAGGCGGCCGTACACGCGCTGGCGGTGTACGACGGCAGATTGTATTCCGGCCACGGGAAGGATTATGGCGACGGCGACATTTATGTGTTTGACGGCAAGAACTGGACCCAGAGCTTTGACAGTGCCTGGACCTCCATACTTTCGTTGGCGGCCTACGATGGAAAACTCTACGCCGGGCGCGCCGGGCTTGGTCTCTCTTCCGAGATCTACGCCTTTGACGGGAATACCTGGAGCCTGGCGTTCGCGGGCACGGCTTATACCGTAAATTCTCTGGCCGTTTATGATGGCCGACTATATGCCGGCCTTGGCGGCAGCAGCGGCCAGGGCGACATTTATGTCTTTGACGGCAATACCTGGGCGTTGAGTTACGACGGCTATCAGGAGACTATATCTGCCCTGACGGTCTATAACGGGAAGTTGTATGCCGGCCAGGCCGGCGGCGCCGGCGACGGGGACATTTTCGCTTTTAATGGCAATTACTGGACGCTGAGTTATGACGGCGCACAGGAAGCGATATCCGCCCTGGCGGCATATAACGGCAAACTCTACGCCGGCCAGGGCACGGGTACGGGAGACGGGGACATTTTCGTTTTCGACGGCGCGGCCTGGAACACGAGTTTCGATGGAACTAACGCGGCGGTAGAGTCTTTAGCGGTTTATTATGATAAGTTGTACGCCGGCCAGGGCAGTTCCAATGGCTTGTCCGAGATCTACGCTTTCGACGGGAATATCTGGGAGAAGATCTTCAGCGGAGAGTGGGAGAGTATCTCCGCGCTTGCGGTTTACAATAATGAATTGTACGCGGGGCAGCGTAGCCTTAACTATTCAGGCACCGGCGACATATTTAAGTTGAGGTCCTATGCCGCCGCCGTCCTTGGCGGAGCCGACGGGTCTACGGGGCAGGAAACGCTTTCCGCAATGTTCACCCCGGCCGCTTCCACCAATACGCAAACCTGCTCCGGGGCGGAGCCCTGCGGGGCCACCAACCAGCTCAGGTTCTTTGGTACGGATATAGCCGGCAATGTCCGGTATTCCGGACCTTACGCCTTGATATCTGCGGCCACCCCCGATTCGGAAGATGTTCTGCCTAACCTGTCCACAGGCGCCTGGCATAATACCAGTACCTTCTCTTTTAGTTCCGGTTTCCGCGGCGCGGCCTATTACCGTTATGCCTGGGACACCTCCGCTTCCTATGCCTGGAGCTTCACGGAACCACAGTGGCTGGCTTCCGGAGGCATTCTTTCTTTCCAGGCCGCGGCGGAGGGGGCGGACCACTACCTTCACATACTCCCGTATAATGTGACGGACAGTTCGGGAACCGACCGGCATATAGGCCCCTTCAGATTCGAAACCGCCTCCCCGTCCATTGTGCCGCCTTTTTCCAGTGTAAGTTCTACCGGGGGGCTCATGGGGGAAGGGCAGTTCAACGACCTTTCTGCGGGAGTTACCGTACAGATAGGGCTCCAGGACCTGGTCAGCGGGCTTGAGGTGTCCACTTACGGGGTTTATGCCCAGGGCTTTGAGGCAGGGGGGCTTTCCGCAGGCTGGCGGACAGGGGGCGACGCTTCCTGGTACGTGCAGTCCCTGGAAAAAGAGACCGGCCTTTACGCGGCGCGCTCCGGACCAATTTTGAATGATCAGGCCACCTGGCTGGAAATCTCCGTGCCCAATTTCCAGGGCGGCGCCGTTAAGTTCTCGGTTAAGAGAGATTTCACTTACCTTGGCGGCTTTCTGTACTTCTATATAGACGGGGCGGAGAAAGACTCCTGGAGCGGCAAATTCCCATGGACAGAAGCCGCTTATGATATCCCGGCCGGCTCACATACCCTTAAATGGGAGTATCGGACCGCTTCTAGTCCCTTGAGCGGGGAGAATGCGGTGTGGTTGGACGGCGTCTCATTCCATACAGAGAACCTGTGGGCGGAGCGCTCCGTCAACGCTGGCCGCTCCTGGGAACGCGCCGCCGGAGTCTCGCTCACGGGCCCGCCCGGTTCCACCGGGCAGGAGACTTTTTCCGCGGTGGCGGACCTGGCGGCCTCTACCAATACCGAGACCTGCGGCGGATCAGGACCTTGCGGAGCCACCAACCAGGTAAAATTCTACGCCGCGGACCGGGCCGGGAACGTGGTCTCGGCGGGCCCCTACGCGGTAATAAGCGTCCCTGAGCCTGATGCCGGCGATATTATTCCAGCGCGCTCCACCGGAGTCTGGTACAACGGCGATATGTTCGCTTTTGTTTCGGATTTCCAGAACGCCGAGTATTATCGCTATACCTGGGATAATTCCGCCTCTCATGTCTGGAGCTATACGGAACCCCAATGGCTGCCTTCTTCCGGCACCATACTTTTACAGGTCGAGTCTCCGGGTGCCGATCAATATCTGCACGTCCTGCCCTACAATTTACA
>MGTZ01000045.1:48786-70054 GCA_001799715.1 Elusimicrobia bacterium GWB2_63_16 | reverse complement strand
CAATATCTGCACGTCCTGCCCTACAATTTACAGGACAGCTCCGGCCCCGGCCGCGATATCGGCCCTTTCCGGTTCGAGGCTTCTCCTCCGTCCGTGGTTTCCGGTTTCTCCAGCGTCAGTTCTACCGGGGGCAGTCTGTCGGAAGGTCAGTTCAACGACCTTCTCTCCGGTGTGACGGTGCAGTTGAAGATAAGGGACCTGCTGGCCGGCCTGATGGTCACCGACACGGCGCTCCCGGCGGAAAGCGCCTCCGCTCCCGGAGGGTTCGCGGTGCGCTATTCTACCGACTCCGGACGTACCTGGTGCGCGGAGCGGATGGAGCTCTCGCTCAGGCGGGCCTCGTATGGATTTTCCTCGCTGGCCGTTTATAACGGCAAACTCTACGCCGGCTACGGGGACGATGACGAGGAGGGCGACGGAGATATTTACGCGTTCGACGGTACGTCCTGGGTTAAAAGCTTTGACGGCGACGAGGTCTCCATACGGGCCATGGCCGTTTACGACGGCAAACTCTACGCGGGGCAATACGGCTATGATGAGGGGGACGGAGCCGTATACGTGTTCGACGGCGCCACCTGGAGCTTGAGCTTCTACGGCGGCGTGGGGGCAGGGACCATGAGCCTCGCCGTGTACAACGGAAAGTTGTACGCGGGACAGGGATGGGACTCCGCCCATGTTTATGTCTTTGACGGGCGAACCTGGCGCCTCAGTATTGAATTTCCGCATGGCGCGGTTTCGGCCCTTGCCGTGTACAGCGGAAAACTGTACGCCGGAATCGGGGACACCGCAGGGGAGGGTGATATCTATGTCTTTGACGGCAATACCTGGCAGCTGATTTTCGACGGGGCCAGATCATACATACCGGCCCTTGCGGTTTATAACGGCAAACTCTATGCCGGCCAGGCAGGCAACAGTATCGGCGACGGGAATGTTTATGTCTATGACGGGAATTCCTGGAGTCTCAGCTTTGCCGGCCCTGTTAGCGCGGTGCGCTCCCTGGCGGTTCATAAAGGCCAGTTGTACGCCGGTCTTGGGGACTACTATGACGAGGGGGAGGCGGATATCTACGCTTTCGACGGTGCGTCCTGGCGGCTGGTGCATGACAGCCTCTATGTGGGTGTAAAGGCCCTGCAGGCGTATGACGGCGGTCTTTACGCGGCGGAGTATTCATGGGAAAGCGGCTCCGCCCGGGTGCTGAAATTCACGCAGCCGGCGGCGGCCGTAATGACAGGGGAGAACGGCTCTGCAGGCGAGGAAACGCTTTCCGCCGTTCTGGACCTGCAGCCTTCTGCCAGTACCGAGACCTGCGGCGGAGCTGCGCCCTGCGGGGCTACCAATCAGGTGATGTTCAGCGCCACCGACCTGGCCGGCAATGTTATGACGGCCGGACCCTACGCCGTGATAGCCGCTCCTCCTCCGGATGCCGGAGAGATAGTCCCCGTCAGATCTACGGGGAGCTGGTACAATGGCGGGACGTATATTTTTAGTTCCGCTTTTCAAACGGCGGCCTATTACCGTTACGCCTGGGACACTTCGGCGTCACATGCCTGGAGTTATACGGAGCCGCAATGGCTGGCTTCGGTGGCGGCCATTGGGCTTGAAGCCGCCTCGCAGGGTTCCGACTACTACCTGCATGCGCTGCCATACGATAAATTCCAGAGTTCGGGCCCCCCGCGGCATATAGGGCCGTTCAGGTTCGAAACGGCGGCCCCGGCCGTTTCGGATTTCTCCAGCGTCAGTTCCACCGGCGGCTTCCTGTCCGAATCCCAGGCCAACGACCTGGCGTCCGGGGTAACTGTCCGCCTAAAAGTCCAGGACCTGTTGAGCGGCCTTGCGGTAAGCCCGGAGTCTCCGCATGGCGAAGCGCAAGTCCCTGCCGGCGGGTACGCGGTGCGTTATTCCACCGATGCCGGCATAACCTGGTTGAGCGAAAGCGTTTCCACAATGTTCGCGGGACGAACATACACCACTGGCGCCATGGCGGTCTATAACGGAAAACTTTATGTCGGCCAGGGCGATGACGATGAGGATGGCGAGGGCGATGTCTATGTGTTCGATGGGACGTCCTGGGCTTTGAGCTTTAACGGTTACAGGGTCGCCATACGGTCCCTGGCCGTCTACGACGGGAAACTTTACGCCGGCCAATACGGCTGGAATTATGGGGACGGCCAGATCTATGTCTTTGACGGCCTCAGCTGGGACCTCAGCTATTACGACACGTTCAGCGGGGCCGTAAACGCCCTGGCGGCGTATAACGGCAAATTATACGCGGCGCTTTACGGCTGGAATCCAGGCGACGGAGATATTTATGAATTCGACGGAAAGACCTGGCGGTTGAGCTTCGACGGGGCGGTGGAGTCCTTTTCGTCCTTTGCCGTTCATGGCGGCAAGCTTTATGCGGGGCAGGGCTACGACGGTGCCGATGGCGACGCGGCCGTGTACGTATTTGACGGCAATTCATGGCAGTATAGTTTTTCCTCCGGGGAAACGGCTATAATGGCCCTCGCTTCGTATAACGGCAGGGTTTACGCAGCGTCGGATTACGGCGTTTACGATTTCGACGGGAAAGATTGGAGACTGGTTTTTCCCCAACCCGTGGATTGGGGCATTCCCTCCCTGGCGGTGCACAACGGCCTCCTTTACGCCGGCCTTAATTATTGGGGCGATGATGGCGAGGGGGATATCTATGCCTTCGACGGTCTGTCCTGGCGGCGCAGCTATGACGGCAATGAGGCCGGGGTAAGATCAATGGCCGTTTATAACGGGGCCCTTTATGCCGGGCAGTATACCTGGGAGGCGGGCGGGGATGTGGTGCGCTTCTCGCCTTTGGCAGTTTCCACGATGACCGGGACGGACGGAACCACCGGGCAGGAGGTTATTTCCGCAGCGCTGAACCTGGCGGCTTCTACAAATACCGAGACTTGTTCCGGGACGGCGCCCTGCGGGGCCACAAACCAGGTAATGTTCAGCGTTACCGACCGGGCCGGCAATGTGACCTCCACGGGCCCTTATGCCGTAATAACCGCGCCGCCCCTCAGCGCGGACGACGTGGTGCCCGCCAGGTCCACGGGGGTCTGGTTCAATTCGTCTACTTTTACATTCACCTCCAATTTTGTGGCCGCGGCCTATTACAGGTATGTTTGGGATATTAACCCCTCCTATGCGTGGGCCTATACCGAGCCGCTGTGGCAACCCTCCTCGCATACTTTAAGCGCACAGGCGCTGGCCGGAGGCGCAACCTGGTACCTGCATGTGCTGCCGTATTCCGTAACGGACAGCTACGGCGCAGGCCGCGACATAGGTCCGTTCCTTTTCGACGCCGCAGAGCCGTTGGCTGGATCCTTCCGGACCTTTAACTCCACAGGGGTGGCGCTTTCAGAGGGGATGTGGAACAACCTCGCCGCCGGGGTCACCGCGCAGTTGATCGTGCAGGACATCCTCAGCGGATTGTCGACCGCTTACTATGACGCGGCGGCCTTGGGGCTGTCCGCCGCCGGCAGAGGTTTCGAGGACGGCGGTCTGGGGACACAATGGGAGACCGGCGGGGACGCCCCCTGGGCAGTGCAGGGAAGCACCGTGCATTCCGGCCATTATGCGGCCAGAGCGGGGAACATTGATAACGATGAACACACGTACCTGCAGTTTACCGCGGACGTATCGGCGGACGGGGAGATCTCATTTTACCTGAGGGCATCGTGTGAGCAAAGATATGACTTTCTTCGTTTTAAGATAGACAACGAGGAGCAGGGCAGCTGGGCCGGAGACCTGCCGATATGGATCAAGGCCAGCTTTCCGGTGAAGGCGGGGCGGCATGTCTTCAGGTGGGAGTATACTAAGGACCTGTGGGACAGCGAACTCTCGGACAGCGCCTGGGTGGACGACATCGAGTATCCGGGCTCAATAAATCCAACGGTACAGTATTCTACCACCGCTGGCAATAACTGGACCGCTATCCAGTCGAGTTCTCCGGCCGCGTCCCCATATATCGCGCTTACGGGCGCCGCGGGGAGTATTTCGACACAGACCTTCGCGGTATACGGTCTGGACGCGGTTGAATCCTCCAATGCCGGAGTCTGTGACGGCTCCGCGCCCTGCGCCGCCACCAACCAGGTAAAGTTCCTGGTTCCCGACCTGGCCGGGAATATCAAGGTGGCCGGTCCCTACTCCGTACTTGTGGACACCACCCCGACCGCGGCGATAAACGATCTGTCCACGGCCGCCGTCTATTACTCCTCCATAACTCTGACCTGGACCGCCCCGGAGGACACGGGAGCAGGTGTAGGCGCCGTGACTACCGGTTGGTACCGCATAGACTACGCCACTTACCCGGGTTACGGGTTCTCTCCCTCCGTATACAAAGCGCAGTTCTCCACGCAGGCCGTCATAGGAGAGCTGCAGTCCCTCTCCGTAGAGGGGCTTTGCCCCTACTCCACCTATTACTTTGCCGTTTATGCGGGTGACCGCGTGGGCAATGTTTCCGGGCTCTCCAATATAGCGGTGGCGGCGGGCCGCCAGACCCTGGACTGCGGGGTCCGGATGTATGACGGAGGAGAGGCGGTGCCCCTGTCTTGCGAATTCCCGCCGGCCGCCGACTCACGTCTCAAGATATATAATCACGGCAAAGTTTACGGGATAATCCTTCTGGACACGGACAGCCCCTGTGAGATATCCCGGATGAGGGTGTATACGAACAATGGGTTGAAAGCCGTAAAAAAATACTAATATTCGATAAGGAAGGAGAATGCTATGAGTAGGATCGCCATTTTGGGAATACTATTGTTCTTGAGCGCTTCCGCAAGCGCCAAGACGCCTGCCACCGCCGAACCGGAAAAAACGCACGCGCGAGAGAAACACAAAACCGCCGAGGAGATACAAGAACTGCGAGATACAGCGAAACCTCTGGTGGAGCTCAGAAAGCGCCAGGGGACCGAGATGTCCGTTCTTAAACGCGCTCAGGTGGCCGAAAAGAAACAGCTTAGGCAGAGGCTGTCCGGCGCGGAGCCGGCTGTCCGTGCCAAAGCTATGTCGGACCTGATAAAGAAACACCGCGCCGCTTTTAACAAAGCGCGGGCGGCCAACAAGGCCGAATCCGATAAATTCGTAAAGAATAACCCGGGAACCGAGAGGGCCTACAAGGAACTTCTCTACTCCGGCTTGCGGGTGGAGGAATCCTCCGCGGCGCTTGTTGGAATTGGTACGCCAAAACAATAGTCCCGGTCAAACATGAGAACAGGAAATAAAATAAAAATATCGATGGTGGCGCTGGCGGTGCTGGCGTTGCTGGCGTTTGTGATAACGCGAGCGAAAAAAAAAGCCGTGGTTGGGGGGGGCAGCCGGCCGCTGGACTTGTCCCTGCCCGTAGCCGGGGCTAAAACTCCCTCCGGAGAAATGGAGGCCGTGCGCGAACTGCTCGGGGCGGATCCTCGTAAGGAGAAAGGCGGCTTGTTTTCCGGCCCCGGGGCCGATGAACTTTTTAAGACGGCCACCACGGGAGGCAAGTCCGCCGTGGCCGCCTCCACGGCTCCCACGAAGTTAGACTACGCCGCCTCCCTGCTGGCTTACGCCGAGGGGGGGAATGTCCCGGCCCAGAACCTGCTTGCCGAAGCCTACCTTACCGGGCACGGTGCGAAGCAGGACTACGCGGAAGCTTTTAAGTGGTTTAAGAAGTCAGCCGACCAGGGGAATGCCGCGGCCCAGTTTAAGCTGGGGGGGCTTTATTATTCCGGTTCGGGGGTCAAGCGCGACCTGGCAGCCTCGCTGGCCTGGCTGCGCAGTTCAGCGGAGGGCGGCTATGCCCCGGCCCAGGCCGCGCTGGGGGCAAAACATATCGCAGGAGAGGATGTGCAGAAAGATGCGGCTCTCGGTCTGGACTGGATAAAAAAAGCCGCCGAGGCCGGACATGAGCCGTCGCAGTTCCAACTGGCCTCGATGTTCTATTATGGCAGGGATGCCGCCGTAGATAAGGCGGAGGCCGTGAAATGGTTCCGCCTTTCCGCCGCAAGCGGCAACCCGCAGGCGCAGTTCAACGCGGGGCTGATGCTGGCGAAGGGCGACGGGGTTCCGCCGGATTACGAAGAGGCCTTCAAGTGGCTGGTCCTGGCCTCTGGTTCTTCCTCGCCCGCGCTAAGCGCCGACGCCTCCCGTGCCATGGCGGCCGTGCAGGGCGCCCTTTCCCCGGACGCCGCCGCGCGTGCCCGCGCCGAGGCGGAAAAGCTTCGCGCTAGGATATCGTCGGCCGCACGTCCCCCATTCTCCGGTCCTGTTAAAAAGTGACATTGCCGCCCGCCTTTTATAACTTAATTATAAATTAATTTGACTGTTAGTATCCCGGCTGGTATGCTATATCATCGTATTTTGAGCGTTCTTTCTCGCCGTCGCGTGGAGCGCGGTTTTGTATGCCTGGGAAGGCCGGGAGGAATAGGTACAGGATTGGACGCAGACCGGGACTCATAACAGGGGCGAAAGGTGGCTATATTTATGAAATATCTGCTCACCGTAATATCGGTTTTCTGCCTCGCGGCGGCTCCGCTTTCGGCGGAGGCCGGCGCCTATGAAGAACTTTCCATTTCCTGGTCCGCCGCCGGCGTAGGGCCGCGGGACCAGGTATTTGTCCCGGTTCCCGCCGCAGTGGAGCAGCGCGAGGCCGTACAGGAACTTCCACCCGATAACGACGAGCCGGGGTTCGACTGGTCTGCGCGGGGGGGCTGTGTCCCACCGCAGCCGGGCGCTATCAGTTCCTGTCAAAGACCTGGGCCGGCCTGGTGGCGGACCTGGGGCTGACGGATTTTTCACCGCCCAGCCAGGACAAAGCCTGTCTTGAGATCATCCGCCGGGAGGGCGCTTACGGCCTGGTACTGGGTTCCGATAATTTTGATAACTTCTCCGCCGCGCTGTCCAAGCTGAACCGTATCTGGGCTTCACTGCCGGGCAGCCCCTATGGCCAGCCTACTCATAGCCGTGCGGAACTTTGGAAGGTTTACCGGAAGGCGATGGCCAGGTAATACTGCCGGCCGGGACAATCTCCGCGCGGAGGATCCCGACTTGCCGGCGGCCGCGGATTTTGCAGATATATGTCACTACATCCCACGATTGCTTTTCTAAAAGCGAAGATATTCCTTAAACTCTCCGGAGTTGTATTCGCGGCCGCTTTGGTCCCTTTACTGGCGGTCTGCGGGGCCTTGTCCCGCTCCGGGCAACTCCCCCCGGATATTGCGCTCTTGGCGCTTGGGACCGCTTTGCTCTCTTCTTCGGCCGCCGGCTTAATGCTCTGGCGGGGGCTGTCCTCGCCGATGGTGCGGGCCGCAGCCGGGATAAAGAATTTCATAGCCGGCGGCTATAAACTGGCGGAGCCGTTGCCTAAAGAGGGGTGGCCCGAGTCGCGAGGTTTGCTCTCCTCCATTAACAGGGTACTGCTGGAGCTTAATGCTTATCATGCCTTTCAGATAAACCAGGCTATAGAGGAGCGGGCGAAGGCGCAGGCGCTGCTGGAGACTATAACGGATGGGGTGCTGCTAGTTGATGATCGCGGGCAACTGATACATTCCAATCGCCGGGCACTTGAACTGCTGGGTCTCCACGGTCAGGGCCCTGTGCAGTTGCCGGATTCTGTTACCAAGCCTGAATTCGTCCAGCCGCTGCGCGAACTCCTCGCCTCCGAAGAGAAGAATACACGCAGCGATCTCTCCGCGGCCATTGAGGCCGACGGCGAAAGCGTGGAGCGCAACTTCCGGCTGATCTCCAGGCAATTCCAGCTGGCCACCCTTAAGCGTCCCGGGCGCGTGGTGATAATACGGGATGTTACCATAGAAAAAGAGATAGAAGGCGCCCGGGAAACGTTCTTTCATATGATAACCCACGACATGCGCGCGCCCATTTGCAGCATTCAGGGCTATACCGAGCTGATGCAGAAAGAGCCCGTGGCGCAGCCCAACACCGGGAAATACCTGGACGCTATCATGCGCTCCTCCGACCGGCTTAAAGGCATGGTGGAGGATATCCTTAATACCATAAAGATGGAGCGCGGTCAGATGGCCCTTAAGCCTGTGGCCATAGACGCCGGGGAATTGTGCGGGCGCATGGTGGAACTGCATCAGCCGCTGGCGGCGCGCAGGAACATAATCTTTTCAGCCCCGCCGCTGGCCGCCAGGA
Source organism: Elusimicrobia bacterium GWB2_63_16 (assembly GCA_001799715.1). GTDB lineage: Bacteria > Elusimicrobiota > Elusimicrobia > Elusimicrobiales > UBA9959 > UBA9959. Next base: position 61,906 of record MGTZ01000045.1, on the reverse strand, counting down.
TCCGTTTCGAGGGCGATCTGCCGCTCCTTGAGCGCATAATAGCCAACTTGGTCGGGAACGCCCTGAAATTCGTGCCCGCCGGAGGGGCCGTCAGCCTGGCCTGCCGGACCCGGGGCAAGGACCTGCTCTTCAGCGTAGCCGATACCGGCCCGGGTATCCCGGAGGGCCTGCGTGAGGATGTTTTCCGCAAACATTACCAGATGGACGAACACAAACATATGGGTTTCGGCCTCGGACTGGCGATGTGCAAGATGGCCGTGGAACTGCACGGCGGGCATATCTGGGCCGACGCCCGCGCCGGAGGCGGAGCCGTTTTTACTTTTACCATACCCCTTCTGGAGGCCGCCGATGTCTAAAGTCCTCATCGTGGACGACGAGCCGGCTATCCGCCAGCTTTTCCAGTACGTATTCGAGGACGAGGGCTACGAGGTCTCTACCGCCGGCAACGGCCTGGAGGCCCTGCAAGCCCTGGCCGTCGGCGCCGTGGACCTTATCATCCTGGACGTTTCCATGCCGGAGATGGATGGCCGCGACTTTGTCCAGGAGCTGACCCGCCGGGCGGCCAGGACTCCCTGGCTGGCGGAGATCCCTATTATAGTTATGACCGGAGAGAACTTCATGGAGAGCGGTCTTAATCAGGTATTCGCCGCGGCCAAGGGGTTCGTCTGCTTTTTCCCCAAGATGACGCCGCCGGAACTGGTGCTTGAAAAAGCGCGGGCCGCGGCCGCCAGATAGGGAGAGAACGTATGGGGGAGAGTTCACCGACCAGGAAAATACTTATCATAGAAGACGACTGGGATTTCCAGGCTCTGATGTCCGTATTCCTGTGCGAGAACGGTTTTGAAGTGGAGAGCGCCGATAACGGCCGCGCCGGAATAAAAAAGGCGCTTTGTTCCAGGCCTGACCTTATACTGATGGATTATGATCTCGGAGATATGCAGGGGCATGAGGCCGCTTTCTGGCTGGAGAATATGAAGGGGACGCGCAATATCCCCGTAGTTCTGCTCTCCGGACTGGCCGGCGCTCCGGAAATCACTTCGCTGATAAAGAAACACGCCATTTGCAAAGCCATTCTCTCAAAGACCCAGCCGCCGGACGAAATACTTCAATCCATAAAAACGCTGCTTTCCTGGCGCTAAGGCCGGGAGCCGTGCGCGGGGCGGTTTTGCCGGCTTTCCCCGGGCGGTTCACCCGCCCGGCGCCGACCCAACTTCATGATTTCTTCGGGATTCCGTGGTCCCGCGCTTATAGACTATATAGAGCGCGTAAACTATGAAACCCGGAACCGCCACCTCAGTCGCCGCCGCCGTATTCTTTACGGTCGCTCTTTGCCGTCCGCCGGCCTATGCCGGAGACCCCGGCGGCGCCGCGGCGTCCTTCCTTAAGTTCTCTCCCAGTCCCCGCGGCACCGGGATGGGGGAGGCGTATACGGCCATAGCCGAAGACGCCTATGCCGCCTGGTGGAACCCGGCGGGCCTCGGCAGCGTGGAGGGGCCGGAACTGGCGGCCACTTACAACGATTCCATGGAGGACGTGACCAACCAGTACCTGTCCGTGGCCTATCCTTTGCGCTACGGCTCGACGCTCGGGGTGAACATAACCCGCCTGAGCGTGGCCCCCTTCCAGGGCTATGACGCGCAGGGAGTTAAGACCGGCGCGGTGGAGGCCTCCGACCTTGCCGTCGGCGCCGCTTACGGGCGGGCCATAATGAAGGACGAAATAGAGCGCCCCGTGCTTAACGTGGGCGCCGGGCTTAAGATCATCAGCGAAAAGCTGGACAGCGCCTCGGCTAATACGGCGGCGCTGGACCTGGGGGCGGTGTACTATATACGCCCCGACCATTACTGGATGAGCAAGGCCCCGGCCCAGGAATTCAGGGTCGCCCTGGCCCTGCGCAATATTGGGCCGGGCCTGAAGTTCGACAAGGAATCCTCCCCGCTGCCCATGTCCGCGACGCTGGGTGGTTCCTGGCACGCGCATCCCGGCGGCAGCGCCAGTCTTATCCTGAGCCTGGACCAGACCGTAGCCAGCGACGAGAAGTATTATTCGGCGCTGGGCGCGGAATACGTGGCTTTTCAGCTGCTCTCTCTGCGGGCCGGTTACCGCACCGGGCAGGACATCGGTTCAGGCCTGCGCTTTGGCGTGGGGTTCAAACTCTCCATCGCGGACATAGATTATTCCATGTCGCCTTTCGGGGAACTGGGCTCCATGCATAAACTGGGCGTCTCCATGCGCCTGGGGGCGATGACGGCCAAACAGCCGCTGGCTGGCCGCACGCAGCGCGTAAAAAAGGCGCGCCTGATGGCCCCGAAGGAAAAAATTGAGAGGCTGGACCTGTTCGCCCAGGATTTCCTGGAGCTGGCCCGCAAGGACCTGGCGGCGCGGCGTTATGTGTCCGCCCAGGCCAATATCGGTAAAGCTTTCAACCTGGAGCCGCGGCTTAAGGACGGGGACTGGGGCCGCCGCGGCAAACGCCTGGACGAGATCATAGCCGGGCTGAAGCTGGCCGATATCCCGGCCCGGGAGCGTGTCATTTCGCGCTCCAATGAACAGGCGGATACCGCGGCCCGGGCTGTAACCGCCTACCTGGAGGGCCAGGACCTTAAAGCCCTGCTGCTGGCCCACGCGGCGCTGGGGGCCGACAGGCGCGGGGATGCCGTGTTCGAGGCGCTGCTGTATATCATGAGCGACCTGGTAAAGATCCACGTGCGCCGCGACGAGATCCTGCCCCTCGAGGCGCTGATAAAAGAGAAGCTGCGCAAGGCGGCCAAGGGCTTCTATATACAGCAGTTCGACATGGCGGCCAAGGAATGCGAAGAGGTGGCGGTGCTCGACGAAGCCAACCCTGTGGCCTGGACCAGGCTGGGCTCGGCGTACTTCATGATGGGAGATAAAGAAAAGGCGAAGGCCGCCTATTTGAAAGCGCTTGAGATCAACCCGCAGGACCGGGTCACCAGGGAATTCATGCGCACGCAGGGCTGGGAATAGGACGCATATGGAAATGGTCATCATCGCCCTTCTGCCTATGTCGCTCCTGCTGCTGGGGGCTGGTTTCCTGGTGGTTGCCCAGGTGTCCGGTTTTATGCAGTCCACTTTCTTCAACAGCAGGCAGAACTTTTCGAATATGATCATACAGCAGTACATGGAGCGCATCGCGCTGGCGCAGGGCCAGCTTTTCCAGCGCAAGCAGGAGCTGGAGGCCATGTCCGGCAAGCTGGCCCTGTCCAACCAGGAACTGGCCCGCCTCAACGACATGAAATCCAAGTTCCTGTCCATGGTGGTGCACGACGTGCGCACCCCGCTGGCCTCCATCAGGGGCTTCAGCGAACTGCTTATGAAGAAGAAGGTGGGGGAAAAAGAGACGGCCTACCTGAAGAACATCGTGAGTTCCACGGACCAGCTCGGCCGCCTGATAGCCGACCTGACCGACCTGGCCATGATAGAAGCCGGCAAACTTAAAATGGAAAAAGCCCTGTTCGAATTCCCGGACATGGCCAGGGACATACTGCCGGGGCTTTCCATCAACGCCCAGAAAAAAGGCGTGGACCTGGTAGTGCACGATTTCCCGGAAGGGGTGATGGTGGACGGCGACAAGTTCCGCCTCTCACAGGTGTTCATGAACCTGGTGAACAACGCCATAAAGTTCACCCCCGCCGGCCGGAAAGTGGAGATCTCCTTCCGCAGGGAGGGGAAATATATAGACACGCTGGTGAAGGATTCCGGGATAGGCATACATCCCAGCGAGACAAAAAAGATCTTCGAAAAATTCTACCAGGCCAAGTACCAGAAGGACGCGGCGCTGCGCAAACAGGGCTGGGGGCTGGGCCTGTCGATAGCGCAGGAAGTGGTGCGCGCGCATAAGGGCGATATCGGGGCGCTCAGCCCGGGGCTGGGCAAGGGTTCCACGTTCTGGTTCAAGATTCCGGCGGAAAGCTGATCTTAGGGAGACTACTATGGATATTACTACGATAATGGGTGTTGCCGGCGCGGTGGCGCTGCTGTTCGCCGGCGTGGCCGGGGACCAGATCTCAGCCTCGCTGATAAATATGCACGGCGTGGTGGTGGTGCTCGGCGGCACCCTGGTCGCCACCCTGATAAACACCCCGCTTAAATTCATAAAGGGCGCGGTAACGGAACTCGGCCAGATCTTCCGGGAGCGGGAAGAGGTAGCACCGGAAAAGATCATCCCCGTGATAGTGGCACTGGCGGAGCAGGCCCGTATGCGGGGGGTCTCGGCTCTGAAGGAGGCGGACACGACCGTAGCCCGGGGCTTCCTCAACAGGGCCGCCACCGCGGCGTTGGAGTATAACGACACTAAATTCGTAAGAGAAGTGCTGGAGCAGGAGATCAACCAGGGCGTGGACGACATGAACGAAGTGGCGAACGTTTACCGCACCATGAGCGTCATGGCGCCGATGTTCGGCCTGCTGGGAACGCTTATCGGTATTATCGGGGTGCTCAAAGACCTGGCTAACCCGGAAAGTGTCGGCCCCGCCATGGCCGTAGCTATCACCTCGGCCTTCTATGGCATCTTCTTCGCCAATATGATCTGCGTCCCGATAGCCGGCAAAATGCGCGCCAAGGTGTGGCTGGAGGTGCGCATGAAAGCCATGATACTGGAGGGGGTGCTGGAGATCATGAAGGGCAGCATGCCGCTGGTGATAGAGCGGCGGCTGCAGTCATATCTCTAGATATTGCGACGGTGAATATTATGATGAAAAAAATTAAATATACCGGCGGCGCCTTCTGCGCCGCGCTGCTTGCGGCGCTGTTCCCGCTGGCCGCCACCGCGGGCGCCCAGGGCCTGCCCTTTGAAGATAAAGCCAGGTATGAAAAAGCGCTGGAGCAGAAGGTGGACGAGGTGCTGGCGCGCCTGCTGGGGCCAAACCAGGCCAAGGTGGTGCTGGAGGCCACCATAGACTTCAACCGCACCGAAAAGCTGGATGTCACTTCCGAGATACCGGCCGACAGCAAAAATCCTTTCAAGTGGCAGGGCGCCGGCGGCGACGCGCAGACCGGGGACTACCTGATGCCCGGATTCCCTTCCTTCGGCTCGGGGGCCAACGAGAACAAGACCTATAACCGCCAGATGCTCTACCCGTCGGCCTTCGTGAAAAAAATGACGGTCAGCATCATCCTGAACAGGGACTTGCCGGACCTGGACGCCGAGAATATACGCAGGGTGGTGTCGGAGATGCTTCTGCTGGACGTAAAACGCGGAGACCAGTTGTCCGTGATAAAAGCGCCGTTCGCCCCGCTCTGGCGCACCATCTGGTACACTCCCGAAGCCATCAGCATGGTGCTTAAATACGTCATGCTGTCGGTGATGGGGATAATCGGCATGATAGTCGTCGCTGTAGGGTTCCTTAAATTGGCCGGGGCCATGAGCACCATGGCCAAGGTGCAGCAGAGCCACCAGATCACCATGGACCTGGGCAAGGGCGCGGCTCCGGGCGGCCTGGAGAGCGGTATGCCGGGGGCCGGTGCCGCGGACAGGCCGCAACTCGGCGCTCCTGACAAGGAGACGGGCGCCGCCGAAGAGAGGGTGCTGTTCGCGGTGCGCCTGGATCAGGTGCCGTTCCTGGTGAGCCTGATGGCCAACGAGGACCCTGCCAACGTGGCCCTGGTCACCGGCCACCTGACTCAGGAGGTAAGGGCGGAGTTCCTGAAGAGACTGCCTCCGGAGTTCTCTTCCGAGGTGCTGATCAGCATGGCCAAGATCCGTTTTGTGGAGCCCGAGATCATCGCTACGCTCAAGGACGAACTCGAGCGCCGCCTTGGCGGGGCCGTGGGCGGTCTGGACGGGGCGCTGGAAGCGCTGGATAACGTGGACCTGAAGGCGAGGATGGGGATGATAGCCGAACTGGATAAAAAACACCCCGAACTGGCCGCCGAAGTACGCCGCCACGTACTGCTGCCTGAGGATATAGCGAAGTTCAGCGAGCGGGAACTCTCGCTGCTGGCGGGGGCCTTGAAAGCCGAAGAGTGGGCCACCGCGCTTTTTGAACTGCCGGAGGCGGTAAAAGTTAAATTGAAGGCGCAGCTGGCGGAAAAGACCTGGCAGATGATAGAGCAGAGCATGAGCTACGGCACCCCGTCGCGCGAAAAAACCGGACAGGCACTGGAACGCGTGATAGCAACGGCGGCCGCCTTTATAAGAGAGGGGAAGATACTTCACCCCTGCGCGGCGCCCCAACCGTTGCTTGAGAGCGGCGAAGCCGGCGCCTAGGAGGCCTTATGGATACCCAGAAATACAAGAAAGACTCCCTGTTCTCCTCAGTTTTTCCCCAGGCGGAGCCGTCACCGGCGCCCGCTCCGGCAGCCGCGCCCCAACCGCACCGGCCGACGGTATCCGAAGATCAGGTCTCCGCCCTGAATAAAAAGATAGAACTGCTGGAGCGCAACATCGTAGGGGAGCTGCAGAAGAAGCTCGCCGAAAGGGCGGAGCCGCCCCCGCCGCCTCCGGCGCCGCCGTCCCCGGCTACTCCGGCTTTGATAGCGAAGATCACGGAGATGGACCAGCGCTTCCGTGAGTTCCAGGATAAGTTCCTGCTCGGCGCGGCGCAGATGAAGAACATAGAGGAATCCAAGATCAGCGCCCGCCGCGAGATAGAAGAACTGCTTAAGGTGGTGCGCGAGCAGCAGAAATATTCGGAGCTGGACCGCCAGATGCACGACCAGCTGCAGAAAGCCTGGTCGCGCGTGGAAGAAATGGAGCAGCGCCTTATCGAGGCTTCCTCGGCTGCCTCTAAAAGGCCTGCCGAGCCGGCCCCGCACCCCGCCCCGCCGCCGGCCCCGGCGGTGTCTGCCGATGAGATCGCCGCCGCGGTGATGAAGGCCGTGGATAAAAGGCTCGACGAGCGGCTGAGGCCGCTGGAGGAACTGCTGCGCAAAGTCCACTCGAAAGCCGAGCGGGCGCCCGAAGACGCGCGCGCGCTGGCCTTTAAACTGGAGGAGCAGCGGGCCGTCATAGATTCCGGGGTCGGCGCCCTGCTGGCGGAGACGAAGCAGCTGGCCATAGGCGCTTTCGCCGGGAAAGAACGCCTGGAGGATGCGCTGGCGGAGATGAAGGCGGAATTAAAAAGCCAGGTGAAGGAAGAGGCGGACCGCTCCGGCGCCCTGTTCCTGCGCCATTCCGACGCCGCCGCGCTCGAGTCGCGCGAGCGCCTCGACGCCATGGCCCGCATGCTGGTGTCGCATATAGACTCTCTTGTGGCCGCCCAGGCCGCCGCGTCGCTGAAAATATCGGAACTGGGGGCCGGGCTGAAAGAGACCGCCGATTCGCAGCGCCGGGCCGCCGCCGAGTCCGCGGAGGGCGTTGAACGCTCCCTGCGCAAGGACCTGGCTTCCCTGGCCGAACAGATACGGGCGGAGAATGCCGGGCAGCTTGAAAGGCTAAAGGAAGTCTTTCACCTGTCCGCCTCGGGCCAGGCCGCGCTTTCGGAGGCCGCAGGGGCCGTCGCGGCGCTGGAGCCGCGGTTCGCCAAACTGCTGAAAGCGGTCGGCGCGGTAATGGCGGACCTGCGGGCCGTGAACCTTGAAGGGATGCTTGGCGTTTCCGGCGCCGTGCTGCGCAGGAACCTGGAGACCCTCCCGGCCTTATGCGAGGAGATACGGGGCGGGGCCGCGCTTATAGCCGGCAAACGCGTTGAGATAGAGGCCGGCGTAAAGAGGCTCCGCTCCGACGGCGGGGAAAAATAAAATGAGCGGCGCGGATTCTTTTTTTTCCTGTATCAGGACTCCCGGCGAAGAAAAGGACTGTGCCCAGGCCGATACGCGCGCCGGCGCGTCCCCGGCGCCGGTGAACATGTCCTCCGCGCCGCCGCCGCCTCCGCAGACGGGGGGGAAGATCCTGGAATTGGAGGCGCGTCTTAAACAGGCCGAGGAAAAGGCGCAGGGGAGTGAGCGGAGATTGGCGGAGATGGAAAGGCTGGCTGCCGGACTGAAAGCGGAATTGCAGGCGGCCGGCAATAGCGTCGCCGAAAGCGTGGCAGGGCAGGCCGCCGCAAAAGAGTTGAAGGCCCGGGTCCAGGCGCTGGAGGGGAGGCTGACTGCAGCGGAGAGAGCGGCTGCGCACGGTCAGCGGGAGAATGAGCGCCCGGCGCCCATGGCGCGCATAGAAGAGCGGCTGGGGGAAATGGAAACCGCTATCTTGGCCGAAGCTGACAGGCGGATCGCCGGGATGGATGTCTCCGTCAAGGAGGCCTCGAGCAAGGCCGTTATCGCGCAGGAGGCCTCGGCGGGCAACGCCCGGCGCCTGGAAAAACTTGAAGAAAAGGCCGCGCGGCTGGCGTATATCGAAAAGCGCCTGGAGAGCGCGGAACGGAGAGCCGAACGGGTCTGTGAATGCGAAGGGCTGGCGGAATCTCTCAAGGTAAGCGTAGAGGAACTGGAGCGCGGTCTCGAGGCCGTTCTTCGTAAAGAATCTTCGTTATCCGCGGAAAACAGGCAGGCGGCGGCGGAACTGCATTCATTGTCCCGGCAGGTGGGGCAATTAAGCGCCCTGTTCAATCATTTCCGCTCCGAGTTGTCCTTCCTGGTGCCGGGCAGAAAAGACGTGGCCGGCGGTTGAGCGGAGAAGAGCATATGGCTATATACAAACAAAGACGGGACGAAGTGGAGAACCAGCTCAACAAAGGGGCCCTGTGGGCCGTCACCTACGGCGACCTGATGAGCTATTTGATGATCTTCTTTTTGGTGCTGTTCTCTTTTTCCATAGTGAAAAAGGACAAGACGCAGAACCGCAAATACGAGGAATCCCTCGGGAACATACAGAAGGCCTTCGGCGGCAAGGCCGACGCGCAACGCATGGAGCGCGCTATGGCCCAGGAAAAGGAGTCGCAGGTGGAGCGCAGCCTGAAGGCCTCCATGCAGACCAACGACCTGGCCAGCCTGGTGCAGATGGAATCCACCGAGCGCAAGGTCAAGCTGGTGCTCACCGAGGGCGTGCTGTTCGCCTCCGGCCGCGCGGACCTCAAGGAACCGGCGAAAGCGGTGCTGGCCCCCATAGCGCTGGAACTCAGGAAGCTCCCGAACGACGTGATCATAGAGGGGCATACCGATAACGTGCCTATCAAGCGCGGCAAATATTCTTCCAACTGGGAGCTTTCGATGGCCCGCGCATACGCCGTGCTGAGGTTCATGGAGGAGCAGGGGGTCTCTTCTCGCCATCTGGCCGGTATCGGTTATGGCGATAACCGGCCCGTAGCCGGGAACGCCTCGGTGGAAGGACGCGCCAGGAACCGCCGCATAGAGATATCCTTGATGAAAACAGATTAGGCAGCCGCGCTAAAAAGAAAAGAGCCGCCACCGGGCGGCTCTTTTCTTTTAGCCCCGGAGGCTAGAACCGGCTCCAGAGCTTTTTGGCCAGCTCGCAGGATTTGCGGGAGACTTCTTCCTCGTCGATGTCCAGCTTCAGCTTCTTGTTCTCCATCAGCACCTTGCCGGCGGCGATGGTGGTGTCCACCGCGCTCTGGCTGATGCCGAAGATCATGTGGCCGGCGAAGTTGCCCGCGTCCATCGGCGTGGGGGGGAAATAGTCCATGATGGCCAGGTCCGCCGCGCAGCCGGCCTTGAGCTCGCCGACGTTCTTGAAGTAGCGGTTGGCTATCCTGGCGTTGTTGACCAGCAGCGCGTTGGCCACTTCCATGAAGCCCTGCGAGGGGTCGCGCTTGAGATGCTGCAGCCACAGGCCGCAGCGCAGCTCCTCGAGCATGTTCACCGTCATGGCGTCGGTGCCCAGGCCCACCAGCACGCCCTTCTCGGTCATGGCGGTGACGTCGGCGATGCCGACGGAGTTGTTGGCGTTGGACTGCGGGTTGTGCACCACGGCCGTCTCGGTCTCTTTGAGGATCTGCATTTCCGCCTCGTTGACATGCACGCAGTGGGCGGCTATGGACTTGCGGCCCAGGATGCCGAAGTCGCGCAGGCGCTCCACTACGCGCATCTTGTGGTGAGACTCGCACTCGATCTGGTCCGAGGTGGACTCGGCGGTATGGATGTGGAAGCCGGCGCCCAGCTTGTGGCCGCGGTAGGCGGCCTCTTCCAGCGTCTCGTCGGAGACGGTGAACGAGGCGTGCAGGCCGAACAGGCCCTTGATCATGTTGTCGCCCCGGGTCTGGCAGGACGAGATGAACACCGAGTTCTCGTCCAGGCCTTCCTTGGCGCGCTCCTTGCCGTCGCGGTCCGAGACCTCGTAGCAGAGAGCGGCGCGCAGGCCGGTCTCGCGGCAGGCCTTCTCCACCGCGGCGAGCGACCCGGTGATGGCGAAGGGGCTGGCGTGGTGGTCGATGATGGTGGTGGTGCCCTTGCGCACGGCGTTGATCAGCGGGATCACGGCGCTATAGTAGGAGTCGGCGACCGTCAGTTGCTTGTCGAGGCGCCACCACAGGTTGTTGAGGATCTCCACGAAGTTGCGGGACGGCTCGGCCTTGCCCAGGCCGCGCGCGAACGTGCTGTAGAAATGCATGTGCGCGTTGATGAAGCCGGGCAGCACCAGCTTGCCGGCGGCGTCTATCACCTTGCCGTACTTGCCCTTGAAGGTCTTCTGCGGCGCTATCTTCTTGATGAGGCCGTCCTCGACCAGCAGCGCGTGGCCGTAGAGCACCTTGTTCTTCTCGCCGAGGGTGGCGATGATGCCGTTCTTGATGAGTATGTTTTTCGCCATATTTAATCCGGGCAGACCTTCAGCTCGGCCGCCGTGCGCTTGCGCATCTTTATCGCGCCGGCGAAGCATTTCTTCGCGCACAGCGAGCAGCCTATGCACTTGGACGCGTCGAACTTGGGCACGCCATGGCTGTCCAGCTTGACGGCCAGGTAGCCGCAGCGCTCGCAGTTGCCGCAGTGGCGGCACAGCTCCGCGTCGGCCTGCGGGATGTTCTTGACCGGAGTGAGGTCCGGGAAGTCGGTGACCGGCTTGGGCAGCGCGCAGCCTATGAAGTCGCCCACGGACTTGTAGCCCTTCTCTTCGAGCATGAAGCTGAGGCCGCTCTCCAGCTCGCCGATCACGCCGAAGCCGTACTTCATCACTATGGTGCAGAACTGCACGGACTTGGCGCCCAGCGCCAGGAAATGGGCCGCGGCCTTGTAGTCCATCGGTCCGCCGTTGCCGGAGATCGGCACGCCCAGGTTCACGGCTTTGGAGATGGTCAGGTTGCTGATGGGGGCCACGCCCTCGCCGCTCATGCCCACTATCATGCCCTCTTCCCATTTGCCCTTGCCGCTCATGCGCGGGCGGAAGGAGAGCGCCGGGAAGGAGTTAGCCAGGGTGATGCCGGCTTTCTTGTGCGGGTACTTGGCGTAGACCTGCTTGATGGCGTTGACCACCTGCCAGATGGCGGTGACCGCGCCGGTCAGCTTGAACAGCTTGGGAATGTTAGGGTCGGAGACTTCCATCACCCAGCCTATGATCTTGGCGGCCAGTTCCGGGTCCTGGGAGACTATGTCGCCCTTGGTGCCGTCGCCGCCCTGCGGGCAGGACAGGGAATACTCAATGGCCATCGCGCCGGCCTTCTCGAGCTTCAGGGTGTTGCTCTGCCAGCCTTTCTTATCGAACTCGTCGTTGCCGGTCACCGGGCCGCCGGTGGAGGCCGCGGTCAGCCGGTCGGGATATTCCTTCACCAGCCGGGCCACTTCCGCGCAGACGCGGTCCAGCGGGTGGCCGGAGACATTGTCGGAGTTGCCGTAGGTGTTCTCGTTGAAGGTCACCATGTACTCGGACGGGATGTGTATATGCAGGCCGTCGAAGGCGGTCTTCATCACCACGCCGGGCCAGCCGGCCTCGTAGGCGGCCTTCACCTGCTCGTAGCCGTCGGAGTGGGGGGAGGCGGAGATGATGAAGGGGGACTTGAGCTTGCGGCCGAAGAAGTCGGTGCTCAGGTCCACCGGCCGCAGGTCGCGGCCGGCCAGCACCACATGGCTCTTCTTGTGGTCCTTGAAGACCGGGAGCTTTTCGCCCTGCATGTACGCGTGGGCCTGCATGGCGGCGTTCTTGGCTGAGGCGGTGCCTTCCACCACGGTGGCGGCGCCGTCCTTGCAGTCGCCGGCGAAAAATACGCCCTTGGCCCCGCCGTCCTTGAAGACCGGGATATTCTTGATGGCCAGCACGGTGAACTGTATGTCGCCGCGTACCTGCTCGGTGCCGGGGATATCCTTGGCCTTGTCGTCGAGGCGCACCACCTTTATGCCCTTCCCGCCCTTCAGGATGCCGGTGATGCGGCTTTTGCCGTTGATGTCTATGCCGGCCTTGAGGATGTCGCGCAGTTCGTGCTCGGGCAGCTGTATGGCGCCGATGTTCTTGCGGGTGAAGATCTCCGCCTTGGCCGCGCCCAGCTGGAGCGCCTTCATGGCGCAGTCGGCCGCCACGGCGCCGCCGCCGATGACCGCCACGTTCTTGCCCTTCACTTTGTATTTGGACGAGTTGCGCAGGTATTCGAGGCCTTCCACGCCCAGGGCTTCGTTCTCGATGCCGAGCTTGAGCTGCTCCTCCACGCCGGCGGTGACGATGACCGAATCGTATTTCTTCAGCAGCGCCGCGGGTTCTTTAACGCCGGCGCCGGTTTTGATGGCAATATCGCCGAGGCCTTTTACCCACTCTATCTCGGTCTTCAGGACTTCCTTGGGGAAGCGCGCGTCGGGGATCAGGTTACAGGCGCCGCCGGCGCGCTTGTCCTTCTCGAACACGTCCACCTTGTAGCCGAGCTGGGCCAGGGTGCCGGCGGCCGAAAGACCGGCGGGGCCGGCGCCTATCACGGCCACTTTCTTGCCGTTAGGCTTGGCCTTCCTGAATTCGGGCATCACGCCGAGTTCCTTGGCGCGCTGTACCACCGCGGCCTGCACGGCGGGGATCTGTATGGGGTTGTCGAAGAGCTTGCGGGAGCAGGCCTTCACGCAGAACCAGTCGGGGCAGACGGCGCCGCAGACGCCGCCGAAGGTGTTGTGGCCCATGATGAGCGCCGCGGAGCGCTTGAAATCGGAATCCGTCATCTGGCGCGCGGCCATGATGAAGTCGGCGGGAGAGCAGTCGGCCGGGCAGGCCTTCTGGCAGGGCTTGTCCTCGCAGTACAGGCAGCGTTCGGCCTCGGTCTTCAGCTGCGCGTCGGTCAGGAAAGTGATCTTCTTC
>MGTZ01000045.1:32070-48763 GCA_001799715.1 Elusimicrobia bacterium GWB2_63_16 | reverse complement strand
ACGCGTTTATGTTTAACGCGCGCCTTCAGGCGAAAATGCTCGCAGTCGTAAAAGAAGCGGCGGAACACCAGGAAGCGCCAGCCGTCTTTCTTGATCTCCTCGTCGGCGCGGGTGGAAAGCTCGAGCGTCTCGGAGTCCTCTGGGAGAGCCAGGATATGGCAGCGGTGTCCCTGCCGGTGGTTCATTTCCTCCAGCCGCAGGTCCAGCACGCCTCCCTGGCGCTCCTTCCAGAGGCCCTCCAGGTTCAGCAGCGTCTCGACCGGGTACATGGAATGCTGAGCCAGCGGCGCGGCGTAGGCCAGCGAGGCCTGGTACCGGCCGTATTCCGCCATTACGCGCCTGAAATCAGCCCTCAGCGCGCGGCCCCTCGCGTCCACGAACGAGGAAAGCGGGAGCGCCGGGAGGAACAGCCTGGTGCCTTTCTGAGCGCTCATGTCGTACTCGTTGAAGAAGAGCCACATGCGCACCGCCTGCGGCTCCTGATCCCTGCCGAAGATATAGACCGTGGATACTGCCGGGCCGGAGTTCTTCTGCGCTCCGTAGAGGTTCTTGAGCAGTGTTTTCTTGCCTTCCGAGAAATTGAATTCCAGACAGGCGGCCCTTTGGTCATCGAAAGCGGAGGTATAGTCCAGCGGGCCGTGCACCAGCGCGGCCAGTTCCTCGTTGGTCTTCAGGTTGGCGGCGGGCGCCAGATTGCGGGCTATCTGCAGGTGCCGCTGGGCCTCCTTCCGGTCTCCACGCAGCGCGTAAAACTTGTTCAGCCGGTAGTAATCGTAGCCGATGCTGTCGTCGGAGACTGCGGCCAGCGACTTGCGGAGCTCCACGCAGGCGGTCTTGTGTTCGCCCCGCAGCAGCGCCAGTTCCGCGCGCAGGTAGGGGAAGAACTCGTGGTTAACGGCCAGTCCGGCGGCGTCGTTCAGCGCCTTCTCCGCTTCTGCCAGCCTGCCGGTCTCCATGAGGCCTTCCGCCAACGCGAAGCGCAGCATGATGTTGCCGGGGTGATGCTTTATCTCCTCGGAGGTCAGCCGGTACCATTCGTCGAAACGCCCCATCCAGGAGTTGTAGTAGGCCTCCACGAACCAGGTGAACAGGGTGGCGCCCGGGATGGCTTTGGCTATGCGTCCCGCGTAATCGCCCGCGCGCCGGTAGTCGCCGGAGTTCAGTCTGGCCCTGGCGCACAGGGCCAGCAGCACGGGGTCCTCGGAGTCCCCGCCGAGATAATGCTCCATCTTCTTCAGCCAGTCCCTGGCCCCGCTCAGCCTTTCAGCCAGTAGTCCGGCGTAAAGGCGCAGTGAGGCGTCGGACCCGGCCTTGGCCATCTGCCGCATACGGTCTCCGGCGTGGCGCAGCGCCGCGGTTTCGTTCATGTGATGGGCCAGCACCAGCAGCATCGCCGTGGCGTCCACTGAGTAAGGGTCCAGTTTCAACGCCGCCGTTACCAGGTCCTGGGCCTGTGTTACCGAGAAATCCGTAAAATAGGCCAGCGCCGCCTCACCGGCCAGCCGCGAGGCTTCTTTTTTCGCCGGTTCCGCCGTGAAAATAGGGGCGTCCACCGCCTCGCCGCTCCGTGGCTTTGCGCCCGGCGCCAGCATGCCGCGCAGGCCGTCCACGATCTGCGTCCTGAAGCCTTTGGGTCTCGCCGCCAGGCGGATGGCGTCGGCCACTTCCCGGGCGTCCTTGTAGCGGGCGGCAGGCCTCTTCTCCAGGCATTTCATTATCACCATGGCCAGCGCCGGGGACAGGCCGGGGTTGAACTTCGACGGCGGCCTGCACTTGTCCTGCGTGACGGACTTGATGAAGGCCGCGGTAGTGTCGCCCTTGAAAGGGTGTTCGAGCGTCATCAGCTCGTAGAGCACGGTGCCGAGGCTGTAGATGTCGGAGGCCGGCGAGGCTTCGCCGCCGGAGAAGGTCTCCGGCGCCATATAGCGCAGCGTGCCCAGCATCGGCTGCCCCGTGGTGATGTCGGAGGAATCTGAAAATTTAGCCAGGCCGAAATCGGCCAGTTTGGGCGGACCCTTGGTGCCGATGAGGATATTGGAAGGCTTGATGTCGCGGTGCAGTATGCCCAGGGAATGGGCCTCGTGCAGCGCGTCGGCCACGCCGGCGATCAGGGCCGCGGCGCGGTTCTCGTAATCCGGGTCCGCCAGCGGCGGGCCGGCCAGCGGGCGCAGAAAGTAGGGCAGCTCCTCGTCCTCCGGGGCCGGGTCCTGCAGGTAGCCGTAGCGGCGCAGTTCCTCGGCGTCGCCGGCGCTCACGGCGCGCGCCAGCTCCAGGAAGGCCAGCAGCGGCTTGCCGTCCACCAGTTCCATCGCCATGTAGGGCAGGCCGCCGTGTTCGCCGAAGGAGTAGACCTTGACTATGCCGGGATGGTCGCAGCGCGCTATGGCGGCGGCCTCGCGCAGGAAGCGGCGCTTGCTCTGCGGCGTGGCCTGCTCGGCCAGCACCATCTTCAGGGCGGCGTCGCGCTGCAGCGCCTTGTCATGGGCGCGGTAGACCGCGCCCATGCCGCCGCGGCCCAGCTCGCCGGCTATCTTGTAGCCGCCTATTTCGTCGCCGTTCTTGAGCATCCCCATTAATTTGATTTTACTATAATATTCACAGACCGGAATAATTGAGGACGACCATGAAAACATTGCTGATCAAGAACGCGCTGGTGCTGGCCACCATGGACGACAGCGGCCGCGAGATAAAGGGCGGCGACGTCTACATCGAAGGCCCCGAGATAAAAAAAGTGGGCAAAGGCCTCAAGGTGAAGGCCGATACCGTCATCGACGCGGCCGGCTGCGTGGTGATGCCCGGCATGGTGAACACCCACCACCACCTCTACCAGACGCTCACGCGCAACCTGCCCAAGGTGCAGGACGCCGAGCTGTTCGACTGGCTGGTTTACCTCTACGACATATGGAAGCATGTGAACCCGGAGGCCATCTACGCCAGCACGCAGGCGGGCCTGGGCGAGCTGCTGCTGACCGGCTGCACCACCAGCTCCGACCATCTCTACCTTTTCCCGAAGCAGGACAGCGGCTTCTTCATCGACACGCAGATAGAGGCCGCGCGCGCCGTGGGCATGCGCTTTACCGCCACCCGCGGCTCCATGTCGCGCGGGCGCAGCAAGGGCGGCCTGCCGCCGGACAGCGTGGTGCAGAAGGAAGACTTCATCCTTAAAGATTGCGAGCGCCTGATCAACAAGTTCCACGGCCGCGAGAAGTTCGCCATGACCAATGTGGCCATGGCGCCCTGCTCGCCTTTCTCCGTCACGACGGAGCTGCTCAAGCTCACCGCCGAGATGGCCAAGAAATGGGGCGTGCGCATGCACACCCACCTCGCCGAGACCAAAGACGAGGAGGCCTTCTGCAAGAAGCTCTTCAAGATGCGCCCGCTGGAATATATGGAGAGCGTCGGCTGGGTGGAAGAGGGCAACGCCTGGTTCGCCCACTGCGTCTATATCAACGAGGCCGAGGCCAAGCGCATGGGCCAGACCCATACCGGCGTGGCCCATTGCCCCTGTTCCAACCTGCGGCTGGGCTCGGGCATAGCGCCGGTGCCGATGTTCCTGCGGCATAAAGTGCCCGTAGGCCTCGGCGTGGACGGCTCCGCCTCCAACGATTCCTCCGACATGCTGGGCGAGGCGCGCCAGTGCATGCTGGTGCACCGCCTGGAGGACGTGAAGGCCATGCCGGCCCGCAAGGCGCTCGAGCTGGCCACCCGCGGCGGCGCCGCCGTGCTGGGCCGCAAGGACATCGGCTCCATCGAGCCCGGCAAGGCGGCCGACATCGCCGTCTTCGACGTGAGCGGCCTGGACTATATAGGCTCCAAGTCCGACCCGCTGGCCTCGCTGCTGTTCTGCGGCGCCTCGCACCGCACCAAGTATACCGTCGTCAACGGCCGGGTGGTGGTGAAGAACGGCCGCCTGACGCAGGTGGACGAAGCCAAGCTGACCGAGCGCGCCAACAAGGCCGCTTCGCTGCTGTACCGCAAAGCCGGGGTCTAGGGGAAAACAATGGCCGCAAAAATAAAGAGAATAGCTATCAATACCGGCGGCGGCGACGCGCCGGGGCTCAACGCCGTCATCAGGGCGGTGGTCATCTCGGCGGCCAACAAGGGCTGGGAGGTGGTGGGCATACGCGACGGCTACAACGGCCTGCTGCTGCCGGGCGACTATCCCGAAGGCGGGCTGATACCGCTTACCCGGAGCACGGTGCGCGGCATCACCCACCTGGGCGGCACGATACTCGGCACCACCAACAAGGGCAACCCGGCCAAGTACCCCACCCAGGACAAGGACGGACGCTGGTACGAGGCTGACCGCACCGGCGAGCTGGTGCAGCTTTTTAAAAAGAACAAGATAGACGCGTTGGTGGCGCTGGGCGGCGACGGTTCGCTGGGCATAGCCAACCTGCTGGCGCAGAAGGGCCTGCGCGTTGTCGGCGTGCCCAAGACCATCGACAACGACCTGAAGGGCACGGTGGCCACGTTCGGCTTCGACACCGCCGTGGCTTTCGCCACCGAGTGCCTGGACCGCCTGCATTCCACCGCCGAGGCGCACCGCCGCGTGATGGTGGTGGAGGTGATGGGCCGCTACGCCGGCTGGATAGCGCTCAACGCCGGTATCTCCGGCACCGCCGACGCCATACTGATCCCCGAGATCGCTTACGACCTGCGCAAGGTCGCGGCTTCCATAAAGTACCTGGAGACCAAGAATAAGTATTTCGCCATCGTGGTGGTGGCCGAGGGCGCCAAGCCCAGGGGCGGCAAGGCCTGCGTGGTCAGCAAGGAGCTGGGCCGCCAGGAGAAGCTGGGCGGCGTAGGCGAACAGGTGGCCAGGGAACTGCAGGAGCTCACCGGCCGCGAGTGCCGCACCGTGGTGCTGGGCCATCTGCTGCGCGGCGGCAGCCCTACCACTTTCGACCGCCTGATCTCGCTGCGTTTCGGCGCGGCCGCGGTGCGCGCCCTCGAAGAGGGGAAGAGCGGCGTGATGGTGGCGCTGGACCCGCCCAAGGTGCGCTATGTGCCGCTGGCGCAGGCCACCCAGCGCCTGAAGACCGTGCCGCCGGACTGCGACACCGTGCTCACCGCGCGCAGCCTGGGCATCAGCTTCGGAGACTAGAAGGGGAGGTGGGGGACATGCTTTCAGCCGTCATACTGGCCGCCGGGGATTCAGCCCGCATGGGGCGGCCCAAGGCCCTGCTGCAGTGGCGGGGCAAGCCTTTCATAGAACATGTCTGCGACGCGCTGCGCCGTTCCGGAGTGGAGGACCGCGTGGTGGTACTGGGCCGGGATTCCCACGAGATCCTAGCCGGGTGGACGCCGGCCGGGGAGAAGGTGACGGTCAATCCCAAGCCGGAGCACGGCCAGCTTTCCTCGCTGCGCGCCGGCCTGCTGGACGCGGCCGAAACCGCCGAGGGCTATCTGGTCTGCCTGGCCGACCAGCCGACGGTGGACCCGGAGACCTATAAAAAAATCATAGCCTGCTGGCTGGCCGCCAAGGATACCATAGTCATCCCCCGCGTTCTGAGGCCGGCCGATTCCAAACTCAAGCGCGGCCACCCCATCATCATTCCCGCCGCGCACCGCGCGCTCTGCTTCGAGGGGCCGCTCGAGAAGGGCCTGCACTGGGTCACCCATCATCCTTCCGTCAGGATCACCGACCTCGAGGTCAAAGACCCCGGGATCATCCGCGACTTCGACACCCCGGAGGATTACGCGGCTCTCGTAAAAGGCGCCTGATGTTCCCCGTAGCCGTGCTCGCCGCCGTCTTCCTGCTCACCGCGGTGCGGCAGGCGCGCGGCTTCCGCTTCGAGATCTGGCAGGTGATGTGCGCCGGAGCCGGCGCTGTCCTCCTTTCCGGAGACATCGGGCCCGGAGCGGCGCTGGCGGCCGTGGACTGGGACGTTATGCTGTTCCTGCTCGGGATGTTCTGCGCGGGGCAGGTCTTCGAACTGAGCGGGTGGCTGGCGCACGCCAAGTACGAGGTGTTCAAACGCGCGCGCACCGAGGAAGGCCTGCTGCTGGCGCTGGTCTTCTTCATGGGCCTGGCGTCGGCGCTGCTGATGAACGACACGCTGGCCATTGCCGGCACGCCGGTGGCGCTGCTGCTGGCGCGCAAGCACGGTATCTCCCCGAAGGCGCTGCTCCTGGCGCTGGCCTTCTCCATCACCGTCGGCAGCGTGATGAGCCCGATAGGCAACCCGCAGAATCTGCTGGTGGCCGTGAAGGGGGAGATAGCGGCGCCTTTCCTGACCTTCCTGAAATATCTCGCGCTGCCGACCCTGCTCAACCTGGGCGCGGTGTTCCTCGTGGTGCGCTTCTTCTACCGCGAGGAGTTCCGGGCCGTGGAGTTGAAGCATTCGCAGGAGCCCGTAAAGGATAAGGCCCTGGCCAGCCTGGCCAAGGCGACCGCGGCGGTGCTGGCGCTGGCCATAGCGGCCAAGGTGCTGCTGGTCTCCGTGAACCCCGTCCTGGATTTCCGCCTCACCTGGATAGCGCTGGCCGCCGCGGCGCCCGGCCTGCTGCTGAGCCGCCGGCGGCTGGAGCTGCTGCGCGGCGTGGACTGGAGCACGCTGGCCTTCTTCGCCGGGATGTTCGTGCTGATGCGCGCCGTGTGGGACGCAGGTTTCTTCCAGACCCTGATAGCGCGCTCCGGGGCGGACATCACCGGCCTCGGGCCCATCATGGCCGTCAGCGTGCTGCTGAGCCAGCTCATCTCCAACGTGCCGCTGGTGGCGCTGTACCTGCCCATGCTCCGCCACGCCGGGGCGGGCACACCCGAGCTGATGGCGCTGGCGGCGGCCTCCACCTTCGCCGGCAACCTGTTCATCCTGGGCGCGGCCAGTAACGTGATCATCATACAGAACGCCGAGCGGCGCGCCGGCGTCACCCTCACCTTCCTGGAATTCGCCCGGGCCGGGATCCCGCTCACGGCGATAAATGCCATAATATACTGGCTATTCCTGCGTTTCGGTTAAGGGGTTAAAAATGTCCTCGAGTCAAAATAAGGCCGATAGAAAAAAGAGCCTTAACGAGTTCTTCAATATCCTGTTCATCCCGTTCTTCCTGTCCTGGGTCAGCGGCGCGTTCTTCAATATGACGATGCTGGCGCTGGGCGGCGCTCCCGGCGGCACCGCCCGCGGTCTGGCCGATATCAACGCGGGGGGGACAGGTTTCGGCCTGCACTTCGGCTTTCCGTTCGGCCTGATGTGCCTGCTGGTCTATCTCTGGGGCCGGCCCGCCCACCTCTATGTGACCAACCCCGACGAGCTGCTGAAGGCCAAGATACGGCGCAGGCTGGGCAATATCTACAGGGACGCTTTCCTGATGATCCTTATAGTGCAGGCTG
Organism: Elusimicrobia bacterium GWB2_63_16; assembly: GCA_001799715.1. GTDB lineage: Bacteria > Elusimicrobiota > Elusimicrobia > Elusimicrobiales > UBA9959 > UBA9959. The sequence goes on along the minus strand of MGTZ01000045.1, from coordinate 41,427 downwards.
TTACCATGGTGCTCTTCTCCGCGGGCGACCGGCCGGCCGGCCATGCCGCGTACATAGCTTTCGCGGTAGCCTTCCTGGCCCAGGCCGCGCTGCTGGTCGTCTACATAGACGCGCACCTTTCCAAGCAGAAAATGCTGATGCGGGCGCTGTACGCGCCCGAGGACCTGGCCAGGCTGCGCCCGGGCTTTTCGCCCCCGATCTACATAAAGATCTCGACGCTGGTGATCGGCTTCGCCATCCTGCCTTTTCTGCTGATCTACACCGCGTTCCAGAACCGGGTGCCGTGGGAGACGATCGGGGGGGATATGACTTTCATGATCTTCCTCTCCTCCCTGCTGCTCCTCAATGGCCTCACCAGCGTTTACAACGGCATCCAGAAGCCGCTGGACGGGCTGGTGGACAGGATGCGCCGCGTGGCCGGCGGCGATTACGCCAAGTCCCGCATCTATTTCTCCGACGAGGTCGCCTATCTCAAGGCCGGGTTCAACGACATGGTGGACGGGCTCAAGGAGCGCGAGGAACTGCAGGACACTTTCGGCAAATACCTTTCCATCGAGATAGCCCGCGAACTGATACACAACAAGAAGGTGAACCTGGGCGGCGAGGATATGGAGGCCGCGGTGATGTTCTGCGACATCCGCAACTTCACGCCGCTCTCCGAAACCATGAGCGCCGGCTCGCTGGTGGACTTCCTCAATAAGTATTTCCATTACATCACCCCGCCGATAGCGGAGCATAACGGCGTGATCAATAAGTTCCTCGGCGACGCCGTGATGGCCATCTACACCCCCACGCTGGGCTCGGGCGATTACGCCGCCGACGCGGTGCGCGCGGCCGTGGGCATGCGCGCCGCGCTGGCGGAGTTCAACTCCTCGGGCCAGGCCCCCGGGCGCGTGGAGTTCGGAGTGGGCATACATTGCGGTAAGCTGGTGGCCGGCAATATAGGCACCAAGGCCCGCCTGGAATACACTTTCATCGGCGACACGGTCAATATCGCCTCGCGGCTGGAGTCCAAGACCAGGGACTTCGACACCGACATCATAGTCAGCGCCGCGGCGATGGAGCGGGCGCGCGGTTCTCTGGGCGGAGGGATTAAGTTCGAGCCGCTGGGCAAGGCCGCGCTGAAAGGCAAGTCCGAGACGCTGGAGATATACAAAGTCGTCTGAAATAGTAAAATCATAGGACCATGAAAGATAACAAGAACATCATCAAGCTGCTGGCCGAAGCCATAGACGAAGGCCGGGGTGCCGCCTTCGTCACCGTCATCTCCGTGGACGGTTCCACGCCCCGCGAAGCCGGCGCCAAGATGCTGGTCTACGCCGACGGCTCCATCGAGGGTACCGTAGGCGGGGGCTCCATAGAGGCGCTGACGATAAAACAGGCCGTGCAGTGCCTCGGGAAGGGCGAGGGCGGCAAGTTCGTTTTCGACCTCAAGCCGCAGGGCAATACCGGCATGATCTGCATGGGCAGGATGGAAGTCTATATCGACGTCTACAAGAACCCTTTCAAGGTGCTGATACTCGGCGCCGGCCACGTGGGCGTGAAGATAGCCGAGGCCTGCCGGCTGGCCGGCTACCCCTACGCGGTGGCCGACGACAGGAAGGAGTTCGCCAACGCCGAGCGCTTTCCCGGCGCCATGGCCGTGATCAACGAGATGCCGCACAAGGCCGTGGCCTCCGCGGGGGTGGACGCCGAGACCTGCGCCGTCATCGTCACCCGCGGTCATTCGCTTGATAAGGAATGCCTGGAGGCCGTCATGCGCACGCCGGCCGCCTACATAGGCATGATAGGCAGCCGCGACAAGGTGGGGGAGATCTTCCGCCTGCTCGGCAAGAAGAAACTTTACCCGCTCAAGGACCCCCGCGTGCATTCCCCGGTGGGCCTCAACCTGGGCGGCAAGGCCCCCGGCGAGATAGCCGTGTCGGTGCTGGCCGAGATCATGGCGGTGCATTACAGGCGCGACGCCGCCCACATGCGGGACCTGAAGAAGAAATAAACGGCCGGCGGCCCGCGCGAGTGTAACCAATTGCTACTACCGCTGATAAAGCCGAATATGATATAAATACAGGATACCGCAACCGCCGGACCTTTCCGGTCCGGTATGGGGGCGCCTCTGTTCAGGCGAATTTTGTTGAACGAAACAAGGGTAAGGGGAAATAGTGCATGAAAAACCTCACGAAAATATTGTTCGGCGCGCTTATGCTGGCCCTTGCGGCCGGCGCCTACGCCGAGGATAAGTACGACCAGCTCTCCAAAGAGCTGATCGCCGCCGGCGCCTCGGTGCACGGCAAGAAGATAGCCATCATACCGTTCTCGTACGCCGACGGCCGCGCCGGCGTGTCCAAGGACGGCTCTGTGATCTCCGAGCGCCTGGCTATAAAGATGATCAATTCCCACAAGTTCGAGATCATCGAGCGCTCCGTGCTCGACAAGGTCATGGCCGAGCTGAAACTGCAGGCCTCCGGCACCATAGACGCCTCCTCCGCCCAGCAGCTGGGCAAGGTGCTCGGCGTGGAAGCCATCATCACCGGCACCCTGGTGGAGATGCAGGCCGGCGAGATAGAGGTCAACGCCCGCCTGATCAAGACCGAGACCGCGCAGGCCATCGGCGCCTCGCAGATCTCCGTCAGGAAAGACTGGATAGGCGACGCCTCCTCCGCCCCGCAGCAGACCTACCAGCAGCCGGTGCAGCAGCCCGTGTACCAGCAGACTACATATCAGCAGCCCCAGCCGGCGCCCGTGGCGCGCGCCCCCCGCGGCGAGTTCGAGTACGGCTTCTTCGACATCATCATGGGCGGCGGCAACCGCACTATAGACATCGCTTACGAGAACAGCGGCAACGGCATCTATTTCAACCAGATAGGCTTCACCGCTTCCGGCATCTCCAACGGCCCCTACAGCGAGATCAAGATAGAGGACCTGGAAGGCGTAGGCATGGGGCCGGTCGGCATCCGCGTGGGCGGTTTCGGCAAAGGCGCCATCGGCGGCGATTTCGAGTTCTCGGTCAGCCGCCACGACGTGGAGCCGCAGAAGGCCGCGGGTACCCGCAACGGCCTGCCTACCAACTTCGTCCTGCCCACCGGCGGCAACTACCTGCAGATGACCTCTTTCGGCTTCAGCGGCGACCTGCTGATCCGCGTGCCCACCAAGAAGGTGGACCCGTATATCGGCATGGGCCTGGGCATCTCGCTCAACCGCGTGCAGATGCCCTATGTGTACGGCTACACCAACTCTTCCGTCTTCAGCCGCCCTGTGGACGACTTCGGCGTGGGCCTGATGCTGCGCGTGCCCGTTGGCATGCGCATAAAGTTCGACCCGAAGTTTCACCTGATGGCCGAGCTGCGCTATGAGATGAACACCGTGTTCTTCGACCGCGCCATCGCCACGGAGAGCGACACGATCACCTCCTCCGGCATGCGCTTCGTGCTGGGCCTCGGGTTCGGTCTGTAAGCGGGAAATTAAGACCCTCTTAACGCCTTACGCCGGGGGCCGCTGTCGGCGGCCCCCGGTTTTTTTACGCCGCGCCAGAACATGCAGAGAGACCGCCATGCCTGACACCACTTTTCCCGCCGCCGACCGCTACTCGCGGCACGTTCTCCTCGACAGGATAGGACAGGAGGGCCAGCGCAAGCTGGCCGCCTCCTCCGCCCTGGTGCTCGGCTGCGGTTCCCTGGGCAGCTCGCAGGCCATGCTCCTGGCCCGCGCCGGCGTGGGCCGGCTGGTCCTGGCGGACCGGGACATAGTGGAGGCCCGCAACCTGCCCACCCAGCTCCTTTACGACGAGCGCGACGTCGCCGAGGGCCTGCCCAAGGCCGAGGCCGCGGCGCGCCGCCTGCGCGCGGTGAACTCCGGCATCGCCATAGAACCGGTGATAGCCGACGTCACCGCCGCTAACATTTCCGAGCTCGTGGCCGGGGCGGACCTGGTGCTCGACGGCACCGATAATTTCGAGACCCGCTACCTGCTCAACGACGCCGCGGTAAAGGCCGGCAAGCCCTGGGTGTACGGCGGCGTGCTGGGCACCGACGGCATGGTGATGGCGGTACGCCCGGGCCGGGGGGCCTGCCTGCGCTGCCTCTTCGACGCCCCGCCGGACCTGGGGCAAAGTCCCACCTGCGATACTTTCGGCGTCCTCAACGCCGCCGCGGCCTGGGTGGCCGCCCTGCAGGTAAGCGAGGCCATAAAGCTGCTCTTGGGCGGGGGGGACGCGGGTACCAGCCTGCATATCCTCGACATCTGGGGCGGCTCGGCCACCGCCGTGGCCGCCGACCGCCGGGCCGGCTGCGCCTGCTGCGGCGAGCGGCGTTTCGATTTCCTGGATTCCAAAAGGGGTTCCTCGTCTTCCGCCGTCTTCTGCGGCAGGAACGCCGTGCAGATCACGCCCGAGAGCAGGCAGGCCCCGGACTTCGGCCGCCTGCGCGAGCGGCTGACCCCCTTGGGCGCGGTCAGGTTCAACGGCATGGTGCTGGAATTTACCGCCGGCGACCGCCGCCTAGTGGTCTTCCCTGACGGCCGCGTGCTGGTGGAAGGTACCAGGGACACCGCCGAGGCCAGGAGCCTGCTGGCGAAATACATCGGGAGCTGACTTTGCCAAGGAGCGATATGCTGAGCTTTATCCTTAACGATCAACTGGTGAGCACTGACGAGCATCCCGGCATGGTGCTGCTGGAGTTCGTCCGCGACGTGAAATGCCTGTCGGGCACCAAGGAAGCCTGCCGCGAGGGCGAATGCGGCGCCTGCACCGTTCTCGTCGGCCGGCGGCAGCCCGGCGGCGGGATGGTTTACAAGGCCTGCGCCTCCTGCCTGCTGCCCATCGGCGACGTGGACGGCTGCCATGTGGTCACCGTGGAGGGCCTCGGCGGCGGGACCCTGACTTTGGTGCAGCAGCTCATAGTGGACCACAGCGCCTCGCAGTGCGGTTTCTGCACGCCCGGCATAGTCCTGTCCCTCACCGGTTTCTGCCTGGGCGCCGAAAAAATTTCCTATGAGGGCGCCGTGGACGCGCTGGACGGCAATATCTGCCGCTGCACCGGCTACGCGGCCATACGCAACGCGGCCCGCGCGCTGTGCGAAAAACTTGGCGGAATGAACGACGCCCCGGCAGAGCGGCTGGCCGCGCTCATCGGCTCCGGCGTGGTCCCCGGCTATTTCGGCGGTATCCCGGCGCGGCTGGCGCAGCTGCGGGCCGCTCCCGCTGCCGCCGCCAAAGACGCGGTACTGGTGGCCGGCGGCACGGACCTGTTCGTGCAGAGGCCCGAGCAGCTGATGGAGAGCGAGCTTTGTTTCCTTTCGAAGCGCCCCGACCTGGATTACGTCCGCGTCGAGGGAGATGTGCTGCGCGTGGGCGGGGCCGTTACCATAGAGGATTTCCGCCTGTCGCCGACGGTGCGCCGGCATTTTCCGGCCCTTGAGCGGGATTTCCTGCTCCATTCCTCGGCCATACTGCGCAACAAGGCCACCCTGGCCGGCAACGTGGTGAACGCTTCCCCCATAGGCGACGCCACCATTATCCTGCTGGCGCTGGACGCGCGTCTGGTCATCGCCGGGGAAAAGGGCTCCCGGGAAGTGCCGCTGTCGAAGTTCTATCTCGGCTACAAGAAGACCGATCTCGCCTGCGGCGAACTGGTCAGCGAGATCGTAATCCCGCTGCTGCCCGCGGGCGCCCGCTACAGTTTCGAGAAGGTGTCCAACCGGACCACGCTGGACATAGCGGCCGTAAATTCCGCGCTGCGCGTTTCCACCTCGCCCGACGGCACCATCACCGACCTGCGGATCTCCGCCGGCGGCGTGGCCGCCGTGCCGCTGCTGCTGCACCTGGACTCTTTCAAGGGCCGCAAACCCGACGCCGCCGCTATCGAGGCCATCGCCAAAGCCGCGGAAGGCGAGGCCAGACCGATCGACGATATCCGCGGCTCGGCGGCCTATAAGAAATTGCTGTTGGGGCGGCTGGTACGCGCTCATTTCGCCGTGCCCGCCGTCGCCGGGGAGGCCGTATGAAGAACGAAGACATGCTGATGCACGTGCGCGGCACCTCGCGCTTTGTCGACGACATCCCCGCGCCCGAGGGTTGCCTGCACGCCGTTCTTTTCACCTCGCCCGTGGCCCGCGGCAAAATCAAGTCCTTAGACGTGTCCAAAGCCGCTGCGGCTCCCGGCGTGGCCGCCGTTTACACGCACAAGGACGTGCCCGGCCTCAACCAGGTAGGCCACATCTTTAAAGACCAGCCCCTGCTGGCCGTGGACAGCGTGGAATACATAGGCCAGCCCATAGCCCTGGTGGTGGCGCAGTCCCAGCGCGCCGCGCGGCTGGCCCTGAAACTTATAAAGGCCGACATAGAGCCGCTGCCGGCCGTCTTCAGCCCGCGCGAGGCCGCGGCCAAGGGCCTTATTCACGGCAAGCGGCGCGAGCGCGTGACCGGCGACCCGGCGTCCGCCTTCGCCAAGTGCAAATATGTGGCCCAGGGCAAACTCTTCAGCGGCCCCCAGGAACATTTTTATTTCGAGACGCAGCGCGCCCTGGCCGTGCCCGGCGAGCACGACACCATCAAGGTGCACGCCAGCGCCCAGTCGCCCGGCGCTTTCCACCACCACCTCGCCGAGGTGCTTGGGATCCCCATGCACAAAGTGGAGCTGGACATCCGCCGCCTGGGCGGCGGCTTCGGCGGCAAGGAATCCACGGCCGTCTGGATAACGGCCCCGGCCATGGCCGCCTTCCTGCTCAAGCGCCCCGTCAAACTGGCGCTCGGGCGCAACGAGGACATTGCCACCACCGGCAAGCGCCACGCCTACGAATACGACTATAAACTGGGCCTCGACGCCGAGGGGAAGATCCTGGCCTACGAGATAGACCTCTACCAGCACGCCGGAGCCTGCGCCGATATCTCGCCCGCCGTGCTCGGGCGGTCTTTTCTGCATGTCAGCGGCTCCTACCACGTTCCCAATATGCGCGTCTCCGGCGTGAGCTGCCGCACCAATATCCCGCCCAACAACGCCTTCCGCGGTTTCGGCGTGCCGCAGGGCACTTTCGCCATAGAGGCGGCGTTTACCCACGCGGCCGAGCTGATGGGCGTGCCGGCCGAGGAGCTCAAGCGCCGCAACCTGCTGCGCGACGGGGACACGCTGCCTTACGGCGTGAAGCTTGAACTGGTCAATGCCGCCCGCTGCTGGGAGGCGCTGGACGGCAAGACCGGCCTGGCCGGGCGCCGCGCCGCAGCGGCCGCCTACAACAGGGCCCACACGGATACCAAAAAAGGCCTGGCCGTGGTGCCGGTCTGCTTCGGCATCTCTTTCGCCCAGACGGCCCTCAACCAGGCCGGCGCGCTGGTGAATATTTACGTGGACGGCAGCGTGGCCGTCAGCACCGGAGCCGTCGAGATGGGCCAGGGCGTCAACGCCAAGATCCGTATAGTCGCGGCGCGCACGCTGGGCATACCGCTGGAGCGGGTGCGCGTGGAGACCACGAATACTTCCCGGGTTCCCAACGCTTCGCCTACCTCGGCCAGCACGGGGGCAGACCTCAACGGCATGGCCACCAAGTACGCCTGCGAGCGGCTGCGCGAGCGGCTGCTGGAATTCGCGGCCCGTCACCTCAGCTGCGACGACCCCGCCGGCGTCTCTATCCGCGACGGAGGGGTCTACGTCGGAGAGAAGGGCCCGGTGATGAGCTGGGAGAAACTGGCCGCCGCCGCCCAGTGGGCGCGCGTGGACCTGTCCGAGCACGCTTTCTACGCCACGCCCAACCTGCATTACGACATGGAGTCCGAGCAGGGCCGGCCTTTCGCCTATTACAGCTACGGCGCCTCGCTGACCGAGGTGACCCTGGACTGCGCGCGCGGCACTTATACCGTAGATGCCGTGGAGGTGGTGCAGGACGCCGGCGAATCGCTGTCCGAGGCCATAGACCGGGGCCAGGTGGAGGGCGCCGTGGTGCAGGGCCTGGGCTGGGCCACCATGGAGCAGATCCGCTACGCGGCCGACGGCCGGGTGCTGACGGGCGTGAACGCCTACAAGATCCCGGATATCAAGTTCGTGCCGAAGCATTTCGGCGTGACGCTGCTGAAGGACTCGCGCAACCCGTTCGCCGTCTGCAATTCCAAGGCCATAGGCGAGCCGCCCTTCATACACGGCCTCGGCGCCTACCTGGCGCTGACGGACGCGCTGCGCGGCGTGCGCAGGGATAAGGCCATTCCGCCGCTGCCGGTCACGCCGGAACGGGCATTCATGTACCTGCACGGCCCGGAGGAGGGGGAATGAAGAAAAAGATCACCGTGCGCTACTTCGCCCTGATAGGCGAGCGGCGCGGCATACAGAACGACCCCTACGAGACCGAGGCCGCCACCGCCCGCGAGCTGCTGCACGAACTGCAGCAGGGGAAAGCCATCCCCCTGACCACCAACATCTCCAAGGCCTCCATCAACGACAAGTTCGTGGACTGGGACGCCCCCATCAGCGACGGCGACCTGGTCACCCTCCTTTCCCCGTTCTCCGGCGGCTGATATAGCGCTCCAAAAGAAACCGCCGCCGGGCCCTTGCGGGAACGGCGGCGGTTCTCTTTTCGCCTGGTATTTACTTCTTAACTTCCACGGCCTGGATGGCCTTCAGCACCTTTTCCGGCGTGAGCGGGAACTCCCGCAGGCGGGCGCCGGTGGCGTTGTAGAGGGCGTTGGCGAAGACGGGGGCGGCCCCGTTGATGCAGATCTCCGATACGCTCTTGGCGCCGAACGGCCCGGTCTCCTCGTACGAGGGCACCAGGATGGTCTTGAGCGGCGGCCGGTCGCGCATCGAGTAGATGTGGTAGTCTGCGAACGACGCGTTCTGCATCCTGCCCTTCTCGTCGAAGAGGTACTCCTCGGTCAGCGCGTAGCTGATGCCGTTGAGGGTGCCGCCCTCGGTCTGGCCCTCGGCCAGCGCCGGGTTCACGGCGGTGCCGCAGTCTATGGTCGAGACATAGTTGAGCACCTTGATGAAGCCGGTCCAGGTGTCCACCTCTATCTCCGCGTAATGCGCGGCGAACGGCGGGGGGGACTTCTTGGTGATGTGGGAGGCGGTGCCCATGATCTGGTACTGGTTCTTCTGGTACAGCGAGTACTTGGCTATGTCGCCGTAGGTGACTTTATGCTTGTCGTCCTTGCTGCGCACGGCTGAATCTTCGCAGAACACCTGGTCTACGGGCAGGCCCAGCATCTCGGCGCCGGTGGCGAGGATCTGCCGCTTGGCGTCGGCCGCGGCCTTGCGCACCGCCTCGCCGGAGAGGTAGGTGGTGGACGAGGCGTAGGCGCCCACGTCGAAGGGCGTCAGGTCGGTGTCGGAGGAGTAGACTATCATCTTGGCGGTGGCGGGCTCCAGCTCCTCGGCGGCG
>MGTZ01000045.1:0-32056 GCA_001799715.1 Elusimicrobia bacterium GWB2_63_16 | reverse complement strand
GGTGTCCGAGCCGGTGCCCAGGTCGGTGGCGCCGACGAGCAGGTTGAACGAGCCGTCGTCGTTGATCTTGATGGAGGCCGCGCCCATGTCTATGTCCGGGATCGACGAGCCCTGCATCAGGCAGGCCATGCCGATGCCCCGGCGGTAGCGGCCGGTCTTGCCGCGCCAGTCCCGGCGCTTCTCCCAGCCTATGGCCTCGGCGCCCTGTACTATGCATTCGGCCAGCGCGTTGGAGCCCACGGTCATGGGGGTGCCCTCGCGGCCCTCGCCCAGCGCCGCGAAGATGGGGGAGCCCTCGCCCTCGCGGATATGGTTGATCTGGCGGAACTTCATGGGGTCCATGCCGATCGCCTCGGCCATCTGGTCCATGAGCGACTCCATGGCGAAGAAGGCCTGCGTGGCGCCGAAGCCGCGGTAGGCGCCGCCGACGGGCAGGTTGGTGTAGTAGGACTTGCCGTCGAACTTGATGTTCTCGCAGTGGTAGAGCGGCAGCACCTTGGAGCCCGCGCACGAGACCACGGTGAGGCCGTGGCCGCCGTAGGCGCCGGTGTTATTGATGGCCTCCATGTCGATGGCGGTGATGGTGCCGTCCTTCTTGACGCCGGCCTTCAGGCGGATGCGGAAGGGGTGGCGGGTGCGGCCGGTCCGGAAGGTCTCCTCGCGGTTGAACTGCCACAGGCAGGCGCGGCCGGTGCGCAGCGCGAACATGGCCGTAACGTCGTCGAGCAGCACTTCCTGCTTGCAGCCGAAGCCGCCGCCGATGCGGGGCTTCACCACGCGGATCTTCTGCACCGGCACGTCGAGCGTTTTGGCTACGATGCGGCGGCAGTGGAACGGCACCTGCGTGGAGGTGGTGATGTGGATGCGGCCGGAAGGGGCTATCTGCGCCAGGGAGGTATAGGGCTCTATGGGGCAATGCTGCGCGTAGGGGGTCTCGAAGGTCTGGTCGAAGGTGAAGTCGGCTTCCTTCAGCCCTTTCTCGAAGCTGCCGGCCTCGCAGGCCACGTGGGCCACGAGGTTCTTCTTGGGCTCGTAAGGGATAGGGATCGGCACGTGGGCCTCTGCCTCGTCGTGGATGACCGGGGCGCCTGGGGCCATGGCTTCGTCCAGGGTGAAAACGGGCTTGAGCAGTTCATACTCTACTTTGATAACCTCGAGGGCGGCCAGGGCCTGTTCCTCGGTCTCGGCCGCCACGGCGGCCACGCGGTCGCCTACGAAGCGGACCTTTTTATCGAACATGAAAGTGTCGTAGGGGGACGGCTCGGGGAAGCCCTGGCCGGCGGTGCAGTGGGCGATGCGCGGCACGTTGCCGTACCAGAGCACGGCCTTCACGCCGGGCATTTTCTCGGCTTTGCTGACGTCCAGCTTTTTGATGCGGGCGTGGGCGTGGGGGCTCCAGAGCATCTTGACGATCAGGGCGTCGTTGGGCACGAAGTCGGCGACGTAGGAGTCCTTGCCCAGGGCAAGCTGCAGCGCGTCGATCTTGGTGACCGAGTGGTTCACCTGCTTGAAGTTCTTGGCTTTTTCGTGCCTGTTCATTTTTTGCCACCCTTCGCGGAAGATTTGCTTTTGGCCGCGGGCTTTTTGGCCGGCGCGGCGGCCTGGCGGTCCAGGGTCTTGCGCAGGGCTACCCAGATCTTTTCATAGCCGGTGCAGCGGCAGAGGTTGCCGTCCATGTATTCCTTCACTATCTCATCCTCCAGGACCTTCTCGGTCTCCATCAGGGCGGTCGCGCTCATGACCATGCCGGGGATGCAGTAGCCGCACTGCACGGCGCCGGCCGCGACCAGCTCTTTCTGGAAAACCGACGGGTTGTCGAAGGTTCCCGCGCTTTCGATGGTGCGCACCTCGCGGCCCTCGGCCTGCATGGCGTAGAGCAGGCAGGCGTAGGTGGCCCGGCCGTCCAGCAGCACGGTGCAGGCGCCGCAGGTGCCCTGGCCGCAGCCGTACTTGGTGCCGCGGTAGCCCTCGCGGCGCAGCAGGGCGAGCAGTTTCTCGTCGGGCCTGGTGCCGAAGGTCTTCTTTTCCCCGTTAAGAGTGAAGGAAACGGTATGGGTAGTCTTGGTCATTATGCGGCCCTCCCGCGAGCGAATTCGGCGGCCCTTTCCAGGGCGTCCAGGATGGAAACTTCGGCGAGCTGGCGTATATAATCCGCGCTCATGCCTTCGCCGCCCACCCAGCGGGCTGCGGCGCCGGCGGCCGCGGCGGCTTCTTTGAAGACCGCGGTCGAGGCTTCTTTGCCGGCGAGGGCGTCCTCCACGGGCTTAAGCCGCTGCGGGAACGGGATGCCGCTGCCGGCCGCCACGCGAGCCGACTTGATGACGCCGTTCTTCAGCTCCAGCAGGGCGGCGATGGTAACCAGCGAGAAGGCGGTGGCGTTGCGCGTGGCCTTTACGGAGCCGAAGCCGTGGTGGGCCTTGAGCACCGGGATCTTGACGGCGGTGAGCAGGTCGCCGCCGCGGAAGAGGCGCGCCGGCTGCGAGGAGAAATATTCGTCCGCCGGTATGTCCTTTTCCTTGCCGGAGTAGACCACCATGCGCGCGTTCATGGCGAGCAGCACCACGGGCAGGTCGGCCCAGGGGAAGACGCGGGCGATGTTGCCGCCTATGGTGGAGACGTTGCGGATCTGGTGGGTGGAGATGCGCCGGCAGATCTCGTGCATGGCCCAGCGGGGGCCGCGGTGGCGCTGTATGTCGGAGAGGGGCGTGGCCGCGCCGATGACGAAATAGTCGCCCTTCTGCTTTATATAGGACAGGCCCAGGCCGGTGATGTCCACGGCGGTGACCGTAGTCTTGCCGGGCATGAAATGCAGCGCGGTGCCTCCGGCGAGCACCATGCCCTTGGGCCCCAGCGCGCGCAGCGCCTTGCGGGCTTCGGGCAGGCTGGCGGGACGGATGAATTCGGATAGTTTCATAGAGTTTCCTGTTTATTCCTGCGTATTAAGCACTAAATATAGCAGATTTAGCGTGCGTCATAAAGCGGGCCCGGGCGAAGAAAAAGCCGCGTGCCGGACGGCTTTACGGCTCCGGGGCGCCTGGCGGCCGGCGGCCCGGCAGAGAGGCGGGAAGCGGAATTTTGTATCATATAGTAAATCATGGGTAAAAGACAGATCTTTCCCGCGCTGCTGGCGGCCGCCGCCCTGGCTTTCCACCTCTTCGCGGGGTTCTCCTTCATCCGTTCCTCCGCCGCCACCTATGACGAGACGGTACACCTGGCCAGCGGCTATTCCTACCTGCATACCGGCCGCTACGTGATGAACATCATGGACCACCCGCCTTTTTCGGAGATGCTGTCGGCTCTGCCGCTGCTTGCCCTCAGGCCGCAGGCCTTCACCGGCCACCCCTATTTCGCCAACTTCATGCCGTACAGTTACGGCGACCTGTTCCTGTACCAGAACACGGTCCCGCATGAGCGGCTGCTGAACACGGCCCGGACTTTCACTTTCCTGGTCTGGACCGCCGTACTGGCCGGCCTGCTCTGGCTGCTGCTGTCGCGGCTGGAGTCGCCTGCTGCCGCCGCTTTCTCGCTCTGCGCCTTCGCGGGCATGCCGGTGTTCATCTCCAACCACGCGCTGATCAGCACCGACGCCGCGGCCTCGGCTTTCTACTTCGGCGCCTTCGCGCTGGGCTGGCTTTTTACGGCGGAGAAACCGTCCGGAGGCAGGAAGGGGGAAAAGGGCGGACGCCCCTGGCTGTGGGCCGTCCTCGCCGGCGCCGTCTCGGGCCTGGCGCTGGTCTCCAAGTTCAGCATGTTCATAGTCCCGCCCCTGGTGGCCGCCTTCTGGCTGGCCGACAACCATTTCTGGCCCCGGATGAAACAGTCCAGGCTGCTGGGCTACATCGCCCTGTACGCCGCAACCTGCGTGCTGACGGTGGCGCTGGCCTACAAATTCGACCTCGGCCTGTACTGGGCCGGGCTCTCGGCCACACTGGGCCGGCTGGACGCGGGGCGCTCCTCTTTCGTCATGGGGCGCCATACCCTGCACGGCGTCTGGTGGTATTTCCCGGCGGCGGTGGCGCTCAAGACGCCGCTGCTGGTGCTGCTGGCCGCGGCTGCCGGGGCCTGGGTGACTATAAGAAAATTCAGGAAGGACTACCTGTGGCTGCTGCTGCCGCCGGCGGTCTTCTTCGCGGCGGCGCTGACCGCCAAGGTGCAGATAGGTTACCGCCACGTGATGCCGGTGATGCCTTTCCTGGCCGCCCTGGCCGGCCTGGCGCTGGCGCGTCTCGCTGCCATGGGCGCCCGTCGCGCCTGGCTGGCGGGCATTTTCGCCGTCCTTATCCCGGTTTCGGCGCTGACCGCCCACCCGCATTACCTGGCTTATTTCAACCAACTCTCCGGCGGGCCGTCGGAAGGCTACAAGTATTTCGTGGATTCCAACCTGGACTGGGGGCAGGGAGTTAAAGAACTGGCCGCCCACCTGAAAGAAAAGGGCAACCCCCCCGTGATCTTCGCCTATTTCGGTACCGCTCGGCCAGAGGCTTACGGCATAAAGTACGCGCCGCTGGGCCTGCTCTCCAACGTGGAGATGCGCGGCACCGGCGAGCGGGTCTGCGGCATGAGGGACCTGCTGCTGGCCGTTTCAGCTACCAACCTGCAGGGTACGTATTATCCCGACAAGGCCAGCTTCGCCTGGCTCAAGGAGCGCAAGCCGGTCTTTGCCGCCGGCCATTCCATTTTCCTTTACGACCTGGCCGGCGACCCCGAGGGGATGCGCAGCCTGGCCGCCCTCTTCGACAGGGAGGGGCGCAACGAGGAAGCCGAGTGCCTGTACGGCCGCGCCGGCGGAGAAAAACCATGAGCAACATCGTCAAGTGGGCCCTCATCGCCCTGGCCGCAGTGGCCGCCGGTTACGCCGCGCTGCGCGTGATGGGCAATACCCAGAAAGAAGCCTGCCTTACCGGAGAGGGACGCCCGGCCATGGAGGCCTGCTCCTTCGTGGTCAAATGGGGCGGCGGCGACAACAAGACCGAAGCCCTTTTCAAGCGTTCCCGCCTCTACGCCAGGCAGCAGCTGCACGAGCGCGAGCGGGCCGACCTGGAGGCCATCCTGCCGGCGATCAATTCGGCCGGGATAAAGCCCGCCCTGCGCGCCGAGATCTACGCGGCCATTTCCGCGGTTTACGGCCGCGGCGGCGACGCGGAGAAGGCCTTGAAGTATTCGGAGCTGGCGGTGCAGACCGGCGGTTCCGGGCCGGCGGTGTATCTCGCCCTGGCCGGCGCCTATATAGACCTGGGGCGCCACGCCGAGGCCGTCGCGCTGCTGGAGAAGGCCGAAGGCCTGGAGAAGAATCACCCCTACTACAACGCCCTGGCCGCCGCCTACAGCGGCAAGGGTGACTACAGCAATGCCTACGCGGCGCTCAAGGCCGCGCTGAAGGTCAAGGCCCCCCGCCCGGTGCTGGCGGCTACCGCCAAGCAGATGGGCATGGTCTGTTTCGAACTGAAGATGTATAAAGAGGCCGACCTGTACCTGGGCTACGCGCAGCGCTCCGGGGCCGACTGCCCGGAATGCCCCCTGCTGCTCACTACCATCAGGGAATCCCTGGGGGCTTACCAGTAGACGATTGTTTTCAATTGAAAGGAATATTTTCATTTGAAAATATACGGTGCTGTCCCGCGCGGCCGCATAAGGGGACCCGGCGTTTTAGCCGCTGGCATAATAATTGCTGCGTGTGAAGCGAGCCCGTATGCGGGACCATACAACTATGATCAAAGAAAACCAGACCTACCGCCCTTACCGCAGCCTGCGCATGCGCCTGCCGCTGGCCGCCCTCTGCGCCCTGTTCCCGGCGGCGGCCGCTTCCGCACAGACGATGGCCGCTTCCACGCAGACGGTGACCGCTTCCACGCAGACGGTGACCGCTTCCACGCAGACGGTGACCGCTTCCACGCAGACGGTGGCCGTGCCGTTCACGCCGAAGACCTATATCAAGGCCGTCATCGACGCCTCGCCTGCCATGCGCCGGGCCGAGCAGGACTACCACCAGGCCGAGAACAATTACCGCACCTCGCTGCTGGACGCGGCGCTGCCTTCGTTCAACCTGAACGCGGACATACCCTTCTATGACGACCAGGAACCCCGCCTGCGCGCCGAGCGGGGGGACGTCTCTTCCAGCCTGTCCGCCTCCTGGAACCTCTACGATTCTGTCAACAGCCCGCTCAAGCGGGTGAAGACGGCCAGGCTGGATTACGCCTACGCCGGACTGACGCTGGATATAGCCAGGCAGAACGAGGCGCTCAAGGCGCTGGGCCGCTTCTATTCCCTCTACTCCTCGCAAAAGAAGATCCTGACGGCAAAGGCCAACCTGACCTCCCGCGAGCGGCAGTACAAAGATACCAACGAGCAGTTCCAGTCCGGCACGCGCAGCAAGATAGAGGTAACGCAGAGCGAAGGCGACAAACTGCAGAGCGAACTGGCGCTGGCGCAGGCCGAGGCCGCGGCGGTAAAGGCGCTGATGGCCTTCAACGAGCTCATCAACGCCGAGCCGGAGGCCGCCCAGGCCGTGGAGGTCAGCACCACTTCCGCCGAGATCGCCCTGCCGCTGCCCAAGGCGGACGTGGCCAGGGCGCTGGAGAACAATTTCGCGCTGCGCCGCCAGCGGCTGGCGCTGGACAAGACGCGCATCACCAACCGCTCCGCCGTGCTGGCCAGCCTGCCCCGGGTGCGGGTGGACGCCTCCTGGACCAAGACCGCGCTGGGCATTCTCGGCACTCCCGGCGGTTCCTGGGACGGCAACCCGTCGTACCGTCTCGGCGCCTCGCTCTCCTTCCCTTTCGGCTTCCTCGGCGCGCAGAATTATCTGGATATCCGCACCCAGGAGTACGCGCTGAAGTCCGCGGAGCTGGAACTGGAGGACTCGGAGCGCACGCTCAAGACCGGGGTGCTCTCCGCGCAGGCGGACATCGCGCTGCAGGTGAAGTCCCGGCAGCTGCTGGAATTCCAGGTAAAGGCGCTGAAAGACACCACCGACAACCTGCTGTCGGAGTATTCCCTGGGCGGGGCCTCGTCGCTGCAGCTCGACAGCTCGCAGACGAAGTACCTCGACTCCAGCAACAGCCAGATCACGGCCCTGAACGACCTGGACCTGGCGCTGGCCAACTACAAGGTGCTGCTGGGCGAAAAGATCTGGGAGTAACGGGAGACATATGAAACGCATTGGAAAACACTCGCTGTGGATAGTTGTGCTCGCGGTTACCGCCGCGCTGGCCTTCGCCGGCTATACGCGCTACAAGAAGATGCTGGTCCGGCAGGACCTGGCCGACTTCGTCAAGGCCGCCGAAAAAGGCGACCTGAAGCTGGACCTGCAGGAGTCCGGCGAACTGGTCTCACGCGACGCGGTGGACGTGTTTCCGCCCGGCCGCGGCTTCATCGTTGAGGTCCTGCGCAAAGAGGGCGAATACGTGAAGAAAGGCGACAAGATCATGATGTTCAAGGGCGGCGAGCGCATGGAGTCCGACCAGTACGTGCCGGTGCCGGTCACCGCCACCCGCGACGGCCTGCTGACCCGCTGTGTGAGCCGCAACTATTACTCCGACGCCGAGGAAATACGCGCCGGCAAGCGCATCGACGCCGCTTCCACCTGCGTCACGCGCATCGTGGACATGAAGACGCTGGCCGTCAACCTCAAGATCAGCGAGGTGGATATCTTCAAGCTGCGCCAGGGCATGCCGGTCTCGGTAACCTTCACCGCCATCCCCGGCGAGAAGTTCGCCGGCCGCATCGACGTGATCGCGCCCACGGCCGACACCAAGAACAGCCCCTGGGGCAACAGCAGCCGGGTGTTCCGCGTGGTGATCACGCTCGACCGTACCAGCCAGAAGATGCGCGTCGGCATGAGCGCGGTGGTTACGGCCAACCTGAACGCCAAGAAGGGCGTGCTGAAAGCGCCCATAGAGACGCTGTTCCAGGAAGGCCTGAACTACTACGTCTACCGCCAGCGCGAGGGCTACGAGTACGACAAGGTGCAGGTGTTCCCGGGCCTGCGCTCCGAGACCGAGGTGGAACTGGCCGGCGGCGTAAAAGCCGGCGACAAGTTCTTCACCGCCATGCCGGAGTCGCTCAAATGACGATACACTGCTCGGACCTGGCCAAGGTCTACGAGGGCGGCAAGTCCGGCTGGCCGGCGCTGCGCGGGCTCTCCTTCGGGATAAAAGCCGGAGAGTTCGTCTCGGTGACCGGCCCCTCCGGCTGCGGCAAGTCCACGCTGCTCAACATCATCGGCCTGCTCGACGAACCCTCCGGCGGCGCCTACCGCCTTAACGGCCGCGACGTCTTCACGCTTTCCGACGAGGAGCGGTCGCGCACGCGCCGCGACGAGATAGGTTTCGTTTTTCAGTCCTTCCACCTGCTCAACCGGCTGTCGGCG
The DNA here is from genome assembly GCA_001799715.1 of Elusimicrobia bacterium GWB2_63_16. Lineage (GTDB taxonomy): Bacteria > Elusimicrobiota > Elusimicrobia > Elusimicrobiales > UBA9959 > UBA9959. The sequence continues at coordinate 23,688 of MGTZ01000045.1, read as the reverse complement.
CTGGAGAACGTCTGCCTGCCGCTGCGCTACGCGGGGGCCGGGGGCGACGAGATGCGCTCCCGGGCCGCGGCGCTCCTGGCGCGCGTCGGCCTGCACGGGAAGGAAAAGAAAACCCCGCTGGAACTGTCCGGCGGCGAGCGGCAGCGCGTGGCCATAGCGCGGGCGCTGGCCAACTCGCCGCGCATCATCCTGGCCGACGAGCCCACCGGCAACCTGGATTCGGCCTCCAGCCGCGAGATCATGGATTCCCTGTTCGCCCTGAACGCCGAGGGCATCACGATAGTCATGGTGACGCATGACAAGGAACTGGCCGCCCGGACCGGGCGCAACATCAGGATGCGGGACGGGAGGATAGAATCATGATCAGGTCAATGCTCAACGCGGCTCGCAGCGGGGCCGCGGAGATCTGGGCGCACAAGACCCGTTCCATCCTCAGTTTCCTGGCCATCGCGGTCGGCTCCGTGGTCTTCATAGACGCCTTCTCCGCCATTTTCCACACCTACGAGCGCCTGGAACGCCAGCGCGAGTTTTCCGGCCTGGCCCGGATGCACATCATGCAGAACCAGGCTGCCAGCTACTCCTCCGCCGACGAGTACGTGGAGCCGCCCACCTTCGGTTACGAGCAGCTCAAGAAGCTGCGCGAGCAGGCGCCCGAGTTCCACATGATCTCGGGCGAGTCCCGCTCCTGGCGCAACATAATGGAGTACGACGGCGAGCGCGTGGTGTCTTCCGTCAACGGCATTACCCCCGAATGGATGAAGCGCGACTTCGGCTACACGCTCAAGGGCCGGTTTTTTACCTGGCACGACATAGACGAGAAGCTGCGCGTCTGCGTGGTGGTACGCCGGGCGCCGCCCCCGCCCGGGTCCAAGACCACCCGCAAGGCTTACAATTACACCGCGGCTTACGACAACCTGGTCACGCATAACGACCTGCTGGGCAAAACGGTGAAGATAGACGGCATCACGTTCACCGTTATCGGCGTGGCCGAGGAGTTCCCTTTCTCGAAGAGGATGGAGAGCTTCAGCGGCTACCGGGAGCAGGCCAAGCTGCTGGTGCCCATCACTACGGCCGCCAACTACGGCCTGGTGCGGGGGGGGGGGCAGATGGAGGTCAGCATCGACGCCGGGCCCGAGGCCGGCTTCGATGACGCGCTGCGCAAGGTCAACAACTTCCTCAAGATCACGTTCGGCGACGGCGACTTCTTCCTGGTGGAGAACCAGCTGGAGCAGATCCGCAAGAACATGGCCGCGAGGCTTAAGGACGCCTTCGTGACGATCTCGCTGGGCATGCTGGCCTTCATCGCCGGCGGCATAGGCATCATGAACGTCACGCTGGCCACCGTGTTCGCCCGCACCAAGGAGATAGGCATACGCCGCGCCGTCGGCGCGAGCCGCAGCGACATCATGCTGCAGTTCATGGTGGAGGCGGTGCTGCTGGGCCTGATAGGCGGCGTGCTGGGGTCGGCGCTGGGCTGGCTGTGGGGCGTGCCGCTGAAAGTTATACTGAACATGGGGGCCAGCCCTATCAAGCCCTGGATGCCGCTGATCTCCATACTGATAGCCGCCGTCACGGCTTTCGCTTTCGCCATCTATCCCGCCTGGGTGGCCGCCGGCCTGAAGCCGGCCGACGCCCTGCGGGCCGAGTAGCCCGGTCTCCCGCGCCGGATTTATTCCGGCCGCGGGAGTTTGTATACTTTTAACATGAAATTACGCAAACACCTGGCGCTGGGCCTGGCGGCCCTGCTGCTTTCCGGCTGCGGTTACGCCCAGTTCTACCTCTATAAGCTCTTCGGCCCCGACCACCATTACGTGGCGGCCGCGAGCGTTCTCGAAGCCGTGCCGGCCCCGCCGGCCCCCGGCTCCGAGGAGGACAAGAAGGATTTTCAAACGCTGTTCGACTGGCAGGCCCGGCGTTCAGAGGCCGATTGCGCCGGCGCGCTGGCGCAGGCCAGGGCGGAATACGGCGCTTTCTTCGGCGACATCTCGCCGTTCCCCGATCCGCTGCCGCCCGAGGTCTCCAAGATACTTTTTCGGGTCTATTTCGACGGCGGCATGGCCGTCGGGGCCGCCAAGGAACGCTTCGCCCGCCAACGCCCCTTCCGCCGGGACAAGGCGCTCAAGCCCTGCCTGGGCAAGGTGCCGGGCCTTTCTTATCCCAGCGGCCACGCCGCGGTCTCGCGCCTGTTCGCGCTGCTGCTCTCCGACGTGGCTCCGGCGCGCCGCGCCGATTTTCTGGCGCGGTCCGACCGGGCGGCGCTCAACCGCGTCATCGGCGGGGCGCACCATCCCTCCGACATAGAGGCCGGCAAGCTGCTGGGCGACGCCGTTTACGCCGGGATGCTGCGCGAGGCCGCCTTCCGCGCCGACCTGGAGAAGCTTAAAGCCCTGGCGGTAAAGCGGTGAGGCCCCTGCTCCTGGCGTGCCTGCTGCTGGCCCCCGCGGCCCTGCGGGCGGGGGAGGGGCCCCGCTTTACCGACGAGGCCGCGCCCGCGGGCCTGGCCGGGGTAAGCGCGCAGAACCCGGTCTGGGCGGACCTCAACGGGGACGGCTGGCCGGACGCCGTGCTGGGCAGCACGCACGGAGGCAAGACCACCTGCGTCTTTCTCAGCACCCCCGCCGCCGGCGGCGAACGGGCCTTTTACGATTTCACTCCGGACTCCGGCCTGAACGCCGCGCCCGCCCCGAGCACCGCCCCGCGCGCCGGCAGCGCGCTGGTCTTCGGCGACGCCGATAACGACGGGGACCTGGACGTTTTCAGCGCCCGCTACGGCGAGTTCGAGAAACCGAAAGCTTCCCCGGCGGGCGAGATCGTGCGCGGCGCCGACGGCAACCCCGTCTACGAGACCACCGACGACGGGCTGCGCTCCGCGCTGCTGCTCAACGACGGGGGCGGGCGGTTCTCGCACCTGCAGCGGGCGGGAGTAGAGAACCCGCCCGAGACCGCCACCTCGGCGGCTTTCCTGGATTATAATAACGACGGCGTGCTGGACCTGTACGCCGGCAACTGGTACCGCGAGTACGGCGTCTCCTTCCTGTGCTACCCCAGCCGGCTGTACAAGGGCCTGGGCAACGGCATGTTCGAGGAAACTACCGCCGCGGCCGGGCTGCTGACTGCGGCCACGGAGGGCCGGCCGGATTCCAGCCGCCCGGTCTACGGCGTGTCCCACTGCGACTGGGACGATGACGGGCGGCAGGACCTGCTGGTAGCCGTGTACGGGCGCCAGGCCAACCGGCTGTGGCGCAATAACGGGGACGGCACCTTCAGCGACACGGGGCCCGCCTCCGGCTTCGATGGCGACGCCGTGCGCCATGGCCGCTACCCGGACGGCGCAAAGAGGCAGCCTGAACCGGAATGGCGTTCGCACGGCAACACCTTCTCGGCGGTCTGCGCGGACTATGACAACGACGGGGACACGGACGTGTTCCTGGGCGAGATCACCCATGCCTGGGCCGGCGAAGCCTCGGACCGCTCCAGCGTGCTCGAGAATCTCGGCAAAAAAAAGAATTTCAAGTTCCGGCGCCGGCCGGAGCTGGTCTACCGGGTGCACCAGGATACCAGGACCTGGAACCAGGGGGATATGCGGGCGGCCTGGGCCGATTTCGACAACGACGGGCTGCAGGACCTGCTGTTGGCCAGCGGCGATTATCCCGACGGGCAGTACCTGCGCCTGTTCAGGCAGGTCAAGCTCCGCAAATTCCGGGACATCACCGCCGAGGCCGGCCTGGACTGGGAAAGTTCGGGAGGCGTTTCGGTGGCCGACTACGACCGGGACGGCGACCTGGACATACTGGCGGGCAAGTCCTGGATGCGCATGCCGGCGCACAGGCGTAAAGGGCCGCTGCCGGCGCCCGCGCTGCTGCGCAACGGCCTGGCCAACGGCAACCACTGGCTGGCTATAAAGCTGGAAGGCCGCGGGGCCGGGGCTACCAACAGGGGAGGCGTAGGCGTCAGGGTGACCGTAAAGGCCGGGCGCCTGCTGCAGACCAGGGAGATCCGCACTTCCCAGGGGCACGCCGGCCTGGCCGACGAGCAGCTGCTGCATTTCGGCCTGGGCAAGGCCGGCAGCGCAGATTCTGTAGAAGTGCGCTGGGTTACCGGCACCGCCGTTTACGAGGATATTTCCGCCGACCGCTACATTAAGATAACCGAAGGGGCTGGGCTGGCCGACTGGACTCCGGCGCGCTGAAGGCCGGAACAAAAAAAGCGGCGGAGGCCTGGCCTCCGCCGCTTTTTCATTAGCCGGCTTCAGTTCACCACTTCGAATTCCTCTTTGCCGGCGCCGCAGACGGGGCAGACCCAGGCCTCGGGCAGCTTCTCGAAGTCCGTGCCGGGGGGGATATTGTTGTCGGGGTCGCCGACGGCGGGATCGTAGATGTAACCGCAAAGCTTGCAGACGTACTTTTTCATTCTTCCTCCTGAATATTTACTCTTTGATCTTTTTCAGCAGGCCGGTGAGTATCGCGAGGTGCCGCAGCTCCTCTTTGATTATCCCGCCCAGCTTATCGGCTTCTTCCCTGTCCGCCATGGCCTCCTGCAGGCCCAGGTAGAAGATGACCGAATCTTTCTCCACACCGATGGCGAACTTTACCGCTTCCCGCGTGGTCCGCGCGCCTTCGAAGAAGGCCGCCGGCTCTCCGGCCAGCGCGAACACGCCTGAATCCGCAAGGGCCTTTATCGAGGCCGCGAACGTCCCCTTGGGATCGTTTACGAAGAGAGCCTCGCGCTGTTCCAGCTCCAGTTTCAGGGCGCTGAAATAGCCGCGGTGCTCCTCCTCCATCTCCGCCAGCTTGGCGAAGACCCCCGCGGCGGCCGGGTCGGAGGCGCCGGCGGCGGCTTTCCGGTAGAAAAGCGCCCCGTTCTCCTCGACCCGCACCGCGGCGGTCAGGGCTTCGGCGTAGGCCAGCGAAGCGCTCATCAGGCCTTCCAGAGTCCGTGCAGGTTGCAGTATTCCCTGGCTTCCAGCGTCTTGGGCGTGAAGCACAGGCAGAAGGTCGCCTCGGGCGCCTGGCCGGGCTGCAGGTATTGCCTGAAGACCTGGCCGTCGGCCACGAGTTCGATCCACTCTATGAAGTGCTCGGCCAGCATCGGGTGCGGCACGGAGCCCACCTTCACCGTCACGCCCTTGTCGGTCTTCTCTATGACCGGCACATGCTTCTCTTTGGCGCCGTCCGAGGTGTTCTCGAACATCGCCCTCATGTCGGAGCCGCAGCAGACCAGCACGCCGGGACCGCCGTGGAGCACTTCCACGATATTGCCGCAGGCGTCGCATTTGTAAACTTCTCTTTTTTCAGCCATTTTATCCTCCTTACCCTTTCCCAAATTATACCAGCGCGCGGAGCGCGGTCAATACTTCGTCGTAATTCGGTTCCTTGGAAACTTCGGGAACTATCTGCGCGTACTTCACTATGCCGTCCTTGTCCACTATGAACACGGCGCGGGCGAGCAGGCGCAGGTCCTTGATCAGCACGCCCCAGGCCTTGCCGAAATCGGCTTTCTGGTAGTCCGAGAAAACACGCACGGCCTTTACGCCGGCCGCGCCGCACCAGCGCCGCTGCGCGAAAGGCAGGTCCATGCTGACCACCAGCACGCCCACGTCGGGGCCGAGGATCTCGGCTTCCTTGTTGAATCGGCGGGCTTCCAGGTCGCAGACGGAGGTGTCCAGGGACGGCACGGCCACGACCACGGCAACCTTGCCGCCGTAGGAGCGCGAGAACTTCATGGGCAGCATGTCGTTGTCCGTGACCTTGAAGTCGGGGGCCGGCATGCCCACCTTGATCTCGTCGCCTGCCAGCGCCATCGGGCGGCCCTGCATGGTCACCGTGCGCTTTACCGCCTCTTTCTTGATTTCTTCGTTGGTATTATCTTCCATTTGGTCCTTTACCAGTTCTGGGCCAGCACTTCGAAATAGGCCTTGGGATGAGCGCAGGCCAGGCAGTTCTCCGGGGCCTCTTCTCCCTCGTGGGTATAGCCGCAGTTGATGCAGCGCCAGGTTGTTTTCTTGGCCTTCCGGAAGACTTTGCCTTCCTCCAGGTTCTTCAGGAAGCCGCGGTAGCGGGCCTCGTGCTGCTTCTCGGCCACGCCGATGGCGTCGAAGGCCTTGGCCACGGGCTCGAAGCCCTCTTCGCGGGCGGTCTTGGCGAAATCGGGGTACATGCTGCCCCACTCGTGCTTCTCGCCGTCGGCGGAAGCTTTGAGGTTGGCCGCGGTGTCGCCGATGCAGCCGGCGGGGAAGGTGGCGGTTATCTGCAGGTCCCCGCCCTCGAGGAACTTGAAGAAGCGCTTGGCGTGCTCCTTCTCCTGCGCGGCGGTCTCTTCGAAGGCCATGGCTATCTGCACATAGCCCTCTTTTTTCGCGGCGCTGGCGAAATAAGTATAGCGGTTGCGGGCCTGCGATTCGCCCGCGAAAGCGGCAAGCAGATTCTGTTCGGTCTTAGAACCTTTAATTTTCATTTTTCCTCCTGGCTTAGATAAAAACACTACCGGTACCCAGCCGGCAGCGAAAGAGAGAGACTATATTCTACTAAAAATCAGGTATTGTTCCCCCGGATGCCGGCGCGGGTAAGCGCGAAGTCGTATTTCACGGGATCGGCCGGCTCCACACCGGAGAAGAAGGCCGTGATCTCCACTGCGGTCTTCATGGAGGTATCTTTCCTTTTCGTTATCCCCATGCCCATGGAGACCTGGCGCATATGCGTGTCCAGGGGGATGATCAGTTTGGAGGGGGGAATGCCGGTCCAGACGCCCGGATCCACCGCGTCCTTCCTGACCATCCAGCGCAGGAACAGGTTCACGCGCTTGAACGAGCTCTTCAGCGCGGTGCAGGGCGTGAGCGTGGGGGCGCAGGCCTGCGCGTTGAAGGCGTCGATAAAGCGGTAGAGGGCGTGCTCCACGGTGGGCTCCTCCGGCCGGTAGCCTTTAAGAAAGAGTTTTTCCAGCGAACCGTGATCGTTCATGGCCCGTTTGATATTGAGCAGGAAAACGGCCATCTCCGCGCCGGTGGTAAAGCGGTGCTTGAACCTGCCTAGCGCTTTCCGTACTTCGGCTGGGGGGGTCTTCTCCAACCAGGCCGCGGGCGACTTGCCCATGGGGGCCAGGACTTTCTCCACGCTCTTGAGGATCTGGTTGACGTTGCCGTAGGCCAGGCAGGCGGCTATCAGCCCGACCACCTCGCGGTCGGCGGCGCTCTTGTAGCGCCAGACGAATTCCAGCGGGTCCGGGTGTATATACTCCGGCCGGTTCATCTCCCGGTAGGTCCGCTCAAGCATGGATCGGGTCGGTTTCATAGGCTGATTATAGCAAGTAGCTGGCCGGCCAGGTTCAGGCCTGCCGCAGCGCGCCGGCGGCGCTTTCCAGGCGCGCCGCCGCGGCTTCGGGGAATTCCGCGATGAGGCTCTTGATGTTGCGGCCCAGGTATTTTCCCACCGGCGGCCTCTTAAACTGCCTCTACGGTCCTGATCTCCGGGACTTCCTTGCGTATGGCCGCCTCCACGCCGTTCTTCAGCGTGAGGCCCGCCGAGGGGCAGCAGGCGCAGCCGCCGGTCAGCCTTACCCGGGCTTTGCCGGTGGCGGCAGTCACGTCCACCAGTTCCACCCCGCCGCCGTCGGCCTCCAGGTAGGGCCTCACCTGGGCCAGCGCCCGTTCCACCCTGTTCTTGAGTTCCGTGTTATTGTCGTTCATGGTTTTGTCTCCGTAGTGCGCCGCTCTCGCGGCAATAAGCGATCTGGAATGGGCATCTCAATATAAACCGGGGCCGTAAGACCCGGCGGTTCAGGGCCTGCCGGGGTGGCCCAGCGACCCGTGCGAGCGCAGGACGCGGGCGTGATCGGCGTTAGGGACCGGGCTGCGCCAGAGGCCCGCGGCCATGGCCAGCCAGGCCGCGGCGAGCAGCAGCAGCGGGCCGGCCAGCGGCAGCAGGGCCGGTCGCAGCACGGGGTCATTCCCGGAGAGCCTGAAGCCAAGCGCGCCCGGGGTCGGGCAGGCCTCGACGCAGCGGGCGCAGGAGACGCATTTCTCCGAGCGGACGGCGGCCAGGCGCGCCACCGGGATGGCGTGCGGGCAGGCGCGGGAGCAGGCTCCGCAGCCGGTGCAGGCCGCGGGGTCTCGGCGCACCCGCAACGGCCCCGCCAGGGAGACCGGGGCCAGGAGGGCGCCGTAGGGGCAGAGGTAGCGGCACCAGAAATAAGGTATGGCCAGGCTGAGCGCCAGCAGGGCCGCTATCACCCCGGAGGCCAGCGGGGAGAGCTGAGAGAAGAAGAAGTACATCTTGGCGTCGGCTATCAGGTTGTAGTCCCCGTCCAGGAAGCTCCTGAGCGAGGCCAGGTCCATCGACATTATCGCCCAGGCGAAGAAGACCAACAGCAGGTATTTCAGCGACGCCAGCGGGTAGTCCAGCCAGGGGGGAGGGTAAAGCCGGACCTTGAGGCGGCGGCGCAGGCTCCAAATAGCCTCGGAGAGGAAACCGAAGGGGCAGACCCAGCCGCAGAAGGATTTTGGCAGGGCGAAGGACATGGCCAGGGCGCCCAGCAGTATGAAAAGGCCGGCGGGGTGGAAGGGGTGCAGTTCCCCGGTCTGCAGCAGCAGCCGCAGGCTCATCAGCGAACTGATGGGCAGAAAGCCCTCTACAGCCGGCGGCCGTTGCGGCAGACTTCCGCCGGCGAGGGCCGCCTGCGCGAACTTATGGAATTCCCAGCCAGTCAGCAGGATCAGCGCCAGGAAGGCGGACTGCGAGGCCAGGCGTATATATCGCGCGCTTGTCATATCGGCAGGTGATAAAAGGGCGGGACCAGAGTCTCTCCTCTCCGGTCCCGCCCCGTTTACTAGCTGTTAAGCGCCGGCTTTAGCGCCGAGTATGGCTTCCAGGTCCTTCTGCGCGGTCGTGGTGGGCATGATGTTGAACTTCTCCACCAGCACCTTCAGCACGGCCGGGGTCACGAAGGCCGGCAGTGTCGGGCCGAGGCGGATGTTCTTGATGCCGAGGTGCAGCAGCGTCAGCAGGATGCAGACGGCTTTCTGCTCGTACCAGCTCAGGATCATCGACAGCGGCAGGTCGTTGACGCCCACGCCGAAGGCCTTGGACAGCGCCACGGCCACCTGTATGGCGGAGTAGGCGTCGTTGCACTGGCCCATGTCGAGCAGGCGGGGGATGCCGCCGATGTCGCCGAATTCCTGCTTGTTGAAGCGGAACTTGCCGCAGGCCAGCGTCAGGATTACGGTATCCTTGGGGGCCTGTTCGGCGAACTCGGTGTAGTAGTTGCGGCCGGGCTTGGCCCCGTCGCAGCCGCCGATGAGGAAGAAGTGCTTGAGCTTGCCGGCCTTCACCGCGTCTATCACGGTGCCAGCCACGCCCATCACGGTGTTATGGCCGAAGCCCACCAGAATGGTCTTGGGGTCGCCGTCCTCGGCGAAACCGGGGGCCGCCAGCGCGGCTTCCACGGCCGGGCCGAAGTCCCCGTTCTTGAGGTGAGTCACGCCGGGCCATTCCACCAGGCCGGTGGTGAAGATGCGGGCCTTGTAGCCGTCCAGCGGCTTCTGTATGCAGTTGGTGGTCATTACCACGGAGCCGGGGAAGGCGTTGAATTCCTTCTGCTGGTCCTGCCAGGCGCCGCCGTAGTTGCCGGCCAGGTGCTTATATTTCTTGAGGCCGGGGTAGCCGTGGGCGGGCAGCATTTCGCCGTGGGTATAGACGTTGACGCCCTTGCCTTCGGTGAGTTTAAGGATGTTCTCCAGGTCCTTCAGGTCGTGGCCGCTGACCAGCAGGGCCTTGCCCTTGAGGGGGTTTATGCGCACCGGGGTGGGGACGGGGTGGCCGTAGGCGGTGGTGTTGGCCTTGTCCAGCAGTTCCATCACGCGCAGGTTCACCTCGCCGCATTTCATGTTGTAGCCGACGAGTTCGTCCACGGTGGGGTTGGGCTTGGTGAGGAAGTCCAGCGCCTCGTGGATGAAGGCGTAGACCTTCTCGTCTTCCTGGCCGAGTATGAGCGCGTGGTCCGCGTAGGCGGCCATGCCTTTGAGGCCGTAGGCCAGCAGTTCCTGCAGGCCGGCGGCATCGTCGCCGAGGGCCTTCTTGCGGGCCTCTATGCCCCGTTCGGGGGCTTCGGCCAGCAGGGCCGCATAGTCGGAGGGGGCGGTCCAGGCCGCCGGTCCGCCCAGGGCGGGGTTGCCGGCCAGGGCGCGGGCCTTGGCCTTCACTTCCTGTCCCCTCTGTATCTGCTGAGCTATATTCTTGGGGTCGAAATTGACGTTGGTGACGGTGGTGAACAGGGCCTCCACCACGAACACGTCTATGGCGCGGTCGCGCTTGCCGGCGGCGGCGGCGCGGTGAGCATATTGGCTTATCCCTTTGGCCTGCCAGAGCAGGAGGTCCTGCATCTTGGCCGTCTCCGGGTCTTTGCCGCAGACACCCTGCACGGTGCAGCCCGTGCCTTTCGCCGCCTGCTCGCACTGGTAACAGAACATATCGTCGCTCATTTTGTGATCTCCTTAATTATATTATCCTAACCTAAAGTCACTTGCCCTTCGAGAACTCCGAGATCTTGCCGTTCAGTACCGCCTCGAACCGTTTGTTGGTCTCGTGCAGGAATTTGCCGAACAGGCAGTTCCTGTGGCGGCACACCTTGGACTTCATCAGACATTCGTGCAGGGCGGGGGGGCCGTCTATGGCGGTGATGTACGCGCGCACCGCGGCCTTCTTGCCTGCGGGAGAGAGGGCGAAGCCGCCCTTGGGGCCGCGCACCGGGCTGACCAGGCCGGCCTTGGTAAGCTGCTGCAGCACCTTGGAAAGATGGTTGTAGGAAACGCCCAGGGCCTGGGCCATCTCCTGAGCCGAGCGGAGGCCCGGGCGCTGCGCCATGTAATCGGCCGCGTGCAGGGCTATCGCCGCGGCTTCCGAAAGTTTGAGTATGGTCTGCATGTGTCGTCCTGTTCTAACTGGTATTGTGGTATAACTATACCACTACAATTCGGTTTTGTCAAGTCCCTGTCGGCCGCAAAAAAAGAGCGTTGCGCTGTTTTATGGGGCTTACGACGGGAGAAATCGAAAAAGTTTGTGCCGGGGGATTTTAAATCGTAGAATATCCGTGGCTTAATACTTACACTTTCCCGGTCAAGAGGTGCGTATGCTGAAAGCAGCCATCATCATGGGAAGCGATTCCGACCTGGGAGTATTATCGGCCGCCGCCAAGGTCCTCGAACAGTTCAAAGTTCCCTTCGAAATAAAGATACTTTCCGCCCACCGCACCACGCGCGAGGCGCTGGCTTTCGTCTCCGCAGCCGAAAAGAACGGGTTCGGAGTGATCATAGCCGCCGCCGGGGGGGCCGCCCACCTGCCCGGCGTGCTGGCCGCCGCCACCCCGCTGCCCGTCATAGGCGTACCGGTGAACGCCACCCCGCTGGCCGGCCTGGACGCCCTGCTTTCCATAGTGCAGATGCCGGCCGGCATACCGGTGGCCACCGTGGCCGTGAACGGCGCCAGGAACGCCGGCCTGCTGGCCGTGCAGATACTCTCCGTCAAGGAGAAGGCCCTCAGGACCAGATTTAAGGCTTACCGGGAAACGATGCGCAAGGAAGTGCTGGCCAAGGACGCCAGGCTCGGCAAGCTCGGTTACACGAAGTACCTGGAAACGATGAAATAGCGGTCAGCTGCAAGCGTACCGGCGGTCTACCGAAAGGAGATGGGCATGGAGCTGAAGTTGATACACCAGGGGAAAGTGCGCGACTTGTACGCGGCGGGGGAGAAGTATCTCCTTATAGTCTCTTCCGATAGGATCTCGGCCTTCGATTTCGTCCTGCCCACGCCAGTCCCCGGCAAGGGCGCCCTCCTTAATAAAATCAGCCTGTTCTGGTTCGGCCGCACCGGCCAGATAATAAAGAACCATATCGTTTCCGCGGAGATAGAAGAAATAAAACGCCTGGTGACGGCCCCGGCCGGTTTCGACTGGGAATCCCTGCGCGGCCGGGCCATGCTGGTGCGCCGCTGCCGCCGCGTGGACTTCGAATGCGTGGTGCGCGGCTATATCACCGGCTCCGGCTGGAAAGAATACCTGAAGCTGGGCGGCGTCTGCGGCATACCGCTGCCGCCAGGCCTCAAAGAAGCCCAGCGCCTGCCCGAGCCCATCTTTACCCCTACTACCAAGGCCGACCAGGGCCATGACGAGAACGTGACCTTCGAGACTATGGCCGCGGCCCTGCCGCCCGGCCTGGCCGAGACTATCCGCGAGAAAAGCCTGGCCCTTTATGAATTCGCGGCGCAGCACGCGGAGCGGGCGGGCATAATACTGGCCGACACCAAGTTCGAGTTCGGCCTGCTGGACGGAGAATTGATCCTGATAGACGAGGCCCTGACTCCCGATTCCTCCCGCTTCTGGGACGCTGCCAGGTACAAGGTGGGGACCAGCCCCGCCAGCTACGACAAGCAGTACGTGCGCGACTGGCTGGAGGGGAGCGGCTGGGACAAGAAGTCCCCGCCGCCGGCGCTGCCCGAAGAAGTAGTGCAGGGCACCCTCAAAAAATACGAGGAAGCCCTGCAGAAAATAACCGAAGCCGGGTGAATTGCCACCCGGCTTCTTCTTTTTATGGCTAAAACATTAACGCAGAATGTGAAGGCTGGGAGCCGACAAGGGTACGCCTTCTCCGGGTACGCTCGGCCACACCGTGGCCTCGCTCTTTCGCTCCGGCTCGGCGCTTACGCAAGCCTCGCCTACGCGAGGCCCCTCCGAAGGCATACCCTTGCCGACTCTCGGTAGTTGCTTTTTCGACACAGGTGCTCACTATGATCATAGAGATAAGAACCAAAGAGAAATACGCCGGGAACGAGGAGGCGGGCTTCATCGGCCGCATGGCGCACGCCGGCCTTAAGGTAAAGGCCGCGCGGCTGTCGCGGCTGTACCGGGTGGAAGGCGATTTCAGCCGGGCCGAGTTCGGCCGCCTGGGCGCCGACCTGCTGACGGACCCGATCACCGAGACCTGTTCGCTGACCAGGCCGCGGGCCGGCCTTAAAGGCTGGCGCGTGGAGGTCTGGCTGAAAGACTCAGTCACCGACGTGGTGGGCGAGAGCGTGAAAGGCGCGGTAGCTGACGTGCTGGGCAAGGAGCCGCAAACCGTCAGGTTCGGCCGCGCCTACTACGTCGCCTGCGAGTCCGGGCTGAAGCTCCGGCACGCCGTGGCGAAAACGCTGGTCAACGAGACCGTCAACAAGTTCGGGATAGAGAAAATATGAAAGACCTTTCCAATTTTAACTCGCTGACCCCGAAGGAACTGGAGGCCATGGACCGCGCCGCCGGCTGGTCGCTCAGCGCCCTGGAGCTGGCCGAGGCGCAGCGCCAGTTCAGGCGCATGGGCCGGCAGCCCGCCCGCGGCGAGCTGGAGACCATAGCCCAGACCTGGTCCGAGCACTGCAAGCACAAGACCTTCTCAGGCCCGGTGCTCTACCGCGACGGGAAGCGCACGAAGAAATATAAAAACCTTTTCAAAGAGACCATCGTCAAGGCCACCAGAACCCTTAATAAAAAATGGTGCCTCTCGGTATTCACCGACAACGCCGGCATAGTGGAATTCGGCAAGAGCGGCAAGTGGGGGCTGGCCTTCAAGGCCGAGACGCATAACCATCCCTGCGCCGTAGAGCCTTACGGCGGCGCCGAGACCGGCGTGGGGGGCGTGATCCGCGACATACTGGGCGTGGGCCTGGGCGCCAAGCCCGTGCTGAACACCGACACCTTCTGCTTCGGCCGGCTGGACCGGAAATACCGGCTGCCCAAGAACGCCCTGGGCCCGGAGCGCATCATGCGCGGCGTGGTGGAAGGGGTGCGCGACTACGGCAACCGCATCGGCATCCCGACGGCGGCCGGCGGCCTCTACTTCGACGACGGCTACCTGCTCAACCCTTTGGTCTACGTGGGCTGCGCCGGGCTCATCCCGGTGGACAAGATAGAGAAGCGAGTGGTCCCCGGAGACCTGATCGTTTCCATAGGCGGCCGCACCGGCCGCGACGGCATACACGGAGCCACCTTCTCCTCGGCAAATATCGACGAGGAGACCACCTCCTCGGCCGTGCAGATAGGCCATGCCGTAAACGAGAAGAAGGCCCTGGACGTGCTGATGCGGGCCCGCGACCTGGGCCTCTACAATGCCGTGACCGACTGCGGCGCCGGAGGCTTCTCTTCGGCCATCGGCGAGCTCGGTTCGGAGACCGGCGCGCGCGTACGGCTGGAAAAAGCGCTGCTCAAGGATACCCGCATAGAGCCGTGGGAGATCTGGGTGTCCGAATCCCAGGAGCGCATGATACTTTCCGTGCCGAAGGCGAAGCTGAAGCGGCTGGCCGCCATACTGGACGCCGAGAACTGCGAGTACTGCGTGCTGGGCGAGTTTCCCGGCGACGGCCGCCTGCTGGTGACGCACGGGCGGGAGAGCGTGGTGGACCTGCCGATGGCCTTCCTGCACGGCGGCGTGCCCAATTTCGAGAAGCCGGCCGTACGGCGCGCCGTGGCGATAAATTCCAAAGCCCCGGCCGCCCCGAAGGACTGGGGCAAAGCGCTGGAGGCGCTGCTCGCCCACCCCAATGTCTGCTCGCGGCATTCCGTCATAACCCAGTACGACCACGAGGTGCAGGGCGGCACGGTGGGCAAGCCGCTGCAGGGCAGGTACGGCGACGGCCCCGGCGACGCGGCCGTCATCTGGCCGCAGGCCGCCACGCTGGACCTGGCTGATTTCTCCGGCTTCGCTGTAGGCCACGGCTTCGCCCCCGCGGTAGGCCGCGTCGATCCCTACCAGATGGCGCTGCACTCGGTGGACGAGGCGGTGCGCAACCTGCTGTGCGCCGGGGCAGACGTCTCGCGCACGGCCATCCTGGACAACTTCTGCGCCGCCAGCCCGCGCGATCCGCTCGTGATGGGGGACCTGGTGCAGGCCGCCGAGGGCTGCCTCGCCGCGTCCCTGGCCTACGGCGCGCCTTTCATCTCCGGCAAGGACAGCTTCTACAACCAGTCGCGGGACGCCGACGGTAAGGAATACCCGATACCGCTCTCGCTGCTGATCTCCGCCACGGCCCCGGTGGAGGACGTACGCCGGGCGATAACCATCAACTTCAAGGAGGCCGGCAACCCGGTTTATCTCGCCGGTGTCAGCCTGCGCGGCCTGGGCGGTTCGGTCTATAACGAGATAACCGATACCGGCAACAACGCCGTGGCCGCGCTGGGCCTGAAAGCCGCGGTCAAGCTCTACGCGGCCATCGCCCGGGCCATGCGGGCCGGCTGCGTGGCGGCGGCCCACGACGTATCGCAGGGCGGCCTGGCCGTGACGCTGGCCGAGATGGCCTTCTCCGGCGGGCTGGGCGCGAGGTTGGACCTTTCAGCCGCGGCCCGGGAGCGGGGGCTGACCGCCGTAGAGCTGCTGTTCGGCGAGAGCCCGGCGCGCCTGGCGCTGGAAGTGGTCAAAGGCAGGGAAAAAGAATTCCTGGGCTTTGTGAAAGGCCTGCCGGCGGCCGAGATAGGCCATGTGAAGGAAGAGCCTGAGCTTTCGGTCTCGGACGGCGGGAGCCGCCTCTTCTCGGCTGATATCGCCAGGCTCAAAGCCTGCTGGCGGAAGGAACTGATATGAAGAAACCCAAAGCCATCATACTGCGCGGCACGGCCACTAACTGCGACATAGAGACTTTCAATTCGTTCAAATACGTCGGGGCAGAGCCGGAGCTGGTGCATATCAACCAGCTGCTGGCGGGCGGCCGGAAGGTCATGGATTACGACCTGATGGCCTTTCCCGGCGGCTTCTCCTACGGCGACGACATCTCGGCCGGCAAGATCTACGCCGTGAAGATGGCCAGGCTCGCCGGGGATTTTGAAAAATTCGTGAAAGGCCGCCGCCCGGTGATAGGCATCTGCAACGGCTTCCAGATATTGGTCAAGACCGGCCTGCTGCCGGAGAACAGGGGCAACGCGCAGGTCTCTACGCTGTACACCAACGACTGCGGGCATTTTATAGCGAAGTGGGCGCGGCTGAAGGTTAATAAGCGGAGCCCGTGTATTTTCACCAAGGGCCTGCCCGACGAGATAGACCTGCCGATAGCCCACGGCGAGGGGAAATTTATCGTGGAGGACAGGAGGGAGCTGGCGGCCATAACCGCCGGCAACCTGCACGCGCTGACCTACGCCGAAAACCCCAACGGGTCCATGCTGGATATAGCCGGCATCTGCAGCCCGGCCGGCACCTGCTTCGGCCTGATGCCGCACCCGGAGCGAAACTTCTTCGCGTGGCAGAACCCGGACCGGCCCGCGGCGGCGCGCGAGGCCGAGGCGGCGGGGTACCAGTTCTTCAAGAACGCGGTGGACTACGTTCGGTAAAAGGAAAACTATGTGCGGAATATTCGGCATAACCGACAATAAGGACGCGGCGCGGCTGGCCTACGTGGGCCTGTTCACGCTGCAGCACCGCGGCCAGGAATCGGCCGGCATCGTGACCGATGACCACGGCGCGCTGCTGCCGTACACCGGTATGGGCCTGGTCAACGAGGTCTTCGACAACGGCGTTCTCGGGGAACTGGAAGGGCGCAACGCCGTCGGCCATATCCGCTATTCCACCACCGGTTCCAGCCATATCAAGAATGCCCAGCCGCTGGTGCTCAATTCCTGCCTCGGCAACGTGGCGGTGGCGCATAACGGGAATATAACCAACGCGGACGCGATCAAAGCTAAGCTTCAAAAAGACGGGGCCATCTTCCAGTCCTCCAGCGACAGCGAGGTCATTCTCCACCTGGCGGCCAGGCACAAGGGCCGCAGCCTGGAGGACACGCTGGCCCGGAACCTGCCCAAGCTCTCCGGAGCCTACGCTTTCCTGTTCATGACCCCGGGCAAGGTGATAGGCGCCCGCGACCCTTACGGCTACAGGCCGCTGGTGCTGGGCCGGCTCGGCAGATCCTATATTCTGGCCTCCGAAACCTGCGCCATAGAAGTGGCCGGCGGCAGCGTGGTGCGCGAGATAGAGCCCGGCGAGATGGCCGTGATCGCCGGGGGGAAGATAAAATTCAAGCGCTTCGCGCCGGTAAAGAGGTTCACGCGCTGCATCTTCGAGCAGGTTTATTTCGCCAGGCCCGACTCGGTGGCGGTAGGGCGCTCGGTGCAGACCGCCCGCTACGAGATAGGGGCGCGGCTGGCCGGGGAACTGAAGGACGTGAAAGCCGACCTGGTCTCCGGCGTGCCGGACTCCGGCACCGTCTACGCGCTGGGGTACGCCAAGGAGTCCGGCATACCGTACCAGAACGTGTTCATGCGCAACCATTATACCGGCCGCTCCTTCATACAGCCGGACCAGAAGCTGCGCGAGTTCACCGCCCACCTCAAGCTCGCCCCGATCCGCGACGTGATAAAGGGCAAGACCATCATACTGATAGACGACTCGCTGGTGCGGGGCACCACCTCGCGCCAGATCGTAAAGAACCTCAAGCGCGCCGGCGCCGGGAAGATCGTTATGGCCATAGCCTCGCCGGCCATCGTCTCGCCCTGCTATTTCGGCATAGACACCCCGACGAAGGGGGAACTTATAGCCAACCAGCTCAGCCTGGAGCGGATACGCCGCTTCATAGGCGCGGACGCGCTGCATTATCTGAGCCTGGAGAGCCTGGTAGAGGCCTGCGGCGACCGCAGGGACCGGAACTTCTGCGTTTCCTGCTTTACCGGCAAATATATGGAGAAACCGTGAACGTACTGATCATAGGTTCCGGCGGCCGGGAGCACGCGCTGGCCTGGAAGCTGAAGCAGAGCCCGCTGCTGGGCAAACTGCACTGCATACCCGGCTCGGCCGCCATAGCAGCCCTGGCCGCCTGCCCGGAGATAGCGCAGGACGATCACGAGCGCATCTACGGCTACTGCCTGGCCGCGGACATCGGCCTCGTGGTCATAGGCCCCGAAGCGCCGCTGGCCGGCGGGCTGACGGATTTCCTGACCGGCAAGGGCATAAAGGTGTTCGGTCCGTCGCAGAAGGGTGCCATGCTGGAGGCTTCCAAGCAGTTCGCCAAGGATTTCATGGACCGCAACGGCATACCGACGGCCGGCTACGCCGTGCTCTACTCGGCGGCCGCGGCCCGGGAGAGACTGGCGGCCAATAAAAAATACCCCGTGGTGATAAAGGCCGACGGCCTGGCCGCCGGCAAGGGCGTGCGCATCTGCGCCTCCGAGGCCGAGGCCCTGGCGGCGGTGGAGGATTTCATGGAGCGGCGCGTGTTCGGCGCGGCAGGCTCCAAGGTGGTGCTGGAAGAGTTCCTGACCGGCAGGGAGGCCTCGGTGATGGCGCTGACCGACGGGGAGAGCGCCCTGCTGCTGCCGGCGGCCCGCGACCACAAACGCCTGCGCGCCGGCGACGCCGGCCCCAATACCGGCGGCATGGGCGCCGTCTGCCCGGTGGAGATCAGCGACGCGGACATGGAGATCATACGCGCCGAGGTCATACAGCGCTTCCTGGAAGGCGTAAAGAAGGAGCGCCTGAATTTCCGCGGCGTGATCTACGCCGGACTGATGTTCACGCCCGAAGGGCCGAAGGTGCTGGAGTTCAACGTCCGCTTCGGCGACCCGGAGACGCAGGCCGTCCTGCCGGTCATCAAGAGCGACCTGTTGCCGGCTCTGGCCGCCTGCGCGGAGGGGAAACTGGCTGGGCGCGGCCTGGAGCTGACCGGTGAGACCTGCGTGAGCGTGGTGGCCGCCGCGGCCGGCTATCCCGAAGCTCCGGAGAAGGGCCGGCCCATAACGGGGCTCTACGACCAGGCGCCCGGAGTGCAGGTATTTCACGCCGGCACCGCCAGGAAGGACGACGCGTAC
Organism: Elusimicrobia bacterium GWB2_63_16; assembly: GCA_001799715.1. Classification (GTDB taxonomy): domain Bacteria; phylum Elusimicrobiota; class Elusimicrobia; order Elusimicrobiales; family UBA9959; genus UBA9959. The sequence continues at coordinate 4,890 of MGTZ01000045.1, read as the reverse complement.
ATCACGGCCGGCGGCAGGGTGCTGGCCGTAGCCGCCTGCGGCGCGGACGTCTCCGCCGCCAGGGAGCGGGCTTACGCGGCCCTCGCCGGCATCAAATTCGAAGGCATGCAGTACCGCAAGGACATAGGGCTTTAAGGAGATACGATGACCACCTACAAGAAAAGCGGCGTGGATATAAAACTGGCCGACAAGTTCACCGAATTCCTGGAGAAGAAGTCCAAGGCCATAGGCGGGTTCGCCGGCCTGCTGAGCATACCCGAGACCCGCGGCGAGTACAGCATGGTGGCCTCCACCGACGGCGTAGGCACCAAGCTAAAGCTGGCCTTCCTGCTGGACCGCCACGACACCATAGGCATAGACCTCGTAGCTATGTGCGTCAACGACCTGCTCTGCTGCGGCGCGCGGCCTATGATCTTCCTGGACTACTACGCCACCGGCCGGCTGGACCTGGCCCGCTCCAAGAAAGTGATAGAAGGCATACTGGAAGGCTGCCGCCAGGGCGAAAGCGTGCTGCTGGGCGGCGAGACCGCGGAGATGCCCGGCTTCTACCAGCCCGGCGAATACGACCTCGCCGGCTTCTCCGTGGGCATAGTGAAGAATTCCGAGACGCTCGATGGGCGCCGGGTGCGCGCCGGCGACGTGCTGATAGGCCTGCCCTCCACCGGCTTCCACTCCAACGGCTTCTCGCTGATACGCAAAGTGCTCGGCGACAAAAAGCTGCTTGAAAAGTACGCCGCCCGCCTGCTCACCCCGACCAAGATCTACGTCAAGGACGTAAACAAGCTGCGCGCCGCCCTCCGCAAACAGGGCCAGGACGTGCTGGGGCTGGCCCATATCACCGGCGCCGGCATCCCCGGCAACCTTCCGCGCGTGCTGCCCAAACACCTCGGCGCCGTGGTCACGCGGGACTCCTGGCAGGTGCCCGCCATCATGCGCGAGCTGCAGAAACTGGGCAATATCCCCGAAGCCGACATGTGGGACTCGTTCAACATGGGCATAGGCATGATAGCCGTAGTCCGCCCCGCCGCCGTAAAAACCGCCCTCAAAACCCTGAAGGGCTCCGTCGTCATCGGCGAAGTAGTAAAAGGCAAGAACGAGGTGTTTTTGAAATGAATAGGCCCTTGAGACATTATGAGGGGCGGTCACGGATAAGCCGCATAGCGGCTTTCCGCGACCCCGGCTCGGCGATTTTTCGCTGTAAAAATCGCCTCCGCCCTTGCGGCCCGGACGCGAGGCATAATTATGCCTCGCTCTAAAGCCGGGCCTCACACGGTGTGCGGGTGGAGCGTAGCGACACCGCAGTGACCACGTTTTTGCGTTCCGACCCCCTTGGCGCGGCGCGAACTCTGAGCAAAGCCATTGCGCGTAGGTTTAACTGGAGGACTATGAAGAATATCGTCGTGTTCGCTTCGGGCGGCGGCAGCAATCTGCAGGCGCTGATAGACGCGGCCCGGGATGGCCGCATAGACGGCAGGATCGTCCTCGTTGTCTCCAATAAGGACGACGCCGGGGCCCTTCAGAGAGCCGCCGCGGCCGGCATCCCCGCCGCCTCCGCTCCGCCCAAAGATTTCGCCCCCGGCGATTACGACGCCCACCTCGCCTCGCTCTGCCGCGCCCACAAGGCCGACCTTGTCTGCCTGGCCGGCTACATGCTCAAGCTCGGCCCCCAGATGCTCGCCGAATACAGGGGCCGCATCCTCAACGTCCACCCGGCCCTGCTGCCCTCCTTCGGCGGCAAAGGCTTCTACGGCCTGAAAGTGCACGAGGCCGTGCTCGCCGCCGGGGCCCGCGTCAGCGGCGCCACGGTGCACTTCGTCGACGAGAACTACGACCGCGGCCCCATCATACTGCAGCAGCCCGTGCCGGTACTGCCCGGCGACACCGCCGAAACCCTGGCCGCCCGCGTGCTGACGGCCGAACATGCCATCTACCCCGCCGCCGCCGCCTTGTTCTGCGCCGGCCGCCTCGCCATCGAAGGGGGGAGGGTGAACATTTCCGGCCCGCTGCCGGAAAGCGGCAAGGTGCGCCGCGCGCTGCTGTCAGTTTCTGATAAAACAGGCCTTGTCGATTTTGCCAGGGGCCTGGCGCAGGAGGGCGTTGAACTGGTCTCCACCTCCGGCACCTTCAAGGCTCTCAAAGACGCCGGGATCCCGGTGCGAGCCCTGGAGACGCTGACCGGCTACCCCGAGATGCTCGACGGCAGGGTAAAGACCCTGCACCCGGCGGTGCACGGCGGCATACTCTACCGCCGCGACGATCCCGCGCACGCCGAGACCGTTTTCAGGTTCGGCATAGAGCCCATAGACATGGTGGTGGTCAACCTCTACCCGTTCTCCGCCACCGCCAAAAAAGCGGCCCCCTGGTCCGAGGAACTCATCGAGAACATAGACATAGGCGGCGTGGCGCTCATCCGGGCCGCCGCCAAGAACTGGCAGTCCGTGGCCGTGCTCACCTCGCCGGCCGACTACGCCCCGGTGCTGGCGGCGCTGCGGGCCAACGGCGGCCTGCCCGAGGCGCTGAAGAAGGAACTCTCGGTAAAAGGCTTCGCCCACACCGCGGCTTACGACGGCGAGATCTCCCGCACGCTGGCCGCGCCGGCCCCCGCCGCTTTCCCCGAGCGGCTCGAGATAACCCTGAACAAGGTGCATGACCTGCGCTACGGCGAGAACCCGCATCAGGCCTGCGCTCTTTACACCAGGGGGGACAAGCCGCCCTTCGAGCAGCTGCAGGGCAAGGAACTGTCCTTTAATAATATCCTCGACGCCTACGGCACCTGGCAGGCGGTGCGCGAATTCGACAGGCCGGCAGCCGTCATCTTTAAGCACGTGACCCCCTGCGGCCTGGGCACCGGCGCCGACGTGGCCGAGGCCTTCGAGCGTGCCTGGTCCGGCGACCCGCTGTCGGCCTTCGGCGGCATCATCGCCGTCAACCGCGAGCTGGACGGGCGCATAGCGGAATTCCTGGCCAAAAGGTTCGTGGAGGTCATCTGCGCGCCCGGCTACGACGCCAGGGCGCTGGAGGTCTTCGCCAAAAAGCCCAACCTGCGCCTGCTCAAATGGGCCGGCTTCCCGGCGGGGCACCGGGTGCTGCGCTCCGTAGGCGAAGAGGTGCTGGTGAGCGGCGACGACGACAAGCTGCTGGGCGACAAGTGGGAGGTCCCCACCCGGCGAAAGCCCGCGGCGCAGGAGGAAGAGGCGCTGCGCTTCGCCTGGGCCGCCGCCAAGTACGTGCGCTCCAACGCCATAGTGTTCGCCGATACCTGCCGCACCGTGGGCATAGGCGCGGGCCAGATGTCGCGCGTGGACTCGGTGTTCATGGCCGGCCACAAGTACCAGGCATATTTAAAGGATAATCCCAAACCCGCGGTCATGGTGATGGCGTCGGACGCCTTCTTCCCTTTCCCCGACGCGCTGGAAGAAGGGGCGCGCATCGGCGCGACGGCCGTGATACAGCCGGGCGGCTCGGTGAAGGACAGGGAGGTTATAGAGGCGGCCGACCGGCTGGGGCTGGCCATGGTGCTGACCGGCCTGCGCCATTTCCGGCACTAGGTCACTCGGCGGCGGGGAAGTAGATGGTGAACACGGCGCCGCCCTCGCGGCGGTTGGCGGCGAAGATACGGCCTCCGTTCTGGTGCACCATGCCGTAGACGGTGGAGAGGCCGAGGCCGGTCCCCTTGCCCTTGGGCTTGGTGGTGAAGAAAGGTTCGAAGATGCGCGGCAGCACGTCGTGCGGTATGCCCGGGCCGGTGTCGGAGATCTCGAAAGCGGAGTAGACGCCGCCTATCAGGGCGGCGGGTAGCCCTTCGGGGCCGGCGTTAAAGGTCTTTACGGAAATCGCGCCTTTGCCGTCCATAGCGTCCTTGGCGTTGATGGCCAGGTTCATGATGGCCTGCTTGAAGTTCTCCGGTTCTATCTTGGCCGGGGCCAGGGCCTCGTCGAGATCGTAGAGCACGGAAATGCCCTTGCCCAGCAGACTGTCGAGCAGCAGTTTCATCTCGTTGACGGGTTCGTTGAGCACGGTGTCCACCGGGTGGCTGTCGTGGCGGCGGGCGAAGACCATCAGGTTCTTTATCATGGCCGTGGACTCTTTGGAAGAGCGCAGGATCTCGGTGGAGAGCTTGTGGCCGATGGAGCCGGGTTTCAGGTCCTCCAGGATGAGTTCCATGGAACCGATGATCACGGTGAGCAGGTTGTTGAAGTCGTGAGAGATCTGGCCGGCCAGCAGGCCCAGCGATTCCATCTTCTGGCTCTGGCCCAGCTGGCCCTCCAGCTCCAGTTCGCGGGTAACGTCCCGGCGGGTGGCGAAATAGTATTTAACCCCGCCGGCGGCGTCTTTCACCGGGCAGATGCGCTGTTCGTCGAGGTAGACGGAGCCGTCCTTGCGGCGGTTTCGCAGGCGGCCGGTCCACTGGCGGCCGGCTTTCAGGTCCGCCCACATGGCGGCGTAGACCTGCGGGGGGTTCTCACCGCTCTTGAGCACGCGGGGGTTCTTGCCGATAACTTCGGCGCGCGAGTAGCCGGTGAGCGTCTCGAAAGCGGGGTTGGCGTAGATGATGACGCCTTCGGCGTCGGTTATGAAAAAGACCTCGCAGGACTGCGCCAGGCACTGCATCACTATATCGGCGATAGCCGGGTTCTTTTCCATGCGGATATTGTAGCAAAAGCCGGTTTTACTTGCCCTTGTGATTTGGGATAATACTACCAGGCCCCCGCAGGGGCGACGGAGGCAATATGGCGGAAGAGCGAAACATCAACGCGGTAAGTCCCCTGGACGGCAGGTACGCCGAAAAAGCGGCCGGCCTGGGCCGGCTGACCGGAGAGGGCGCCCTGGCCCGCTACCGCGCGCTGGTGGAATGCCGCTACCTGGCCAGGCTCTGCGCCACCCCGGGCG
>MGTZ01000044.1:25852-36088 GCA_001799715.1 Elusimicrobia bacterium GWB2_63_16 | reverse complement strand
GCCACGACGTGAAGGCCGTGGAATATTTCCTCAAGAGCCGCCTGCGCCGCACCTCCCTGCGCGACCTTACCGAACTGGTGCATTTCGCGCTCACCTCCGAGGACGTCAATAATATCTCTTACGCGCTCATGCTGCGCGATTGTCTGCACAAAGAACTGCTGCCTGCGCTCGAAGAGATCCTGGCCGCGCTGGACGCGCTGGCCGTCAAATACGCGGCCGCGCCGCTGCTGGCCCGCACTCACGGCCAGCCGGCCGTGCCCACCAGCTTCGGCAAGGAGTTCCGGGTTTTCCATGCCCGCCTCGGGCGCCAGGTGAAGCAGCTTAAAGCCGCGCGGGTCTGCGCCAAACTCAACGGCGCCTCCGGCAACTACAATGCCCACGCCGCCGCCTACCCCGGCGTGGACTGGGAGAAATTCTCCCGCGGCTTCGTGGAGAGCTTCGCCGGCCTGGAGTTCAACCCCTATACAACGCAGATAGAACCGCACGACTCCTATGCCGAGCTGTTCGACGGGCTGCGCAGGACCAATACCATACTGCTGGCCTTCTGCCAGGATATGTGGCGCTACATCTCCGCCGGCCTGATAAAACAGCGGGCCGTGGCGGGGGAGGTGGGCTCTTCGACGATGCCGCAAAAGGTGAACCCGATACACTTCGAGAACGCCGAGGGCAACCTCGGCCTGGCCAACGCGCTGCTGGGCTTCTTCTCCGCCAAGCTGCCTGTTTCGCGCCTGCAGCGGGACCTCTCCGATTCGACCGTGGAACGAAACTTCGGCGCGGCTTTCGGCCACTCGCTGGCGGCCTGCAAGTCGGTCATGACGGGCCTCTCCCGGGTCACGCCCGACGAGGCCGCCGCCCGCGCCGAGCTCGAGGCGCACCCCGAGGTGCTGGCCGAGGGCATACAGACCATACTGCGGCGCGAGCGGGCCGGCGGCCCGTACGAGCTGCTCAGCAAGTTCACGCGCGGCCGCGCGGTGAGCGCGGCGGAGCTGAGGGATTTCATAGACGGCCTTGAGCTGGCGCCGGCGGTGAAGGCGGAACTCAAGCGTCTGACGCCCCTGAACTACACGGGGCTTTCGGCTGAATTGGCCAAAGGACGGAGGTAACTATGCCGGTAGACATCGTGGTGGGCGGGCAGGCTGGCGACGAGGGGAAGGGCAAGATCTCGGCCTACCTCGCCGTAAAGAACAAGTACGATTACTCCATACGCGTGGGCGGTCCCAACGCCGGGCATACGATCTTCTTCAAGGACAAGATCTATACGCTCAAGACCATGCCGGGCGGCTTCGTTAACCCGGGGACCAAACTGGTGCTGGGCGCCGGCACCTATATCATTACCGACTGGCTGGAGAAGGAGATAGCGCTGACCAAAGCCGGCCACCGGCTGATCATCGATCCGCACGCCGTTATCATAGAGCCGCGCCACACCGCCGCCGAGCGCGCCGACGCGCGCATGATGGACAAGATAGGCAGCGTGGGCACGGGCCTCGGCGCCGCGCTGCGCGACCGCGTGGACCGCAAGGCGCTGCGCTTCGCCAAGGACGAGCCCCGGCTGAAACAATACGTCAAGGACGTGCCCGAGCTGCTCAACAAGGCGCTCGCGAAGGGCTCGAAGATGCTGCTGGAGGGCACGCAGGGCATGAAGCTCTCCAACCTGCATGGCGAGTACCCGTACGTCACCTCGCGCGACACCACCGCCTCCACTTTCATGGGCGAGGCCGGCCTGGGGCCGAAATACGCCGGCGAGGTCTACGCCGTGTTCAAGCCCTACGTCACCCGCGTGGGCCCCGGCCTGGTGGCCAGGGAGATGAAGGACAAGGTTAAGCTCAATAAGTACCACACGGCGGGCCGCGAGGTGGGCAGCGTCAGCGGCCGCCTGCGCCGCGTGGGCGAGTTCGAGATGGACGTGGCGCTGCAGACCGTGCGGATAAATTCCGCCACGCGCCTGGCCATCACGCATATCGACATGCTGGAGGGGGCGGATATCTCCCGCGGCGTGAAGAGTTTCACCGGCGAAGCGAAGAAGTTCATGGGCACGCTCGCGAAGGTCTGCGCCGCCTACCCGAACCCGAAAGTGGCGCTGATCTCCTACGGCCCGGGGCTCAACGAGGTGCTGGAGCTTTAAGGCGCGCCGCCGCAAGGAGCGGGAAAACAGCCGGCGTTATTTTAAAGCGGCGCAAGTGATCCCGGATTTAAGTCCTCAGCTTTCAGCGGGGTTCTCCGGGGTTTATCCTCGTCGAACTTGTGGCGCAGCCTGGCCAGGCCCTGACGGTAGGCTTCGCCGTCGCCATGATCGATAAAAATGCTGTAGCGTTCATGCGCGGCCTTTATGTGGCGCGCATGTTTTATGGGGCACCAGTACTGTTCGGTGCGGGCAGCTACTTCGCGGGTGTAGGCGGCCACGCCGTTCCCATAAGAACAGTAGAGGCAGTTGAACTTTTCTATCAGGTTGAGGTACGGCAGGTCGGCCCTGTCGAAGGCCATATAGTCCGCGCGCCGCACGCGCGGTATGCGGTAGATGGGGAAGCAGAGCCGCTGGTATATCGTAACGAACAGGTCCATCAGCAGGAACGGGCCCCAACCGAGGTAGATAACCGGGGCGGTTAAAAGGACCGGCACCCGGCTTCGCAGGAGAAAGCGGAACAGGCCTATTTTGTAGCGGCGCTGCTGGCGCATGAACTCGCCGGCCATAGCGAGGCGCTTGCGCGCGAAATCGTCTCCGGCCTTGCGGTATTCCTCCTGAAGCTGGGCTTCCAGCGCGGAAATGCGCGTCAGGAGTTCGTTGATCTTTTCTTTCATGGCTGCCGGCCCGTAAAAAAAGAGACGGACCTGGCCGCGGCCGATTCCAGGGCGGCATAGCCGCTGCCGCTCCGGGTTCGCGCGGATTTCCAGTTGATCGTCCAGGCGCCCGCTTCAGGGCCGCAGAATTGTGCCGCCTTAACCGTATAGGATGGCACGCAGGAATCTGTCCAGTTGCCGTTCTCATAGGTCGAGAAAGCGTAAAACCAGGTCAACCTTGCGGTCGTGGCGTCCGGGTAAAAAGCGTCAGGAGTGACTTCCGGGAGTACCCCGTCCGACGAAAAACACCAGCCGTAAAAGCGCGTTTTTTTCGCGGATACGACTTCTACCGCGGCAAGGCCGGAGGGCGAACCCAGTATGGAGGTAAAGCCGCCGGCCCCGCCTTCGTAAGGCAACCCGTTCTCTTTGAAGATACGTTCCGAGATCTGGCCCGCGGTGTCGCCGGCGCCGGCCGCGGGGAACTCCAGTTCGAAAACCGGATTTTCGGAGCAGGGCCCGATGACGGAGAAAACGGCTCCTGCAGCGCCGCAACAGGAGAGCAGAACCGCCCCGGCGCTCAGTATAAGTATTTTGTTGCCCTTGGAAAGACGGCCCATGAAGAAATTATACAAAGTGCTGCCCCCGGCGGATAAGGCCCGCCTGGCCGGCAAAAGTAAAACGAGAAACTGAAACCTTAACAGGTTTTTCAAAAAATGATAAGATTAACTACGTAGTCATACCACACTTGCCGCGGTAGCTCAGTGGTAGAGCACTGGTCTGAAAAACCAGGTGTCGTTGGTTCGATCCCAACCCGCGGCATTTTCCATTTCGGGAGAAGCTTATGCCCCTCCACAACAAGATCCTGATAGCCGACGACGACAACGAGATGCGCGAGACGCTCAGCTCGATGCTCGAAGCCGAGGGCTACCAGGTCATCAACGCCGAGAACGGCCAGGAAGCCGTGGAGATGTCCCGCAAGGAACTGCCCGCGCTGATCATGATGGACATCCACATGCCGGTGATGGACGGCCTGCGGGCCTGCAAGGAAATAAAGACCGACAGCGTCACCAAGGGCATCCCCGTGGTCATGCTCACCGTCGAGGGCAGCATCAACGAGATACAGCAGGCCATCTCCTACGGCGCCAAGACCTATATCACCAAGCCTTCCAGCAAATCCGAGATCCTCAAAGTCGTTAAAAGCATCATTTAAGCCGCGCACGCGCAAAAGAAAAAGGGCCCGCTCGGGCCCTTTTCTTTTTTGCGTCCCCGCGCCTACACCACGCGCAGCAGGGCGAAGTGCAGGTACTCGGTCTCCGGCATGCTGAGGAGGATCGGGTGATCCTTCGCCTGGCCGCGCAGGTCCACGAGCATGGCTTCACGCCCGGCCTTTACCGCGGCGGCGGCGATGGTTTCCATGAAGACGCTCCGCGAGATGTGGTGCGAGCAGGTGGAGACGGCCAGATAGCCGCCCTTGGGCAGCGCCTTGAACGCCGCGCCGGCCATGCGCGACAGCATCTTGAGCGCCTGCGGCAGGAACTTCTTGTTGCGCACGATGTTCGGCGGGTCCAGCAGGATGAAGTCAGGGGTCTCTGGCAGCTGGCCGGCCTCCATGGCCTCCAGCAGCCGCTCGGCCTTCTCCTTGCGGAAAGCTATCTTGTCCTCCACGCCGTTAAGGGCGGCGTTCTGCTGCGCGCCCTCTATGGCCTTCTCGGAGGAGTCCACGGCCCAGACGGTCTCCGCGCCGGCCTTGGCCGCGGTGATGGCGAAGGCGCCCAGGTAGGTGTGCAGGTCCAGTACTTTGCGGCCTTTGAAGAAGGGCACGAGCGCCGCGCGGTTCTCGCGCTGGTCGAAGTACCAGCCGGTCTTCTGGCCGCCGGCCATCGCCACGCGGTATTTCAGGCCGTTCTCTTCTATTTCGGCGGTCTCGGGCATCACGCCGAAGGCGGTCTCCTCGTAGGAGGTCAGGCCTTCGAGCTCCCGGAACTGGTGGGTGTTCTTGTAGGCTACGCCCTTGGGGCGCAGCAGGTCCACCAGCGCGGCGGTAACCTCGTCCTTGAGCAGCTCCATGCCGGCGGAAAGGATCTCTACCACTACGGCGTCGCCGTAGCGGTCCACCACCAGGCCGGGCAGGCCGTCGGACTCGCCGAAGCTGAGGCGGCAGGCGCGGTCCACGCCCAGTTCCTCGCGGTACGCCAGCGCGGCGGCCAGGCGCTCCTTGATGAAGCCCTCGGGCAGCTGGTGCGTGTCCTGCGCCAGCAGGCGCATGGCGATGAGGCTCTTGGGATTGAAGAAGCCCACGCCGGCGGGCTTGCCGTCGGGGTAGGCCAGGCCGCAGATCGTGCCCGGCGGCACCGAGGTGTCCACGGTCTCCAGTTCGTTGGAGAAGACCCAGATCCGCCCCGGCGTTCTGCGCTTGGCGGCCTCGCGGCGCAGTTTCATGATTTTAAGGTTATTCATCTAGTATTATTGCCTCCACCACGGAACCTATCTTTACGTCGAAAGTCCTTGCGAAACTGCCGTTCCTGACGGAGAATTCCAGGAAACCGAAAGAGCCGACCAGCGCCAGCGCCTCGCCCTCCGGCACCGAAGCGTAGGTAAGCTTCAGGCCCTTGATCATGCGGTCCGCTATGTTAAAGACGGCCCGCGCGCTCAGGTAGTCGCGCTTTATGTTAGTCACGACGTTGCCGAAATGGTCTATGGCTATCACCTGGCCGGTGATCCTGTTGCCGGCCTTGACCGGGGCGGGGAAAGGGAAGCGGCGGTAGGCGGGGAACAGCGGGCCGATCTTCTTTTCGGGCAGGCCCTTGGCGATCGCGGCCGCCACCGGCGCCATGATGTCGCGGCCGTGGAAGGTGGAGCTGATGTTCTCCATGAAAAGGGAGGAGTTGCTGATGAAGCGGGCTTCCACGATGCGCTCTTTCTGGTCCACCCAGCTGATCAGGCCGTTGTCGGGGGCGATGAACTGGTGGTTCTCGGTCCTGGCCCAGACTATGCCGCGGCCGGTGCCCACCGTCGGGTCCACGACGCACATGAACAGCGTGCCCTTGGGCATATAGGGGGTGGCGGCCATCAGGTAGAAGGCCGCGGTCTGTATGTCCTGCGGGGGGATCTGGTGCGTGATGTCTATGATGGTCAGGCCGGGGGCCTTGGACAGCAGCACGCCCTTCATCGCCCCGACGAAGGGGTCATGGGTGCCGAAATCCGAGAGCAGCGCTATGTGCTTTGTCTTCATAGGTAAAACGGGAAAGGGCGGGGGCTCGCGCCCGCCGCCCGGCGGGGAGTAGAGGTCTTATTCCTGGCCGTGCACGTGATGCACGGTGGAACCGGGTATCGTGAGGGGCAGCTTCTGCCGGCAGAGCGGGCAGTTGTCCGGGGGGAAAAGCTGCAGCGGGTAGGAGATGAGCCCGCGCACCGGCACGTTGAGCGTCAGGTCGCCGGTGGAGCGGTCCACGATGGCCGCCACGCCGATCACCTTGGCGCCGTAGCCGCGGGCCAGATTGATGGCCTCGCCGCACATGCGGCCGGAGTTCAGCACGTCGTCCACCACCAGCACGCGCTCGCCCTCGGAGATCTTGAAATCGCGCTTGAGCACCATCACGCCGTTGATGCGCTCGGTGAAGATGGAGCGGGCCTTCTTCACGCGGGCCACTTCCTGGCCTATCGCCATGGAGCCGACGGAGGGGGAGATCACCACGTTGATCTCCTGCGGGAACTTGGCCGCCATCTCCTTGGCCACTTTCTGGGCCAGGTGCGGGTACTGCAGCACCAGGGAGGGCTGGATGTAGGTCTGCGTGTGGAAGCCGGACGGGATCTGGAAATGGCCGTTAAGTATGGCGCCGTGCTCCTGAAGGAGACCGACCACGTCGAATTTGCCGAGCTTGGACATTATTTTTTTCCTCCTGCGAAGCTGTCGAGCCTGTCGAAATCTATGGGAACGCCCTTGCGCGCCGCTTCCTTGATCACCGCGCTGCTTTCCTTGGGGCTGATCATCTTGAACTCCGGGTCGGCCATCTTGCCGTGCAGCGTGAAAGCGAGCGCCGGTTTGCCGCTGGCGTCCGTGAGCGCCTCCGGCAGGCTGCCCATAGAATAATACTTACCTGATATTGTATAAATTTTTACGTCCATGGTTTCGTTGGAAAAATCCAGCGAGCCGGTGACATGGGCGGAAAACTCCTTGCCTTCCATGTAGAAGTTCCTGATCTGCACCTTGCCGTCGGCCACGGAATAGTCGCCGCCGATGGAGCTGAACGAGACGTCCCGGACCTCGTAGCCGAACTTCAGCGCCCCCGTGCGGTTGAGGCGGTGGATGAAGGTCAGCGGCAGCGAGAAAATGTAGAAGACGCGGTCCTTCTCCGAGTTGCGCTGCACGTCGTAGAACGTGCCGCTGCCCGAACGCATCGCCACGTCCCCGCGCAGCGAGGCGATGTCGCCGGTGATCTCCTTGAGCGAGGCGGAGAGGTAGAAGTCCGCGGCAGAGAAGTAGTCGTGCTTGAAATGGTCGGTCTTGTAGAGGATCTTGGCCGAGGAGTAGCCGCTGGGGATGGAGTTCTTCAGCGTGCGCATCCAGGCCAGCTCGGAGTCGTAGACGGGCTTCTGGCGGCGGGGCCCCAGCAGGTCCTTGATGTCCAGGATCAGGGCCTTCAGGTCCGCGAAGATCACGTCGTGCGAGTAGCCGGTGAAATCCAGCGTGCGTTCCGGGCTGAAGGCCTTCTTCACCAGGATGCGGCCTTTGGCCGGGGTGGCGTTGAACTTGCCGGAATAGTTGAAGAGCATGTCGGACTTGGAGATGTCGGTCTTAAGCTTCAGCCCGGAGAGGGTGTTGCGGCCCAGTTCCAGCCTGCCCCCGGCCGCGTTGGCGTAACTGTTGGCGAAATTCTCGGAGAGCAGGGCGGCGCCGTCGAGGCCCGAGACGGAGAGCGTATGGTATTTGAAGCCGGTCTTCGAGGTGTTGATGAAAAGCCTGGAGAGCACGGGGACTGCGTTCCTGGAGGTGACGCGCAGCCGGAGCTGCGCCTGGCCCGAGGGGGCGTCCACCGGCAGGGCCGCGCCGTAGCGCTTGAGCTGGTCGAGCTTGAACGGCGGGGCCGAGACCGTGAAAGCGTAGGCCAGCGTGGACTTGGAGAGGTCGAAGGCGCCTTCGGCCTTGATGTTCAGCGGGCGGGTGAACAGGCGGGTCTCGACGGTCTTGGACGAAGTGAATACCGCGCCGATCTCCCAGGAGGAACGCGGGGCGGTGAAATTGAAGGGGGCCTTGAACAGGTAGGCCAGGTCGGAGCTGAGCAACATCGGCGTTTCGGCGGTGAATTTCAACTCGGGCCGGCGGAAGTTCTTCATCCCGCCGGTGAAGCGGGCCGTCTTGTCCTGCAGCGTCAGGTCAGCGCGCAGGTCCTTGAGCTCCGACTCGTCCCACTTGAAGCCGGCGAAGTTCACCTTGCCCTCGGCGTAGAGGCGCCCCGTGACGGGTTTCCTGAAGGCGTTGCTCTTGAAGAACACCGACGCGTAGAACGGCGTGTCGGCGCCGGGCTCGAAATCGGTGACCGTGGCGTTGAAGTTCTCGAAGGTGTAGCGCGCCTTGGACGGCATATAGGCGAGGGAGAGCCGGCCGTCCTTGACCTCGGCGGAGTCGATCTTATTGAGCAGGTTGCGCCCGCCGCCGGTGCGGTAGGCCGCGAAGATGTCGCCCACGTTCCAGGTGCCGTCGGCCCGCTTGAGCAGCGTGATGGAGGGGGAGACCAGCACCACGCTGTCTATCTCCAGGCGGCGCTTGAGCAGCGGCAGCCAGCGGTAGGTGGCGTAGATGTAGTCCGCCTCTATGAAATTCATCGCTTCCGGGCCCGGCTCGGTGACGCGCAGGCCCTTCACCTTTATCTCGCCGGTATAGGACATCCTGGCCCACTCTATCTGCACCGGGCGCTTGAGCAGTTCCTGGAACTGGTTGGTGACGATGGCCTCCAGGTCCGCCGGCTCGAACATCACCTTGATGGCGAACATGGCGGTAGCGGCGATGCCCGCCGCCAGTATCAGCGGCAGGAAGATCACCCTGGCCATTATCTGCTTCAGCAATTTCATTTATTAAAATATATTCTAGCAGTATTGAACGCTTCCATCGCGGCCCCGTAGAGCCAGGCGTAGGCCGCCCCCTGCGCCTGGAGCACGCCGGCGCCGTAGGCGCGCAGACTGAGCAGCCCGGGGAACAGCAGTTTAAGCGCCGCCGCCAGGCCCAGGCAGTTGAGCAGCAGCAGCAGCGGCAGCGAGAAGACCGGGCCGCCCGCCTTCCGTAGGTCGCTCTGCACCGGGCCGGCCAGTATGTCGGCCGTGTGCAGCAGGTGGAAGGCCAGCGTGAAGCCGGCCGCGGCCAGGAACCAGGGCCGCAGCGGCAGCACGTTCCAGAAGCGCCCCGCTGTCCAGTACAGCGCCGCGACGCCCAGCGTGTACAACGGCACGAAGTAAGGCGCCAGCGAGATGAAAGCGTTGGTGGAATCCAGCAGCACGTAGCCGCTGTTCTTCTTTACCGAGATCTTGCGCACCTTCACTCCGACCAGCACCGCGGCGAGCGCGTGCGTCAGCTCGTGAGCAGCCACGTAGAGCCGCCTGCCGCGTCCGAGCCAATGAAAGAACAGGCAGGCCAGGGCCCCGCCCAGCAGCGGGAATGTGACGCCGAACTTCCCCAGGGCGGGCGCCAGCGCGGACCCCGTGGCCCAGGCCGCGGCCAGGGCCGCAGGCGCCAGCAGCACGCCTATCACCGGTTTGAGCGCGTGCATTATTCCAGCATCCAGGGCTCCGCCCTCGCCCCGCCGCGCTCCAGTTCGCTCCGCCAGGCCGCCAGCGCGGCCGGCAGCTCCCGCTCCGCCCTGGCCGCCCAGGGGTTGAAGGGGGAGGAAAAATCGCGCGCGGCCGAGCGGTACCAGATATAGGCCTGCTTGGCCGAACTTTCAGAGATCCGGAACTCCCTCTCGGCGGCGGCCAGCGCCAGTTCGCGCGCCGCGCCTTCCGCCGTCAGGCCGCCGGCGGCCTCGCGGGCCCGGAGGTCCGCGGCCTTCAGGTCGAAGAGTCCGTTGAAATGGGCGGCTTTCTCCGCCGGGTAGTCGCGCCAGCGGGCGTGCTGCCCGGCCCGCTCCAGCGCGCCGCGCGACCGCAGGCCCAGGTCGGCCGCGGCCAGCAATAAAAAGGCCGGGACCGCTATCGCGATCCAGGCCGCCGGGCGCTTGAACAGCGTCCGGAACACGGTTAGAACCCCGGCTTTCTCAGCGCGGGCTGGGTCTTGAGGAGTTTGTGTATCAGCGCGCTGAGCACCTGCGGCTTCACCGGCTTCTCGATGAAGTCCCTGACGTTGGGCTCCTGCTTGATCATGTCCGAGGTGGAGCGGTCGGTGTAGCGGCCGGTGATGATGACTATCGGGATGGTGCCGGTCTCGTCCGACTGGAGCTCGCGCAGGATCTCGAAGCCGCCGAACTTGGGCAG
>MGTZ01000044.1:0-25843 GCA_001799715.1 Elusimicrobia bacterium GWB2_63_16 | reverse complement strand
CGGCGTCCTTCTCTATGCGGAAGCCTTCCTTCTTGACGATGAATTCGATAAGTTCGCGCACCGAGTCGTCGTCGTCGACTATCAGCACCAGCTTGTCCGAAGGTTTGCCGAATGCGATGTTTTCCATTTCTGCTTCCTTAACGGTGGCCTTAAACGTTGGTGGTGACCAGGGTTTCGGTGGTCTGCACGCCGTGTATGCCGCGCACTTCGCGCACGATCAGGCCGCTGAGCTTGTCGATAGTGTCGGATTCGGCCACCAGGATGGCGTCCCAGCCGCCGAAGGTCATGTAGACGTCCTTGACGCCGCGGATGTTCTTTATCTGCTGCACGGCTTTCTGTTCCAGGCCGGCCACAAGTTTGCAGAGCACAAAAGCTATCATGATATCCTCCTAGATCCGCTCGTTCCACGCCGCCGTGCGATATTTGCCTGCCGCTATCTCCGCCGCCTTCTCCGCGAGCCCGGGGGCCAGCGCGGCGCTTTCCCAGGTCAGGCCGAATTCACCGCCGAGGGCCTTGATCATGGCGTTCCTGTGGGTAGCGGCGTTGGGCCGGGCGTCCGGGGCCTGGAAAGAGGCCTGGTACAGCATATAATCGCCGAGCTTCCTCAGCGCGCCGCCCAACACTTTTTTTCCATTATACAATATATCTTTATCTACCGGTTTCGAGAAGCAGCTCATTACCGGGTCGTTGACGGCGTAGTCCCTGGTCTTCTCGCTGAGCAGGTCGAAACTCATGCCCTGGCGGGCGTATTCGGCGTTGATGGCGCTGTGCAGCCGCTCGTAGACCTTGCCCGGCTCGAAATAGACCCCGGGGGAGCGGAAGATGAAGGAAAAGGTGAGGTCGGTCTCGTGGAAGACTATGCCGCCGCCGGTGGGGCGGCGCACTATGGCCGTCAGGGGGCTGCCGGCCGCGGCCACCGCCTCGCCCACGGACTTGCGCCGCTGGGAGTAGCCGAAGGTCACCCCGGGCTCCTTCCAGTTGTAGAAGCGCAGCACATAGGGCGCGGGCAGCGCCTCGCACAGCGCCTCGTCGCAAGCCATCTGCTCGTATACGTCGAGCGGCTGCGTCTCAATGATAAGCCCTTTTTCCATTCTAGTAGTCCATGTTCGCCGGCCGCCGAGGGGGATGGATCGCAAAATCGGCGTCGCGCACACCGTGCGCGCGCCTGCCGCCCTCGGGCAAGAAAGTGTCGCTTGCGCTCCACGCGGCGCTGCGCAAGCCTCGGCCTCCGGGGGGCTTTTGCTAATCCATCCCCCTCTTCAGCCGGCAGTCTGCTCAACTTACCAGCGCAGGTTCGGCTGGCGGGCGGCTTGCACTTCGTCTAAACGTTTGACCGGCAGCGTCACCGGCGCGTCCTTGAGGGCCTGCGGGTCGGCCACGCCGCTGTCGTGCACGTCCTTCATGGCCGCCGCGAACTGGTCGAGGGTTTCCTTCGACTCGGTCTCGGTCGGCTCTATCATGATGGCCTCGTGCACGATGAGCGGGAAGTAGATCGTGGGCGCGTGGAAGCCGCGGTCGATGAGGCCCTTGGCCACGTCCAGCGTTTTCAGGCCCTTGTCCAGCATGTCCTTGCCGGGCGTCAGCACGCACTCGTGCATGCAGTACTCGCTCGAATACGACGGGTACATCTCCTTGAGCAGCGCGCGGATATAGTTGGCGTTGATGATGGAGTAGCGGGCTATGTCGCCCAGCTCTTCCGCCGAATGCGCCAGCATGTAGGCGTAGGCCTTCACCAGTACGCCGGTGTTGCCGAAGAACGCCTTCACCTTGCCGATGGAGCGCGCGTCGCCGAAGTCGGAGACGTACCTGGAGCCTTCTTTCTTCACAGTCGGCACCGGCAGGAACGGGGCCAGGTGCTTGCGGCACACGATGGCGCCGGCGCCGGGACCGCCGCCGCCGTGCGGGGTGGAGAAGGTCTTGTGGAAGTTCAGATGCATCATGTCGATGCCCAGGTCGCCGGGCTTGACCATGCCTATGAGCGCGTTGAGGTTGGCGCCGTCCATGTACACCAGCGCGCCGGCCTCGTGCACCGCGCGGCAGATCTCCTCGATATTGCTCTCGAAGATGCCCAGGGTGTTGGGCACCGTCAGCATCAGCACGGCGGTCTTGGGACCGATATGCTTCTTCAGCTCCGCCACGTCCAGGCGGCCGTCGGGCTTGGAGGCGATATTGACGGTGGTAAAGCCCATCATGGACGCGGTGGCGGGGTTGGTGCCGTGCGCGGAGTCGGGGACCACGATCTCGGTGCGGGTCTCGCCCTTGTTCTCGAAATAGGCCTTCGCGAGCAGCAGGCCGGTGAACTCGCTGTGCGCGCCGGCGGCGGGCTGCAGCGTGATGGCGTCCAGGCCGCACAGCTCCGTCAGGCGGGCGGACAGGTCGTGGAGCAGTTCCAGCGTGCCCTGGGCGCAGACGTCGTGGGCCAGCGGGTGCAGGCCGGCGAAGCCTTCCAGGGCCGCGGCGGCCTCGTTGAAGCGCGGGTTGTACTTCATGGTGCACGAGCCCAGCGGGTAGAAGTGGGTGTCCACCGAGAAGTTCAGGCGCGACAGGCGCGTGTAATGCCGCATTACGTCGAGCTCCGCGAGCTCGGGCAGGCGGGGGGCGGTCTTGCGGCGCAGGTTGGCCGGCACGTCGGCCCGGGCGCGCAGCGGGTTCTTGGCGTGCAGGCCGCGGCGGCCGGGAGCGGACTTCTCGATGCTCAACTGGTTGTCGGTAGCGGCGCAGATCATATGGCCTCCTTTACGGCGGCTTCCAGCTTAAGGATATCGGCTTCCGTCTTGGTCTCGGTGGCGCAGACCAGCAGGGTTTCGCCGAGCTCGGGGTACAGCGGGGCCAGCGGGAGGCCGATATCGATGCCTTTCATCGCCAGCACCTTCTCGCGCAGCGCCGCGGCGCTGCCGGGCACGCCGAGGACGAACTCGTTGAAGAAGGGGCCCTTGAACTTGAGCGAGCAGCCCTTTATAGCCGAGAGGCGTTCCGCCGCGAAGGCGGCCGCGCCGGCGTTGGCCTCGGCCAGTTCTTTCAGGCCCTCGGGGCCGTAGAGCGCCGAGTATACCGTGGCGGCCAGGGCGCAGAGAGCCTCGTTGGAGCAGATGTTGGAGGCGGCCTTGTCGCGGCGTATATGCTGCTCGCGGGCCTGCAGCGTCAGCACGAAGCCGCGCTTGCCGTCCTTATCCTTTGTGAGACCGCAGATGCGGCCGGGCATCTGGCGCACGTGCTCCTTCTTGCAGGAGAACAGGCCCAGGTAGGGGCCGCCGTAGGCGAGCGGCAGGCCGAGGCTCTGGCCCTCGCCGACCGCGAAATCCGCGCCGTACTCGCCGGGCGCGGCCAGGAGGCCGAGGCTCACCGGGTCGGCAGCGGCCACCAGCAGGGCGCCGGCGGCTTTGGTCAGGTCGGCCACGCCGGCCATGTCTTCTATCATGCCCAGGAAGTTGGGCGTCTGCACTGCCAGGCAGGCCGCGCCCTCGAGCAGGGCGGGCAGGGCCGCGCGGTCCATCACGCCGTCCTTCATGGGGACTTTGACGTAGGTGTATTCGGCGGAATGGGCGAAATAGGTCTTGAGCGTGTCCATGTACTGCGGGTTAACGCCGGCCGCGTATACGATCTTCTTGCGGCCGGTCACGCGCACCGCGGCGCGCACGGCCTCGGCGAAGGAGCTGGCGCCGTCGTACATGGAGGCGTTGGCGCAGTCCATGCCGTAGAGCGCGCAGACCGTGCTCTGGAACTCGTAGATGGCCTGCAGCGTGCCCTGGCTGGCCTCGGGCTGGTAGGGCGTGTAGGCGGTCAGGAACTCGGTGCGCGAGGTGATGGCGCCGACGGCGGCGGGGGTGTAGCGCTCATAGGCGCCGGCCCCGACGAAGTTCAGCGGGCGGCAGTTCTTGCCGGCCAGGCCCGCGAGCAGCGCGGCGGCCTGCGACTCGTCGAGGCTTTGCTGCGGCAGGTCGAACTTGGGCCAGAGAAATTTAGAGGGGACCTGTTTGACGAGTTCTTCGAAGGAGGACGCGCCGATGGTCTTGAGCATCTCCTCCCTGTCTTTCTTGGTATGCGGGGTATACATGGGGGACTCCTGTAAGGGGGTGCGGCTTAGGGAACCACAACGGCCGTCGGCCAGGGGGTGCGGCTGAACCGTCCCTCCCTGGCCGCGGTCCGCGCGCGCTTAGTGCGCGGCCTGCTTTACGAATTCCTGGTAGGCGTTCCAGTCCATCAGGCCGTCGGCTTCGGCGGGGTTGGACGGCTTTATCTTGAACAGCCAGCCGTTCTCGAGGGGGCTCTGGTTGAGCAGGGCCGGCTCGCCGGTGACGGCGGCGTTGACGGCGGTGACCTCTCCGGAGACCGGGGAGTAGATGTCGAAAGCGGATTTCACCGACTCGACCACCGCGCAGGGCTTCTCTTTCTCGAGCTTCTGGCCCACTTTCGGCAGTTCTACGAAGACCACGTCGCCCATCTCGTGCTGGGCATGGTCGGAGATGCCGACCACGGCCTCGGCGCCGGGGTGTACGTACTCGTGGGTCTTGGTATACTTGAGTTCTTCGGGTTTGGACATGTTATTCTCCTTGAAGTCGCTAAATTCCTGAAAATTTACTGCTTGCCGGTGTAAAGGTCCTTGCTGAAAGCGGTGCCCTTATGGAAGGGCGTGCGGGCCGCTTCGGCTTTCACGCGGCGGCCGCGAATCTCCACCTCGAGGGGAGTGCCGGGCTTGAGGTCCGCCGGGGTCATGTAGCCCACGCCGATGCCTTTCTTCAGGGTGGGGGAATAGGTGGCGCTGTTGAGCTCGCCTATCTCCTTGCCGTCGAGGAAAACCTTGCAGCCGGTGCGGGGCACGCCGCCGGTGAGCGTCAGGCCGGTGAGGCGGCGCTTAACGCCGTTGGCCTTCTGGTCCACCAGGACCTGGCGGCCTATGAAGTCGCCCTTGTCGAGGGAGACCACCCAGCCGTAGCCGCTCTCGTAGGTGGTGTGCACGTCGTCCACGTCGGAGCCGTAAAGCAGGTAGCCGCTCTCGAGGCGCAGGGTGTCGCGCGCGCCCAGGCCGCAGGGTACTATGCCGTAGGGCTTGCCCAGCTCCATCATCTCGTCCCAGAGCTTGTTGATGATCGAGTGGGGGGCGGTGATCTCGAAGCCGTCCTCGCCGGTATAGCCGGTGCGGCTGATATAGCAATGCTCGCCGTGCAGGTCCTTCTCCACTATGCCGAAGCGGGGCAGCTTGAGGGCTTCGGGGGCGAAGGTGTCGAACATTTTGGGCACGTTCGGGCCCTGTATGGCTATCATCGAGTAATCGTCGCTCTTGTTCTCCACCTTGACGAGCATCTTGCCGGCCTGCGCCTTGAACCACTCGTAGTCCTTGGTGGAGGTGGTGGCGTTGACGATGACCAAATAGCGGTCGGCGGCGAGGCAGAAGGCGATGATGTCGTCCACCAGGCCGGCTTTTTCGTTGGTGACGTGGGAGTAGACGCCCTTGCCGGGGGTGGCTTTGCGCAGGTCGTTGGCGTTGGTCAGCTGCAGCAGCTTGAAGGCGTCGGCGCCGGTGACGAAGACCTGGCCCATGTGGCTGACGTCGAAGATGCCGGCGGATTTGCGCACGGCCTCGTGCTCCTTGAGGATGCCGGCGAATTCTATCGGCAGTTCCCAGCCGTGGAAGTCCACCATCTTGCCGCCGGCTTTCCTCATGGTTTCGTTCAAAGCGGTACGGCGTACGGTAGTTGCGGTGGACATAGTTCCTCCTGTGGATTTTTACGGAAAAGGTATATAAATTTATAACAAATATAAAAGGGCCGGAGCAAGGAAGAGGGCGGCGCTGGGCTTGGCAGGGGGCCGGAACGCAAACCACGGCGTCGCGCACACCGTGCGCGCGCCTCGTCACACTGCGGTGTCGCTTCGCTCCACCCAGTCGTCGCGCTTACGCAAGCTCCTCCTTCCGTGACGGGTTTGCTAACCCGGCCCCCTGCCAGCCATGGCTTGCAAAATGTCGGGGAAAAGGCGGAAGCGGAAAAGGGGATTTTATTGGGGGAGGGAGTTTGGTATTATGGGGAGGGGAAAATTATGAGCAGGGCTTTCGTTAAAGAGGACACGGACGACGCGGGAGAGCCGGTAAAGCGGCAGGCCAGCGGGCGGCCGAACTATGTAACGCCGGCCGGCCTGGAGGCGCTCAGGGCCAAGGCTTCGGAGCTGACCTGGCGGCGCGCCGAATTGGTCTCCAAGCAGCGGCTCGACGAGCCGCGCGGCTTCGACCTGCGGCAGGCCGAACTGGATTTGGAGTATTACGAGTCCCAGCTCAAACGGGCCATTTTGGTGGACAACCGGGGCCTGCAGGCCACGGACGTGCGCTTCGGGGCCACGGTGCAGGTGCGCGAGCAGGACGGCGCGGCGCGCGAGTATATTATAGTGGGGGAAGACGAGGCCGATCCGGCCGCGGGCAAATTGAACTGGGGCTCGCCGCTGGCCGCCGCGCTGCTGGGCGCCTCCGCCGGCGCCCGCGTGGCGCTGCAGCGCAAAGGCGGCGCCGTGCAGCTGGAGATAATCTCCGTCAGCTACCCCGGGGCGCAGCCCGAGTCCGGAAACCTTCCCTGAATTACTGAATTTACCGAGACAGCAACTTTGGAGGGGACATGAAAACAACGAATATCTTTGCGGCACTATTACTGGCGGCTGCCCCGGTTTGGTCGGCCTCGCCTTACCAGAAGCCGCCGAAGCCGGTGCTGGATGTGCTGCACGCGCCCCAGTCGCCCACGGCCATAATCAACCCGCCGCAGGATATGCTGCTGCTGGGCACCGCCGTGCGCCAGCCTCCGATCTCCTATGTCGCCCAACCCATGCTGAAACTGGCCGGGCAGCGCATCAATCCGCGCACCCGCACGCAGCACGGCGCCATCTATTTCAACTCTTTTGAACTGGTTTCCGTCCCCGGCGGCGAGACCCGTAAGGTCCGGTTGCCCGAAGGCTTCCGGGCGGGCATGCCGTCCTGGTCCTCCGACGGCAAGCTGGCCGCCTTCGCCGTAATCGCCGATAGCGCCACCGAGCTTTGGACCCTGGACGCCGGGGCCGCGGTCGCGCGGCGCGTGGAGGGCGTGACGCTGAACCCCACGCTGGGCTACACCTTCCAGTGGCTGCCCGGCCGGCATCAACTGCTGGCGAAGACCGTGCCGCCCGGCCTCGGACCGGAGCCGGCGCAGCCCGAAACCCCGCCCGGCCCGGAGATACAGGAAGCCGACGGCAGGAAGGGGCCGAGCAGCACCTATGAAGCCAGGGATACCCTCAAGTCCGCCTATGACGAAGCCCTGTTCGATCATTACGGCGCGTCCCAATTGGTCCTGATAGACGCCGACGACGGCAAGGTCGAGCCGCTGGGCAAGCCCGATCTCTACACCAGGCTGGCTCCGGCCCCGTCCGGCAAATACCTGCTGACGGAGCGGGTACACCGGCCTTATTCTTACATTACCACCTACCGCCGGTTCCCTTCTGAGGCGGAACTGTGGGATTTCTCCGGCAAGCTGCTGCGCGCCGTGGCGTCCAGTCCGCTGGCCGACAGCGTGCCGATCTGGGGCGTGCCTACGGGGCCGCGCGATTTCGAGTGGGCGCAGAACGGCTACGAAACCCTTTACTGGGCCGAGGCGCTCGACGAGGGCAACTGGAAGAACAAGGTTCCCTTCCGGGACCGCCTGATGGCGCTGAAAGCGCCTTTCACCGGGGAACCCAGCGAGGTGCTGAAAATTCCGCAGCGCCTGACCTATATCGTCTGGGGCGAGCGGGAGGACACCGTCTTCATCAACGACGAGGATACCCCCGGCCATTGGTGGCACACTTACGTGACCGATCTGCGCGCGCCAGAACCGGAGCTGCGTACCCTGTGGAGTTTCAGCACCGACGAGAAATACAAGCACCCCGGCTGGCTGGTCGGCCGCGTCAGTCCGGACGGCCGCTTTCGGATCCGGCAGGAGGGGGATCACTTCTACACCAGCGGGCAGGGAGGCTCGCCGGAGGGCGATCGTCCCTTCCTCGACAAGGTTCACCTCGGCACCGGCCGGGGCGAGCGCCTGTTCCGCAGCGAGCGCACGGCTTACGAGAGCTTCGCCGCGCTGCTCGACCCCGCCGCCGGCAAATTCCTGACCCGCCGCGAGACGCCGCAGGAACCGCCGAACTACTTCGTACGGACCCTGGAAGACAAGAAGCCGGCCGAAGAGGGCGAGGCCGTTTGGGAATCCTCCCGCCGGGCCGTAACGCGCCTGCCCGACCCCGCCCCCGCGCTGCGCGCCATCAAGAAGAAGCTGGTAAAATACAAACGCGCCGACGGGATAGACCTGTCCTTCACGCTTTACCTGCCGCCCGGCTACAAGGAGGGCCAAAAACTGCCCGCGGTTCTCTACGCTTACCCGCTGGACTACGCGGACCCGAAGATGGCCGGGCAGGTGGCCGGCTCCGACCAGCGGTTCACCCAGTTCTACGGAGCGTCGCAGTTGTACTACCTGCTGGACGGCTACGCCGTGATAGACAACGCGCAGATCCCGGTGGTGGGCGACACCGACAAGATGTACGACAACTATCTCGAACAGTTGAAGGCCGGCGCGCAGGCGGCCGTAGACAAAGCCGTCGAACTGGGCGTGGACCGGGAGCGCATCGGGGTAACCGGGCACAGCCACGGGGCTCTGATGACCGCCAACCTGCTGATCCACACCGACCTGTTCAAGGCCGGCGTGGCGCGCAGCGGCGCCTACAACCGCACGCTGACCGCCTTCGGCTTTCAGAACGAGCGCCGCCCTTTCTGGGAAGCGCCGGAGGTATACGGCACGGTTTCGGCGTTCCACCACGCCCACAAGCTAAAGAAGCCGCTGCTGCTGGTGCACGGCCTGGCCGACGCCAACCCGGGTACCACCCCGATGCAGTCGCAGTTCCTGTTCGAGGCCGTCCGCGGCAACGGCGGCACCGTGCGGCTGCTGATGCTGCCGCACGAGAACCACGGCTATACCGCTATGGAATCGGTGGAGACCGTCCTGGCCGAATCACTGGAGTGGTTCCGCAAATACGTAAAGAAAGAGGACTAGGCCCGGCAGAAGACCGGCGAATAAAAAACCCCGCGGAGGCGGGGTTTTTTATTCGCCGGAACAAGGCGGCCTACAGTTCAAGCGTAACGCCGACGGGGCAGTGGTCCGAGCCCCGCACCTCCGGCAGTATGAAAGCGTCCTTTACCAGGGACGCTTTTTCTTTGTTCACGAAGAAATAGTCTATGCGCCAGCCCACGTTGCGCTCGCGGGCCCGGGTCTTGTAATCCCACCAGCTGTACTGGCCCGGCTCGGAGTGGAAAGTCCTGAAGGTGTCCACCCAGCCCTTGCCCGTTAGCTTATCCAGCCAAGCGCGCTCCACCGGCATGAAGCCGGAGTTCTCCACGTTCTCCTTGGGGCGGGCCAGGTCTATCTCGTTGTGGGCGGTGTTCACGTCGCCGCAGAACAGTACGGCCTTGCCGCTCTTGCGCAGGCCCTCGATGTGGTCCAGGAAGGCTTCGTAGAAGTCCAGTTTGTACTTAAGCCGCTCCGGGCCCTGGCCGCCGTTGGGGAAATAGACGTTGAGCAGGTAGAACTTGGGGTATTCCAGCGTGATCACGCGGCCTTCCGCGTCGAAGCGCTCCTCGCCGAAGCCGTTGGCCACCGCCAGCGGTGCCGCCTTGTAGAAGGCGGCCACGCCGCTGTAGCCTTTGCGCTGCGCGCAGTTCCACGAGCACTGGTAGCCTGGAAAGCTGGTGTCCGCGGGGGAGAGCTGCTCGGGGCAGGATTTAACTTCCTGCAGGCCCAGCACGTCCGCGCCCGAAGCGAGCAGGAACTCGCCGAAGCCTTTTTTGAGCGCGGCGCGGTAGCCGTTGACGTTCCAGGAGAGCAGTTTTATCGGCATATTATTTGTGCAGCGCCTCGTGTATGGCCTCGGCCATGGTCGGGTGCGCGTAGATGAGCTCGCGCAGGTCGCCCTTCTTGAGCTTCAGTTTCACGGCGAGGGCCAGCACGTGGATGAGTTCGGTGGCGGGGCCGCCCACCAGCTGCGCGCCCAGCACCGTGTCGTCCTCGCCGAACACCAGCTGCGCGAAACCTTCCGTCTCGTCGGTGGCCACGGCCTTGCCGATACCGAGGTAGAAGGCGCGGGCGGTCTTTACCACCAGGCCTTTGGCCTCGGCCTGCGCCTTGTTCAGGCCCACCGAACCCACCTCGGGCCAGGCGTAGACGCACTTGGGCACGATGGTATCGTCGAAGGCGCGGTCGCCGCCCATGATATTGTCGGCGGCTATTTCGCCCTGGCGGCTGGCGGAATGGGCGAGCAGCGAGATGCCGTTGACGTCGCCCACCGCGTAGATACCGGGGACGGCGGTCAGCATCCGGTCGTTCACCTTCACGCCGCGTCTGTCCCAGGCCAGCCCCGCGGCCTCCAGCCCCATGCCCTCCAGGTTGGCGGCGCGGCCGGCGCCCACCAGGATCTCTTCGGCCTGCAGCTTTGTGCCGTCCTCGAGCTCCACGGTCTTGAGCTCGCCGGCGGCTTCTATCTTCACGGTCTTCTTGCCGAGGTGGAACTTTACCCCGCGCTTCTCGAACGACGAGCGCACGGCCCGCGTCACCTGCGGGTCCTCGCCGGCCAGGATGTCCGGCAGCAGTTCCAGGACTTCAACTTTCACGCCGATGGCGTTGAAGAAGCAGGCGAACTCCAGGCCTATCACGCCGCCGCCCACTATCAGCACGGACTTGGGCAGGCGCGGCAGGTCGAAGACGCGGTCGGAGTCGGTCAGCTCGGCCTGGTAATCGCGGAAGGGCGGGGGGAAGGAGGGGCGCGTGCCGGCCGCCAGGATGGCGGCGTCGAAGGCGCGCTTCTGCGTCTCGCCCTGCGGCCCGGTGATGGTCACCTCGTTAGGCCCTGAGAAAACGGCCTTGCCCCGGATGACTTCGATGCGCCTGGCCTGGAACAGCTTCTCCAGCGACGAGCGCAGCTTGGCGATCACGCCGGCGCGGCGCGCCTTTATCTTCTCCCAGTCGAGCATGTCCGTGGAGAAATTAGCTCCGGAGCCGTCCTTGAGCAGGCCGCGCAGGCCCTCGAAGGCGTGCGCGCGGTGGCCGGTGTCCAGGAAGGCCTTGGACGGGATGCAGCCGCGGTTGAGGCAGGTGCCGCCGAAATCCCAGGCTTCCACTATGCTCACGTCCGCGCCCAGTTCCTTGAGGCGCAGCGCGGCGGGATAGCCGCCGGGACCTGAACCTATGACGATGACTTTCTTTGACATATTACTCTCCTGTTACCGGGAATAGCTTTAAAAGCGAGTTTTCGGCGGCGGCCAGGGCCGATTTAAACCTGGCCGTCAGCGTGGACGAGAGCAGCGGCTTTATCCTGGGGGCGTCCAGCGGGCCGGCGGCCGACATCTCGAGCCGGCTGTCCCCGACTACGGCCTTAAGGCTCGCGTCGGCTTTGCGCTGCGGGCCGAAGATGGTCAGCGCCGCGTCGAGCTCCATGAAATTGGTGCGCAGGGCTATGTCCTTCACGGCGAGGACGGAGTCGTCGAGCCGGAAGGCGGCGGCGAAACTCCTCATCTCTATGTCCTCTATTTTCGGGACGCTGCGGCCCATGGCGGCCGAGAAAAGCTCCAGGCCGCGGGCCACGCCGTCCCTCGCCGCGTTCTCCTGCGCCGGCAGCAGCAGACCCTCCGCGTTTACCGAGACCGAATAGTTCTTCTCGCCGAGCGGCTTGCGCATATTGAACAGGTCCCAATCGGCGCCGAAGGTTTGCAGCGTCATGGCCCCGTAGGAAATGTCCCGCGCCCTGAATTCGCCCTTGGCCGAGGCCAGGCCGCCGTAGGCGAAATTGCTTTCGGTTTTCAGGCTGACGCCGGCGGAAAGCAGTTTGCCCTTGTATACCGTCTTCGCCAGGCATGCCGCTTGCAGGCCGAAATTGCCGCCGTAGGAGGAGTGATGGTCGAGTTCCAGGTCCAGGTCTTCGAGAGCGAGAGAAAGCCCCGAGGTTTCCAGGTCCGCTTCAATGCGGCCGCCGCGCATGACCAGTTCGCTGGCGTTCCAGGTGAGGTACAGGCCCTTGTCCGTATCGGGCAGCAGGGCCAGCAGGTCCTCGAAGTCCCAGCGGCCCGCCTTTTCCCGCACCTTCAGCACCGGCTGCTCGAAGACCACGCCGGAGAAGCTGACGCGGTTGCGCAGCAGCGCGCGCAGCCGCGGGCGTATCACCGTCTTCTTCGCGCAGAAAAAATCGCCTTTTGAAAAATCCGGCAGCCGGGAGAGGCAGGCGTCGCGCAGCACTATGCCTTTGAACGGGGAATAGGCGACGCCGGAGAACCGCACCTGCCGGCCCAGTTTCCTGGAGGCCTGGTCGCTGATCTGGTCCACGACGTAGGCGGAGATCTTGCGGTATTTGGAATAGGCAAAGCCCGCGGCGCCGGCGGCGGCGAGCAGGAGCAGGGCGAGCAGAACGCGCGCGCGGGTTAACGGCATGTTTAAATTATAGGTTCTTATTCGCGGCGCTTCAATGGAGAGGTCGCCGCCGGACTCCGGCTTGCGGGGCGGCTGGGGGACCGCCGGTCAGCGGGGAGCCGCCCGGGCTATGGCGCTTTTCAGCAGGGCGGCCTGGGCCGGGTCAACGAAGGCCAGCTCGTAATTGTAGTAGCCGTCGGCGTCGCGCGCGGCTGTCTTTATCCTGGCCCGCATGTCCTCGAAGCCGGCGCCGCCCAGGTCGAAGGCCAGCGCCACCATCTTGCCGGCCGGCAGCTCGAAATGGCTGACCAGTTCGGCTTCGGTCGGGGACAGCGCGGCCAGCCGGCCCCACAGCGGGGGCAGGTCCAGCGACGTCGTTATGACGACGGGGATCTGCGAGTCGGCTTTATTTGGGTTCATCTTTATAGAAGGCCAGGGCCCGGTCGCCGTCCTCGCCGGCGAACCAGATCCTGCCGTCGGCGGCGGACATGGCGGTGATCTTTAGCGCGCGCGAGGCGTACTGCTCCACCGGCGTGCTGGAGATGATGCGTTCGGGGTCGTCGAGGGAAAGCTTGACCAGCGCCTTCAGGCCGGGGTCGGCCGCCCAGAGAAAGCGCTTGTCGCAGGTGAGGGCGCCCAGTTTGCGCCCCGGGTATTTGAAGGTCTTCATCTCCTCCAGCGCGTCGCCGGGCATGCGTTTTACTATGGCGCCGCTGGCCGTGTGAGCGGTCCAGAAATAGAGGCCGTCGAAGCAGGCCCCGTCGGGGGCGGGCTTGAAGGCTTTGGTCCTGGCCGCGCGGGTGTAGCGCGCGTCCAGCAGGCGGCGCTCTATCACGCCGTCAGTGCCGGCCAGCCAGAGCGAATCCGCGCTGGCGGCCATGGCCACCGGCGTCAGGTCCGGCAGGCTGGTCACGCGCCTGATGCCGAAAGTCTTGATATTGTGCTCGTAGAGGCCCTGGCTGTACCAGTCGCTCACCAGCACCGAGTCCGCCCTGGCCACTATGCCCGTAGGGTGGGCGTAGGGCAGGTAGAAGCTGTGGAGCTGCTGCGCGCGGGGGGAAAACTTCTTAAAGCCCAGGTAGAGGCCGCCGGCGAAGGCCGCAAAGCCCACGGCTGCCGCCAGGCCCAGCGTAAACAGGCGCCGGCCGCGGCGCAGGGCCAGGCTGTCGAGCTCGAGAGAGGTGCCGCCCAGGCTCAGCGCCTTGCGGTACAGGGGGCGCAGTTCCTCCTCGGTCCAGGGGCTTTGAGCGCAGTCCAGAGCGCCTGCCTTCATCAGCCCTACCGCCCGCGTGGCGTCGCGCCGCTTGAGCAGCGGCACGATAGGCAGGAAGGGGGCCACGCGCCTGAGCTCGCGCAGCTGTATCTCCGCCGGCGGCTCCTCGCCGTCGACGGTGAACACGGCCGCGGGGCGGGTCTTCTCGAAGACCGCCAGGGCGTCGTTGAGGTCCAGGGAGAATACGGCGTCGGCGCCCAGGTTCTTGAAGATGCCCCTGAGTATGGCGCGGTCCTTCTCGGAGGCGCAGATTACCTGTATGGTGTTGAACATGCTGTTATTCCTTGCGCGGCGGCGCCGGGATGGTGAAGACGGAGCCTTCCACCGGCAGGCCGCGGGAAACGTTCTTCTCGTTGGCCTGGTAGACCCGCTCCCACAGGGCGGGGTTGCCGTAATACTTGGAGGCGATGGAGCGCAGGGTCTCGCCGGGCTGCACCTTGTGCAGCTTGGGCCAGCGCTCGGGCGCGGGGGCGACATAGGGCTTTAACGGCTTGGGATTGTCCTTGCGGTACTGCTCCTCTATGGTCTGCACCTGCAGCTCCTTGATATTGCTCTCCAGCTCGCGCATGCGCAGCTGCATCATGGTCAGGTCGGTCTCGAGCATGCTCTTGTTGACGCGGTAGGTGGCGATGGAACTCTCGACATTGGCGCGCTGTATGCGCAGATTGTCTATCTCGGAGCGCAGGTTCTCGGCCTCGCGCGCCGCGTCGCCCACCAGCTTCTCGCTGAAGGTGGCCGAGCCGAAGCGGTAGCCGACGTTGAAGCCGTAGTAGCCGTAGCTCTCGTGGTAGCCGCCCCAGGGCAGCGACCAGGCCAGGTCCATCGTCCAGGGCAGCAGGTTCACGCCGAGGCCCAGCGCCAGGAACTTGCCGCCGTCCAGCGCCAGCCCCTTGCCGGCGCGCGCCTGCAGCAGGCCGTTGAGCATGGTGCGCTCCGCGCCGAAGAAAATTTCGGTGTAGGAGCCGCGGGCCCTGATGTCGGCGAGCAGGGCGGTCTGGCCTACGCTGTAGGAATTGCCCAGCGTTACCGTCAGCATGGAGCGGCCCGCGCCCATCAGCAGGTCGGAGAAGACCAGGGAGGTGCGCAGCCCGGCGCTGTTCTCCAGCTGCAGGCCTGCCTCGGCTCCGAGGGCCAGGTGGCTCTTCTCTTCGCGCAGGCTCATGATCTTGAAGCCCCAGCCGTAATAGACCGGCTTCTGCAGGTATTTCAGCACGGCGCGGTTGCCGGTGCTGAAGACCATGGAATCTATGGCTTTGCCGCCCTGCTGCCGCGCGGAGTAGTAGCCCAGGCCGGCCACCTTGCCTTCAGTATCGGGGACCGGGCGTATATAGGCCAGCGAAACCTCCCCTTGCGGCGCGCCGGGGACCAGCCGGCGGGCGGTCTCCAGGCGCACCTCCAGGTTTTCCAGCGTGGTCAGGTTGGCGGGGTTATAGAAAACGGCGCAGGCGTCCTGCTGCACGGTGGAGAAGGCCGTGCCGAGGGCGTTGGCCCGCGCGCAGGGCTTCATGAAGGTGAAATCCGCGGCCCCGGCGGCGGGGGGGAAGAGGCAGAGCGCGGCGAGCGTTAAAAGCGTGGTTTTATTCATAGTCGCGGTAATATATTATAATTGTACTCGGCCGATATTAAATATATATTTCGTTTTCTTTAATAAACCCTATCCCAATGCTCCACAAAACCCTGCTGTTCGCCGCTCTCGCCGCGCTGCCCGTCCTGCCCGCCGCGGCGGGCCAGATAAATTTCGTCTATCCCCCGGAAGGGACTACCCTCCCCGCGGTGACCAGAACCTTCGTGTTCGGCAATGTCGCGCCCTCCACGGCCGTCTTTACCATCAACGGCGCCACGGTGCCGGTGCATTCCAACGGCGGCTTTATCGCCTACCTGCCCGTCTCCGCCGGGGAGTTCGCCTTCGCCGGCCGCCTGTCCGACGGCACCACCGCCCAGCGGCTTTTAAAGGTGCGGCAGGACGAGCCGCCCCGGTCTTCCACCGGGCCGTTGCGCCTGGAACTGACCTCCTACGCCTCCGACACCGAGCTGTCCAGGGGCGAAGCCGTGAAGGTCACCGCGGTCGGCACGCCCGGCCGTGAAGCCGTCTGCTCCCTGGAAGGTATTTTCAGGGACCTGCCCATGAGCGAGGCCCCCGCCGGCTCCGGCCGGTATTTCGCCCAGTTCACGCTCCGGGAATCCGATATCGGTAAAAGCGGCCGGACTACCGCCCGCTTCAAGGCGGGGCTGTTCGGCCGCGGCGCCTCGGCGAAGGCCAAGGGGCTGGTGCGGGTGCAGTCGGCGCTGACGCTGCTGGAAACGTCCACCGACACCGTGATACTGCGCAACGCCCCGGAGGGCGGCTACATGATGTTCCTGCCCAAGGGCGTCCGGCTGTACTCCAACGGCCGCGCCAACGGCCAGCGCCGCGTCTCGCTTTCCAACGACGAGCTGGGCTGGGTGGACGACTCCAAGGTGCAGCAGCTCAAGCCCGGCGGCTTCGTCGGCGGCATCGGCAGCATCGGCAGCGAGACGGGGGCGATACGCCTTACCAAGACCGATTTCGGCTCCTCCGCGGCTATAACCCTCTACGACCGGGTACCCTTTACGGCCGAGCTGAAGCCCTGGGGTCTGCGCGTCACGCTGTACTACGCCAACCTGCATACCAACTGGGTGATCTACGACTCGGCGGACACGCTGGTAAAGAACGTCTCTTTCAGGCAGGTCGCCTTCAACAAGGTGGAGATCGATTTCGAGACCGGGCCCGGCGCGATCTGGGGCTACGACGTCACCTACCCGAACGGCGGCTCGGCGATGCAGGTGGACCTGCGCTCGCGGCCCAAGGCCCCGCTGGCCTGGCCCAAGCCCCTCTCCGGCCTCACGGTGGTGCTGGACCCCGGCCACTCCGTCTATTATAAATGCCGCGACAACAAGCGCGTCCCGATGAAGGATATCCCGTATTCGGCCATGCCGGAAGGCTGCTCGCTGGACGGGGCCGTGGGCCCGCTGGCCACTTTCGAGGTCAACGTGAACCTGGACATCGCCCGGAAACTCAAGGAGAAACTGGAGGCGCTGGGCGCGGCGGTTAAAATGACGCGCGCCGCCGACGAGAACGTGGAGCTGGTTGACCGGCCCAAAGTGGCCAGGGACCTGGGCGGCGACCTGTTCCTCAGCCTGCACAACAACGCCATCGGCGACGGCGAGGACCCCTTCGGCAAGCCGCGCGGCTTCTCCGTCTACCACTACCACCGCCACAGCCTGCCGCTGGCCGCGGCCATACACCGCTCTTTCCTGCGCGACATCCCCCTGCCCGACGAGGGCATGCGCTACGGCGACTACCTGGTGGCCCGCATGACCTGGATGCCGGCGGCGCTCATAGAGCACGCCTACATGATCCTCCCCCGTCAGGAGGAACTGCTGAACACGCCGGCCTTCCAGGAGCGGCTGGCCGCGGCGACGGCCGAAGGGGTGCTTGATTTCTTCGGAGTCCCCGGGAAACCCGCTCCGGCTCGGGGCGCCAGGCGGAGCGCCGATCGGGGCACCAATCTGGAGGCAAGGTAATGAACGACATGCTTGAATTCATCTCCAAGTTCGCGGCGGACCTGCCGGCCGAGGCGGCCAAGGGCGAGGACGCGCTCTGGGAATACCTGGCCCGCCGCGGCGCCGGCATAGTGAACTGCCACGCGGCCAGCTTCTTCGAGGCCGACGACGTGAAGAAACGCCTGACCTTCAAGAAGAGCATCGGCCCCGTGGGCGGGGACCTGGTGGGCCTGGCTTTCGGCTACCAGGGCGTGGTAGGCTTCTGCGCCGAGGGCCGCAAGCCGGTGCTGGTCAACGACACCGAGACCAGCCCGCTGTTCACCAAGAAAGTGGACAAAGGCTCCGGCTTCCAGACCAAGACCGTGATAGCCGTGCCGGCGGTGGCCAACGGCGAACTGCTGGGCGTGATCGAGTACATCAATTCCATAGCGGGCGCTTTTACCGAGGACGAACTGAAGGCGGCGGGCGTGCTGACCGATCTGACCGCCCGCGAAGTGTACATCAAGCGCCTCGAGGCCACGATCAGGCAGATCAACCTCAAGGGCGAGAGCACCATCAACAACCTGTCCGGCGGCTTCATCGGCTCCGACATGGAGGGGAAGGTGATCTTCTTCAACCTCAAGGCCAGCGAGATCTTCGAGGTGGGCCAGGAATACCTGAACAAGCCCGTGGTGGAGCTGTTCCAGCTCTGCCCCGACGTGGTGGGCGCCATCGGCGACGTGCTCAAGCAGGGCAAGACCGTGCGGCGGCAGGAGTTCAAGTGCAAGGTGAACGGCAAGGAGAAGGTGATCGGCTACAGCTCCATCAACATCAAGGGCGTGGACGGCAAGATCATCGGCGCCGGCATCATCTTCCAGGACATCACCAACCTGTAGTTCAGCCGCTCCCGGGAAGGCGCATAACGCTATGAAAATATTGGTGGTTGACGACGACCAGAGCAGCCTCCTGCTGAGCAAGCTCGTAGTCGAAAAGTGCGGACACGAGGCGCTCGCGGTCTCCGATAGTTCCCTCGCCCTGGAAACCATCCGGCGCGAAGGGATACGGGTTGTGGTCAGCGACTGGGTCATGCCCGGACTTTCCGGCCTGGACCTGGTGCGCGGCGTGCGGGAGAATCCCCTGCAACCTTATGTCTACTTCATAATCCTTACCGGCACCAAAATCGGCAACATCGACTTTATGGAAGCCATGGACGCCGGCGCCGACGATTATATGCAGAAGCCGGTTAATAGGGATTTGCTTAGGATAAGGCTGCGGGTGGCCCAGCGCATATTAAGCCTGGACACAGAGGTTAACGATCTGCGCAAGCTGATACATATATGCTCGTACTGCAAGCGGATCCTGAGGGACGATAAGGCTTATGAAAGCGTGGAAGCCTATGTCTCCCGGCACGCGGCTGTTAACTTCTCTCATGGTATTTGTAAGGCCTGCCTGCAGAAGCATTACCCGCAGTACAAACCGCCGCTCTGAGCGGCCAGCAGAAAAGAGAAATCCATATATCTCTGCGTTGCGCGCCTGAGCGCAAATAAAATTACCGCCTTGGAGGCGGCAAGAAGCCCCTTTTTTGACCAGGAGTGATCAGGCTACGCCGTTTTTAGGGCAGAGCTTGGCGGCAGGGCAGGTATCGCAGAGCGGCTTGCGGGCGTCGCAGACGGCCCGGCCGTGCAGCACCAGCGCGTGCGCGAACCAGATCCAGTCCTCTTTGGGGACGGCACCCATCAGGTCCTGCTCTATCTTGCCAGGATCAGTGTGCTTAGTGAGGCCCAGCCTGAAGGCCAGGCGCTTTACATGAGTGTCCACTACCACGCCGGCGGCTATGCCGTAGGCCGAGCCCAGCACCACGTTGGCCGTCTTGCGGGCCACGCCGCGCAGGGTCAGCAGCTCGTCCATAGTGCGCGGCACTTTACCGCCGAACTCTTTTACGATGGCCGCGGAGGCCTCTTTCAGCGAGAGGGCCTTGTTCTTGTAGAAGCCGGTGGAATGCACCAGCCGCTCCAGGTCGGGGAGGGGGGCTTTCGCCATCTCCGCCGGGCCCGGGTATTTTTCGAACAGCGCGGGCGTGACCAGATTCACCCGCTCGTCGGTGCACTGCGCCGACAATATGGTGGCCATCAGCAGCTCGAAAGGGCTGCGGTGGTCCAGCGAGCAGAAGGCCTCCGGGTAGGCCTTCTTCAGCGCCTTCAACAGCGCGGGCAGCTGCGTCGCGGCCCGCTTCACAGTATGAAGTCCGTGGACAGGAACTTGGACTTGCGGCCCCGCAGTATGCCGCGTACGAGCTTCTTGTTGGCGTCCGATTCTTTGGCGGCCACCAGCGCGCGGATGGAGAATACGCGCAGCGCGTCGGAGACGGACAGCGTGCCCTCGGCGGAATCCTTGCGGCCGGTGAACGGGAAGATATCGGGGCCGCGCTGGCACTGGCTGTTGATGTTGACGCGGCTGACCTGGTTGACCAGCGTGTCGGTCATCGCGGCTATCGTGTCCGGGTCCTTGCCGAACACGCTCACCTGCTGGCCGAAGTTGGACTCCACCACGTACTTGAGCGGTTCCTTGACGTCGTTGAACGGCACCACCGGGATGACCGGGCCGAACTGCTCCTCTTTCCACAGGCGCATCCTGGCGTTCACCGGGTAGATTACCGCCGGGTAGACGAAGGTGCCGTTGGCGGCGCCGCCGGCCTCGTTGATCACCTTGGCGCCGTGCTTCCGGGCGTCGGCTATCACCTCGGCCAGGTAGGGCGGCTTCTCGGCCTCGGGCAGCGGGGTGATCTTCACCTTGGGCTCCCAGGGCATGCCCAGCTTGATGGCCTCTATGCCGGTCACCAGTTTTTCCAGGAACTCGCTTTGCACGGAGCGGTGCACGAAGAGGATCTTCAGCGCGGTGCAGCGCTGGCCGTTGAAGGACAGCGCGCCGGTGATGGTCTCGCCGACGGCCAGGTCTATGTCCGCGTCGGGCAGCACTATGCCGGCGTTCTTTGCGTCGAGGCCCAGCACGCAGCGCAGGCGGTGGGGCGCCGGGTGCTGCTGCTTGAGGAGGTCGGCCACCTTGCTCGAGCCGATGAAGGCCAGGACGTTGACCTTGCCGCTCTTCATGAGCGGGCCGATGATCTTGCGGCCCTCGCCGTAGAGCGTGTTGACGACGCCCTTGGGGAAGGAGTCGCGGAAGGCCTCCAGCAGCGGGCGGTGCAGCAGCACGCCGTACTTGGGCGGCTTGAAGACCACGGTGTTGCCCATCAGGATGGCGGGGATGAGCGTGGTGAAGGTCTCGTTGAGGGGATAATTGTAGGGGCCCATGCACAGCACCACGCCCAGCGGCGCGCGCTTGATCTGCGCCATGATGCCCTGCGTTACGGACAGGCGCGAGGAATTGCGGTCCAGTTCCTTGAGCGCGTTGATGGTATCCACGATATATTCCACCGTGCGGTCGAACTCCTTGGCGGAGTCCTCGGCGGACTTGCCGATCTCCCACATCAGCAGGTTCACCACCTCGGCGCGCTTCTCCTTCATGCGGTAGACGAAATCCTCCATGTGCGCTATGCGCGCCTCCACGCTGAGGGTGGGCCAGAGGCCGCGGCCCTCGTCGTAGGCGGCCGCCGCGGCGTCCAGCGCTTCCAGCGCCTCCTTCTCGGTCATCAGCGGGTAGGAGCCCAGCCGCACGCGCGCCAGGCCCTTCTTGCCTTTCAGGCAGACCGGAGAGAGCACCTCGTGGCGGGGGCCGGACCAGGCCTTGATCCGGCCGTTGACCAGGTATTCCTTCTGCTCCAGCGGGGCTATGCGCGCCGTCTTGGGCACGTCGGCCTCGAGCGGGAAAATATTCTGTACTTTGGCTTCTATGGACATGGTCCCTCCTAGTCTATCACCCTGCCGAAATAGATCTTTTTGCCGCCGGCCGTCATGCCGTGCTCGGCGCCGGCGAAGCTGACGCCGAACTTGGTGCGGAAGCTGACCTCGCGCACGGAGTCGGTGTCGCCGGTGGCCTCTATCAGGCGGCCGCCGCCGGAGTAGAGCATCACGTGCGTGATGGCCGCGGGCCGGTCCGCCGCGGCGGAGAAGATCAGGTCGCCGGGCTTGAGCGCGGCGCGCTTTACCGGTTTGGAGGCCGCCAGCTGGTCGCCGGCATTGCGCGGCAGGTCCAGGCCCCAGGCGCGGAAAGCTATGTTCACCAGGCCGGAGCAGTCCACGCCCCAGGCCGAGCGGCCGCCCCAGTAATATTTGTCGCCGAGGAAAAGCCGCGCGGTGGCCAGCACCTTGCGGCGCAGCCAGGCGGCGGGCGCCCGGCCCGGCAGCGGGTTCAGATGCCTGGCGTGCAGGCCGCCGGAGTGGCGCAGCTTCACGCCCAGAGAAAATTCCGGGCCGGCCGCCCTGGCGGTCTTGGACCGGACGATGACGGCGTGGTCGGGCGGGGGGCAGAAGGCTATGTGGTCCGCCTCCAGCCAGCCCACGTACGGGGCGAGGTTCTTGCCGTCGGCCTTCAGGCTCTGCTGCTCTACGGCGCGCACCCTGGCCCAGCGGCCGGAGATCTCCGTCAGTTCTACCCGCTCGTTATAGACCAGCTGGCTCTCTATATATTTCTTCCGGTCCTTCGTTCCGGCCGGCGGGGTGGAATAGAGTTCGGTGACCTTTTCCTTTACCGCCAGGAAAGCGCCCAGGTCTTTGGCGACGATGTAGGCCAGGCCGTATTTGTTGGCCAGCCAGGCCCGCGCGAACTGGGCCCTGTCGTAGACGCGCTCCACTGCGGCGGGAACGGCGGCCGCGGGGTCATGCACTATCACGTCGCCTTTGGCCGTAAAGCCGGTGATGACCATCAGGTGGCCGCGGGTCTGCTTGATGGGGGAATTCTTCAGCTCGCCGGGGCCGAAGGTGAGGCTGGCTATCACCGGCACGCCGGCCTGTATGAAGCCGCGCGCTTCCTCCAGAGAGTTCAGCCGCGCCAGCACGGCGTGAAAGCCGCGCGAGCCGGCGTAGGCGGTGTTGAAGAACCAGTTGCCGTAGAGCTGCGCGCCGTGGTCGCGCACGGCGGCGGCCGTGTCCAGCGGGCCGGCCTTGGCGCCCAGGCCGGCGAGCACCATGCTCAGCGAGACCGGGCTGCAGATGTCGCGCGCCTGCGGCACGCGCTGGGCCATCTGCGAGTAGCGCGGCAGGGCCAGCTTGAGGGCGGCGCCGGGGGCGCGGCGGCCTTCGGGCGGGCAGGGCAGCGTGGAATCGGTATAACAAACGGCTGCGGAACGCACTACCGCCGCCTTGGCGGACGGTTCCAGCTTAAGGCGGTAGCGGAAGGCCGTGGCCTTCTTTACCAGCTTCAGTATGTCGGTGTCTACCTTGCCGAATCTGTTCTCTTTGACCGGCGCGCTGGCGGCCTTGCCCGGCGTGAACCTGCCCCAGTTGAACCAGGGGCTCCAGCCGGCCGCCGTCCTGACGCTGGCCTCCGCTCCGAAAGCGGCGCCGCCGACGCTG
The DNA here is from genome assembly GCA_001799715.1 of Elusimicrobia bacterium GWB2_63_16. Taxonomy (GTDB): domain Bacteria; phylum Elusimicrobiota; class Elusimicrobia; order Elusimicrobiales; family UBA9959; genus UBA9959. The sequence goes on along the minus strand of MGTZ01000044.1, from coordinate 3,173 downwards.
GCCGACAGCAGCAGCTGGTCGAAAGGGAAATGGGCTGGGATGGCGGGCGAGGTCAGCGAGGCCGTGCGCCGCGGGTCGCCGACGCCGAAAGCGCCGGCGGGATAAGGCTGCGCGTTAAGGTTAACAAGGCGGAAACCTTTAAAATCGCCGGGCAGGAAATGGACCAGCGTCCAGGAGCGCTGCGGCGGGTTGGTCTTTTTGTCGCTCATAGTCTTTACCCGTTATCCTACAAAATTGGAAAGTGCCGGTCATAATATATATGATTTAACTATTCCGCCGTAAGTTAAGGAGAGAACGATGAAGAAGATCGCCCTGATCTCGCTGCTGCTGCTGCCCGCCTGGCTTTACGCCGCCGAGGGAGAGAAAACCCTGAAAGGCGTGACCCTGCCCGCGGTCACGCAGCTGGACGGCAAAAAGCTGGAACTCAACGGCCTGGGCCTGCGCACCAAGGTGGTGTTCAAGGTCTACGTGGCCGGCCTCTACCTCGAGAAGCCCTCGCGTGACGGCCTGGCCATAGCCGCCTCGGAGCAGCTCAAGCGCATAGACCTGGTCTTCCTGCGCGCGGTGGACGGCGCCGACGTGGCCAAGGCCATAGGCGACGGTTTCACTAACAACGCCGGCGAGGTCCTGCCCGCCATAAAAGACCGCGTGGCCAAGTTCGAGAAACTCATACCGAATGTTAAAAAAGGCGACAAACTTTCCTTCACCTACCGCCCCGGAGCCGGCGTGGAAGTGGCCGCCGGAGAGAAGAAGCTGGGCGTGATAGAGGGCAAGGACTTCGGCGACGCGCTGCTGCGCGTCTGGCTGGGCCCCAAGCCCTCCGACCAGGCCCTGAAGAACGGCCTGCTGGGCTTATGACGCGCCTGCTGCTGCCGCTGCTGCTCCTTGCGCTGCCGGCCTCGGCGCAGATCGTGGTCTTCCAGCCCTCGCACCAGAGCGACACCGGCGTGAATTACAACGAGGCCCAGACCTGCAATGCCATAGTGGAATACGCCATGGCCGCCGAGCCTCAGTTCGGCTCGGCCAAGGTGTGGAGCTATTTCCAGCCCGGCCTGCACCACGCCGACGTAGGCACCAATACGCTCAAGGCGCATACCTCCGCCGTGGAGGACGGGAAGCTCTCGGGCTACGCCTGGGAATTGCGGCAGGCCAACGCGCTGGCGCCGCTGTTCTTCGTAGGCGTGCACAACAACGGCGGCACCGGCCGCCACGCCGTCTGGGGCTATATTCACGACGGGGATAATATGGAGGCCGAGAACCGCCGCCTCTCCGACATCCTGATAGAGGAGATTGCCCGCGCCACCGACCTGGAGAACCGCGGCACCCACCTCGACAGCAGTACCGGCCGCAACGACTACCGCTGCGCCGCCACCGGCCGCCTGGGCTTTTACAGCGTGGACGAGAACGTGAACAAGGCGCCCTACCGCGTGCTGCTGGAGATCGGCGACCTGGACAAGAGCCGCGCCTTCCTGCTCGACGAGGAGAACAGGCGGGCCATCGGCGCCGCCATCAAGCGGGGCCTGGCCAGGTTCTTTAAAACTGTAGGGATCGATTAGTTGTATCGGGGCACCGGGAATCGAACCCGGGATTCATGCTCCCAAAGCACGCGTGATACCATTCCACCATGCCCCGATAAAGGCCCCGGACTGACGCCCGGGGCAGCGCTGAGTTGATATTCTACTAAATAGCGGGCGGGAGCTTCCGGATGAAGGCTTCCGAGACGCGGTTGCGGCGGGTCTTCCTCACCAGTACTTCTATAGGCGCTATCTTGAGCACCTCGCTGCCGCGGGGGCTGCGGCCTATCTGTTTCTCCAGCCAGGCGGCCAGGGTAATGTTGCCGGTTTCCGGTTTGAAGCCCAGCTTGCGCATCACCTCGGCCATGTCGGAGCCGCCGCCAGCTATCAGGCCGCCGCCGGCCTCGTAGAGGTAGGCGGGCAGGCGGTCGTATTCGTCCTTGATGGGCCCGCCCACCAGCTGCCCTATGATCTCTTCCAGCGTCAGCAGGCCCAGCATGGCGCCGTTCTTGCCGGTGACCACGGCTATGTGCACGCTCGTGGCCATCATGTTCTCCAGCGCCTTCGGCGCCAGCGTGCCGGCGCTGATCTTCTCTATCGGGCGGGTGATCCCGGCCACGTCGGAAGTGGGCGCGTGCATCTTCAGGGCGGTTACTATGTCCTTGAAATTGATATAGCCGATGATCTCCTCGGGGGCGCCGTCGCGCTTGGTGACCGGGAAGCGGGTGTGCAGGTCCATATGGGCGCGCACCAGCGCCTCGGCCAGCGGCAGCGTGGCCGGGATGTAGGAGATGGCCGCCGGCGGGATCATCAGTTCCTCCACCTTGCGCAGCGACAGCGCGGCGGCCGCGTTCACTATCTTCTCCTCCATATGGCCTATCAGGCTGTCGTCGCGCGCCTGCGCCGCGGCCTGGCGCAGCTCGGACAGGCCGGCCTTCTCGTTGTACTGGCGCTTGGCCGGCAGCACGGCGTTGATGAGGGTTATAACCCACTTGATGATGGCCTCGAAGACCGCCAGCACCGGGTAGAACAGCAGGTACAGCCAGCGGAAGAAGGGGGAGAACGTGAGCAGGATGAATTCCTTGTTCTCGATGGCGAACACCTTGGGCACCAGCTCGCCGAAGACTATGGTAAGGAAGCTCAGCGGCAGCACGAAGAGGGCTATGCCCAGGGCTTCGGCCGTGCCCTCGGTTATGGTGAAGTGCGCGCTCAGCAGCGGGGCTATGTATTCGTTGATGCCGGCGCCGCCGGTGGCGGCGGCTACGGCGCCGGCCAGCGTGATGCCCAGCTGTATAAGCGACAGGCTGGCCGCCACCCTGTCCTTCATGAACCTGGCGGAGGAAGAGCCCGGCACGTTCTTCTCGGCCAGATGCCGTATACGCGCCTTGGACACCGAGGCCAGCGCCATCTCGTAAGCGGCGAAGCCGGCGTTGAGTACCAGCATCACGGCTATAACTGTCAATTCCGTCGAAAAATCTTGCATTCGCTCCCGCCCTTTCAATTAGGATGCAGAAAAATATATAATACAAATATATTCCGGGATGGTGTAACGGTAGCACGAGAGACTCTGAATCTCTTTGTCTAGGTTCGAATCCTAGTCCCGGAGCCAATTTGAACAGAGGACCCTTTAGCCAACAGGTTAAAGGGTTTTTTGTATAT
>MGTZ01000043.1:33653-35915 GCA_001799715.1 Elusimicrobia bacterium GWB2_63_16 | reverse complement strand
ATGCGGGCTGATCGGCTTGGTGAGGTAGTCGATGGCGCCGAGTTCCAGTCCCTTGATCTCCTCCTCCTCGCCGATCATCGCGGTCACGAAGATGATGGGGATGTCGCGGGTGCCGGGATCGTCCTTCAATATCCCGCAGAGCTGGTAGCCGTCCATGCCGGGCATCATGATGTCCAGCAGGATCAGGTCGGGCTTGTCGGCCCGTATCAGTTCCAGCGCGTCCGCGCCGCTCGTGGCGAAAAAGAGTTCGTAGTCGTCGCCCAGGCTCTCGCTCAGGATCTCGATGTTGGCGGGGGTGTCGTCGACTATCATCACCGTCTGGCGTTTCATAGGCATTCCCTCTCGGAGGACGACTCAAGTTTGTCTGCCGGGAAGATCGCCAGCAGTTGCCGAGCCTTTCTGAAATCAAGCTTCTCCATGCACACTTCCAGCGCCCCGATCTCGGAGGCGAAAACCCCGGGCGGAATTTCCTTGCAGAACTTCAGGAACTGCCGTTTGGCGTCGAGGCTGTTCCTGGCCAGCAGGCGCTCCAGCTTGGTCTTCTCGGCAGCGAGCCTCAAAGGGGCAAAGGGGGCGGGAGCCGCGGTTTTCCTGCCGGCCGCCTCGGCAACGCCCTTTTCCGGCCACCTCGGCGTCCCCTCGGGCAACGGCTCGCCGACACGCGACAGCGCCCGCACCATGCCGTCGAGCACCAGGGAAGGGCGCACCGGCGTGACGAACACCGCGCTCAGCCCCCACTCGTCCGCCTGCTGCTGCACCTTTTCCATCTTGTCCGGCCTCACCGTGGCGAGGATCGGGAGCTGCCAGCCGTAGCGGCTCCAGACGCTGCGGCAGAGCTTTTCCATGCCCGCCTCGCCGGCTGTGGCGCCGTTCACCAGGACCAGGTCGAACGGGGGGCTCCCTGCGCGCGACTCGTCCTTCAGCGCGGCAAGGGCCGCCGGCACGGTGGCGACGAACTCCTGGACCATCGGCATCCCTTGCAGGATTTCCTGCAGCGCGGTCCGCGAGACGGGATCGCGGTCGACCACCAAGAGCTTCACGCTGCGCAGTTCCTGCTCCTGTTCCAGCGCCTCCCCGAGCGCCTTGGCGGCGCAGGGAAGAGAGAAGTCGACCGTGAAGGAGAAGCTGCTCCCGGAGCCGGCGATGCTCTCCACCTGCAGCGCCCCCCCCATCAGTTCGACCAGCTGCCGGCTGATGGAGAGGCCGAGGCCGGTCCCGCCGTACCTGCGGGTCGTGGAACTGTCCGCCTGGGTGAAGGGGGTGAAGATCTTCTCCATCTGCTCCGGCGCGATCCCGATACCGGTGTCCTGGACGCAGAAGTTGACGCGGACGTCCCCCCCGTCGCGCTGGACCGGCTTGACGGCGACCACCCCCTCCCCCTTCTCGGTGAACTTCACCGCGTTGCCGATCAGGTTGTTCAGCACCTGGGTCAGGCGGAGCGGGTCGCCCACGAGCTTCTTCGGGAGTTCCGGCGCGAGCCGGACCTTGAAGTCGATCCCCTTTTCGTGGGCCTTCAGGTGGTGCATGTCGGAGATGTTCCCCAGCACCTCGTGCAGGCTCAACTCCGTCTTCTCCAGCTCCACCTTCCCCGCCTCGATCTTGGAGAAGTCGAGGATATCGTTGATGATGTCCAGAAGCGTCCTGCTGGAGGAGCAGATCTTATCCAGGTAGCCGCGCTGCTTGGTGTTGAGTTCCGTCTTCAGGGCGAGGCGGCTAAGTCCCATGACCGCGTTCATCGGGGTCCGGATCTCGTGCCCCATGTTGGCCAGGAACTGGCTCTTGGCCTGGCTCGCCGCCTGCACCATGTCGCGTTCCCGGCGCAACTCCTGCGCCTCGCGCTTGGCCGTGACGTCCTCGATGACGCCGGCCAGGTACTTGGGCTCCCCCTTCGGCCCGCAGACCAGCGACTTGGTGATGTTCACCCAGACCACCGAGCCGTCCTTGCAGAGCTGGCGCATCTCGGTGCTGTAGTTGTCGATCTCGCGCCTCAAGAGCCGCGCCGCGTTCTCCTTTTCGGTCGCCCGGTCCTCGGGGTGTATGGTCTCTTCCAGGGTCGAGCCTAGGAGTTCGTCCTGGGTGTAGCCGAGGATATCGCAAAAGCGCCTGTTGATGCGGATCAGGATGCCGCTCAGGGCGAGATGGCAGATGCCGACCGCAGCCTGCTCGAAGGTGTTCCTGAAGCGCTCCTCGCTCTCCTTCAGCTGTTCCTCGGCCAGTTTGCGGAAGGTGATGTCGGTCAAGACCCCGAGCAGGCCGTAGACC
>MGTZ01000043.1:32585-33626 GCA_001799715.1 Elusimicrobia bacterium GWB2_63_16 | reverse complement strand
ACCCGCTCGTCGTTCTCCTGGCGCTTCTGGGCCAGCGGCGCGGCGAAGAGGTCGTAGTCGGTCTTGCCGAAGACGTCCCCGGGCTCCAGGCCGATCTCGCGGGCGAAACTGGAGTTGCAGGAGAGGTAGACGGAGTTGCAGTCCTTGAGGTAGATACGCTGCGGCAGGTTCTCGATCAGCCCGCGGTAGCGCTTCTCGAAGAAGAGGGCGCTCTCCGCTTCCTTGCGCTCGGTGACGTCGTGCACCACGCTCACCAACCGCAGAGGTATCCCCGATTCGTCCCGGAACACCTCGCCCACCTCGGAAACGAACCGCTCCACACCGTCCGGGCGTACCAGGGTGTACTCGACCGCGTAGGAATCCTCCCCGGTGAGCGCCTGCTCGACGGCGGCGGCTACGGTTTCCCTCCCCTCTTCCGGCAGGAGCGCCAGGAACTCGTGGTAGGTGGCCGGGGCCTCGGCGAAGGGGATGGCGAGGATGCGGCAAAGTTCTTCGGAACAGTCGAGCCTGCCGCTTCCGACATCCCAGTCCCAGCTCCCGATATGGGCGATGCGCTGGGATATCCGGAGCCTTTCCTCGCTCCGCCTGACCGCGTCGTCGGAGCGCCGGCGCCACTTGAAGCGGAGCCACTCGGCGCCGATGAGGAAGAGGGGAACGAGGACCGCCACGCTCCACTCCTGCAGCCGGACGACCGCGATGCAGATCACCAGCAGGAGGCAGGCGAGCAGGCTCCAGGCTGTTTTCCGTCCGTTTTCAAGAGGTGCTGGTGCTCCCTTAGTGCGCATGGACCGAACCTTACGTGGGATGGGTGCTGCAACCGCCGGGGCCCAGGGTCCCCGGTAATGATGCTGCGATTACTCTTTATCGGCGGCTGGACCGAAAACATTAGAAAAGCGGCACCACGGCTCAGGGCCGGGCCGTCCTCGCCTCCATGAAGGAGACGAACAGGTCCTCCAGGGAGGGTGTTATCGGCTCCATGGCGAGCTGAAGGTCGGAAACAGCCTGACGGATGACCGGCATGGCCAGTTCCGCGTTCTCCAC
>MGTZ01000043.1:0-32505 GCA_001799715.1 Elusimicrobia bacterium GWB2_63_16 | reverse complement strand
CGGCGGCGGCGCGGGCCACTGCCGGGTCCGGGCTGGCGAGCAGCGGCACCGCGAGCAGCTTATCAGCGTCGGGCAGATAGCGCTGCCGCCCCATCAGCTCCAGCGAGAGAGCCACGGCCGCGTAGTCCGGAGGCTCGTCGGCGGCGGAGGCCGGTGCGGCCGCGGGCTTCCAGGCGAAATTCTGCAGCGCGTAGAAAAGGACGGCGCAGCCCAGCAGCACCATGGCCGAGGCCGGCAGGAGAGAGGGTTCCTTGGGACGCGCGGCTTCAGTCAACGGCGCCACCGCGGCGAGGTCGCGGCGGCAGATAGCGCAGCGGGAGTATTTATCGGGGTTGCCGTAGCCGCAAGCCGGGCATTTCTTCACGCGGCCTCCGCCATACAGGCGCCGGCGCGGGCCGCGGTGACGCGGCAGCGCAGCAGGCGGCCCGGCGTCACGGGGGCCGGCAGTTCCAGGTTCAGAAAATTGGAAGCCAGCGCCAGCGCGCGGCCGTCCTTGTTCTTTAGCGACAGCGCCTGCAATTCCCGGCCCAGCATCGAGGCCGCGTAGGCGGCGCGCAGTTCGCCGTCGAGCGCGCGCAGCGCGGCCGAGCGGGCGGCTACAACGGCGGGCGGCAGCGGCTTGAGCGCGGCGGCGCGCGTGCCGGGGCGGGCCGAAAAGCTGAACACGTGCAGCCCGGCGAGCCTGAGGGCCCGCACGTACTCCAGGGCCGCGGCGAAATCGGCTTCGGTCTCGGTCGGGTAGCCGGCTATGATATCGGCATAAACGCCTACGCCCGGGAACAGCGCGCGCAGTTCCTCGACCTTGGCGCGGTACCGCGCCGTATCGTAGAGGCGGCCCATGGATTTCAGCACCGGGTCGGCCCCCGCCTGCAGCGGCAGGTGGAAATAGTCGCAGAACTTCGGCCCGGCCGCGCGGAGGACCTCCAGCAGTTCCGGAGTCAGCTCGCCTGATTCTATAGACGAGAAGCGCAGCCGGAACTCCCCCGGCAGCGCGAACAGGCGCTCCATCAGCTGCGCGAGCGCGGCGCCGGTCTCCCCGCAGCGGTAGATGCCCAGCCGCGTGCCGCACAGCACTATCTCCGCGAAGCCGGCGGCGATCAATTTTTCGATCTCGGCTACCGCCGCCTCCAGCGGTTTGGACTTCAGTTCGGGGCGGGCGATATTGACCAGGCAGTAGGCGCATTTCAGGTTGCAGCCGTCCTGCACCTTCACGAAAGCCCTGGCCTTGCCGTGGAATTTTCCGACGGAGAAGAAATCCGCGGCGGCCGGCGTGCCGCACAGCTGCGCCGGGATGTTCTCCTTGTCCTTGTTGGCGAAAACGGCGGCGCCGGGGGCGGCGGCCAGTATCTTTTGCGGTTCCAGCGTGGCCAGGCAGCCGGTCACGGCGATAGAGGCCCGCGGGTTGGCGGCCGCGGTCTTGCGCAGAAAGGCGACGCAGTCCCGGTCCGCCTTGGCGGTCACCGAGCAGGTGTTCACCACCACCAGGTCGGCTTCCTCCGGAGAGGCCGCGGCGGCGTGGCCCAGCGCCGCGAATTTCTCGCGCAGGCTTTCCGTCTCCACCTGGTTGACCCTGCAGCCTACCGTCTTGAAATAGATTTTCACCCCCATATTCTACAAATTCCTATAGAGGCTTCGCCTCGATAGCGGCCAGCCGCCGGCCTGCGCCTCTGGGGTTCTGCCGCCAATCGAGGCGAAGCCTCGACAATGTGACTTTTGTGACATTTGGCGTAATTCGGAGAAAGGAGGGCCGGCTTTATGCTATATTTAGTCTAGAGTCAAGGGGAAAGTTGCAAATGAAGAAGATATTGATTGTGGACGACGAAGAGTCCATCCAGGAGATGTTGCGGCGCGTGCTCGAGCACGACGGGCATCTCGTGATCACCGCCGGCAAGGGCCAGACCGCCCTGCAGTGGCTCAAGGAAACGCGGCTGGACCTGGCCATAGTGGACCTGGGCCTGCCGGACATCAGCGGCATGGAAGTCTGCCGCGCCATAAAGGAAGACCCGCGTACCCGGTGCATCCCGGTCATCATCCTTACCGGCGACAGCAGCAACGGGGCCCGCATCGCCGGCAACCTCGGCAACAGCGTCGAGTTGTTCCTCAACAAGCCCGTCAGCCTGGACGACCTGAAGAAGGCCGTAGCGATGAGCTTTGAAAAGGCGGATAAGAAGAAGCTGCTGCTGCGCAACTCGATAAGGTCCAGGCTGGAAAACTGACGCCTCAGCCGAGGCGGGAAAGCAGGGCGGAAGACGCAGTCAGGCAGGCGGTCTCCGCCCTGAGCGTGTACAGGCCCAGGTTCATGAAGGCCGCGCCCTTTTCGCGGGCGAACTCCAGTTCCCCCCTCGTAAAGCCCCCCTCGGGTCCCACAAAAAGTTTTATCTCACCCGCGCCGGCCAGCGAGCGCGCCGCTTCGTCGGGGTTCTGCCCGTCCGCGGAGGCGAAAACGCAGCTGCCGCCGGCGGCGACCAGGTCGTCGAGCTTTTCCGGCTTGCGCAGTTCGGGCAGGCGGCCGCGCCCGCACTGCTTGGCGGCGGCGGCCACGATCTGCTCCAGGCGCGGCAGGCGGCGGTCCCAGTCGCTGAACAGGTCAAACTGCACGCGCGAGGCCATCACCGGCTGAAAGACGGCCACGCCGGCCTCGGTGCAGTGTTCCAGAATGCTCTCCAGCGCCGGCCTCGCCACCACGGCGAAGCAGAGCGTGAGCCGGGCCGCGTACTCAGGGCTCGGCAGCGCTTCCTTCACCGCCCCCTCCACGCGGCCGCCCTCCACGGAACTTATCACGGCCCGGTAGCGGCCGCCTTTCCCGTCGAAGATCTCTATTTCGTCTCCGGCGCGGGCGCGCGCGGCGCGGGCGATATGGTTGGACTCCTCCGGGCCGGCGAAGAAGCGGCCGTCCCGGATGTTCTCGGCGGGGATCAGGTATTGCGGCATGTCAGCCCAGTATCTTCTTGAAGAAGTTCTTTTCCTTGCCGGCCTCGGGCGCGTCGTGGCCGGCTATTTTCGCCAGCTCCTCGAACAGCTCCCGCTGCCGGGGCGTCAGGTCGTGCGGCACTTCCAGCCTGACCTTGACCAGCAGGTCGCCGCGGGCTTTGCCGCCCGCCGCGGGCATGCCCTGTTCGTGCACGCGGAACACCTTGCCGTGCTGCGTACCGGGCGGGATCTTGATCGTAATGCGGCCGCCCTCTATCACCGGCACCTCGGTCTCGCCGCCGAGCGCGGCCTGCCAGACCTGCACCTGGCACTCGTACACCAGGTCGCGGCCGTGGCGCTCGAAATGGGAGTGGTGCTTCAGGCGCACCTGGATGTAGAGGTCGCCCGAGTCGCCGCCCTTCAGGCCGGCGTCGCCGCCTCCGGAGACGCGCAGCACCGCGCCCTCCTCCACGCCGGCGGGGATCTTGACGTTGATGGAGGCGCTCTTCTTCTGCCGGCCGGCGCCGGCGCAGGCCTTGCACGGGGCGGAGATGATCTCGCCCTGGCCGCCGCACTCGGGGCAGGCCTGGCTGAAAGCGAAGAAGCCCTGAGAGTACTGCACGCGGCCGGTGCCGCGGCAGGTGGGGCATTTCTTGATGCCGGCGCGGCCGCGGGCGCCGGTGCCGTCGCACTCGCCGCACACCTCGGTGCGGTCGAAATTCACGGGGATCTTGACGCCGCTGAAGGCCTCCTCCAGCGTGATCTCGGCCTCGTATTTCAGGTCGGAGCCGCGCCGCGAGCGCGGCCGGCCGTGGCCGCCCGCCCCGCCCTGCGCGAACAGGTTCTCGAAGAGGTCGCCGAACATGTCGCCCAGGTCCGCGCCCTGGAACCCGCCGAAGCCGCCGCGGCCGCCGGCGCCGGCCTTAAGGCCTTCGGCGCCGTACTGGTCGTAAACCTGGCGCTTCTCCGGGGCGGAGAGCACCTCGTACGCCTCGTTGATCTCTTTGAAGACGGACTCGGACTCGGTGTTGCCCTGGTTGCGGTCGGGGTGGTGCTTCATCGCGAGCTTGCGGTAAGCGCTCTTGATCTCGTCGGGGCTGGCGTTGCGGGCCACGCCCAGTATGCGGTAATAATCGTTGGAAGCCATATAAGTATTAAGGGAATTCTACCAAAAGCCGGGGTACGGCATATAAGCCGACGGCGGATAACGGAGGGTTAAGCTCCGCTATCCGCCAGACGGCCGCCGCAGGGTTACTTCTTGTTGTCGTCCACCACTTCGGCGTCCACGACGTCGTCCTTGCCGCCGGCGTGCGCCTTGGCGCCTTCCGGGGCGGGTCCGGCGCCGGGAGCGGCGCCCGCGGGGCCGGCCTTGGCCTGCGCGGCCTTATAGACGGCCTCGCCGAGCTTCTGGGAGACCTGGATCAGGTTCTCCTTGGCCTTCTTCATCTTGTCGAGGTCGTCGCCTTTCAGCGCTTCCTTGAGCTCGCCGATGGAACGCTCCACGGCCAGCCGCTCGTCCTGCCCGATCTTGTCGCCGTGTTCCTTCAGCGCCTTCTCGGTGGTGTAAAGCACGGTGTCGGCCTCGTTCTTGGCCTCCACCTTCTCCTTGTACTTCTTGTCCGCGTCGGCGAACTGCTCGGCCTGCTTGACGAACTTGTCGATGTCTTCCTTGCTGAGCTTGTTCGGGGCGCTGATGGTGATATGCTGCGCCTTGCCGGTGCCCAGGTCCTTGGCGTGCACCTGCAGGATGCCGTTGGCGTCGATGTCGAAGGTGACCTCGATCTGCGGCATGCCGCGGGGCGCCGGCGGGATGCCGTCCAGGTCGAACTTGCCGAGCGACACGTTGTCGGAGGCCATCGCCCGCTCGCCCTGCAGCACGTGGATGGTGACGGCGGGCTGGTTGTCGGCCGCGGTGGAGAAGATCTGCGACTTCTTGGCCGGGACCGTGGTGTTCTTGTCGATGAGGGGCGTGCGCACGCCGCCCAGCGTCTCGATGCCGAGCGTCAGCGGGGTCACGTCGAGCAGCAGCACGTCCTTGACGTCGCCGGTCAGCACGGCCGCCTGCACGGCGGCGCCGCTGGCCACGCACTCCATGGGGTCCACGCCGTGCTCTATCTTCTTGCCGACGTATTCCTCCATGAACTTCTGCACGATGGGCATGCGGGTGGGGCCGCCGACGAGGATGATGCGGCTGATGTCCGAGGTCTTGAGCTTGGCGTCGGCCAGCGCGGTGTCGATGGACTTCTGGCAGCGCTTCACGATGGAATCCACGAGGGATTCCAGGCGGGCACGGGACAGCTTGAGGGCCATGTGCTTGGGGCCGCTGGCGTCGGCCGAGATGAACGGCAGGTTGATCTCGGTCTCCATGGTGGTGGAGAGCTCGATCTTGGCCTTCTCGGCCGCTTCCTTGATGCGCTGCGTGGCGGTGGCGTCCTTCATGAGGTCGATGCCGGTGTCCTTGCGGAACTCGCCGGCGATGAACTCCACCAGCGCGCGGTCCATGTCGGTGCCGCCCAGCTGCGTGTCGCCGGAGGTGGAGATCACGTCGAACGTGCCCTCCTTGCCCAGCTCCATGATGGTCACGTCCAGCGTGCCGCCGCCCAGGTCGAAGACCATGATCTTCTGGTCCTTGCCTTCCTTGTCGATGCCGTAGGCCAGGGCCGCGGCGGTGGGCTCGTTGACGAGGCGCACCACCTCGAGGCCGGCGATGGTGCCGGCGTCCTTGGTGGCCTGGCGCTGGTTGTCGTTGAAGTAGGCGGGGACCGTGATGACGGCCTTCTCCACCTTCTCGCCGAGGAAGGCCTCGGCGTCGCGCTTCACTTTCTGCAGCAGGAAGGCGGCCAGCTGCGGGGGCGTGAACTCCTTGCCGCCTATGTTGTATTTGTGCTCGGTGCCCATCTTGCGCTTGAAAGCGGCGACGGTGCCTTCCGGGTTGGCGACGGCCTGCCTGCGGGCGGGCTCGCCGACGAGCATTTGCCCGTCCTTAGCGAAAGCCACGTAGGACGGGAAAGCCTTCCCGCCCAGGCTCGTGCCTTCGGCCGACGGGATGATGGTGACTTTGCCGCCTTCCATCACCGCCGCGGCGGTGTTAGATGTACCGAGGTCTATGCCTATTATCTTTGCCATAATTATGTTTCCTCCAAATTAAGTTACTGAAAATTCACTGTCCTTCTTCTTCCGCCGGCTTCTGCTCCGGCTCCGGTTCCGGCTGCGGCGCCGGCTCAGCCTTCTTCTTGGCTATCTTCACCCTGGCGGGCCGCAGGATCTTGTCGCCGTAATAGAAGCCCTTCTGCAGCTCCTCCGTCACCAGGCCGTCGTTCTCCTCCGTCCCCTCCACCACCCCGAGTATCTCCGAAGCCATCGGGTCGTAGGGCTTGCCGACCGGCTCCATCTGGCGCAGCCCTTCCGCCTCGAACACCTTGGAAAATTCCTTAAAGATCATCTCCAGGCCCTTCAGCACGTCGTCGCTGCCGCCGCCGTCCCTGGCGCTGTTGATGTGGTTATGGGCGGAGAGCAGCAGGTCGTAGAGCGGCAGCAGGCGCGCCAGGATGTCGGCCTTGCCGTATTTTATCAGCTCGGGCTTTTCCTTCTCCACGCGCTTGCGGTAGTTCTCGAAGTCGGCCTGCAGGCGCAGCAGCTGGTTGTAGTAATCCTCGGACTGCTTCTTCTGCTTCTCCAGCTCGCCCTGCCGCGCCTCCATCTGGGCCTCGGCCCCGCACGCGCAATCGGGTTCCTCCGCTTTCTTCGTCTTCTTCTCTTCGGCCTTATGGTTTTTCATATTATTCTTCGAAATCTATCTTATCCCACTCGCCCAGCATGTCCTCCATCATGGAGCTGACCGTATCCACCAGCGAGATCATGCGGGGGTATTCCATGCGCTTGTAGCCGAGTATCCCCACCAGGCCCACGGCCTTGTCGTTCATGCAGTAGGAGCTCGACACCAGGCTGAAATTCTTGAATTCCTTGATGCTGTTCTCGGACCCTATCGTGACATCCACGATGTGGCGCTTGCCGGGCTCGCCCAGGGCTTTGGCCTTCAGCGAGCTGTCGCGCAGGCGCTCGCGCAGCAGGCCGGAGAAGCGCTCCTTCTCCTCGAGCAGGCGGGCGATGTTGCGCATGTCCTCCATGCTGCCGTCCTCGAGGTTGGAGAAGATGCGGCTGAGGCCTTCGAGGTACAGCGCGTCCTCGCTTTTGACGAGGCTCTTAAAATAGTCGACGAGCTTGCGCAGCAGCTCCTCCAGCCCCTTGTCCCGCTCCCGGGCGAGGAATTCCTTGAAGATCACCTGCGGCAGGTCCGTCAGCGGCAGGTCCTTAAGGCGCTTGTTCAGGCGCACGGACAGGGCTTTGACGGCGCCCTTGTCGGCGTTGTGCTCCAGATTGAAGGCGGCGTGCTTGATAAGGCCCGAGTGGGCGAACATCACGGAGAGCACGCTTTTGGGGCCCATGGAGAGCAGGTCCAGGCGCTTGACGCTGTCGAGGTCCATGTCGGCGCTCATCACGAATCCTGCCCACTGGGACATGTCGGACAGCATCCGGGAGGTGTGCTTGAGGAAGCCGTCGAGCTGCTCCACGCGGCGGTCGTACTCGTGCTCCAGGCGGTCCTTCTCGCTCGCGGCCAGGCGCTGCATGCGCACGATATTGTCCACGTAGGCGCGGTAGCCCTTGTCGGACGGCACGCGCCCGCCGGAGGTGTGCGGCTGCACCAGGTAGCCCTCGTTCTCCAGTTCTTTTAAAATATTCCTGATGGTGGCGCTGGAGACGTTGAAGCGGCCTTCCTCGGCGATGAGGTCGGAGCTGACCGGGCGGCCCGTGCTGACATAGTTGTACACCACCCAGTTAAGGATCTTGTCTTTCCTGTCCTGCGCCACTTCAGGTTTAAGTACCCTCATAAGTCCACCCGGTCTTTAATTAGCACTCAAAACATTTGTCTGCCAAAAATATTATACACCTTGGCTTCATAATTGTCAATACCGCCTCGCGACTGCTAATAATAAGGGGGGACGCTGCTTCCTATCTTCCTATTTACCCATCACGACTCCGGTTAGGAAGATAGGAAGCAGCGTCCCCTAGCCTGACCGGCGTCAAAGCGCCGGGAGGAGCCCCTATGGTAGACTATAGTGGGTTAGGGAACGGAGGGAATGATAATGAAAATTTTTACACTGGTTTTAGCAGCGGCCTTGCAGGCCGGCGCCGCCGCCGCGCAGGGCTGGAGCCCGGCGGTAAACGCCGAGACGCTCGCGGCCGTGCAGGTGGCCGCCCCGTCGCCCGCCGCGCCGGCCGGCCCGCGCGACGGCCAGAACTATTCAGGCGCCGAAGAGCTGCTTATCAAGGAATTCGCGATCGGCGAAATAGGCATGGACATCCCCGAAGCCGAGGTGATGCGCCAGGACCGGTACTACAATAACGCCTTCTGCTTCGAGCACGCCCTGCGCCTGGCCGTCAGCCGCGTGCTGGAGGACTATACCGAGCCCACCAGCCCCCTGGCCAGGGAACTCTCCGCCATGGGCTCGCTGCAGGCGCCCTCCAAATCAGAGGTCAAAAAAGCCTCGCGCCGCGTGCTCGACTCGCTCAATAAGGGCGGTTCGCTGATAGCGCTGGTCCGCCCTTTTAAGTTCTACCAGCCCCTCAACGGCGAGACCGTGGAGCGCAACTGGATCTTCTTCCTGCGCGTGGACGGCAGGCCTTATTGGGCCGTGGTGGACCGCTCCGGCGGGAAAGCCCCCTACGTGTACGGCGACTGAGGCGCTGTCGGCCGTAAAAAACCCCGGGCAGCCGGGGTTTTTTTATTTATATCCCCAGGGCCCTGCGCAGGCCCCAGTCCAGGACGGCGTCGGGCAGCAGCCACTTAAGGAATATTATTAAAGAGGCCCGGAAAGGCACCGGGTAGCGCGCGGCGGGACGGACGCTGCGCAGGGCTTTCAGGATCACGGCCGCCACCGCCTCGGGGCCCGGGGCCCCGCTCCTGTAGCCGGCACGGAACTTTTCGGTAAGGCGGGCCACCATGGGCGCATAAACCCCTGAACCGGAATATTTATGCAGGTTCACCAGCGCGGTATTGTCCCACTCGGTCTTTATGGGACCTGGTTCCACCAGCACCACCTTTATGCCGAACTGCGCCGTCTCCAGGCGCAGGGCGTCGGAATAGGCCTCCAGCGCGTACTTGCTGGCGTGGTACCAGCCGCCGGCGGGCACGCTGATCCGGCCGGCGATGGAGGAGATATTGATTATCCTGCCGCTCCCGGCCGCGCGCATATGCGGCAGCGCCAGCTGCGTCAGCCGGGCCAGGCCGAACAGGTTCACCTCGAACTGCCGCCGGGCCTCGTCCAGCGGCACGTCCTCCACCGCCCCGTGCGCGCCGTAGCCGGCGTTGTTGACCAGCGCGTCCAGGCGCCCGGCGTCCTTCATGATAAAATCCACGGCGTTCTTCACCGAGCCCTCGTCGGTGACGTCCAGGGCGAAAACCTTGGCGCCCAGGTATTCCAGGCCGCGCATCTTCTCCACGCGCCGGGCCCCGGCGTAAACCTTGCAGCCGCTCTTGAGCAGCAGTTCGGCCGCCGCGTAGCCGATGCCGGCCGATGCCCCGGTGATCAGTACTGTTTCATTCATATATCCTTTGTAGGATATTATACGGGCCCGCGCAACAGCCGGCCCGTTTTTTTTTGCTAACATAGACGCATGGAAGAGAGAGCTTTCCCCCTCCCCCCGGGCTCGTTCGAGGAGAAGTTCGTGCGCAGCGGCGGGCACGGCGGGCAGAACGTCAACAAGGTGGCCACCTCGGTGCAGCTGCGCTTCTTCCCGCGCCTGTCAGGCCTGCCCCTCGCGGCGCAGGAGCGCCTCAAGGAACTGGCCGGCTCCAAGCTGACCGAAGAGGGCGACATCCTGCTAACCGCCAGCGAGTACCGCACGCAGGAACAGAACCGTCAGGCGGCCCGGGCGCGGCTGGCCGAGCTGGTAAGCCGCGCGCTGCGTCCGCCCAAACACCGTCGTCCCACGCGGCCCACCTTCGGGTCCAAGCAGCGGCGCATAGAGGGCAAGAAGCGCCGTTCTGACGTCAAGCGCTCCCGCGGCGGAGACTTCGAATAGTCTTTAGTATAATATGCCTATGGAAAACCCCATTTACATGTCCGCGGCAGCCGCCCTCGGCCTGGTCATAGCCCTGGCCGTCTTTTTCCTGCGCCGCAACGGAGCGGCCGACGCCGCGCCGGCCAAGGGCAGCGCCTTCGGCGATTACGGCGAGAATGTCAAACTGCGCGACCTGTTCCGCCTGGCCGCGCTGATGGAGGAAAAAGGCGAGGCGCTGTACGCCAAAATGGAATTGAAAGCGGCCAAGCCCGAGACCAAAAGACTCTGCGCCTGGCTGGCCGAACAGGAAGGGATACACCGGGGCATCATACAGGACCAGATAGCCAAATGGCGCCCTCTCCCGCCGCATTTGACCGAATGGCCCGCCTTCATGGAGCGGGTGAAGAAGGCCGGCTTCTTCGCCGACCCTCCCGGCGAGAACGCCGCCGAGGACGAGCTCGCCGCCTTCGCCATACGGCAGGAGATCAAGACGGCGGAATTCTACGCTCTTTTCGAGCAGGCCTTCCCGCAGGCCTGGAAACGCGCACACATGCGCCGGCTGGTGGAAGAAGAGCATAACCACGAGGCCAGGCTGCGCGAGGCCTACCCGCACATTAAGTAGTTCATTCAGGGCAAGCGCCGTCCGGGAGGTCGAACTCCAGGACGGCCGTTTTTTTGCCGCCAGCCGAGGCCGCAGCGTAGGGCCCGCAGACCCGCTCGGCCAAAGCCCCCTCGAGCCCTATCCTGACGGCCCCGATCTCCCAGACCACCTTATCCGCCCGGCCCGTATAACCGGGGTCGCCGTCCCAGGCGGCCTTTACCCCCGCCGCCGTCTCGCCGGGCCACAGTCTCACGCGCCCGGCCCCGGCCGGCAGCGCGGAGGCCAGCGCCGGAGGCAGGGGCCCCGGCGGCAGGAACACTTTTTCGATCCCCACCGCGGCGCCCAGGCCGGGCAGGCCGCTGTAATTCTTCTCCTCCAGCGAGGTCAGCAGCACGCCCCGCAGCGAGCGCGCGCCCTGCGCCAGCACGGCGTCGGCCAGAGCCTTATGATTAACCCCCGGATTCACCAGGTAAAGCCCGCCCGGCCCGGCGACCAGCGCGCTGCTGGTGTCGGAGTCCCCGAACAGCGACACGCGGTAGCCGGCGGGCCGGGCGCCGACCGGGCCGGCGGAGAGGCCGGCCCCCATCAGCGCCAGCCCCAGGCAGGCCGGAACGTACAGTTTGCGGTTGGCCCCCAGCAGCGGAGCGTGGAGCAGCGCCAGCGCCAGAGCAAAGAACCCGGTCACCAGCAGCGGCGAAGGCTCCGGCACGCTGACGGAAGCGAAAGGCAGGCCGGCGAAGAATTTGACCGCGCCTATGAAAAAGCTCATGAACAGGCCCGCCGCCCAGGCCAGAGCGCCGAACAGCGGCCCGCCCGTCAGGGCCAGCAGGAAGCCCAGCGCCATGGCTGCGCCGGAGGCAGGCACCAGCACCATGTTGGAGAGCAGCGAGACCAGCGAGATCTTGTGGAAGTAGAGGGCCAGCAGCGGATAAAGGCAGAGCTGGGCGAAGAAGCTGACCAGCAGCAGGCCCAGGGCCCGCCCCGGCAACCCGGGCGGCAACCGGCGGCCCCACAGGGCCAGGCCCACGGTCAGGCCGTAGGCCGCCAGGAAAGACATCTGGAAGCCTGCGTCGAAGAGGTAGCGCGGGGCCGGCACCAGTATCAGCAGGGCGGCCGCCGTCAGCGCGTGGAAAGCGCCGCTCTCGCGCCGCAATAGCCAGGCCGTCAGGCCGGCCGCGAACATCAGGTAGGCCCGCACCAGCGGCGCGTCCAGCCCCGCCGCCAGCACATAGAAACCGGCCAGGCCCAGCGCTGCCAGCCCCGCGTAACGGCGGCGCAGCCCCAGACGCGAAGCGAGAAAGTAGACCACCGCCACCACGAAGCCCACGTTGGAACCCGACGCCACCAGCAAATGCATCGCGCCGGAATCCTGGAAGGCCGACTTCAACTCCGGCGGCACGCTTTTCTTCTCCCCCAGCACCACGCCGCCGAACACCGCTGCGGCGCCGGGCTCCAGCCCCGCGCGAAAAGAGGCCAGGGCCGAGGAACGGAAGCGGCGCGCCAGCCGCAGTACCGGGCCGGCCGGCCTGACCACCTCCAGATCGGCTCCGCGCGCCTGGGCCGCTATACCGCGCCGGGCCAGGTAGTCGCGCCAGTCCAGGCTGCCCGGCGCCGAGGCGCCAGGCGGGCTTTCCAGGTCGGCCAGCAGGGAGACCGTGTCGCCGTACGAGGCGCCGCCTGCGTCGCCGCGGGCGTAGACCATAAGCCCTGTCCTCAGCGGCCGGCCATAGACCGAGACCGTCTCCAGGGAGAAACGCAGCCCGCCGGGCACGGCCACCGGGTATTCGGTCACCCGGCCTTGCACCAGCGCCCCCGCCCGCGGCAGATCGAAAGGCAGCTCCGCCGGCGGCCGCAGCAGCCGCCCGCGGAAAGCGAAGATGCCGGCCGAGTAAGCCAGCAGCAGGAGGAACAGCGGCCTGCGGTAGTATGAAAAATGCATAGCGCGTAGCGCGGGAACGCCGGCTATGAGGAGTTACAGGATGTAATTGCTGACCCGCCCTAAATCTTTATGCGGCCCTTGAGCGCGTAGCCGAGGGTGACCTCGTCCATGTAGTCTATGTCGCCGCCCAGCGGCACGCCATAGGCTATACGGGTAATGCCCTCCACGTAAGGCTTGAGCAGGCGCGTCAGGTACATGGCCGTGGCTTCGCCGTCGGCGTCCGGGTTGGTGGCGATGATGACTTCCTTGACGGCGCCGTCGGAGGCGCGCACGCGGTCCAGCAGTTCCTTCATCCGGATCTGGTCCGGAGAGACGCCCGCCACCGGGGAGACGGCGCCGTGCAGCACGTGGTAGACGCCTGAAAAACTTTTGGCTTTCTCTATGGCGGCCAGGTCCTGCGGGCGCTCCACGACGCAGATGAGGGAGCGGTCGCGGTTCTGGTCGGCGCAGATGGGGCAGAGGCCGCCCTCGGCGTAGTTGTAGCAGTCCGGGCAGTACTTGACCAGGGCCTTCACCTCGCGCAGGGCCTCCACCATGCTCTCCACCTCGCCGGGGGAGGCCTTCACCACGTACATGGCGAAGCGCTCGGCCTGCTTGGGGCCGACGCCGGGGAAACGGCGGAAGATGCCGATGATCTTTTCGAGCGCTTTCATTTAACCTTGTCTATGCGGGTGATGCGGCCGTGAAAGACTTTAGCCAGGTGCTTGAGCTCCGGCTCGGTGCCGGCGACCACCTGCCTGGGCGCGTGCGGTGACTTGGGGGCCGGGGGCGCGTCCTGGCTGGCCTCCTCGTCGGAGAGGTCGGCCATGGTCGGCTCCTCGGAACCGGTGTCCTCGGGTGCGGAGAACTCCTGGGCCCCCTGGGCCGGGGCCTGGGCGAACTCGGGTACCAGCGCGATGCGCCGGCCGGCGAATTTCTCCAGCATCTCCTCCAGCTCGGCGCGGGCGGTCTCTATCATCGAGGTCTCGAACTTGTTGCCGCTGAGCAGCCGCCACTTGTTCTCCTCGGCGAAGACGATCTTCACCGACAGCAGTATATTGTAGAGGGCGGGCTTGCGCGACGAGGCCTGGCCCAGCAGTCGCTTCCAGGCGTCCGCTCCGCTCCGCTGCCCCGCGGGCGCCGCCGCAGGGGCCTCGGCGGCCGCTTGGGCGGGCGCCGGGGACGCCGCGGCCGGGGCCGGGGGCGTCACGAAATCATTTTTTTTTTGCGCGGAGGCCGGCGCGGGCTGGACGGGCGCGCCGGAGGCGGCGCCCGTCTCCAGGGCTTCCAGGCGGCGCACCAGCGCCTCCAGGTCCTGCGGCGTCTCTATCAGTGTGAACAGGGCGATCTCGGCTGACAGGGCCGGGGAATCGGAGAACTTCACTTCCTCCACGATGATGTTGAGCTTGCGCGACAGGCGCGCCAGCAGCGCCGGGCTCACGCCCTTGGGCAGGTTCTTTATGGGCTCGCCCTCGTTGAAGCCCTGCGCGGCCAGGAAGGCCTCCGCGAAGTTATTGCGCAGCTCGCGCAGCGAGGCCAGCGCGTCGTAGCCCTCGGCGTTGAGCCGGTCGAAGGCGGCGTGCAGCGCGGCGGCGTCGCGGTTGACCAGCGACAGCGCCATGGCGTTCACGCTCTCGCCGCCCGGATAGCCCAGCAGCTCGTTGATCAGGTCGGCCTTGATCTCGCCGTGGCCGAAGGAGGCCGCGCGGTCGAGCATGGTGAGCGCGTCGCGCAGGGCGCCGCCCGAGGAGCGGGCTATCAGGCGCAGCGCCTCGGGCTCGGCCTTCATCTTTTCGGCCGCGGTCACGGTCTTGAGGCGCGCTATGATGTCGGCGTCGGAGATGGGGCGGAAGCGGAAGCACTGCGAGCGGGAGAGGATGGTGACCGGCACCTTGTTCTGTTCGGTGGTGGCCATGATGAACACCACGTGCGCCGGCGGCTCTTCCACGGTCTTGAGCAGCGCGTTGAAGGCGCCGGTGGAGAGCATGTGCACTTCGTCGAGGATGTAGATCTTGTATTTGTCGCGCGAAGGCGCGAAGGAGGCCTGGTCCACGATCACGCTGCGCACCTTGTCCACCTGCGTGTTGGAGGCAGCGTCTATCTCTATGACGTCGAGCGACTTGCTCTCGGCGATCTCCGTGCAGGAGGGACATTTACCGCAGGGAACCCCGTCCTTGGGTTTGTGGCAGTTGAGCGTGCGCGCCAGGATGCGGGCTATGGTGGTCTTGCCGCAGCCGCGCTGGCCGTAGAAAACGTAGGAGTGGGCCACGCGGCCCAGTTTAACGGCGTTCTGCAGGGTAGTTTTGATGGTTTCCTGGCCCATCACCTCGGTGAGGTCGCCTGGCCGGTACTTGGTGGCAAGATTTTCGTACATAAAGGTTTCTTTACCGAGGGAGAAAACGGCCGGCCGGAGGAGGACCCCCGGCCGGCGGATGCCTGTTTAGAACTTTATGCCGGCGCCGATGGAGACGAAGCTGTCGGTGTTGCCGGCGTAGTTGAGGATCTGGTAGGTCACGTTGGCGACCACCATGTTCAGGTCCACATAGCCGCCCAACAGGATGGCGGAGCTCTCGTCGGTCTCGGCCGCGGCGCTGCCGCCCTTGTACTTGGTCACGGTGTAGCCGGCGAAGGGCGTCACCATGGGCAGGGTGGACGGGATGTCCACGCGGGCGTTGACGCTGGAGCGGGGCTTGGCGCTGGTCACGAAGGTGTGGCCGGGGGTGAAGCCCTGGGGCAGCGCGTCCTCGTCGCCGTAGCTGTAGCCGGTGTACGAGGCGGAGAGGTTCAGCATCAGCACCTTGGCGCCGGCGAACAGCGTGGCCGCGGTCTGGGCGGTCTCAAGGTCGGAGGTGCCCGCCGTCTGCGTGTGCATGGTATGCTTCAGCGCCGCGCCTATGTCCACCCGGGCCACGCCCTCGCCGCCGCGGGCCGTGCTGCGGGCGCCGGGGCCGGCCAGGCGGGCCTTGCCGCCGGAGGTCGGGGTGAGGCTGATGGTGATGTCGCCGCCCACGTACTTGTTCTCGTAGCCGTTGACCTCGGGGGTCAGGCCGGCCTCGCCGCCGATGGTGTACTTGTCGCTCTCCCAGGCGCCGCGCAGACCCCAGGTGCGGTAGGTCTTGTCGAGGGCGTCGGAGGTGTAGCTGGTCATGGAAGGATTGAAGGCCAGGTCCCCTTCCCCGATAATGAGGTCCAGCTTGGTGCCCCGGTAGCCGTCGGGGCCGGTAGTGCCGGTCACGCCGCCGTCGAAATACAGCGCCGAAGCGTTGAGCCCGAGAGCCGCTACCATGGCCGCCGCAAATATGGTCTTTTTCATCGTTTTTCCCCTTTTATGAGACTTTAGCCTCACCAACATTATACGATTTTTGCCAATGCGGCAAAAAATAAAAAAACCCCGGTTTTGCCGGTGGCTTTTCCAGCATAAAAAGAAGCGCCCCCGGCTCTGCCGGGGGCGCTCCATTGATGTTTACAGCGCTACTTTACTTGCTGCAGCCGGCGGGGATGGTGCGCAGGCACGTGGAAACCCATCCATAGGCCGTGCCGCGCTCGTTGGCGAGGTTGCCAAGGAGCGTAGCGCGGTAAGCCGCATCAGTGGAGGAAATCACATCATCTCTCCAGGCGCGGGCCGTCAACACGGTGGTAGCCGTACGGGTAGCCAGTTCGCGCTCACAACGGGCGGAGGCGCCGGCTTTGAAGCCCGAGGTGCCGACGTAGCAGGCGTCGATGGCGCGCACGTGAAGCTCGGCCTTGTTGATGTCCTGCTGCTTGGCTATCTGATCAGCGGTGGGCTGGGTGGGCGGCTTGGGAGGCCTATAGCCTTCCAGGGCCGCCACGCGCTTGGACGCCTCGTCGAAGCGGGTGTCGGCGGCGTGGAGCTCGCGCTGCTTCTGCTGTATCTCGGCGTCCAGCTGCGCCACATTGGCGCCGGGCTGCATGGCCTTCCTCTGCAGTTCCTGTATCTCGCCTATCTTGGTGGTCATGTCACCCATGGCCGTGCGGGCGTCAGCCATGCGCCCCTTGCATTCGGTAGAAGTACAATTATCGCTCCGGGAGCTGATGCCGTCCAGTACAGGCTGATTGAGAGCCATGCGCTGCGTACCGTCGGAGAGAACCGAGTCTGCGCGGGCGGTGGCGGCGTTGGTCACGCCGGAAGCGTTGCCCGAGCCGTTGCCCGAACCGTTGCCCGAGTCGTTGCCCGAGTCGTTGCCCGAGTCGTTGCCCGAGTCGTTGCCGCCGTTGACGGGGTTATCCGGTTTCGCGGACGGGAAGTAGGAGGCTCCGTCCACCTTCTGCGCGACAAGATCGCTCTTAAAGCGGTTCATCGCGGTCTCGATACCGGAAACCTCGCCTTCGATGAGAGCAAGGTCCGAATAACGCCCTTTCATACTGGAGATGATATTGGAGCTCCGCATGTAGTTGGAGATCACGTCCTCGGCCGAAGTATCCTCCGTAGGTTTCCCGACGGAGATATTGGCCTGCTGAGCGGCCCAGGCCGTGGTTTCGTTCTTCTCCGCGCCGCTATTGTCGAACTTATGATGCTTCTCCCAGACCAGCTTCCAATCCAGGGCGCGCAGGTCGGTGGCCTGTTTAAGCGCTATGGTGCCGGCCTGCAAGGTTTCGCCTTCTTTCTCCGGACGGCCTGTCAGGGCCTTAAGTCGCGCCACAGCCTTCTCCAGGCTGGGGGTCTCCGGGTTGTCAAGCGCCGGAGCACTCCTGTACAGTTCGGTTATACCGTCATACATTGTCGATATATTCGTGATATGCTTGTCCACGAAGCCGACCTGCCGCTCGTATTCCCCGTAAGAGTTGCGGTGGGATGTCATCTTAACCCGGACCGCGTCCAGGGAATCCTTCGAGGTGACCTTCCATTTGGCGATGTCGGTGGCTATCTTTTTGCAGGTTTCTGGCGCCAGTACGGCCTTCTTGCCTTCCTCGCCGGTGGTGGCCACGCCGGAGCAGTCGTAGGTCGCCGCGTCGCCTGTCCCGCTGGTCTTTATGGCCGCGTTGAGCTTGTCCACCTGGCCGCTGAACGCGCCGTGCTTTTTCTCTATCGCGTCGTACTGGCCCTGGGCCTTGTCCATATTGCCGGAATAGACGCCGAGCTCCGCACTGGCAGCCTGCTTATTCTTCTGTAAAGGGTCGAGCGAAGCCAGCTTCTGCCCGGCGAACGCGTCGAAATTCGCCGCGATATTCTTCAGGCCGCCGGCCAGTTCCTTGGCGTCATCGGCGTCCTTCTCCACGCGGGCGGTTTCGGTGACGATATTGTGTATGATCTCGTCGAAGGCCTCCTGCTTGGCGGCCGCCTGATCCCCCAGCGGCTTGTCGGCGGCGGGATCGGAGGTGGAAGCGTCGGTGTTCTTGCCGGTTATCGGCTCGTTAGCGTAGCCGCAGGGGCAGTACAGCACCTGGCCGGCGGCGGAACTCTCTTTGCCGGCCGCGAGCACTACCACGCCGGACTTGGTGGCGCCTTTATCCTTACAGGCCTGGGTATCCGCCGAGCTGGGTTTTTCGGCCGAACCCACCAGCGTATAACCGCCAGCGGGAACCCAGCAGTACTTGGCCTTAGGGGGAGGAGAACTCATGCCGAGGGCATCTTCCATCTGGCTGGTGAGGAACTTGCCCAGCGTGGTGGCGAAAGCGTTAACCACGGCGTTGACGATGGTCTTCTTGATCTCGTACTTCTTGAAGAATTCCCACTCCAGCGCTTTCTGCTGGCGGGCCTTGGCGGCCGCCTCGGCGAGGGACTCGCCGCTGCGCTCGTGCTTGTACTTGTTATCGTAGTTGTTGGCGCCCTTGGTCTTGTCACCTTCGCCCAAGCCGCCGGAGCCGCCGGCGCCCGCGCCGATCTGCACGGCGTCGGCCGCCGCCTTGTCCAGCGAGCCCATGGCTGAGCCGCCGGAGAAGTTGCTGGCCGACTTGTCGGCCGCGCCGCGGAGCTTTTCGAACGCGCCCTTGGAAGAGCTGTTGGGGTTGCCGGTGGCCACGCCCTTGTAGCCCGCCATAGCCACGGGGCCTATCATCGAGCGCTTGGCGGCCTTGGAAGAAGCCGACTTGGCGTCGTCGATGATCTTGCCGCCGCTCAACGTCCCGGAAGTGCGGGAAGTGTTGTCGCCGCCGAAGAAGGACATGCCGCGCAGGGTGGAGGCCATCCTGGGGATGACGGTAGGCGCGCCGACGGACTTGCTGGCCGCGCTGAAAGCGGCCCTGCCGGAATCGGTAACGGCGTCGCGCCAGCTGCTGCTGGGCGGCGCGGTAACGGCCGGGGGCAGCACGGGCTGCGAAGACTGGGCGCCGAGTATCAGCGAGGCCGGGTCGCGCGAGGTCAGCGGGGTGATGACCTCACCGGAGCCGTCCGCCGAGCCCTGGCTGAGGCCGTTGATGCCGGGCTCGAAGGGGCCGGCGTCGCCGTGCCGCTGGGCGAAATCGTTGCCCTTGAGCACGTTGTCCTGGGAGGGCTGCGAGATCATGTACTCCGCCACCGGGGCCATGACCAGCACGCTGAGGCCGATGGCCACGAAGGCCATGTCCCTGCGGGAGAGGTTCTTCAGCCGGTCCACGAAGCTGCCCGCGGCGCGGGAGAACATCGGGGCTTTTCCGAAGGCTGAAGTTTTCCTGAAGGGCGAAGCCGCGCCGGGGATTACCGGGATGCCCGCTTTTTTTTCGTCCTCATTATAGAAGTTCATAAAACCGCCTCCGATGCCTAGTTTGCTTGATTTAAAATCCCGCAGCGAACAACGACCGCCGAAATTATATTATAGAGTTCTCCAACTATACTCTACCTAAAACCGCGCCGCCGGCCAAGTGTCATTAGTCCCCCACGCCGCTGGGTCCTTTGGCCCCCTGGCCCCGGGCCGTAAAAAAGCCCTGCGGTCAGCCTGCCGCCTGCGGGCGGCCACGGAGGTGTTCCTCGTAAAACTTTCTCGATGAAGCACACCGCAGAAGTATTCGTTTCGCGACACCGGAACATTCCTCCGTACAGGCTGTAACCTCGGGCTTAAGAGTACCGCTCACTCCGTGGGGTTCAGGGGAGGAGGGTTGCTGGCCTCATCCTTGGCGTTCTTGTCCTCGCCGCCGGAGGCGACAAGGCTAACGATGCTCTCCACGAACCCCGACATCTTGGGGCCGAACAGGCCGGACACGGAACCGCCGATCATCACGCCGACGGCTATCATGCCGATGATGCCGAACAGGCCGCCAAGCAGTATCATCAGTATGATCGCCAGCCAGCACTTCCACTTGGAGCAGGGCTTGATGCGCATCTTGCTGTAGCTGTTGCAGTTCATGGGCTTGCTGGTGATCTGGCAGGCGGCGGCCTGCTGCGCCTCGTGAACGTTGAAGTCGTTGCAAAGGGTTACTATATTGTTGATCTTGGCGTTCCAAGCGCCCACGCCGCCGCTGCAGCACTTCGGGGGCTTGCCGAGGGTTTTGGCGATATCGTCGATCTTCTTGCCGTCCTCGGACATGGCCGCGCCGTGCGTGCCCTGTGCGTCGGTGCAGCGCTTGGCGTCTTCCTGCAGCGCGCCGGCGCCGGAGATCAGGTTGCCGGTGAACGAGGTGTCGGGCACTATCGGGGCGGCGGTGTCGGTCTGGAGCGCGTCGGCGCTGACGTCGTTGCCGTCGTAGGTGCTGCCGGTATAGGAGGCCTGGTACTCGTAGGCGGCGTCCTTGGACTTGAAAGCCGTGGCCGTCATGCCGAAGGTCTCGGCCAACTGGAACATGGGTTTCTTGGAGCCCAGCTTGGTATCCATCCTGGCGCTCTTGGTCTTATACCCGACGTTCTTCCAGGCGAAGCCGGAAACCCTGCCCATCGTCTTGGAATTCACTTTCTGGGGCGAGCCGGGCACCGGCACCTTGCTGGCCGCCTGGCCCACCGCCCTCGCGTACATGCCGGAGGCGCTGCCGCCGGCGCCGCCGGGGCCGCGCAGCATGGTGCGGTTCATGTACGGGCCCGAGCCGGAAGCGGAACCGTTGCCGAAATTGCCGGCCAGGTTCTGGCCCATGGTGTCGCCGTAGAGGCCGCCGTCAGCGCCGGGCCCGCCGGCGCCGGCCAGCAGACCTTCCAGGTCCACCGCGTCGCCGCCTTCGCCGCGCGCGCGCTCTTCCTCGTTGACCACGCCCTTGACCTGCCCGGGCTTGGCCCGACCGCCGCCGTCCTTAAGCTCCGGGGTACCGAAGATGTCGTCGCCGCCGCCGCGTATCATCGCTATGGAAGACGGCCCGCCGCCGGGGGGCAGCGTGGCGTTAAGGCTGTTGAGGAACTTCTGCCAGAAGGAATTCTGCTCGCTGTCCGAGGCGGCCCGGTCCAGGGCCGCTTTCATGAGGTCGTTGGAATATTTAGGGTTTATGGCGGAAACGATGCTGCCCAGGCCGACCGTGCGCAGGAAGGCCGCGACGGGCTGGAACATGACGAGGCGGCCGAAGGTCTCGCCGGAGATGACGAACGGGACAGAGAGGACGGAGAGGATGAGCAGTATGCCCACGTATTTGGCCCGGCCGTGGAAAATAAACAGCAAGGCGGCCAGGAGAGATTTGCGTTTATGTTTTTCTACGAATTTGCTGCCCATATAACCTCCAGCGGCCTACCCGGCCTACCGGAACACTCAAGCTATTTACCGCGCCGCGCGGACCCCGCTTTTTACGCCCGATGCCGCCGGGCTTTAACCCGGCGGCAACCGCGTACTTCCCCCCAAAAGAACTACTTGCCGCCCAGCATGCTGCCTATCAGGGTAACCACTCCGGCGCCTGCGGCCAGCCACATTATGGTGGTGGCGGGGCCGGGGCCCATTACCGCATCGCTGCCGCCGGCGAAGGCCGCGATGCCGGCCATTATGGCCAGGGCCGCGCCGATAGTATACAGGCCGCCCAGCAGCGTCTGGCCGTGCTGGGCCATGAGCATGATGGACATTACGAGCGCTATAGCCGCCAGCGCTATGGCTATACCCGCGACGATACAGGCTATGGGGTAGCCGAATATGGTGCCGCTGAGCTTGGAGGCTATGAAGGACAGCACGGCCGAGATCATGATCAGCGCCAGTATGGCGGTGACCAGGCTGGCCCAGGGGCTGACGTCGGTGGGAGAGCTGGCGTCGGGAACGTCTCCGGCGTCAGGGACATCGGTGCCGCCGCCGCCGCCGGTGCTGCCGATGTTATCGATCGAAGGGGACGTCACGATGCCGGCCCCGCCGTCGCTGATGCCGGCCCCGCTGCCGGAGGCGGCGTCGTCGCCGGTAGTGCCCTCCCAGGCCTTATCCTGGGTGGAACGGGCGCCGTCCGCGCTGGTGCCGGTAAAAGACTTCTGTATCTCGCGCATGCCCTTGGCCTGGTTCATGGCGCCGGCGCCGATACTGCCTTTCTTGCCGGCCTTGGAGCTGCCGAACACCGGCCTGGCGGAACCTTTCATCGCCAGCATCTTGCCCTTGCGGTTGTCGAACTTGGGCATGTTGGAGAAACCCGCGCCGATGCCGGAAGAGAAGCCGGTCTTGGCGCCGGTGGCGCCGGAACCGAACTTATTGCTGAAGCCTCCCATGTTGGAGAACTTGCTGGAACCGCCGCCCAGCTGGCTGGTCAGGGAAGCCATGTCCCCGCCCTGCAGCTTGCCCATCATGTCCTGGGCCATGTTGTTCCCATCGGGCTGGGCGTTGGGGTCCTGGGGCTGCCCCTCCTGGCCGTCGGCCGCGGCCGCGTTGGGATCGGCCGCCGCCTGGTCCTTCTTGGCGGCAGGCGCCTCGTCCATGGCCAGGGAGCCCTTGTTGGTATCCTTGAACATGTCCAGCGAGGAGCCCTGATTGGCGGCCTGGCTGCGCAGTATGGCCGGCACGTAGTTGTCGTGCGACTGGTTGGAAGTGAAGGCCGAAGTGGCGGTACTCGGCGCCGGGGCGTTGTTGGCCAGGTAGAGGCCGCCTGCCACGGCCACCATGGCTACGGTGGCGATCATGCCCGCGTTGCCGGCCAGGAAACTTCCAAGGCCGGCGGAGGCGCCGAACTTGGAGGCGCCTCCGAAAGCGGCCTTGCCCACGTTCATGACCGATGGGTTAATGCCCGCCTGGCCTATGGAGCCGCGCGAGCCCATGCCCAGTTTTCCGCGCAGCCAGCCAAGGGCGCCGGCCTTCTTCTCTTTTTTCTCTTTAAAGTTTATATCCGGAAGATTGTCGTTCATAACGCCTCCAGTACCCTCAGTATCACTTCCCGCCGAACAGGGACCCTATGCCGCCGGTCTCAGACCAGCCGGTAAACCCGTCCCCGGTAGCTCCCTCTAAACCGCCAGCCGTGCTGGCGTCACTCCAGGCCGACATAAGGGCCGAATAAGCTTGGTAGGCCAGCAACAAGCCGGTAGCTATATAGATACCGCCCATCATTTTCTGGTCGTACTGGCTGTACATCTTGAACCCGGCGTATACGACCTTGAGCGCGTAGAAGATAGCGGCCGCGGCGGCGGCGCAGGCCGCGTAGAACACGTACATCGCGGCAGCGTAACCCCAGCCGGTATTGGCCAGAGCTTTGGCTATCTTGCTCAGCACCATCGTGAGGAGTATCAGGCCGCCGGCATACATCATGCTGTTGGTGGCCATATCCTCGTATTCCTGCCAGGGGTCCACGTCCTCCGGATCGCTGGGCTCCGGCACGCTGGACTCATTGCTGTTCAGGCTGGGATCGTTGCCCTTGAGGGCGGCCCCGTCGGCTACGCCCGCGCCGCCCAGGCCCGCGCCAGCGGCGGGAGTGGCCACGTCGCCGCTGTTGCCGGTCTCGCCAGAGAAAGCCTCGGTGGCCCCGGTGCGCGCGCCGGCCGCGTCCGCGGAGAAGGCGGCCTTGCTGCCCATGTTCCGGGCGAACTTGGCCTGGCCGTAAGCGCCTTTCCTGTTGGTGTTAGGAACCGAATACTTGGGGGAATTCTTCACCCGGGCCGCGGCCGAAGCCGTCATGCCGGAACTCTTGCCGGTATTCGCCTGCGCTGGAGCCCTGTAGACGGGCTGGAACTTGGCGCCTATGCCGCCGGCCAGGCCGCCGCCGCCCTGCATCCGGGGGATGGAGGTGCCGCTGCCGGCCCCGCCGCCCTTGCCGCCGCCGAAACCGGACGAGGCCTGCAGTTTGCCCGCGCCGGCCGAGCCGCCCGCGCCGCCGCCGGCCGCGGCGTCCGCGTAGGGAGCCCCGGCGGAAGCGTCCGCTGAAGAGTCAGCCGCCGCGGCATCCGCGGAAGCGTTCGCGTCGGCGCCGGAACCGCCGGAGTCGCCGGGGAGGCCTATGCCGTCTTTCTTGGCCTGCTCCCTGAACATGTCCAGGGTGGAGGAAGCGGCCGAGGAGGAATCCCTCGAGAGCGCCCGCTCGCTCCCGGCTTTCGAAGCCTCTTCCTCGTAATAGCTGTTCTGGAAGAGGTCGGGGGAGTAGACCGGTTTGGAGGAGGGGCCCACAAAATTGTAGACCACGCCCACGCCGGCGGCTATGGTGGCGCCGCCCAGCACCATACCGACTATACCGGCCTTGGTGGCGAACAGCCCGCCCAGGCCCCCGGCCGAGCCAACGCCGGAAGACGCGCCGCCCATCGCGGACGAGCCGCCCCGGAAAAGTGACGAAAGGCTGGAAAGGAAGCCGCCTTTCTCTTCTTTTTTCTCGTTATAGTCGTTCATAATGCTCCTCCCGATAAATTACAAATTAAACAGCCACACCGAACACGGCCCCCAGCGCCATCTTCAGCACCATCTGTATCACCATCATCTTTATCTGGTTCTTCATCTCTTCGCTTTCATCGGTAGCGTCCTCCGGCTTGGAGGGAGGCGTGATCTTGGTCTTGCTTATAGCGGGGTCGTTCTTCTTCAGGTCCTGGGCGGTCTGGCCCATCTGCAGGCCGGACAGGGCGGTCTGCTGCTCCAGGCCGCTGTTGAGGTCGCTGCTGGCCGTTTTGGACGTGTTGGCGAAAGCCTGGGCCGCGCCGCCTTTGGCCGCACCCAGGTCCGCGCCGGTCTTCAGGGCCGACTGGCTCTTGTCGGCGCTGTTGCCGAGCAGGGCCACCAGCGTATTGCGCTTCTCTACGGAAGAGGATTTGCCCAGGTCGGCGGCCGACACCGGGGCGATGTCCGCCTTGGCGTTGCCGGTGCCGAAGAACTTGTTATGGATGCCGCCGGCGGTCATGCTGTTGGAATTGCCGCCGGTTATGGAGGCAGCCGCGGCCAGCTTGCCGCGGGGGCCGGCCGGGGCCGGGGCCACACCCGAGGCGGAAGGCGCGGGGGCGTCGGCGGAAACCGAGGCCTCGGCGGTAACATCCGCGGGCTCCTCCACGCCGGGGCCGGACTGGAAGAGGGAAGAGGCTATGTCCTCGCCGGAGGTGGCGGGGTTGTTTATCATCTCGCCGCTCAGGGGGGAGCCGGGGGCGCCGGCCTCCGAGGCGATGTCGCTGCCGAGCAGGCCGATGTCGGCCACCTTGGAGCGGAAGGGGTTGCCCGCGGAAATGCTGGAATCGAGAGAGGAGCCGCTCATCAGGGGGATGGAAACCCAGATGCCCAGGATTATGACGGCCACGGTGCCGCCTATCACATACTGGGTCGACTTGTTTTTTTTGGGCTGGAATTTCATCATAACCCCGCCTTTTTATCCCCGAGAGTACCGCATAAAATAACTTTAAACTTTTCCTGACACAGCCCCCGCGGGCGTTCAGGTCAAAGTTGATTTACACCGATGTTATACCAGACAGAAGTTGACTTGTCAAGGGCCATAACCGAAAAACCGGCGTTCCCTACTTGGGCTTATAATCGCCAAAAATCCATTCCACCTTGCCCTCCGGGGTAACTATCATATTACTATTCTGCATGGCAGGAGGATCGGTGGCGTCGAACTTCACGGCATAAATGGTGCCCTTATCGGAGGAACCGAGTTTCTCGAAGGAAACCGATTCGTCGTCAAAAGCCATCTCCATGGCGGCCGAGCAGACCTGCGTCTGCGGCCCCATCATGTCGCGGCATTCACCGCTCTCCTTCCCGCCGTCCTCTTCGTCGGTCACGCTCCTGCCGGTCGGTTGCTCCTTATCCTCCCCGTCCTTGGTCAGGGCTTCCGCGGCGGCCTTGGTCGCCGCCTCCGCGGCGCTCTTCTTTATGGAATCCTCGGCGTCCGACTTCGCCTTCTGCAGCGTTGGGTCCTTCGCTTCCGCGGCCTTGTCCTGCTGGAACGCGCCCACGTCGGGAACTTTCAGGGACTTGGCATTGGACATCTTGAGGTTGGCGATCTCGCCGCTCTTTATCTTGTCCAGGTTTACCAGGCCGGTCTTATTATAGGCCAGAACCGAGCCCTTGCCCCCGGAGGAGCTGACGCCGAAACTCTGTCCCCATTTATCCCTGGCGGTAGAAGCGGAACCGCTGCGCAAACCTTCGCCCAGCATCGCCTTGGCATTCTGCAGGGAGGCCAGGGTACCTTTTTCGGTAGTCCCTTCGGCGGATTTAACGGCGCCCGAAGCTTTTGTCATCCCCTGGCCGGAGCCGGCCCCGAAACGGGTGACGCCCCCGGCGGACTTGCTGGCCCCGCCGGCGCCGCCCACGGGAGGGGCGGCCTTACCAGCCATCTTGGGCACGGTGGATTTTGAGGAGGAACCGCCGGAGCCTTTTATCCCGCCCCAGGTACGAAGGTCGGCGTCCGCCGCGGAAGCAGAAAGCTCCGCCTTAAGGATCTTGGCCTCGAGAACGCTCTGCGGCAGCGGGCGCTTGCCGGGGCCATACTCGACTATCGGGTCGTCTTCCATGAACCCGACCGTCCTGAAGAAGGAGTTCACCGCCCCGCGCGCCACATTGCCGTAAGAAAAAGCGCTTCTTTTGCCCGCGCCGGTAATATCGTTCGCGCCCTGTACGACGAAGAAAAGAAAGATCCCGCCTCCGGCGAATAGAAAAGCCAGGACGGAAATGATGAGCGCTTTTTTCCTGTTATTAGAGTTGTCAGCCATACGGCCCCCAGCCACTAAAAGAAACATGCCCGTTTTTCACCCTTCCCCCGCGGGGAAACTGAAAAAGCAGGTACCGATAATTAGAGTCTAGCAGACGAAACCCGAATTTTCAAGGCCCAATCTGAAAGGCCCCGGCCGGTTCAGCCGCAGGCCGGCAGGCTCTTGTGCTTTTCGGCTATGAGGGCGCCCAGTTCGTCTATCAGCGCCAGGTCCGCCTCGGTGGGCATGCCTTTGATCATGACAGGCTTGAGTACCTCGGCCTTTATGTTGGGGATAAGCCCGGCTATGGTCTCCACGGCCTTGCCCCCCCAGCCGAAGGAGCCGATGACAGAGACGAACTTGGCCTTGGGCCGCAGCAGGTTGGCCAGGTGAGCCGCGTAGACGGCCTTGGGATGAGGCCCGGTCAGCACGGTGGGCGTGCCGATGACTATGGTAGCGGCGTCCACCAGGGACATGGCCACGCGGCCCTCGTCCATCTGGTCGAGGTTGAGCTTCTCCACGCAGACGCCGGCCTCCTGCAGCCGGCTGACCAGGCGGTTGACCAGCATATAGGTGCTGCCGTGCATGGAGATATAGGCCACCACCGCCTTGTTATGAGGCTCGCTGACGGCCCAGTCGCGGTATATGTCCATCACGAATTTCGGGTTCCGGTGCACCGGGCCGTGGCTGGGGCAGATATAGGCGATGTCGTATTTGGCCAGTTTCTCCAGGTGGCTCTTGATGTTGGAGCGGAACGGCATCATGATCTCGGCGTAGTAGCGCTTCATGGGCTCGTAGACCACGTGCTCCTCGGAGAACAGCGCGCTGGTGGCCAGGTGCGAGCCGAAGAAGTCGCACGAGAACAGCACCTTCTCCTCGCGCAGGTAGGTGCCCATGGTCTCGGGCCAGTGCACCCAGGGCAGGTAGACGAACTCCAGCGTCTTGCCGCCGAGCTGCAGCGTTTCGCCGTCCTTGACCTCGATGAATTTGTCGGCGGGCAGGTGCAGGTGAGTCATCAGGAACTCTTTGCACTTCGGGTTGGTGACCACCTTCGCGCCGGGGTATTTCTCCAGCACCAGCGGGATGGAACCGGAATGGTCCTGCTCGGCGTGGTGGGCTATCACGTAGTCTATCTTTTTCTCGGCCTTAAGGTACTCGAAGAGCACCGCGGCCTTCTCCGGGTCCGCGGAGTCTAACAGCGCGGTCTTCTCCGCGCCCTTTACCAGGTAGGCGTTGTAGCTGGTACCCTCCGGCAGGGGGATCAGCGAGTCGAACAGCCGCCGGTTGAAATGGTTCACCCTCAGCGAATAGACATCGTTGGTTATTTTTTCGGGGTTCATGTTCTTCTCCGTTCCTTCCTCGGTTGCCTCGGCCGCCGGAACCCGGCGGAAAAACCTAGAGCGCCGCCAGGATCTGGCCGGCGAAATCGGCCAGCGTCGCGTCGCGCGCGCCTATGACCACCACTATGTCTCCGGGCGCGGCGGCCCCGGCGATAAAGGCCGGGATCCCGGAGCGGTTCTCGTAAAAAGCCGTCTTGTGGCCGCGCGCCGCCACCGCGTCGGAAATGTCCTTAGAGGAAATATTCCTGGTCACGGTGCCGCCGGCATAGTAGATCTCCGGCATGATCAGCATGTCCCCGGGGTTGAGGCCCGCGGCGAAGCTCTCTATCAGCTCGGCTTTCAGGTGGCGCGTGGGCGTAAAACCGTGCGGCTGGTAGACAGCCAGAACGCGCCGGCCCGGCGCCTGGTGCAGCGCGGCGAGCAGGGCGGAGATCTTGGCGGGGTTATGGGCGTAATCGTCTATCACCGTCACGCCCCGCCGCTCGCCCACCAGCACGAAGCGGCGCTCCACCCCGCGGAAATTTTTAAGACCGGCGGCGCAGTCGGCCAGGCTCACGCCGTACAGCGAGGCCGCGGCGCAGGCCGCCAGCGCGTTCTCCACGTTGTAGCGGCCGGGCGCCGGCAGCTCGAACGGGGTGCCGTTGATCCTGAAAGCGGAAGAGAAGGGTCCGAGCTTCACCTCGGAGACCTTCCAGCCCCCGGCGTCGAAGCCGAAGACCGGCGCGGCGGGCAGCGCGGCGGCAGCGGGGGCGTCGTCGGCGTTAACGAGCACGCGGCCGCAGTTGCCGGCGAATTCGGCGAAGATCTTGTTGAGGATCTCCACGTCCTTGTGGTCCTTGCTGATGTTGAGTACCAGGCCGGTCCTGGGGCGGTAGCGGACTATGGTGCCGTCGGACTCGTCGGCCTCCACCACCAGCACCCGGCCCTTGCCGCGGTAAGCGTTGCCCACCAGGCCGCGTTCCTTGAGCGCGCCGAGCGCGCCGCCGGTCACTATCGACGGCTGCAGGCCGCCGGCCTCGAGCGCGGTGAACAGCATGGCGGCCACGGTGGATTTGCCGCTGGTGCCGGCCACGGCTATGGTGTCGGAACCGTTCACGCGCTCGGCCAGCAGTTCGGAGCGGTGGCTGATCTTGAGGCCCAGTTCTTTGGCTTTCAGCACCTCGGGGTTGCTGTCCTCGATGGCGGTGGAGAGGGCCAGCTCGGCGGTATTTTCGTTTATGCCCGTGCCGTCCTGGGGGAAGATCTTTATGCCCAGCGCATCCAGCGCGGCTTTGACTCCGAGGTTGCGGCCCCGGTCGAAATCGCGGTCGGAGCCGCTTACGGGCCGCCCTTCCATGGCGGCTACCTGCGCGAGCGCGCTCATGCCGACCCCGCCTATGCCGGAAAAATGTATGGTATCTCTCATTAATAGAGATTATTGATAATTAGCCTGCCGCAGGGCAAGGCGGCAGTGCGGGCTCGGGGGAGAGGGCTATTCTTCGGTCTCCGCGTCCGCTTCGGGGTCGGTGTCGCCGTCCAGGTTCTCTTCTTCCCGCCGTTCACTCTCCTCGGCGGGAGGCGGCGGCGGGCGCAGCGAAGCGGGCAGCGTGAAGCCGACGGTATAGGGCCGCCACTTCTTATCCACGTACTTGAGACCCAGCAGCAGCTTGGCCCCTTTCTTGGTCCTCATCGTGATATAGCCTTCGGTCAGGCCGTGCTCGGCGCAGAGCTCGCGCCCGGCACCGCAGGAGGTGTAGACGATGTCCTCCAGGGCGCCGTAGCGGCGCTCTATGCGCTTGAGGAAAACATGTATTTCCCGCTTAAGCTCTTTCCTGCGCTCGGGGGAAAGGGCGGAGAACAGCTCCGGATCGGTTTTAGTTCTGGCGCGGTTCGGGTCCGAACGGGCGGCCAGAAAGTCCTTTTCAGCCGGGGCCTCGGGAACAACCGAGCCGGATTTAAGCAGCGACTCATCGAGCTCGCCGGCGGAGTCCTCATCGGTGACATACTTCGCCTCGGCGCCTTTGCTCCGCTCCAGGACCACCGTCTTCAGGAAGGCCTGGTCCTCCGCCGCGGCGGCGTAAAAATTGGACCTGTCGGTATATTCTTCCTCTTCGGGCTGCTCGGTTTCGGACGTGTCGCCCGTTTTGTCCACGGAACCGGTGCCCGCGTCCCCGGAAGTGCCGCCGGAACCGGAACCGCCGCCGGAGCCGGAACCGCCGCCGGAGCCGCCGGCGTCCGCGGAAACTTCCGCCGGCTTCGCGGCTTCGGGAACCGCGCCGGGGGCGGCCGCCGCGGCAGCGGCCGCGCCGCCGCTCATCTTGGAATTGTAACTGCCCTGTGAGCCGGACCGGGCGTCCTCACCGGCGCCGTCCAGCGAGCCGGGGGCTTTACTGCCCGGCATGCCGGAGAGGGTGCCGCCTTTTTCGCCTTTCACTCCGGCCGGGGCAAGCCCGCCGCCCGAGAATTCGCCCGGGCGCTCAAGCCCCTGCCAGGGCCCGGCGCCTTGCGGCAGCGAGGCGTGCAGTTTCCGCTGCGCGTCTTCCCTGCCCAGCGGTCCGCCGAACACGGGACTGCCGGGAGCTTCGCTCTCTTCGGCGCCCTCATCCCCGGGCACCGCCGCGTCCGTATGCGGGGAACCCGCGCCAGCCTGTTCAGACGCAGAAGTGTACGCGCGGCCGGCCGTGGAACTGCCGCCGGAACCGCTCCACGAGGGGGCGGCCCCGCCCCACGAGGCGGCCGGAGCGGAGTAAGACGCTCCGGCCCCGCGGCCGTAGTTCTTCTCGTAAAATTCCTCGAACGGATCCTTTTCGCCGGGCGCGCCGTTGCGCTCCTCGTCGTAAATGGAGGCGCGCCTGGTGGCCGCCGCGTAGGAGCGCGCCGCGGGTGGCCGGCCGTCCGAACTGGAGAAAAGCCCGCCGGCAAAGTTGCGCGCGCCGGCGGCCACTATGGCGCCGCCGCGCTTGAAATCGTCCGCGAAGGAGCTCTTTTCCGGCGCCGGCGCCCCGCGGAAAGCGAAGCCGTGCCGTATCTGGTCGGCCCTCCTGGCGCTGATCCCGACGTGCATGACCGTGAAAAAGCCGGCCAGCGTCATGACGAACATGCCGAAAGCTACCAGGTGAACGGGTTTAATGAATTTGCCTTCCATAAAAATCCTGCCTGAAAAAGCGGCCCCGGGCCGGCGCTAATAGTATAGACGCTTTTTAGGCTTTTCGCCAGCCCCCTCCCCCTGCCGCGGTTTTTTAATATAATAGGGATATCCGCATGGACTGCAAAAAAGACCGCAACAAGGCCGGCTGCGCCTGCACCTACGAGCCCTGCTCAAGGAAAGGCGCCTGCTGCGACTGCGTGGCCTATCACAGGGCCGCCGGCGAACTGCCCGGCTGCCTGTTCACGCCGGAAGCGGAGCGCACCTACGACCGCACCGTGGAAAATTTCATACGCACCAGCAAAAGGAACTAGCATGAAAAAGATCATCGCCACCGGTAACGCCCCCGCCGCCATAGGCCCCTACTCCCAGGCCGTAGAGGCCGGCGGGCTGATCTTCATCTCCGGCCAGCTGCCGCTCGACCCCGCCACCGGCGCCATGGCCCCGGCCGAGATAAAGGCCCAGACCGAGGCCGTCATAAAGAACCTGGAAGGCATACTCAAGTCCGAGGGCCTCTCGCTGGAGCATGTCCTCAAGACCACCGTTTTCATGGCCGACCTCGGCCAGTTCGCGGCGATGAACGAAGTGTACGGCCGCTTCTTCGCCGCCAACCCTCCCGCCCGCGCCACCATAGAGGTGAAAGCCCTGCCCAAGGCCGCCCTGGTGGAGATAGAGGCGGTAGCCGCCCGCTAGGCCGCGCGACCCGGCAGGAAACGGACCCCTATGATGCACCCTTTACTGGAAAAGAAACATACCGGCACCCTCTTCCCGCTTTTCTCCATGCGCCACAAGAAAGACTGGGGCATCGGCGACACCCGCTCGATGACCCTCTGGTTCGACGCTATGAAGGCGCTGAACCTGGACCTGCTGCAGGTGCTGCCGATCAACGAAATGCCGCCCGGAGTCTCCTGCCCCTACACCGCGCTGTCCGCTTTCGCGCTGGACCCGATCTATATCGCCGTCGACGAGCTGCCAGAACTCAGGGAATCACCCGCCCTGCTGGAGGAAGTCAACTCCCGCCGCTTCCAGTCCGGCCTGCGCCGGCTGCGCGCCTCCAGGGCCGTGATGTACAACGAGGTGCGGCACCTCAAGTTCAGCACGCTCTGGAAGGTCTACACCCATTTCCACCAGAACCACATCCTCAAGGATTCCGGCCTCGCGGCCGAGTTCCGCGCCTTCTGCCGCGCCAACGCCGGCTGGCTGGAGGACTACGCCGTCTTCCGCCGCCTCAAGGACACTCACGACTGGACTTCCTGGACGCACTGGGAGGAGCCGCTGCGCCGGCGCGACGCCGCCGCCCTGGCCGAGCTGCACTCGCGCGAGGAACTGCAGGTGGTGTTCTTCAAGTACCTGCAGTGGGCCATCCACCGCCAGTGGACCGCCGCCCGCGAGCGGGCCTCCGGCCTGGGCATCAAGCTGCTGGGCGACCTGCCCTTCATGGTGAACCAGGAAAGTTCCGACGTGTGGGCCCGCCAGGCCGAGTTCGACATCAACCGCGAGATCGGCGCCCCCCCCGACGCCTTCAGCGAGACCGGCCAGCGCTGGGGCCTGCCCGCCTATAACTGGGACGTGATAGAGGGCAATAATTTCGACTGGTGGCGCTCCAAGGTGAAGAAGGCCGCCGAGTTCTACGACCTGTTCCGCATCGACCACATG
>MGTZ01000042.1:20500-54226 GCA_001799715.1 Elusimicrobia bacterium GWB2_63_16 | reverse complement strand
CTGCTGCCCGGCGGCGGCGTGGCCCTGATCCGCGCCTCCAAGGTGCTCGACAAGGTGAAGACCGACCACGAGGACGAGAAGACCGGCGTGAACATAGTGCGCCGCGCCATCTACGCCCCGCTCCGGATCATCGCCGAGAACGCCGGCGCCGACGGTTCCATAGTGGTGGACAAGATCATGAACTCCGCCACGGACATCGGCTTCGACGCCGACACCCTGGAATACGTCGACATGCTGAAGGCCGGCATCGTGGACCCGTGCAAAGTAACCCGCACGGCCCTCGAGAACGCCGCCTCCATCGCCAGCACCCTGCTGAACACGGACTGCCTCGTGGCCGACATGCCCGAGAAGAAGCAGCCCGCCATGTCGGGTATGCCCGGCGGCATGCCCCCCGGCGCCGACATGTACTAATCGGCGACGCTGAAGTAAATAAAAACCCCGGCCCAAAGCCGGGGTTTTTATTATTTCTTACTTTAGACTATTTTTTCAATTTCTCAATAACTTCAAGATTACTGAGTTGTGGCCCTGTCCAGACAACAACCTTGGCCGCACCAGCCTGCTCTACAAGTTCCGCAAAGGCTCTCTGCTCTATCTCGGCCAGGCCGCCTTCAAACTGCTCTGCCGGATGAATAACCGCGTATGTGAACGGGGCATGTATAAAAGATCCGCGAACTCCCAATAGCAGCGGCTTAAGGCAAGTCAGAGCGGCATCAAAATTGCCAAGAAGAAGCCTTGGCTGAGAAAAAGCGCCTCTGGCCTCCATCGGCTCGCCAACCGGATTCCCGGCGTCGCGCACGACAAATCGGTCCTTAAATACCTGGATATAGATATATCTTGAGAGCATCCGTAACCTCACAGCAACTTAGTCCCCGTATTGTAACAAACATGGGGAGGGGGCAGGGGACGCTGCTTCCTATCTTCCTAAACGAGACCACCGGTAAGCCCGGCAGTCTCGTTTTATAATATGCAGGAACGGAGCCCTATTTTAACGGTTGGATACGGGAGCCGGACTGGCAGCGGCGGTTGCGCAGCATCATGCCGGTGGCGGGGAACATCTTGAACTGTTTATAGAACTGCTGCAGTTCCTTGTCACAGAGCAGATCCACCATATAGGCTTTGCCCAGTTTGCGCAACATGCGCTTGACCAGTTGCCCGCCTATGCCGCGGCCCTGGTACTCCGGCAGCACTTCCAGGAAAGGGATATAGGCCGCCAGCACCCCGTCGGTAATGGCCGTAATGAACCCGACCACCCTGCCCCCGTCCACGGCCAGAACCGTCAGGTCGCTGCCCCTGAGCAGTTTAAGATGAGCAGCCGGCTTTGGAGGATTCGGCCAGCCGACAAAGAACCCGCCCAGCTTCCGAGCCGTAATACCCTTCAAATCATCACTGTATTTGATCATAAGATAGCCCGATAAGATTAAACAAAATTAGGGGACGCTGCTTCCTATCTTCCTAATGAAGCCGCTAGGGAAGGCA
Source organism: Elusimicrobia bacterium GWB2_63_16 (assembly GCA_001799715.1). Lineage (GTDB taxonomy): Bacteria > Elusimicrobiota > Elusimicrobia > Elusimicrobiales > UBA9959 > UBA9959. Next base: position 52,750 of record MGTZ01000042.1, on the reverse strand, counting down.
GGTGGCTTTATTTTGAAAAAAAGCGGACCCCGCGCCATAAATGGTTAGGAAGATAGGAAGCAGCGTCCCCTAGGCGGGTTCGGTGGCTTGTTCGGGGGCGGGGGGAGGCGGGGAGGAGCGCAGGCCGTCCTGGTCGGCGGTGAGGCGGCGGCCCAGGCCCAGGAAGCCAAAGCAGGAAGTTATTGCCAGCGCCGCGATGATGAACCAGGGGCCCTGCTGAAAAACCGGGCTGATGAAGCCGATGGCGTTGGAACCTATCAGGATGCCGGCGGAACTGCCCACCTGCTGAAAAAGTCCCTGCAGGCCCAGGTAGCGGCCCTTCTCGGCCTTCGGGGCCATGTTGGCGCCCAGCGCCTGCATGCCAGGCGACACCGCTATCTCGCCGAAAGTCACCACCACTATGGCCGCCGCAGCGTAGAAGAAGGAGGGCGCGTAGCCGAAGCACAGGTAGCCCGCGGCGTAGCACAGCGCGCCCGCCGCCAGCCCCGTGGTGATACGTCTCCGCCCCAGCAGCTCGGTCACGAAATACTGAAACACCACCACCATCAGGCCGTTGATGGAGAACAGCAGGCCTATCTCCCGCTCGGAGAAGCCGAGATAGGCTTTGGAATACAGGGAGCTGGACACAACCAGCTGGCTCATCGCCGCGCTCATGATGAAGGAGAAGACACAGAAGCGCAGGAAAATCTTATTGGATAGCGCGTGCGCGGCCCCGGCCAGCCCCGGTGAAACAAAGCGGCCCTTCGCAAGGCCCGGCACGTCGCGCACCGACAGCCACACTATGGCCGTGCAGATGCCGAACACCAGCGCCGTCACAAAGAACATAAGTGAATACGAGCCCTCGGCCAGCAGGCCGCCCAGCGCCGGGCCCAGCGCCCAGCCGGCGTTATTGCCCATGCGCAGGAAGCCGTAGGCCCGCATGCGGCCGGCGGGCGGCGTGAAGTCGGCTACCCAGGACCGCGCGGCGGGGTGGAAGAAGGAGCCGATGAACATGCCCAACGGGTGGAAGAGGAAAACCACCCCCAGCGGGGCCCGGGTATAGATAGCCCAGGCTATCACGCCTATCAGCAGCGTACGCAGGCCCATGGACCAGACCATCACCTTGCGGCGGCCGATGGCGTCTGACACCTCGCCGCCTATGAACTGCGCCGCCGAAGAGACCAGCATGGACAGGGCCAGGAAAGCGCCGGTCCAGGCCATGGGCATGCCCCGCTCACCGCTCAAGTAGACGGCCAGGAAAGGGAAAGAAATGGCGTAACCGGCCGTCAGCAGCCCCTCGGCGGCGGCCAGGATCCAGAAACCGGGCGGCAAACTCATGAGCAAATAATAGCATTTACGACGGGCGGGCCGGATTTCCCTATGAAAAACAGCCATTTTTTGCTAAACTATAGTTATCCCCAACCATGCCGACCGCTGAAATCACACGCAAGGGCACACTACTTTCCAATTTCCAGAACATAACGGCACGCATTGCCGCCGCCTGCGCCAGGTCCGGCCGCAACCCCGCCGGGGTAGAACTGCTGGCTGTCACCAAGTACGCCGCTGACGAGGACGTGAAGCTCCTTATAGAGGCCGGCGCCCTCAAGACCGCCGGCGAGAACAAGGTGCAGGACGCGCGGGCCAAATGGCTCAATGGCGCCCTGGCCCCGCTGCGCTCCCGTGTACAGCTCCATTTCATAGGCCACCTGCAGACCAACAAAGCCAAAGCCGCCGTAGAGACTTTCGACTGGATAGACTGCGTGGACAGCCTCAAGATAGCCGCCGAGCTGGACCGCCACGCCGCCGCCCTGGGCAAGACCATGCCGGTAATGATACAGCTCAAGCTCAACGCCTCGCCCACCCAGTCCGGCGTCTCGCCCGAAGAAGCGGGCGCGCTGCTGGCCGGCCTGCGCGGTTTCAAGAACCTCGACCCGCGCGGCTACATGGGCATAGCTCCCGCCGACGCCGGCCCGGAAGAGCTGAAAGCCGCCTTCAACAAGGCCAAAGTTCTCTTCGACAGGGATTTCCCGGGAACCGGGAACCGCCTGTCGCTCGGGATGAGCGGGGATTATGAACTGGCGGTGGAGGCTGGCTCTAGCCTGCCGCGCATCGGCGGTTCCCTTTTCGCTTAGCATTCAGGAAGCCCCGCACAGCAGGGGGAAAACAACCGCGGCGCGGGCCGCAACAGAGAGGTAGGGGACATGATCGTAAAAGTCAGAGTTATACCGAACTGCGAAGACAACGAGGTAGTTTCCCGCATTGGCAGCGTGCTGCGCGTGAAGATCTGCGCGCCGGCCGCCGACCTGAAGATAAACCTGCTGCTCAGGGATTATCTTTCGGAGTTCTTCGAGGTGCCTTCCAAGCTGGTCAACATCATCCGCGGCGCCAAAGGCCGGGAGAAGACCGTGGAGATCACCGGCAAGACCGAGGAAGAGCTCAAGAACCTGCTCGATTCCATCCCGTAAACCCCCCAGGGGTTTTACGCCGGGCCCGCGCAAGCGGGCCCTTACTTTTAAGGGGGAAACATGATACCGCCGCGCTTGATCTTCAGCAGGGGCAGGCTGAAGGTGCTCGACCAGCGCCTGCTGCCGGACCGGGTAAAGTTCATTACCGTGCGCGACGCCGCCGGCGCCGCCAAAGCCACCAGGGACATGGCCCTGCGCGGCGCGCCCCTGATAGGCTGCGCCGCCGCCTTCGGCTTCGCCCTGGAACTGCGCCGCCTCAAGCCCGCCTCCGCCGCCGAACTCATCAAGACCGCCGCCCGTACGGCCGGCCTGCTGAAGGCCGCCCGCCCTACGGCCGTGGCGCTGTTCTATGCCGCCGACCGCATGCTCGACCTGGCCGTGAATTTCGCGGCCCGCCACCACGGCAGGTTCTCCCCGGCCACGCTTAAAAAGCTGCTCGCCCTGGCCGACAAAGAAGCCCGGCTTATAACCGCCGAGGACGAGGCCGCCTGCGACGCTATGGGCCGCTACGGGGCCGCCCTGCTGCCCAGGAACTGCGTGATCATGACGCATTGCAACGCCGGCGCGCTGGCCACCATGGGCATAGGCACGGCCGTGGGCGTGATCACCGCCGCGCACAAGCGGGGGAAGATCAGGCACGCCTACTCCTGCGAGACGCGCCCCTACCTGCAGGGCGCCCGCCTGACCATCTGGGAGCTGATGCGCGAGGGCGTGCCGTCGGAGCTGCTGACAGACAACATGGCCGCGCACATCATCAAGACCTGCGGCGTCAACGCCATCGTGGTGGGCGCCGACCGCATAGCCGCCAACGGCGACACCGCCAACAAGATAGGCACCTACGGTTTGGCCGTGATAGCCAAACATCACAAGGTCCCGTTCTACGTGGCCGCGCCCACCCCGACGATAGACCTGAAGGCCAAAGACGGAGACGCGATCGTGATAGAGGAGCGGTCCTGCGAAGAGGTCACCTTCGTGAAGGGCAACCGCATAGCGCCGAAGAACGTGCGGGTGCGCCACCCGGCCTTCGACGTCACCCCGGCCGGCCTCATCACCGCCCTCATCACCGAGAAAGGCGTCATCAGCCCCGTCACCCGCGCCAACATCAAAAAGAACCTGGCCAAGTAAGCCCGGCCCCGGCTGGCCGTGGTGTGCCTGCCCAGGTCGGCCGGCGGCCCGGTTCCGAGCGACTTCGGGGAGGGGGGCCCCGCCGCGGGGGGAACCGCGTAACGGTTCCCCCAGGAGCGAGGGGCCGGGCCGCCGGCAGACAAGACCCGGAACTATTATCTTATCTGTAATCTCTTTGTAACACCCCTTTGGTAAGATTTAACCATGACCGAACCGATTTCCCGTTTTTACGTCTACATCAAAAAGAGCATTCGCGGGCCTTTCTCGCCCAAGGACGCGGCTCTGCAGCCCGGCTTCGGGCGCTCCTCGCTGGTCTGCCCCGAGAAGGCCCTGGGCCAGTGGCGCGAAGCCTCGCTCGAACCCGCTTTCCAGGCGCTGATCGAAATGCCCCCGCAGGCCCCGGCCAAGCCGCGCCCGCCGATGACGGTGGAGGCCGCCGAAGAGACCGCGGCCCGCTCGCTGCTGGAAAAGGCCATCAACAAGAACGCCCACCTGGAGCGCGAGGTCAAGGACCTGCGCAAGGCCTACACTACCGAAAAGCACGCTTTCGAGGAGCAGCTCAAGCGCAAGGAGGGAGAAGTCCACGCCCTCACCGAGAAGCTCAAGCGCTCCATACAGAACACCCAGGCCGCGAAGGGGGAACACCCGTCGTGGGAAACCCTGTACAAGACCCTCAAGAAGCGCTCCGAGGAGAAGCTCTGCGAAGCCACGCAGGACCTCTCCGAGAAGGCGGCCGAGAACGCCCGCCTGCGCGAGCGCCTGATGGCCGCCGCCGAGAACGCCGACGCCTCGCTCAAGCGCGCCCAGGGCGAAGCCGCCGCCAGAACGGCCGACCTGGAGCGCGAGATCAGAGAGCTCCGGTCCCAGTTCGAGGAGAAGGACATGCTGGCCCGCACGCTGAGCGATAACATCGCCTCCCTGGCCGGCAAGAACGAAGAATTCCAGAAGATCATGTTCGACGAGCGCCGCGACTATGAGGAGCAGAACAAGAAGTTCTGCGAGGAGATAGGCCGCCTGCGCGCCGACCTCAAATGGCGCGACCAGGAAACGGCCAAGATCCGCGAGGAGCTGTTCTCGGCCGTCAACAAGCTCAAGGAGTTCGAGGCCGTGGACGAGATCAAGAGCCGCGAGCAGGAAGAGCTCTACGACGTGCTGGGCGCCAAGCTCAAGCTGCTCTCAGGCTATTTCGAGAACCTGGAAGCCCGCGTGAAGTACGCCTTCAGGAAAGCCTGAACGCCCGCGCGGCCGCCGGCCGGCGTCCCTTCCCGGGCGCCGGCTTTTTCGCGCCCCGCCGCCGTCCTCCCGAATTGGTATAATTTAAACTAATATATAGCACCGGAGAAGCGATGAACATCACCTTTAAACAACTTATCATAGCCGGCGGCCCGATACTCTTCCTGCTGGCCGGCCTTTCCATCTATTCCATAGCCCTGATCTGGGAGCGCTGGACCGCGTACAAGCGCACCATGAAAGGCCTCGACGACCTGCTGCACAAGGTGCACGCGCTGCTGCGCACCGGAGAGATCCGCCAGATCTCGGAGCTGTGCGCCAAGGCCAGGAACCCGGCGGGCGACATCATCCACAAGGTCATCAACCACTACGGCACGCCGTTCGAGAAGCGCGAGCTGGCGGAGAAGGCCGTGGACTGGCACGTCTCGCGCCTGAGCAAGGGCCTGACCCCGATAGCCACCATAGGCAGCATCAGCCCCTTCATCGGCCTCTTCGGCACCGTGATCGGCGTCGTGCGGGCCTTCCGCGACCTGTCGATGTACGCCGGCGCCGGCCCCTCCGTGGTGGCCATGGGCATAGCCGAGGCGCTGGTCAACACCGCGGCGGGCCTCTTCGTGGCCATCCCCGCCATCGTGGCTTACAACTATTTCACGCATAAGGCCAACGACTTCGCCAGCGAGATCAACTGGGTGGCCGAGCAGGTGATAGACCGCTCGGTGCCCCGCGAGTCCGGCCTCCCGGAGGCGGCGGCGCGCTGACCATGAGAGTACACTCCAAGAAAGGCGGCATCATAGCGGAGATCAACATGATCCCGCTCATCGACGTCTCGCTGATCCTGCTGATCATCTTCATGGTGATCACGCCGTTCCTGGTGCAGTCCCAGATACAGGTGAACCTGCCCAAGGCCTCCACCGGCATCAAGACCGCCGACGAGCAGGTGCTCAAGGTGCAGCTGGCCGCCAACGGCGCCATGACCATCGACGGCCGCGCCGTGAAGTTCCAGCGCCTGGAGAAGGAGCTGACGCTGCGCCTGGCCAAATCCCACAAGAAGACCGTGCTGGTGGAAGCCGACAAGAGCGTGCCGGTCGAGCGCGTGGTGGCGGTGTTCGACGCCGCCAAGAAACTGGGCGCCGGCAAGATCGGCATCGCCGTCAAACCGGAAGACTAGCGTGCGCTCCTACCTCCTCTATTCCTCCTCCGCCCACTTCGTGCTGCTGGCGGCCCTGTTCTTCGCCGGGCGCCACGCCGTCGGCGCCAAGAAGCAGCAGGCCTATTACATAGATTTCGTCGGCCCGTCGAGCGTGGTCACCATGGCCAAGGCCGCCGACGCCCCGGGCCGCGGCGACCTGCCCGCAGCCAAAACCGCGGCCAAGGCCGCCGGTGCCGCCGCCAAGACCGAACAGCCCGAAGAGGACGATTTTTCCGGCGGGGCCCTGCCCAAGCCCAGCGTACTTTCCGGCGGCGCCAAGCTCTTCGAGACGGAAAAGCCCGCGCCCGGCGGCGAGGGCGGCACGCCGCTCGTCACCGATTCCGCCAATTTCCCTTACCCCTGGTATATCACCCAGGTGCGCGAGGCGCTCTGGAACTCCTGGACCTCCCGCATGCCCTCCGCCGGCAGCCTGCGCTGCACCGTGCGCTTCAGCATCTCCCGGGAGGGGGACATAAAGTCGGTGAGCGTGGAGAAGTCCTCCGGCAACCGCCTCTTCGACACCGCGGCCGAGAGCGCCGCCCAGGCCGCCGCGCCGTTCGAACCGCTGCCCGACGATTTCTTCGAGGACCGCCTGACCGTACACGTCGAGTTCAAGGCGATGGACTAGCCGTGCCCATAAGCGCCCTCGTCCTCATCGCCGCCGTTGTACACCTGGCCGCCTTCCTCTCTTACCCGCACAGCGGCCGGTTCGGCCAGCCCTTCATTTTCGTCTCCATGCTGCTCTGGACGGGCTTTTCGGTCTTCATCGCGAGGATCACGGAAAACTACGACAGGGCTGGCAAGGCGGCTTTCGCCGCGCTGTTCGCCCTGGCCTGCGCCTTCTCGGCGCTGGCCCTGCTGCCGCAGAAGGACGGACGGCCCGCCCTGAAGAAGTTCTTAGCCGGCAGCTACCCGGTTAAAGCCGACTTCTATATCGGCCTGCTGCGGCTCGGCGTGGAAGTCCCCGCGCTGGCCCCGCCAAAAAAGGAAGAAACGCCATTATGAGCCTTATATTCAAACTGCTGGCCGTCGCGCTGCTGCACGCGGCCTTCTACGTCTCCTACCCCGGCACCGGGCCTTACGGCGATTATTACCTCGCCGCCTCGCTGCTGGTCTGGGCCGTCTTCATCCTGTTCATCAACACCAGCACGAAGATCGTGCGGCTGATCAGCGGCCTGGCCGGCATGGCCGTCAACCTGGCCGCCTTCGCGCTGATAGCCCTGGCCCTGGCGGCCACCATGCCGCAGTACGACAAGACCAGCGTGCTCGAGAAGCTGCAGAAGGGGAAATACCCCGACCGGGCTACCATCAGCTCCGGCCTGCTGCGCTTCGGCATCCACCTCGACCGCGACGTGGGCGGCGCGGTAAGGAACGTGGTGGACCGGGAAGCCGGCAAAGCGCTGAAGAAGCTCAAGGAAGACTAAGCCTATGAAGACCATCGCCGTTACCGGAGGCACCGGGTTCGTGGGGCGGGCGCTGTGCAAAGCCCTGCTCGCCAGGGGCTGCGCCGTGCGCGTGATCACGCGCCGCAAGCCGGCCGCGGTGCTGGAAGGCGCGGCCTACGCCGAAGCCGATTTCTCAGACAAGGCGAGCCTGCGCCGGGCGCTCGACGGAGCGGACGCCGCGGTGCACCTGGCGGCGGCGCTCTTCTGCCGCTCGCGCGAGCAGTTCATGCGCGCCAACGCCGAGGGCACGGCCAATCTGGTCGCCGCAGCCGGCCAGGTCCCGACGCTCAGGAAGCTGGTCTATATCTCCAGCCTGGCCGCCGGCGGGCCCTCCTCCGCCGACCGGCCCCGCAGCGAGGCAGAGCCGGAGGCGCCGGTATCCTATTACGGGCAGAGCAAACTGGCGGGGGAAAAGGCGGCGCGCGCCTTCGCCAACGGGCCTGCCGTCATTCTGCGCCCGCCCATAGTCTACGGCAAGAAGGACTCCGGCCTCTCCAAGATAGCGGAATGGGTGCGCAAAGGCGTGATGGTGAACGCCGGCTCGGCGGGCGGCCGCTTCAGCTTCATCTACGTCGACGACCTGGTGGGCGCCATCGTGGACGCGCTAGAAACCCCTAAATTCGACGGCGGCACTTTCTACGTCTGCGAGGGCCGCTCCTACGAGTGGCGGGAATTCATCCGCCTGCTGGCGGCCGGCATGGGCGTGAAGATGCCGGTCATGCTCTCGCTGCCGCCGGCGGCCGTCTGCGCGGTGGGCTGGCTCTACGAGACCGTCAGCGCCCTGGCCGGCGCGGAGCCGGTGATGAACCGGGACAAGGCCAGGGAAGCCTCGGCGCCAAATTGGACCGCGACTCCGGCCCTCTGGGAGAAGACCGCGGGCGGCGCGCAGTGGACGCCGCTGGAAGAAGGCATAAGGAAAACTTTTTCCTGAGTTCCCTTCGCGCATATTTTTATATAATTAACACAGGTCTTTATAAGTCGCGCGGGGCGCTACCTTCGCAGCAAGCCCCGCTTACCTCTTAAGGGGGGTTCAGCGAGCGGTTCCGGCTTAATGCCGGAATAGCGAGCGACGACGAAACGGGGGGCTTAGCCCCCCTTGTAAAGCGCCCGGCCGGATTACATTGCGAGGCCGGGGCGAAGCCTCCGAGCGAAAGCGAGGAGCGCGTTATCAGATGGAGAGGTGGCCGGGTGGACTTCGCTTCTCGCGACACTACGGACACAATCGGGGCAGTCGGGCGGTTTAGGCCTAGTGTGTGGCCCTGAAGTTCTCTGAACAGTTTTGATGGAGAGGTGGCCGAGTGGTTGAAGGCACCGGTTTGCTAAACCGGCATACGGGGTAAACCCGTATCAAGGGTTCGAATCCCTTCCTCTCCGTAGTTTTTTCAGTACAGGGTGTTTGTTTTAGGGTTTGGGGAGGCGGCCGCGGGCCGCCTATTTTTTCAGGGGGCAAATTGTCAGACCCTCATCTTTCCAGCGAACTGGCCAGGCTAAAAAAGCGCCTGGCAGTTATCTTTGCGGTCGCGGCGGCCTGCATACTGACGGGCGGCTTCGCCTATCACCACCATTTCCAGAAAGCCATACGCAAGGACGCGTCCGAACTGCTGTCTTCCATCCGGCAGTTGAAAACCGACCAGATCGTATTCTGGCGGTCCGACCGCATAAACGACACCAATTCGCTGCTCGACACCCCAGTCCTCTCGGTCTTCTTCAACCGCCTGGCGCTGAGCCCGGACGACAAGGAACTCCAGGCCTGGATGCGCTCGCGCCTGCGGGTTTACCTCAAATATAACCGCTACACCTCCGCGATGCTGGCCTGGCCCGACGGCAGGATCCTGATCTCCGCGGGAAACGCACCGAAACGGCTGGAACAGGAGACCAGGGATCTGATCGCCAAGTCGGCCGCGTCGGGCAAGGTAGAGCTGGGAGATTTCTACCTTGGGCCTGACGGCAAGCCGCATCTCGACGTGGCTGGCAGGGCCGCCGCCGCCAACGGCAAAAGGCTGTTCCTGGTGCTCAAGGTAGCCCCCGCCGAATACCTCTACCCGATGATCTCGCAGTGGCCCACCAACAGCGCCACCGGCGAGATAACGCTGGGCCGCAGGGAGGGGGATACCGCGGTAGCCCTCAACGAATTCCGCTACGACAAGACCACCCCGCTGCGTCTTCGCTACCCGATGTCCGCGCTGGACATGCCCATGACCAAGGCCCTGAGCGGAGAGACTGGGGTCGTCTTCGCCAAGGACTACCGCGGCGAGACGGTGCTGGCCTCGCTGGGCATGATCCCGGACTCCGACTGGGGCATCGTGGTTAAGATGGACTGGAAGGAGATCCTGGCCGATGCAGGGCAGGCGTCGGCGCTCATCCTGCTCTTCACGCTGGCCATGCTCCTGGCCGCCGCCGTCACCGCCTACCTGCTCTTCCGCCTCCAGGCCTCGGCCTACACCCGCAGCCTGCTGGAGATAGAATCCGAGAAGGAAAAATACCGCATCAACCTCGAGACGCTGACCGACCGGGCCAATGACATGATACTCCTGTCCGACCCGGAGAAGCACTCCCTGCTGATGGTGAACCGCAAGACCTGCGAGACCTACGGCTACTCCGAGGAGGAGATGCTGAAGCTGCACCCGGAGGACATGATACCGCCGGAGGACATCCAGCGGTTTTACGCGCGATACAAAGCGCTGGCGGCCGGAGAGAGCGCTATTTACGAAGTCACGCACATGAAGAAGAACGGCGAGCGTTTCCGCATAGAGGTCAGCGCCACCGGCGTACGCCAGGACGGCCGGGACCTGGTCTATTTCATCTGCCGCGACGTTACGGAACGGCGCCGCCTGGAGGCGGAGCTTAAGGAGAAGGAGCGCAAGCTGGCCGGAATAATGAGCAACCTGCCCGGCATGGCCTACCGCTGCAAGAACGACCCCGAATGGACGCTGGAATTCGTCAGCCCGGGCTGCGAGCCCCTCACCGGGTATAAGGCTTCGGAACTCACCGGGGACAACGCGCTGAGATACAGCGACCTGATAATCCCTGCGGACCGTGACATGGTCTGGAGGGAAGTGCAGAAAGCCGTCGGCGCGCGCCGGCCCTTCCGCCTGCTATACCGCATCCGCCGCAGGGACGGGCAGGTACGCACGGTCTGGGAGCAGGGCGCGGGCATCGCCGGAGAGAACGGCAAGGTGGAGGCCCTGGAGGGGTTGATCATGGACAGCACGGACAAGGCCGCCGCCGAGACCGCGCTGCGCGAGAGCCAGGAGTCCTACAAGCACCTGTTCGAGACCATGGACGAAGGTTTCGCCTGCCACGAGATAATTTACGACGAAAAGAACCGCCCGGTGGATTACCGCTTCCTCGAGGTGAACCCGGCTTTCGAGCGCCTTACCGGGCTAAAGCGCGCCAGCGTCCTGGGCAAGCGCGTGCTTGAGGTCCTGCCAAAAACGGAGCGGGGCTGGATAGAGAAGTACGCCGACGTGGCCCTGACCGGCAAGCTCATACATTTCGAGAGCCGCGCCGAGGAACTGGGGAAATGGTTCGAGGTCAGCGCCTTCAGCCCGCGCCGGGGCCAGTTCGCCACCACCTTCTTCGATATCACGCCCAGGAAAGAAGCCGAGCTGCGCGGCGAGGAGCTCAACCGGGACCTCGCCAAGAACCTGCGCCTCTACACTATGCTGGCCCAGATCAACCAGGCGGCCTCGCTGATAAAGGACCGCAAGCAGCTGCTGGAGCGGATCTGCGACATTGCCGTAGTGGCAGGGGGCTTCAAGATGGCCTGGGTAGGCTACCCGGACAAGGACACAGGCCGCGTGCTGCCGCTCTGCTCGGCCGGGGACGCCAAGGATTACCTGAACCCGATAAAGATCTTCATGACCGAAGGTCCAGCCTCAAAGGGGCCTACGGGAGAAGCCGCCAGGACCGGCCGCATCTCGGCGTGCCAGGACATCGCGGCCGACCCGCGCATGGAGCCGTGGCGGGAGAAAGCGCTGGAGATGGGCTACGCCTCCTCGGCCGCGATACCGCTCTACGACGGCGACAAGCTAACTAACATCCTCAACCTCTACAGCGCTGACAAGTACGCCTTCACCGACGAGGAACTAAAAATGCTGGCGGCGATACAGGCCGAGACGGGCCTGGCCATAGAGGCCATCTCAGCCGAAGAGAAGCGCGCCGCCGCGCAGGCGGCGCTGGAGCGCACGGCCGACCACCTGACCCACGTGATGGAAGCCACGTCGATAATCCTGTTCACGCTGCGCAAAGTCAAAGACCGCTTCATAACCCAGTGGGTCAGCGGCAACTCCAACCTGGTGACCGGCCACGAGCCGGCGGAGATGCTGGCGCCCGGCTGGTTCGAGAGCACGGTGCACCCGGAAGACAAGGAGTGGGTGCTGGCCGAGAAGCAGCAGATCTTCGCCAAAGGCTCGCTATCACAGGATTTCCGCGTGCGGCGCAAGGACGGCAAGGGCTATGTCTGGGTACACAGCCAGCTCAAGGCCGGGCCGGAAGCGGCCGGCGAGATCACCGGCTCGTGGACAGACATCACGCCGCTTAAGGAATCCGAACTGCGCTGCCGCCAGATCATCGACGGCCTGCCCGGACACTGTAACCCGCCCGCCGGCGAATAGCCCCGGCGCCGGGCGGACCGCCGAAATTGCTAAAATCTAATCCGCCCCATGACCGAAATACTCAAAGCCGGAAAAGCCGGCATCAGGAAAGCCGCCGCCGCCCTCAAACGGGGCGGCGTGGTAGCTTTTCCGACGGAGACCGTCTACGGGCTCGGCGCCGACGGCCTCGACCCCGTCGCCTGCGCCCGGATCTTCGAGATCAAGGGCCGGCCCCACTTCGACCCGCTCATCCTGCACGAGTGCTCGGCCGCCAGGGCCAAAAAACTTTTCTCGTCGGTGCCGCCGGCCGCCGAAAGGCTGATGAAGAAGTTCTGGCCGGGGCCGCTGACCCTGGTGCTGCCCAAGGCCAAAGCGGTGCCGGATATCGTCACGGCGGGGCTCGGGACCGTCGCCGTAAGGGTGCCCGCCGGCAGGCACGCGCTCGCCCTGATAAAGGCCGCGGGCCGGCCGGTGGCCGCGCCCAGCGCCAACCGTTTCGGGGCATTGAGCCCCACCACCGCCGCGCACGTAAAAACGCAATTGGACGGCGGCCCCGATATCATCCTCGACGGGGGAAAGACCCGCATAGGGGTGGAATCCACGATCATAACCTTCGCGCGCGGCGTCCCGGTACTGCTGCGGCCCGGCGGTCTGCCGCTGGAGGAGATAGAAGCGGTAGCGGGACCGGTGTCCGCCCCGTCGCGGCGCGCCGCCGGGCCGGCCGCCCCCGGCTGCCTCAAAAAACATTACGCCCCGCAGGTGAAACTCAGGCTGATAACCCCCGGGGCCGCCGTGAGGCCCTCCGCGAGCGCGGCCTACCTGGCCTTCACCGGCAGGCCGGCGGGCAAGTGGGCCGCCGTAAAAGTACTTTCACCGTCGGGAGACCTGCGGGAGGCCGCAGCCGGGCTGTTCGGGGCGCTGCACGCCCTGGAACGCTCCGGCGCCCGCGTCATCTACGCGGAAAAAGTGCCGCAGCACGGCCTGGGCCGGGCCATCATGGACCGGCTGCGCCGGGCCTCCGCTTAACATGAAAAAGAAAGAAGCCGCCATAGAACTTGTAAAAAGTTTCATACAGACCGACCCGGTGCGGGCCGCGCAGGCGCTCGAAACGCTGCCGCCGCGCGACGCGGCGCAGTTGATCAAGGACCTGCCGCCCTCGGTGGCCGCGCAGGCCATGGAGAACCTGCCCCCGCAGGAAGCGGCGGCCATCCTCTCCGAACTGTCCCTGGGCGAAGCGGCCGAGGTGCTGCACCGCATCGGGAAATACCAGGCGGCCGACATCTTCCGGCGCCTCAGCCCCGATTTTTCCAAGGCCGTCATCCCGCTGCTCAACCAGGAGTTCTCCAAGGACGTCTCCGAGATCCTGGCCTACCCGCGCGAGAGCGCCGGCCGCATGATGCATACCGACTTCCTGGCTTTCAGGGATAATTCCAAAGTGCGCGAGGTGGTGGCCCGCCTCCGCCAGATGGCAAAAAAGCAGCTGCCGGCCGCCACCTACTGCTACGTCGTGGACCTCAACAACTCCCTCTCCGGAGTGCTGAACATGCGCGATCTGCTGCTGGCCTCTCCTGAGACCGGCGTGGCGGAGATCATGATCCGGGACGTGGTGAAGGTTTCGCCGTTCACGGACCGAGAGGAACTGGTGGCCCTGGCGGCGCGGCGCCACTATCTGGCGGTGCCCGTCACCGACGAGAACGGCCGCCTGATCGGCATCGTCAATACCAAGAACATCATAGCCTCCACAGAGGAGGAAGCCACCGAGGACCTGCAGCTGCTCTTCGGCGGCAGCGCCGAAGAGCGCGCCTTCTCCCCGGCCTGGTTCAAGATCACCCGCCGTTTGCCGTGGCTGACGGTGAATTTGGCCACGGCCTTCCTGGCCGGCTCCGTGGTGGCGCTGTTCGAGGATTTCATCGCCCGCGTGGCCGTGCTGGCCGTCTTCCTGCCCATCATCGCCGGGCAGGGCGGCAACGCCGGCACGCAGACGCTGGCCGTGGTGATCCGCGGCATGCTGATGCGCGAGGTGGCGTCCCACAACGCCTGGCAGCTGGTCAAGACCGAACTTTTCGTTGGCCTGGTCAACGGCACGGCCACCGGGCTTATCACCGCGGCCGCGGCCCTGCTCTGGAAAGGCAACCCCTGGCTCGGCCTCGTAGTCGGCATCGCGATGGTGGTCAACATGGTGGCGGCCGGCGCGTCCGGGGCCATGATACCGCTCGCGATGAAGCGCCTCGGCTACGACCCCGCCCATTCCTCCGGCATCTTCCTGACCACCGTCACCGACGTGGTCGGCTTCTTCGCCTTCCTCAGCACCGCCTGGCTGCTGCAGGGAAAACTCGTATAAAAGCTAAAACCGCGGCGCCCCTTAAGAGGCGCCGCGGTTTTTTATTTTCTACGCGCGACCTGACCGGCTAGTCCGCGGCCCCGCTTTTCCTGCGGGCCAGCAATTCCAGGTAATAATCCAGCGTGCGCCGGGCCATGATGGCCGTGGTGAAAGCGCCTCGCACCAGCGAGACGGACTCAGCGGAGAAGCGCGCGCGCAAGGACGGGTCCTTCAGCACGGCCTCCAGGCGGTCCGCCATGGCGAGGTGGTCGCCGGGAGGGAACAGCAGGCCGGTAGCGCCCTCCTTCACGATCTCGGAATTCCCGGAAATATCGCTGGCCACCGCCGGCACGCCCATGGCCAGCGACTCGCGGACGCTGCCGCTCAGCGCCTCGCCCTTCACGGCCGCGTTCACGCTGACCGAGGCCACGGAGAGCAGGCGCTCCACATCGTCGCGCAGACCCAGGAAGCGGCCCTTCCGCGGGTCCAGACCGGCGGCGGCGTACATCGCCTTCAATTCCGCGGAATCCGTGCCGCGCCCGGCGAACACCAGTATGAAATCCAGGCCGCGAGCCTTCAGCAGGGCGGCCGCCTTCACCAGCACGTGCTGGCCCTTATGAGCGCTGAAATTGCCCACCAGCATCACCACCGGCAGGCCCGGCGGCAGGGCCAGCTCCCGGGCTATGCCCTCGTCTGGAGGGCGGGGGGAGAAGCGGGCCGGGTCCGTGCCGCTGTAGATCACGCGCACCCGCTCCGGGGCCACGCCGTAAGCCGTCAGAATGTCCCGCACCGAGCCGGCCACGGCTATCACGCCGTCTATCAGCCGGCTGGTATATTTGAGTTTGGCGAAAAAGCCTTTGACGATGGGGTGTGAGACGCGGCGGGTGAAGATGAACAACGGTTTGTGACTGGCCAGGAACTTGGCTATCAGCCCCATGGCGTGCGCCTTGGGATGGTGGGC
The DNA here is from genome assembly GCA_001799715.1 of Elusimicrobia bacterium GWB2_63_16. GTDB lineage: Bacteria > Elusimicrobiota > Elusimicrobia > Elusimicrobiales > UBA9959 > UBA9959. The sequence goes on along the minus strand of MGTZ01000042.1, from coordinate 37,441 downwards.
CTGCATCACGTCCGGCCTCAGTTCGTCCAGCAGGCGGGCCAGGCTCCTGGCGGTCTTCAGGTCGTAGTCGCGGCGGGGCTGGAAGTGGCGCACCGGAAAGCCGTCGGCGGCGGCCTTGCGGCCCAGGTCGCCGCCCAGCGGGCAGGCGAAATAGCAGTCATGGCCCAGTTCGCGCAGGCCGCGGGCCAGGTAAAGGGCCTGGGCGGCCCCTCCGGACCAGCCGAAGCTCTCGGTAACGTGCAGTATTTTAAGTTTGTCGGTCATGGGGCCTATGAGCGGCCTAGGTCCAAATACCGGCCGCGCCTGGGCCTTTATGCGCATTACAAAGGCCCGTCCTTCTGTTAAATTATAGTATATCGAGCCGTAACCAACGGAGAAACTGATGAAAAAAGCCCTATTCGCCCTGACCGCCTGCCTCGCCGCGCTGCCCGCCGGCGCCCAGCAGCTAGAGTATCCGGACGTGCAGCAGCTCAAAGCCTCCTCGAAGATTTCCGCCGACGCCCAGCCCGTAAGGCGCGGGAACTATTACCTGGACGTCAATTCCTACGATCCCCTGCTGCAGCGCCCCTCGCGCCAGGGCGAGAAGATCCACATCATCGGCGGCAAGATAGAGATCCCCGGCATAGACGGCACCATAGATTTCGCCCGCCAGTACAGGCAGGCCGCCTACCAGCGCCACGACCTGCAGAGCGACGTGGCCCTGGCGGTGTATACCAAGAACCTGCCCAAGGTCCTCTTCCAGGTGCTGTTCGGCATCGCCGAGGACAACGGCAACCCCGCCGGCGGCACCTACAGCGACCAGAACCCGGTGGTGCAGGACCCGCCGGTGGCCATGCCCACCGAGGCCGACATCCTGGCCCTCGACATCCCCGAGGACGAAAAGCAGCGCCTGCTGGTGCAGCTGCGCAACTCCAAGCTGCACATCGAGGGCCGCATCAACCCCTTCCGCAAGAAAGAGATGCTCAAGATGTACCAGCAGATCATCGTGGAGGAGCGCGAACGCGGCCTGCAGCCCTCCTTCGGCCTGCCGCATGAGTGGAGCCCCGAGTTCATGCAGTACTGCCGCGAGAAGGGGGAAGTCATCCCGCTGACCTTCACCAAGCTGCTGACCGCGCTGGCCTCCGGCGTGACCTCCAGGCACTTCAAGACCGGCACCGAAGTGGAGCTGATCAATTTCATCCTCTCCCGCGAGGAAGGCTCCGTGACGATGGACCAGCTGTTCCGCGCCAGCTACCGCCTGGCTGGCGGCGACGTCTACCTGGCCATCCTGACCATCGAGAACATCCTGGGCGATAACTGGCGCCACCCGGACCGCGACAAACTGGCCGTCACCCGCAAGCTGGCCGGCATCAGCAATTTCTACCAGGGCAAGGGCGACAAGTACGGCGCCTGGTACCACTTCCACGGCATCATGCTCTACGGCTACGTGCGCGGCGGCTTCAGGGCCGCGCTGATAGGCGGCATCGAGACCGCCGGCTCGCACGTGCTGGGCAGCGCCCACGATGCCAGCGACGAACAGCAGGAGGACTACGTCAACTCCACCGGCGGCAAGATAGGCGCCCGCCTGGCCAAGGTGCTGCGCGAACGGCTCTTCGAGGCCTTCACCCCCGACAAGAACTACTGCGACCCCAACGTCTACCTGGACCTCTCCGAGGATTTCCGCGACCGCATAGAGTACGTGGAGAGCACGGACTTCAAGGTCTCGCTCGACGAGGCGCGCATGTGGCTCAAGCCCCTGTCCCGGGACTACCTGGACTGCCACGTCGAGATCATCTACAACGATTACTCCGGCCAGCTGAACTCCAAGTACATCGTAAAGAAGGACCACGTGGACTTCAAGAAGGGCAAGAGCAAGGCTATCCTGATCAACCCCATGCATGAACTCGTGAAGGCCCGCGCCTTCATCTCCGGCTGCCTGGCCTCCGAGGCGCCCGTGGGCACCAAGGGCTTCGGCGGCGCGCAGCTCCCCGGGCGCATCTGGGTGGACGCCGAATAAAGCGCTCCGGCGCGGCAGAGCCCCCCGGAGCGGCCGGGGGGCTTTTCTTTTGCCGCCTTAAATATTAAACTGAAGGCATGAACTCCATCAAGAGCGGCTGGGACCTCATCAAATATTCCACCACGCTGTTCCTGAGACATCCCGTCATGCTGATGCCGCTGCTGTTCACCTGGCTGCTGTACGCGCCCACCGTCCTCTATTTTAAATACCGCTTCGACTGGGACCCGCTGACGCTGCAGCAGACGCTGCTGACGGTGCTGGGCATCACCTTCTTCTTCGCCCTGCTGCTGGCCTTTTCGGCCTCGATGCTGCTGGAGCTCATACAGCAGGCCGAGTCCGGCCGGGAACTCTCGCTCACGGAGGCCTTCGCCGACTCGCTCGGCTCCAACCTGCTGCGCATGCTGCCCATAGTGGTGGTCTGGACGCTGGTGTGGTTCGTGCTGACCGTGCTGACGGCGCTGCTGACGCGCAAGAAGCGCGGCTCCTCTTCTGCGCGGGACGATAATTTCAGCGCCGAGAACGCCGCCCGCACGCTGGCCGGCGATACCAGGTTCTCGCTGTCGGCCGCCTTCTTCCGCGCGCTCAACAAGGGCGTGAGGATGGCGGTGTTCCTGGTACTGCCGGCCATAGCCTGGCAGAACCAGGGGCCATGGGACGCCTTCACCCGCGGCATGCGCATACTGCGTATGAACATCGGCACCTTCATGACCGGCTACGCGCTGTCGGAGCTGGCGGCGACCATCGTCTTCATCCCTCCGGCCATCCTCCTCTATATTTCCAGCGAGGGCAAGATCACTTTCCCGGAATGGGTCTGGTTCGGCACGATCGCGTATATCGCGCTGGCCTGGAGCTACAGCATCTACCTGGAGCAGATGTTCACGGCCATGCTGTACCTGTGGCATTTGAACTGGGAGAAGGCCATCGGCGAAGCCCAGGCGGCGCGGCGGCCTATCCCGGCGCTGCGCGACGTCAGGCGCCCCTGCCTGCTCGACGGCATCGACGACCTGGCCCACCTGAAGGATTGCGCGGTTAAACAGCAGTAAAGGAGACCCTATGCAGAACTTCACTTTCGTAAATCCCACGAGGATAATCTTCGGCAAGGCCGTGGTGGCCAAGCTCGGGCCCGAGGCCGCGAAGGCCGGCAAGAAGGCGCTGTTCGTCTACGGCGGCGGCAGCATCAAGAAGAACGGCGTCTACGACGTCATAATGGAATCCCTCGCCAGGAACGGCGTGGCGGTGACGGAGCATGCCGGCGTAAAGCCGAACCCGGCGCTCTCGCACGTGCAGGCCGGCATAGCGAAGGCCCGCGCGGCCGGCTGCGACCTGGTAGTGGCGGCGGGGGGCGGCTCCGTTATAGACGAGGCCAAGGCCATAGCCGCCGGGGCGATGTACGAGGGCGACGTCTGGGACTTTTTCTGCGGCAAGGCCGAGATCCGCCAGGCTCTGCCGCTCTTCACGGCGCTCACGCTGCCCGCCACCGGCTCGGAGATGAACGCCGGCTGCGTGGTGACCAACGAGGTCACCGCCCAGAAATATTCCGCCCACTCCCCGGCGCTGTTCCCGCGCGTTTCCGCGCTGGACCCCGAGACCACGCTGACGCTGCCGCGCGAGCAGGTGGCCTACGGCGCGGTCGACTCCATAGCGCACATCATCGAGGGCTATTTCACCACCAGGGACGCCGACGCCGAAGTTACCGACGAGATAGTGCACGCGCTGGCCCGCTCGGTAGTCGCCTCCACGCTGCGCATCCTCAAAGACCCGGCCGACTACAACGCCCGCGCCTCCATGATGTGGTCCGCCACGCTGGCCCTCAACGGCCTGGCCACCTGCGGCTATGGCGGGACGTCCTTCATCAACCACGCCATCGAGCATTCCCTCAGCGCCATCTATGACATCGCCCACGGCGCCGGCCTGGCCATAGTGATGCCCGCCTGGTTCCGGCATCACCTGGAAACCGCGGGCCCGGCCCGGCTGGAGAAGTTCGGCGCGGCCGTGTTCGGCGTGAGCGGCGCGGCCGAAACCATAGCGGCTTTCGAGGACTTCTTCCGCAGAGCGGGGGCCCCGGTGCGCCTGGCCGAGGCCGGCATACCGGCGGAGGACATCCCAAAAATCTCCGCCAACGCCATGGGCCTCATCCGCCTGTGGGGGATGAAACACGAGCAGCCGGAGATAGAGAAGATACTGCGCCTCGCCGTTTAAGCCGCCGTACCGCAAAAAAGAAGGCCCCGGAAGGGGCCTTCTTTTTTACTCCCGGCAACGCGCTAACCGAGTATGTACTCCAGGTATTTAGCGTACAGGCGCACGGCGCGGTCCGCCGAGCGGAACACAGGCAGGCCCAGGGACTGCGCGTAGGCGCAGTAGGGCTCGTAGAGAGTGCCGGCCGCCACCACGAAGAGCAGCGGCTTGCGCGCCTTGCGCGCGGCTTCCGCCGCCGGCTTCAGGAAGGACTTGTCGAAGTCGTCCGGGTACTGGCCGCCCTTGGGCAGCGTGTTCATCATGGCCGTCAGCGGCACCATGGAGACCACGGCCCCCGAGAACTCGTCGGCCGCGAGCGCCGAAGCCACCACTCCGCCTATCGCCGCGTCCGAGGCCATCGGCGTGATGTCCAGCGGGTTCTTGGCGTCCACGATGGAGTCCAGCTTGAACTCCTTGAGCGTGGCCGCCATCGCGGCCGCCGTGGGGGCGTGCATCTCGGCCGTGACGCGGCCGCCTACGGAGTCGGCCATGCCGGCGCCCTCGAAACCGGCGTTGCTCATAAAGAAAGTATTGCCGTGCTTCAATTCTAAGCCGCCGAAGGAGCAGGCCAGCGCGGCCAGGTCGGTGAAATCGTCGAAAGTCTCGGCCACCAGCGCGCCCGCCCGCTCCATGATCAGGCGCGTCACCAGGTAGTCGCCGGCGATGGAGGCGGTATGCCCCATCACGGCCTTCTGGCCCACGGCGGTGCGGCCCGCCTTGTAGAGCACCACCTGCTTGCCCTTCAGGCGGGCCTTCTCGATGACCTTGGCCAGGGCCAGGCCGTCGCCGGGCTTGAAGCCCTCCATGTAGACCAGGATCACTTTCAGGTCGTCCTCGTCGGCGAGGCGCTCGACGTAATCCGGCACCGTCACGTCCTGCTGGTTGCCCACGGTGACGCTGTAGGCGGGCTTGAGCCACGGCATCTTGCTGATGGCCGAGATCACGAAGGCGCCGCTCTGGCTGACGAAGGCCGTCTTGGCCATGTTGGGGTTCACGCCGAGCGGGTGCTCCATCTTGTACTCGGGGATGAAGAAGGTGTTCAGCTTCACGCCGTTGAGCACGATGCCCATGGAATTGCCGCCGGAGAGGGCGAAATCCGGGTTCTTGGCGCGGGCGGCGGCGATGGCGTCCACCACTCTGCCGGCCATACCCTCGGAGCCGGCCTTCTCGCCCATGCCGCCGGAGATCAGCACCACGCCGTTGACCTTGCCGGAATCGCCGGCCTCGGCCAGCACGCGCGGCACCTCGGGCGAGGGGACGGCCACCACGTACATGTCCACCTTCTCCGGCAGCAGCGCCGGCGAGGCGTAGCATTTTACACCGTCGATCTCGGCGGCGCCTTCCTTGATGATATAGGTATGCTCTTTGGGAAAACCGGCCTTGGAAATATTGTTGAGGATGATGCGCGCCATGTTCATCTTCTTCTCGCTGACGCCCACCACCGCGGCGCTCCTGGTGTGTATGAGGCCGTCCACGCCCTGGCGGGAGGGCTTCACCCTGGGCGCGGCCTTCTTCGCGGGCCTGAAGCGCAGCACGCCGTCGAGCGCGGTCAGCCTGCCTTTGCTCACGGCTATCGGGTTGATCTCGAATTCCTCTATCGCCCAGTCGCGATCGCCGCCGTCGCGGAATTGGCGCATGAGGTGGGAGAAACCCTCCAGCCACTTCACCATCTCGCCGTCAGCCGCCAGGCGCCGGCCGCCGCGCACTTCGCCCGCGCTGTAGCGCCAGATCCAGCTGCCGGCCAGGAAGGCCTCCCAGGCCTTGGGATTAAAAGCCAGGTCCGCCGGCAGCACGGAGGGGGCGGTGCCGGGGCGCAGTGATTTTATCAGTGACTCGGCATTGGTGCCGCCCGGGCCGAGGGTGATGACCGGGCCGAAGGCGTCGTCGGAACGCGCGCCGAGCAGCAGCTCCTCGCCCAGCGCGAAAGCGGAATGCGGCACGAACTCCACCGCCATGAAGCCCTCGGCCTCGGGGAACTTGGCCGCCATGGTTTTCATAGCCTCGCCCAGCGCTTCGGGGGTCTTGTCGCAGACCTTCACGCCGCCGGCTTCGGTCTTGTGCAGGGTCTTGGACGAGACCAGTTTGAGCACGGCTTTGTCGCCGGGCAGACCTTCGCAGGCTTCGCGCGCGGCCGCCGCGGGGGAGAAACCGGTGGCGGGGAAAAGGAAGTGCTTCGGGGCCTCTAGGCCGGCCAGCTCCAGCACGCGGTAAACCTCCGGTTCGCTGAGGCTCTTGCGGCCCTGCGCCCCGGCGTAGGCCAGCATCTTCTCTATCTCGTTGAAATTTTCCATGTTGTCTCCCTCCGCGTCACTTTATTTTCCGCACGGCCGCCCGGCTGGCGTAGTCCAGCGCCTGCGCGCGGTCTATGAACCCCGCGCCAAGGCTCAGGCAGTCCGAGGCGGCCGCGCCGGCCGCCAGCCGCAGGGTGCGCTCGAAATCGAAACCGTTGATGAAGCCGAACAGGAACCCGGCCATGAACGAATCCCCGGCGCCGACGGCGCTGGTAAGGCGGCGCAGCCGCGGCGGGGTGACCCGCCACAGCCCGAAGGGGGAAGCGGCGTAAGCGTGGTCCGGGCCGTCCGTCACTATGAGCGTTTTGAGCCCGAGCGGGGCTTTGCGGCCGAAGAACTCCAGCACGGCGGTTTGCGAGAAGCGGCGGCCGCACAGTTCCTCGAACTCGTAGCGGTTGATCTTAACTCCGGCTGCGCCGGCGGCCACGGCCTCGGCCAGCGCGGGGCCGCTGGTGTCTAACACGCAGAAGCAGCCGTGGGCCGCCGCCTGGCGCACCAGCGCGGCGTAAAAGCCCTTCTTCAGCCCGGCCGAAGTGCGGCCGCAGACGGCGGCGGCGCGGAAGCGCGGGGCCAGCCCGGAAAAGTTTTTGAGGAAAGCGCGCTGCGAGGAGGCGGGCACGGCGGGCCCTTCCTCGTTGAGGTCCGTGGTGCGGCCTCCGGCGTCGGCCACCGTATAGCAGACGCGCGACTCGCCGGCGCGGTGGGTCTCGATGAAGGTCTTGAAGCCCTCCTTGCCCAGGCTGGAGGTTATCCATTGGCCGTTGTGGCCGCTGGCGAAGCCGGCGATAGGGCACTCCAGGCCCAGCGAGCGCAGCGCGCGAGCCACGTTGACGCCCTTGCCTCCGGGCAGAGTGATGGTGGAACCTATGCGGAAGATGCGGCCGGGCTCGAAAGACGGGATCAGGGCCGTTTTATCCACGGACAGGTTGAGGTTTACGATTAGGGCGTTCATTGTTGTCTTGTTTTTAAATTTAGCATTTTTATGGGAAGAGGGAAAACCTGACTTTTTATATAATATCCTTAATGGGCAAAGCTCTAAAAATCCTGCTCTGGACCGCCGCGGGGGCCGTCCTGGCCCTGGGCGCCGCGGCCGCCGCGGCGAAGTTCTATTTCACGCAGGAGCGCCTTAAGGCCCTGACCACCGACTACGCCCGCAAAAACCTGCGCCGCGAGATAGCCTTCGAGGCGGTGGCGCTGAACCTCTCCGGCATCTCCATCGCCAAACTGCGCGTCTCGGAATATCCGGATTTCAAAAAAGGCGAATTTTTCAGCGCCGACTCCTTCTCCATGCGGCCCTCTTTCCGGGCGCTGCTGCGGCGCGAGGTGCGCATAGAGTCCGTCTCCGCCTCGGGCCTCAGCGTGCGCGTGACCGAGGTGAAGCCGGAGACCTACAATTTCTCCGACCTGCTGGCCGCCGAACCGGCGCCCAAACCCCAGCGGCAGGCGCAGCCGGAAGCGGCCGCCCCGCGCCTGACCGTCTCCAGCCTCAAGGTGCGGGGCTCGCGCTTCGTCTATACCAACGCCGCCGGCGACCTGTCTGTGACGCTGCGCGACATAGACCTGTCGGCTTCGGCCATCTCGCCAGACGGCCTTTTCCCCGCGGAGGGGAAGTTCACTCTGGCCGTGGCCTCCCCGTACTTCAACGGCGAGGTGCCGGCCCGGGTAAAAGGCCGCCTCGCCCTGGGCGGCTTCGCTCCGGAGCGGGGCAGCGCTGAAATCGAAAAAGCTTCCTTCACGCTGGGCAAGGTAGAGGCGGACCTGAAGGGAACCCTGAAGAACCTGCTCGAGCCGGACGCCCGGCTGCAGCTGACCGTCCGCCAGTTCTCCACCGCCGACTTGCGCCAGGTCTACGGCAACCTGCCGCCCAAGATACTGCTGCCGGAGATCGAGGCGGAGGCCGATTTCAAGCTCACGCAGAAGGACATAAAGATACGCTCCGCGCGGCTGCGGGCCGGCCCTCTCAAGGCCGCCCTCAAAGGCCGCGCCGCCTGGGCTCCGCGGCTCAGCTACGACCTGCAGGCCGACGCCAGCGCCCAGATCCCCGAGATAGACACCACCCTGCTGGCCAGGAAGGCCAAGATGTACCCGGTGCCGCGGGGCCTGAAGCTGCCGCTGACCGAAGTCTCCGCCTCGCTGCGGCTGAGGGACGGCAAGGCCGAAATACGCTCTTTCGCCGCCGACGCCGCGCCGTTCTCGGTTAAGGGCAAAGCCGTGGTGGCTTTCTCCGGAGCGCGCCTCAGGGCCTCCGGCTCGGCCAGGGCCGAGATGCACAACCTCGCGCGCCTCGCCGAGATAGCGCCCGCCGCGCTGGCGGCCTACGGCCTGTCCGGCGCCGCCTCCGCCGCTTTCGACTATACCTACGCCGGCGCGCTCTCGCTCTCCGGCAAGGCCTCGCTGAAGGACGCGGGCGCCGCCTACGCCGGCTACAGCCTGAGCGGCCTGCGCGGCGACGTGGACTTCACCGGCGACTCGGCCGCCTCCAAAAAGATCCAGGGCCGGCTGGACGGCGGGGACTTCACCGCCTCCTTCAGCCTGCGCGACGCGCTGGCGCACCCCAAAGCGGAATTCGACCTGGACATCAGCAAGCTGACGCTAAAGGACGCGCCTCCCGCCGCCGCGCCGGCCGCCAAGGTTTCGCCCGCGGCCCCGGCCGGGAAACCTTTCTACGCCGATATCTCCGGCTCGGCGCGCGCCGGGGCCATAGAGCACCCGAACCTGCGCTGCGGCCCCGCCGCGTTCCGGCTGAACCTGCGCAACGTCTCGGCGGACCTGCAGGCGCTCGACGGCTCCGCGTCCTTCTCCGCCGGGCCGGGCAAGTTCTCGGAGCTCTACAAGCTGGCCGCGCGCTACAAGGCGGCCAAGGTGGCCCTCTACCCGCTGCTGGTGCTGCAGAAGGCCTCCAAGGCGGCGAAGGGCCTGAACCTGCCCGACTTCGACAACATAGACTTCGAACTGGCGGAGGGGGACTACGCCTTCACCAAAGGCCAGATGCGGCTCAACAAGTCCGGGCTGATCGCCTCCGTGGCGGACGTGTCCTCCACCGGCTCCATCAATCTGCCAGCCGAGCGCCTGGACATGCGCCTGAGCGTGGCCATGAAGCGGGCCAGCGGCATCAGCATGAGCGTGCCGGTAGGCCTGTTCGTAAAGGGGACGTTCGCCGACCCGGCGGTAAAGCCGGACGTAAAGTCCATAGCGGAACAGCCGGCCGTAAAGAAAGCGGTGGAGCGCCTCGCCCCCAAGGCGGAGAAGCTGCTTAAAGGCCTTTTTAACAAATGAAAACATACCCGATACTCCTGACCGCGGCGCTGGCGCTGGCCGGCTGCGCGGGCACCCGGCCCGACGTGCGCCTTACCAGCGAGCCCTCCATAGAGCGCGCGTTCGACATTATCGCCTCGGTACCGGAAGGCAAGTCGCTGATGAAGTTCCTGCGCAAGAGCCCTGTGCGCTTCGAGTACGCCAACACCCCGGGGCTGTGCCACAAGTTCGCGCTGAAGAGCGGGCAGATCTTCATGCCGGCCGGCTACAAGGGCTCGGACCTGGTGCTGGCGCTGGCCATAGCCCGCGCCGCCCAGATCTACCGCCTCTCCGCGCAGAGCGGCCTGGAGGAGATCATCTCCGAGGAGGAGGAACTGGGCTCGCTGTTCCAGGCCAGGATAGCGCTGGAGATAAACCTCGTCGCCGCCGATTTCGCAAAAGCCGGCGGAGCCCCCGAAATAAAGACGGATTTCTGCACCTACGTGCTGGAGACCTCCCGCTACGCCATGGCGCAGGCCCGCCGCGAAGCGCTGACGGCCGACGCGGACTGCCAGCGCCCGCTGGAGACCCTGGAGAACCAGCGCGTCTGGCTGGAGAAGACGCGCAAGGCCATCAACGACGAGACTTTTTACCAGCTGCTCTACGAGCGCGACCAGGCGCGCGTGAAGAAGGGCTCGATGACCTCCAGCGAAGCCATGAAGCGGGACGCCGCCGTGCGGGCGCTGCCCACCTACGAGGTCTACCGTTTCCAGCGCACCTTCTACGACGACCAGAACGAAGTCTTCAAGCGCTTCGCCAGGCTCTACGCGGCGGAGGTGGCCCGCGACGCGGCCTGGCGCGCGGCGCACCAGGCGGAGATAGACCGGGCCAGGACCGAATTCTCCGACTGCGACATGCGTTAAAGGCCGGCCGCGGATTTTATATCATTATAATATGGCCACACAGTACGACCTCTGCCTAGTTACCGCCGGCGACCGCGCCACGGCCGACCGGCTGACCGCGGGCCTGCTGCGCGAGCGCCTGGCCGCCTGCGTGACCGCCCTGCCCGGCGCGAGCTCGGCGTACCTGTGGAAGGGCCGCGTGGAAAAAGCGGAGGAGATACTGCTGCTGGTAAAGACGCGCCGCGCGCTGCGCGGCGGCGTGACGGACTTCGTAAAGCGCAACCACCCCTACGAGGTGCCCGAGATCATATTCGCCGCGATCGACGCCGGTTCGCGGCCGTACCTGGACTGGCTCGGCGAGAACACGGCCCCGAAGAAAATTAAAAGCGCCCCGAAGAGGAAATAAATGGACGTCAAGAACATACTGCACGTGATAGTGGTGGTCGTGGTGGGCTCCCTGCTGGGGATGTTCATCACCAAGCTGACCGGCATCTGGTTCCCGGCCGGCAGCCAGGTAGCCGGCCTGATCAATACCGGCATCAACACCGGGCTGAGGCCCACCACCGTGGACCTGAACCTGCTCGAGGTGACGGCCGGCCTGGTCTTCAAATTCAACATCGCCAGCATCCTCGGCATTTTCGTCGCCGCCGTGATCTACAAGCAGCTGGTGAAATAATGCCCAGGCTGATACTCGCCTCCAAGTCGCCGCGCCGCATGGAACTGCTCTCGGAAGCGGGGATAAAGTACCGCGTCGTCCCCAGCCATATCGAGGAGGTCTCCGACTACAAGCGCCCCGCGCTGATAGTGCGCGAGCTGGCCTATAAGAAGGCCCTCAGCGTGGCGCTCAAGCATCCCGGAGCCCCGGTGCTGGGCTCGGACACGCTGGTCTACTGCAAGGGCGAGGTGATGGGCAAGCCGGCCGGCCACAAGGACGCGCTGCGCCTGCTGCGGCTGCTTAACGGCTCCTGGCAGGCCGTGCACACCGGCGTGGCGCTGGTCTGGCTGGACAAGGGCATCTTCCTCGCCGGCAGCGAGGTCGCCCGCTGTAAGGCCAGGAAGCTCTCTGAAACCGAATTGAAGTCTTTCGCATCTAAACATCACGACAAGGCCGGGGCCTACGCCGTGCAGGACAAGGACGACGCCTTCATCGAGAAGATCGAAGGCCGTTACGACACCGTAGTGGGGCTGCCGATGAGCCTCGTGCGCAAATTCATGAAGCGGGCAGGAGCGAACTAATGGCTGAACACAGGGTAAAGAAAACTTTCCATCTGGCCTACGGGCACAGGCTGCTCAACTACAACGGCAAGTGCGAGAACCTGCACGGCCACAATGGCGTCGTGGAAGTGACGCTGAAGGCCGCGGAGCTCAACTCCGAGCGGATGGTGATGGATTTCACGGTGCTGGGCAGCAGGATGAAGACCTGGCTGGACGACAACCTGGACCACAAGGTGATCCTGGCCAAGGCCGACCCGCTGGCGCCGGTGCTCGCGGCGCAGGGCCAGGCCTGCTACCTCACGGCGGAGAACCCAACCGCCGAGGTGCTGGCGCGGCTGATCTACGCCGAGGCCCGCGCCATGGGGCTGCCGGTGGAAGAGACCGGTTTCTGGGAAACCCCGACGTCGATGGCCTCCTACAGGGAATAAGGAACTTTTATGACAGAACAGAACCATTTCGAGATAGTCGTCGTCGGCTCCGGCCCGGCCGGCTTCACCGCCGCCATCTACGCCGTGCGCGGAGGCGCCGCCACGGCCCTGTTCGGCGGGGTCGCCCCCGGCGGCCAGCTGCTGCAGACTATGGAGATAGAGAACTACCCCGGCTTCGTGGATCCCGTGGTGGGCGCGGACCTGATGCAGAAGATGCTCAAGCAGACCCAGCGCCTGGGCGCCGCCGTTTTTCAGGAGTCCATAACCTCCGCCGACTTCTCGGCCAGGCCCTTCAGGCTGAAGGCTTCCAGCGGCAAGGACTACACCGCCGACGCCGTGATCCTCGCCACCGGCGCGCAGGCCAAGTGGCTGGGCATGCCTTCCGAGGAGAAGTACAAGGGCAAGGGCGTCTCCGGCTGCGCCACCTGCGACGGCTTCTTCTTCCGCGGCAAGGAGGTGGCGGTGATAGGCGGCGGCGACACCGCCGCCGAGGACGCGCTGTTCCTTACCAAGTTCGCCACCAAGGTCTACCTGGTGCACCGCCGCGACGCGCTGCGGGCCAACTTCCGCCTGCAGGAGAAACTCAGGGCCAATCCCAAAGTGGAGATAGTCTACGACCATATCCCCGAGGAGTTCGCCGGCGAGACCAAGCTCACGGCCGTAATGCTGAAGAACGTCAAGACCGGCGCGCCCCGCCGCCTCGAGGTCACCGGCGCTTTCATCGCCATCGGCCATACCCCCGCGACGGAGCTGGTCAAGGGCCAGCTCAAGCTCGACGAAGGCGGCTATATAGTCACCGACGACCATACCGCCACCTCGGTGCCGGGCGTCTACGCGGCCGGCGACGTGATGGATACCCGCTACAAGCAGGCCATAGTGGCCGCCGGCGCCGGCTGCAAGGCCGCGCTGGAGGCGCTGGCCTTCATAGAAGGCTAGGGGACGCTCATTCCTAATTCCTAATTAGGCTGAAACGGGCAGGTCTTTTTCGCATAGAAAAAGACCTGCCCTCTTTTTGCGTTTTTTCCGCTGTGAATTAGGAATTAGGAATGAGCGTCCCCTACGCGTGAGGGAGGATGCTGAGCTTGCGCAGGTCGCGGCTGGTGCGCCGCACGTTGCGCACGAAGATGCGCCAGCCCTTGATCAGGTTCTGCCGCTCCTCCTCGCCGATGGCGGGGGTGAAGACGCGGGTAGAGACTTTAGAAGTCCACTGCGGGGCGAGCCCCAGGCCGCGGGCGGCGGCCAGACCGGCCCCGATGGCCGTGGCCTCGCTCTCTTCGAGCGCCGTCAGCCGGGCGCCGGTGACGTCGGCCTGGAACTGCAGCAGCCAGTCTATGCGCGACAGCCCGCCGGAAACTTTGAGTTCCTCTATCTTCAGCCCCTTCTTCTTCACAAGGTCGAAGGCGTCGGCCACCATGTAGGCGATGCCCTCCGTCACGCCGCGCACGACGTCGTACTTGTCGGAGTGGGGGGAGAAGCCGGCGAAGGTGGTGAAAGCCGAGAAGTCCCAGTAGGGCGCGCCCAGCCCGCCGATGGCCGGCAGGCAGTGCAGGCGGTTCTTGGACTTGCGGCACATGCCGTCCACTTCTCCGATATCGTCGAAGAGGCCGAACTTCTGGCGCAGCCATTCCAGCGCGGTGCCGGCGGAGTTCACGGTGCTCTCGGTGAAATAGCGGATGTTCTTGCGGCCTTTGCCTTCCTGCCAGCCGAAAGAATTGAGCAGGCCGCGGATCTTGAGCGGCGTGCGGCCGGTGTTCACCAGCAGGAAGGCGCCGGTGCCGTAATTGAGGGCGGCGGAGTTGGGGGCCTCGAGGCCGAGCCCCAGCATGGCGGCCTGCTGGTCGCCCAGCATGGCGGTCACGGGCACGCGGCGGCCGGCCAGCTCTACGTGGCCGAGGCGGCCCACGCTGGGCTTTATCTCGGGCAGCAGGGCCTTGTCTATGCCGAAAGCGGCCAGCAGTTTCGGTTCCCAGCGCAGCCGGCGCAGGTTGAACAGCAGCGTGCGCTGCGCCTGCGACGGGTCGGTGACGAAGACCTTGCCGCCGGACAGGCGCCAGACCACATAGGTGGCCACCGGGCCCATCTGCAGGCGCCCCTCGGCCGCGGCGGCCTTCACCTCGGGGAAGTTCTCCAGCGCCCAGGCCATCTTGGAGGCGCTGTAATAAGGCGTCTTGTAAAGGCCGGTGATATCGTGGATGGCCGTGTTGGACAGCTGCACGCGGCCCAGCAGCTCCAGGGCGCGCCCGTCCTGCCAGCTCAGCGCCGGGGCCAGGGGGGCGCCGGTGGCCTTGTCCCAGAAGACCGTGGTGGAGCGCTGCGCGGCGATGCCCAGCGCCGCCACCTCGGAGTCGGGGGGCAGCTTGGCCAGCACTTCGGCCAGGCTGTCGGCCTGGCTGGCGTAAAGTTTCTCGGCGTCGTATTCGGCCAGGCCCGGGCGGGGATAGGCGGCCTCGAGCTTGCGCTGGGCTTTGTAGCGGATCTCGCCCTCGGGGGTGAAGGCCAGGGCGCGGGAGCTGGAGCTGCCCTGGTCGAGAACGATGATGAATTTTTCGGACATATCAGGTACCGGGCTTGCGCTCCACCTTTATCTCCACGGCCGTTTTTTTAACGGCCTGCTCGAGCAGCCGGCGGCGCGCCTCGTCGGAGAGGTCGGCGCTGTCGAGCACGCCGGCGATGCCGGTCAGCGTCAGGCTCATGGCCCGCTGGTAGAGGCCGAACTGGTTGAGCACGCCGATGACGGCCTCGCGGTTGGGGAAGGACCACTTTTGCCCCTTGCTGACCCGCGCCGTGTAGGAATTGCCGGCGTACTCGCCGCCGTCCTTGGCCGCGCGGCCTATCTGCTCCGTCACCTCGGCGAGCTGGGCCTGGATTTCGTCCATCTTTTCTTTGAGGCGCCCGTAGCGGTCCACTAAAACCTCGATGTGCTCCTGCGCGGCCGGCAGCGTCTGGAGCGGGGGGGGATGCCCGCCGTAGAAATGGGGGCAGAGCGCCTTGTAGTCGCACCACTTGCACTGCATCTCGCCCGGGGTGGGGTCGAACTTGAGCCCCTTGATGGAGTCGGCCACGCCCAGCACGCGCTCCCAGAAACCGCCTATCTCCTTGTCGTCGGCGCGCTCGAAGTGGTACTCCTTGTTGGTGGGCACGTGGTAGTACAGCATCTGCGAGATGCGCACCGCGGCGTCCCGCTCGCCGTAGGTCTCGGCGATCTTCTCCTTCAGCCGCGGGTCGAGCTCGACGATCTTCTGGTACATGTAAAGCTGCGAGGGCTGGCGTTTCACGTCCTTGCCGGTCTTGTAATCGGTGACCAGCAGGCGGCCGCCGCCCTGGTGCTCTATCTTGTCGGCGATGATGCGCACCAGCAGGCCGTCCACCTCCACGTCGGTGGAATACTCCACCAGGAAAGGGGGGGCGAAGCGGGCGCGGTTATGCTCGTAGTAGGCCCGCAGCATCAGCAGGCCCTTCTGGTAGTCGTCGTCGGAGCGCTGCTGCGTGCGGTAGCCCTTCTCCAGGTAGGACTTGCCGTTCCATTCCTGGCGGAAGGCCTCGCAGAGCTCCTCGACGGTGGGGAACGGGGGGGCTTTGACGGAATACAGGAACTCCAGCGCGGCGTGAATGGCGGAGCCGAAGGCAAAATAGAACTTGGGCTCCTCCTTGATCTTGTCGATGTATTTGAACTTGTACTTGAGGGGGCATTCCTCGTACAGGGACATTTTGGAGTAGGAGAAGGCCAGCAGGCCGCTCTTTAAGGCTGGCGCCGGGGCGGGGACAGCCCCGCCGAACAGGCCCGGCGCCGGCGCGGCGGCGGGCGTCTCTTCCTTACTTTTTTTCTTCATACTGTAATAGTTCCGTTACCCTGTTCTCGTAGCCCGGCCCGCCGACGGAGGTGAGTATCCTGCCGGTCCACGGGGCGTAGTATTCGAAGATCCACGACGGCGTGCCGGCGGGGCGGCGGCGTATCTTCACGCAGTTGGAGAATTCCCCGGCCTGCACCTTCACCTTCAGGCCGGCGGCCTCCACCCGGAATTCAACCTTGCCCTCGGGGCCGACGGAGGTCCAGGCCTTGCCCGGCTCCAGCGGGTAGTCCAGGATGCGGGTATCCCAGGCGTCCTGCCGCTCCATGAAATTTGTCCCGGCGAAGCGGTAGACCT
The DNA here is from genome assembly GCA_001799715.1 of Elusimicrobia bacterium GWB2_63_16. GTDB lineage: Bacteria > Elusimicrobiota > Elusimicrobia > Elusimicrobiales > UBA9959 > UBA9959. The sequence continues at coordinate 20,995 of MGTZ01000042.1, read as the reverse complement.
TCTTCTGGCTGCTGACGAACTCGTCGCCGGCGTAGTAGGAATTGCGCATCACCGCGCCGCGGGCGGTCTGGTCGTAGACCTCGGCGAGCTGCCTGGCGTTGAGGCCCAGCGTCTGCGAGTCGCCGTAGCGCCATTTGCTGCCGGTAGCCGCCGGAAAATAGTCGGGACAGACGAAGATGCGCCTGAAAACGTCGCCCGGCAGCTTGTAGGAGGGATACTCCCGCGCCAGCCGCTCCAGCAGGGGCCGGGACCGGTCGCAGAGGCCCAACTTGACGGCGTACAGTTCAGCCGCCGCCTGCAGCGCCTTGGGGGCGGACGGGTCGGCCGGGTTGCGCAGCGCGAAAGCCCTGTACTCCTCGGCGGCCTGCAGCAGGCGGCCCTGCTTTTCCAGCTGCACGCCGTCGCCATAGCGCGAACCGCAGCCGGCGGCGGCCGCCAGGAACAGCGTGAAGATAATTATTTTCGCCCCTCGCATGTATCTATTATATAAAAATA
>MGTZ01000042.1:0-20488 GCA_001799715.1 Elusimicrobia bacterium GWB2_63_16 | reverse complement strand
CCATATCGGGGCGTCTATAGCCGCCGCAGTCACGGAAATTGCACGTATATTGGCGAAAAAAGGCGCATTTTTGCCTGCCGTAGCGGGCGCTACCCCAGGTCTCAGGCCTGCCGCCAGGCGCCCTCGGAGTTCCCGTATCCTTCGCGGCTAAAATAGGCCTTGGCCTGCGGCCTTACTCGCGCCCCAAAATTGCCACGTGCCTGGACAATACGACTCCCGCAAACACGTATTGCTTGTATGTATTAATACAATATTCTGTATAATAATAGTCAATATGATTAAAGCCAGTTTTATCAGCAGGGCCACTGAACTAGGCTTCAAACCGGGCTCCCCCAGCGACCCCAACGAGACGCTGGCGGAGATAGTAGAGAGCCGCATACCAACGTACTGGGAGGCCTTTCCGGGCCTGCTGGTGAACGCGGCCGAGGGGGGAGAGTTCAGCCCGGCGGCCACGGCCGCCCTGCTAGACGAAAGCGGCAAGGTGGCCCTGAACCAGTTATTCCTGGTCGCCCTGGGGCTGTACGAGGCCCTGGGCGAGCATTTCAGCTGGCGCCGCCGCCTTTTCCCGGACCTGCCGGCCAGGCAGGTCTCCGGCCTCGCGGCCAGGCTGGAACGCGGCGAAGCGGTGGAGGCCGGAGGGATCAGCCTGCCCGCGGCCAGACTCACGGCCGCATTCAAGCGCTGCCGCCGCAGCCGCGGCGGCCTGGGGGCCTCGCTGCTGCAGCTCTTCACACCCCGGCAGACGGAGCTAATCTTCAAGCGCCTGCGCGGCGCCCGCCTGACCAAGACCGAGGCGGAATACTTCTCGCGGACCATACGCCCCAAGGTGCGCGCCCTCGCCGACGAGGAACTGCACCGCCTCGCCGTCAAATTATTGGGATAAAGCCGCACAAAAAGGAAGTACCCCCACCAAGAATCGAACTTGGATTACCTGCTTAGAAGGCAGGTGCTCTATCCATTGAGCTATGGGGGCACGTAAAGCGAACGTCGGAACCCGTATATTTTACAACATTAACCTGAACCCTGCAGTTTCGCAGCGGGCGGAAAGTTGCAGCCGCAACTTTAAGGCTAAGCCTTGACCAGCATTTCCCTGGGGTGGAAAGCCCGGCGGCCGGCCAGGCCGGACAGGATGTCCCCGGCCAGGTAAAGGCTGCCCGTCACCAGCACCGTGCCGCCGCGCGGCGCGGCCCGCAGCGCCGCCCGCAGGGCGGCCAGCGGGGCGCCTATCACCGAAGCGCGGGCTGCAGCAGCCGGCGGGAGCAGCCCCAGCACGGCGTAAGGATCGGCCGACCTGTAGGAGAGGGAACGCGTGAGAATAAGCCTCGATGAGGCGGCGGCCAGCGGCGCCGCCAGCGCGCCGGCGTCCTTGTCGTTCATGAAGGCCGCCACGCAAACCGGCTTTTTACCGCCCATCCCGGCCAGCAGCGCGGCCATCCCCTCGGAGTTGTGCGCGCCGTCCACCACCACATTCCTGCCGCTGACGATTAACCGCTGGAAGCGCCCCGGAGGCAGCGCCCGCCGCAGGGACGCGATGGCTTTGCCGGGGGAGAAAGACCGGCCGGCCCTCTTTGCCGCCAGCCTGGCGGCGCTCAGGGCAAAAGCGGCATTGGCCAGCTGAAAGTCCCCGGCGCCGCGCAGCGCCCTTTCAGCCGCCGGCGGCAGCGGCGAGAGCGGAAAAGCCTGCGCCCGCACAGCCGCGGCGCGCCGGCCTACCGCCCGCGCGGCCTCCGACGGCAGGTTGCCGGCCAGCACCGCGGCGCCTTTCTTTATTATCCCGGCCTTATGGGCCGCTATCGAAGTTATGGTGCCGCCGAGGAGAGCGGTATGCTCCAGGCTGACCGAGGTGACGCCCGCCACAACCCCGTCGGCGGCGTTGGTGGCGTCCAGCCGCCCACCAAGGCCCGCCTCCACCACGGAGAACCGGACCTTACTCGCGGAGAAATACAGGAAAGCCATGGCGGTTAGCGTCTCGAAGAAAGAGAGCTCGCCGGCGGCCACCGATTCCACCCGCAGGAAGGTCTCGAAGAAATCTTTTTCCGGTATGTCGCGCCCGTCGAGCTTTATGCGCTCGCGCACGGATCCGACATGCGGGCTGGTATAGAGACCGGTGCGCCAGCCGCTGGCCGACAGCGCCGCGGCCGCCATGCAGGCGGTGCTGGTCTTGCCGGTAGAACCGGCGAGATGCACCACGGCGCCCATGCTCCGCTCCGGCGAGCCGAGCCTGGCCAGGGCCGCCTTTATATTGCGCAGCGAATAATGCAGAGATGCGGGGGGAGGGGGAAGGGCGGCGAGCCAGCGCTCCAGCCCGGCGTAATTGGCGGGCAGGCGGCGCGCGCCGCCGCGTTCCCCCAGCGCGGCCAGCAGGCCGGCGGCGGTACGCCGCGTAACGGGATGGCGCAGCCCCGGTGCTATCTCGGCCAGAGGAGCCAGCACGAACTCGCGCTCGGCCAGCCGCGGGTGGGGCACGGCCAGGCCGGGCATAGCTATAACGCGCCCGCCGTAAAAAAGCATGTCTATGTCTATGGTGCGCGGCCCGTTCCTGAACAGGCGGCGCCGCCGCAGCGCGGCCTCCACTCGGCCTATCAGCGCCAGCAGGGCCGCCGGGGAAAGGGAGGTTTCGCAGGCGGCCGCCATGTTGAAGAAAGCCGGCTGTTTTAGGTAATAGAGCGGGGCGGTCTCGTAGACGGAGGAAACCTTCAGCAGCCTGCAGCCGCCGCCTTCGAGCAGGTCCAGGGCGGCGTTGAGGTTGCGCAGCCTGTCGCCCAGGTTGGAGCCCAGCGAGAGATAAACCTTCATTTCCCGGCTGCCCTTACCGCGTCGGCCACCAGCATGGCCCGGCGGCATTCCGGCACGTCGTGCACGCGGATGATGTCGGCGCCGTTGGCCGCGCCGGCCACGCAGGCCGCTATGGTGCCGGGGAGGCGCTCCTCGGGCCCGCCGCCGGCCAACGTCCCGATGAACTTCTTGCGAGAGACGCCCAGGAAGACGGGGTAGCCCAGCGCCCGGATCTCGCCCAGCCGCGCTATCAGCGCCAGGTTATGCTCCAGCGTCTTGCCGAAGCCGATGCCCGGGTCCAGAATAATATCCTTCACCCCGGCCCGCTCCAGGTCGGCAGCCCGGCCGGCCAGGAAAGCCTTAACCTCCGCTACTACGTCAGTATAATAGGGCGCGGCCTGCATGCTGCGCGGTTCGCCCTGCATATGCATGATTATGGCCCCGGCGCCGGTAGCGGCCGCCGCGGCTATCATGGCGGGGTCGCGGAAGCCGGTTATATCGTTTATCAGGTCAGCGCCGGCCGCCAGGGCCAGCACAGCCAGTTCCGGTTTGCAGGTATCCACAGAAACCGGTACTCGCAGCCGGCCCGCCAGGGCCTCCAGCACCGGCAGAACGCGGTTTTTTTCGTCCTCCAGGCTTACCGGTTCGCTGCCCGGGCGGGAGGACTCGCCGCCAATATCGATCATATCGGCGCCCTGATCCTGCAGCAGCAGAGCCTGAGCCACAGCCGCCTCCGTGGAGGCCCATTTGCCGCCGTCAGAGAAGGAGTCCGGGGTTACGTTAAGTATACCGCAGATCAGCGTGCGGCCCGGCGAAAAATGGATTTTCTTCATGCTGGGAATTCTACCAATTTAAAGGCGGTCATGGCGAAATCAGCCAAAAACAGGGCATGGCCTCATTGGAGGGGGAAAATAAAGTGCTTGTTTTACCGCACTTATTCATGAGGGGGGGAAAATAGCCCTTGACAAACTATACTATCCTATGCTATACTATGTTTGTAGCAAAAAAGTATACAGGAGGCTTTATGAACACCCAGCGCTATATGCTTCAGAAAGAGTTCAAAGTTTGGATGTGCGCCACCCTTGGCCTGATCAAGGACGGCAAAATGGGAACCAGCATAGCCCGGGCCGACCGCATAAAGCTGGCCTTAGCTTATACCAGGAAATAATCTAAACATAAGGAAGGAAAAAATGAAGCCACGCTACCAGATAGTTATCTCCCTCTCAGAAGACGACAACGTGAAACTGCAGCAGTTGCGGGAAGACGGCTACCAGATAGTGGACATCTTCCGCCTCGGCCTAACCGAGGCGGAGGATGCGGTCAAGAAGGCGGGGTTAAGGCGCAGGGAAAAGACGGAAAAGGACAAACCCGAGCAGGATAAGCTGTTCTGACCCTAACCCACCCACCCCTCCCGTCACCCCAAAACACAGCCTCCTGAACTACGCGCAGCGCGTAGGCCTTTTGGCCTATTGCCGCATAGGCAAGATTGCCCTTAACAAAAGGTAGTCTAATCCGTATAATATGAATATGAAAAACACTAAAGCGATTTTCTTCATAGTGCTCGGCGCCTTCCTGATGGCCACCGGCTTCGCCTTCGCGGCCCCCAGTTCCACCTTCGACAGCGCCCGCTCCGGCGGGTTGAGTTTCGACGGCAGCAGAAATTCCGGCTCCGTTTCGGTGATTGCTCCCCTGCCTGCCCCCTCGGCGGTGCCTGCGGCCTCCCAGCCCACCAAGCCGGAAGACAAGCCGATGGCCAAGACAAAGAAGTTCGTGGGAGACAATTTCAGCAAGATCGTGTCGGCCGCGGCCATAGGCGTCCTGGCCTTCCTGGTGATAGGCACCGGCGGCGCCGCGCTGGCCGTAGGCGCGGCGGCCTTCGGCTTCTTCTTCATGATGGCGAAACTTTAAGTTTTAGTTTTCCTCGAAATGATCCACCGTGTATGTGTACAACACGGTGGATTTTTCTTTCCAGGCGCCGGGCGGGAGCCCGGCTTTCTCCGCGCAGAGCGAGGAGAGGAAATCTTCCTTCTTGCCGAAATGTTCCCAGACCTGCGGCAGGTAGGTGCCTGAGCGGCGCCCGCTGGTCAGGTAAACGCCGTGCACCCCTTCCTTTATCTCCGCCGCCCCGCCCACGCGGACCAGCGGCGACAAGACTGAGATCTCTATCGTGACCTTCTTTAGGTCGGCCTCGGTGACCGGCGGAAAGCGCGGGTCTTCGAAGGCCGCCGCCCCGGCGTAAGAGGCCACCATGTCGGCCAGCGCGCCGCGAGGCTCGAGGCTGCCTATACAGCCGCGCAGGCGGCCGCCTATGTTCAGGGTAACGAAGACCGCGGCCGGCTGGTTGAACTCCGGGCGGGGGGACAGCGGCTGCGCCGGGACCTTACCGGTCTTGAGGCAGGCGCCGATGCTGCGGCGGGCCAGCGCCAGCAGTTCTTTCTTCATGTCGCCGGTTAATTCCAGCGCGCCGGCCGGCTTTGGCGACGCCTCGGTGAAGAAACCCGCGCCATAGCCCACCACGGCGGAGTCGTCGCCGGACACCTTGCCCGAGTGGGTATACACAGCCAATTCGAAATCGTTGCAGCCCAGCTCCAGCGCGGCCGCCGCACCGGCGGTCATTGGCGCCTGGCCGCAGGCCGTAGTATCCAGATACTCAGAGGCCTTGGCCAGGAGCAGGCCGTTGGCCTGGTGGAAATAGCCCGGCGCGGAGTTGCGCATGGCCTGGCGCAGCGCCAGCAGTACCGAGCGGTCCGAGATCTCGGCGATATTGCCCGGCGGGTAATGGGACAGGTCCGAAGAGACGCAGAACAGGGCCCGGCGGCCCTTCATGGCGCGGCCCAGGGCGCGCCCGGCCTCTTCGAGCAGCGCCGCGTCGTCGGTATTGAAGAGCACCGGCACTATCTTTACCTTGTCCCCGAGCGCCTGCAGAAAAGGCAGCTGCACCTCCACGGCGTGTTCGCCGGCGTGGGCGCGGGGGGATTCCTCGAAAAGTTTTTTATCCTTGAGCAGCTCCGCGCAAAAGGCCTCGTCCACGTCCACGAGCCCCAGCGGGGTTTCGAAGGCAGTGGCCCCTGGTAGCGCTCCGCGGCGCAGGCCCATGGTATGGCCGGTAGCCAGGATGACCAGCGTGTCGAAATCGAGCTTTTTAAGCGCGGAGAACGCCGCGCCGGCGGGGGCGCCGGAGTAGGAGTACCCGGCGTGGGGCGCCAGTATGCCGGCCAGCCGGCCCGACGGCCGGTAATCCTTCTTCAGGAACCCGTCCACCCCGGCCCGCAGCTCCGCCGGGACGCTGTCATAAAATTTGCCCGCTACCGCTGGTTTCCGGATCATAAGCCCTCCGGCCCAAATTATACATTTGTTTTCCAACCCTAAAAAAACTAAAATATAGTCACACGGTGGTTGTAGCTCAGCTGGTTAGAGCGCGCGTCTGTGGCACGCGAGGTCGCGGGTTCAAATCCCGTCAGCCACCCCAAATTTCAAAAATCGCTTTTTCGCCCTTCGCCGCGGCAGCCGCGGCGTTAAAATTTTGCAGTTTCTCCCACGGAAAACTCAGTTTATAAGAAATCCGTTTCCCGCCAATAATTAAGTTCGAACCGATATTTTTCAATATTTGCAGGTTTTCGGCCGGATTTCCAGAAACCGCGGCCTCTCCGACGTGACTCGCGGACTGGTAGAAGGCCCTGACAGGTTCGAACCGTTTATCTCCCTGCCGCGCAAAAGCGGCGAATTTCATTTCGATTTCCTTTTTCTCCTCAACGAATGAACGCTTTTTGAGGGCGTATTCGGCTTGGGTAAGCTGCCCGGAAAGCACCATATCCAGTAGTGCGTTCATTCGTTGATTCAGGATATCTATTTTATCTCGCAGATTTTGGGCGGCTCTTTCCCCGGCCTGGGCCGCCTTCGATTTTTCCTTTTTTATGTTATCAAGAGCCTCGGCGGCCAGGGCCGGGGGTAAGGAAACTCTTTTTAATATGTCACGTACCTGCTCGTCTATGCGCTCCTCGCGCACGAAGAGCTGGCTGCAAGGCATCTTGCGCTTGGTGCAGTGCAGGTAGTTATGGCCTTTCTGCGTCTCGGTGGTGATGTAGCAGCCGCATTCCGCGCAGCGGAAGGCGGCGCGATAGACATAAGGCTTTAAACCTTTTTGTGCGTGCGTGTGCCTGCTCTTGCGGGCCATTACCTCCTGGCACTTGTTATAGAGCGCCTTGGAAATCAGGGGCGTGTGCTTGCCCTCGTAATACTCGCCGAGATACCGGATAACGCCGTAGTAGAACGGATTTTTGAGGATCTTCTGGTAGTTCGAGTTGGCCAAATCTTTTTCCCAACGCTTCAGCCCGAGGCCGTTCATAGTATCTCGTAAATCTCTGATGGGATACCGGCCGGAAGCATAAAGCTCGAATGTGCGTTTTACGAGCGGGGCCAGGACCGGGTCCACAACGATAGTGTGATTTTTGGTGTCGTTCTTGTAGCCGATGGGCGCCAGGGCGGGGAAAATGCCATTGCGAAGCTTCTGGCGCAGGCCCCGCTTAACGTTCTCGGCCAGGTTGTCTATGAAGTATTTAGACTGGCCGAAGGCGATAGACAGCATGAACTTGCCCTGCGGCGTAGGGTCGAACCAGAAGGTGGGGAACTTGAGCTCCAGTATTTTGGCCGTGTCGACCAGGTAGATAATGCGCCCGCCGTCGATGGAATTGCGGGCCAGCCGGTCCGGGTGCCAGGCCACTATACCGTGGGCCGCGCCCTGCTCCAGGCCCGCTACCATCTCGTTAAAAACCTCGCGGCCCGGCTCCTTGGCCGTCTTGCTTTCAATGAACTCACGGGCGATCACAAAGCCCTCTTTGCGCGCATAGTCCCGCAACTCCGTGAGCTGCGCCTCTATGGAGAGCACCTGCCGGTCCGCCTCATCGGTGGACTTGCGCGCATAAAGGAAATACCGCATTGTAAGATTCTGCATACCTTGCCTCCCCGCTCTTAATTCCGGCTTTGCCCAGCAGGGCTAAGACGGAATTAAGTGCGATTCTTCAACTCCGCGCCGCGGGTAAGGCCGGCCAGGCGCAGCAGCGCTGGGCCGGCCGCACCGGCGGCCATAAGGAAAATAATTCGGTTCGTAATTAATCATCGGCGGGAAACGGATTTCTTATAAACTGAGTTTTCCGTGGGAAAAACTGCAAAATTTTAACGCCGCGGCAGCCGCGGCGAAGGGCGAAAAAGCGTTTTTTGAAATTTGGGGTGAGTTTAGGGCCTCAATCATGACCTATTTCGCCCAAAACCCCGAAGAAACGCTATGAGTTCCTCCTGGATCTGCGGTAGGCGGATCTTATCCGCGAGATGTCGTCGCAGGCGTGGCCACGCAGCGCGGCCCCGCACTGCTCCTTGCCGCGAGAAGGCGGTTCGCAAGGCTCGGCACTACGCGCCTTCGCTCTTGCTCCCAAGGAGTCCCGCACTTATTAACACCTCCTGTGCGCGGCCGGCCGGTACCCAACTGGGCCTTACAGGGCCGCTACCGCCCGCCGCAGGCGGCCGTACAACGCAGAAAATTATTCCCCGCGCGCATAAATCTTCGCTGTTATAAGCTTCCGCCTACCGCCCGTTTTCCATTATACATAATTGCTACGTCTTGTATGTAGATGTATAATTAGCAAATTCCTAGACTTCTATTAATGAAAAAGCCAATTCTGATCAAGTTCGCCAACAGGGTTAGGGAAGAGCGAAAAAAACTGAAATTATCCCAGGAAGAATTCGCAGCCAAAGCGGGATTCCATCGGACCTACATTGGTATGATCGAAAGGGCCGAGCGGAACATTACGTTAACGAACATCGAGAAGCTTGCCAAAGCATTCAAGATGCCTCTTCCCAGTTTATTTAAGGATTTCTAAACAGACCAAAGCCTTAGACAAAAAAGGATTATCATATGGGGAACAAGAAACGGGTATTCATAAGTTTTGATATAGACCATGACGAAGAAACCAAACGGGCGCTCGCGGCACAGGCCGAGCTGGAAGATAGCCCCTTTGAGTTTACAGATGCTTCAGTAAAAAAGCACTTGCCAGGCGACTGGCGTGAGAAAGTTAAACGCCGCATGGGGAACATAGATATTGTCATTGTTCTTTGTGGTGAGCGCACGCATACTGCAGATGGGGTCGCGGACGAATTAGATATTGCCAGAGAAACAGAGACTCCGTATTTTCTACTGCAAGCATACAAAGACAAAACATGCACAACACCGACCTCTGCATCCAGTGAGGATAAACTATACGCGTGGACCTGGCCCAATCTCAAAGCCCTGATTGCAGGAGATAGGTGATAGCCTGAACGACAAATTATGAAAGTCTTCCTAATTCACAGATTTGTTTCAAGAAAGGCCGCATTAGCTTGCATAAAACGTATTACCAAAAGTGAGCACATCAGCATTGATCCTACTGTTTTGGACAGTTCCGGGACTGAATCCTGGAAATTAGCTGCTTTGGCTGGGATTGAAGAATCAGAGGCCGTCCTCATTTTCAACCGTGACGAATGTTTAAAATCCGTAAATGCGACTTGGGAAATAGAAAAGGCTCAGGAACTAAAGAGGCCTGTGATTCTACTGAGCTCCGAAGGATCAGACCAGGAGGAGATCCGAAAACTATCAGATTTGTACCACTATAGCGAAGAATTCAACTCGTATTTTAAAGGCAAAGGGACAGAATTGGAGAGTTTGTTCAAGTTGATGGTCGAGTCATCGGAGCAACTAATCCAAAGACGCCAGAAAATGAATGCCTTTTTTATCACTGCAATCGGAAGTCTAATGGCAATCGCAGGAGCCTTAGCCAAATTTGGCACAAATAAGTCTCCTACGATTTCATTTATTGTCTTGTCCTTCTTTGGCATTACCGGGCTATTGCTTTGCAACTCTTGGCGGAAGTTAATTGATAATTACGGAAAACTTAATAGTGCAAAATACAAAGTAATTCTAAAGCTGGAAGAGTCGTTATCTGCACAGATTTTTTCTGCAGAATGGGCAGCTTTAGGCAAAGGATTGCGCCCCCAGAAATATCAATCATTCACATCTTCTGAGAATTTAGTCCCTTTGTGGTTTGCATTACTGATTTTTTCCCTTGTCTTCTTTACTTCGGTTTGGATGATATGCGCCGGCAATTTCTTATGTTTTTCTGCGATAAACATCCTTGTATTGATAGGCCTGATTATTTTTCATAGGAGATTAAGAGATTAGACCGTATGTGGCCCTTAGTCGCATTGCTTTTGTGCGGTATTGGAATAACATCCTTGCTTGATGATGGGAAGAAGCACAAATCAAAAGGTTCCGCGAATCAGAGAAGACGTAAATCAAATAGGGGGAAAAAGATGGCAAATAAAAAAGTAGTCTTTGTTGCGTTTGCGATTGAGGATGAGAGTCAGAGAGATCTCCTTGTCGGACAGTCGCTAAACACAGCCACGCCGTTTGAGTTTGTAGACATGTCAGTGAAGGAACCCTACGATGAAGCATGGAAGGAAAGAGTTCGGACCAGAATTAAGAGATCTGATGGGGTAATTGCTCTCATAAGCGCAAACTCACTTAGCTCTAGTGGCCAGAAATGGGAAATCGCCTGTGCCAAGGAAGAGGGTAAAAGCATTTTAGGGATATGGGTCTATAAACTTGATAGGACCAATGTCTCTGGGGTTAACACCATTGTGTGGACCTGGGACGGTATCGCGAAGTTTATTGACAACCTATAAGTAACCCTAGGGGCACAAATAGTCTTCAGATGAACCCGACACACCGTTGTCGGGTTCATCTGTTAGACTATATCGAGTTATGAACGTATCTTTCCCCGATGAACAAGGGTAATTTAGTAAAATTTACCTGTCGGGGCAGATTCCAAAGAGCTAGGACTATATGCCTATAATCTTGAAGGATATCGAAAAGAGAACCGAGGCCGCAGTAGCGTATTATTGGAAGACACTCTCCGCTCAGTCAAAAAAACAATTAGCCGGAGACGCTGATCGCGGAAACAGAGCATCTGTAACGGGTGGGAAACAGATGGATGAATTCTGCCACCTTATCGAGCAGGTCTTAATCGATAACGGGATGCCCAAGCAAAGCATCTATTTTGATAAGCAACTCGAGCTCCCTGGATTTTTCAGGCCGACAAAGAAGTGGGACATTCTTGTTGTGCATAACGACACGTTAGTCGCCGCGATGGAGTTTAAATCCCAAAAAGGTCCGTCCTTTGGGAACAATCTTAACAATCGCTCCGAAGAAGCTATCGGAACAGCCCAAGATTTATGGACGGCTTATCGGGAAGGAGCTTTTGGAAGTAGTACACGCCCTTGGCTGGGTTATTTAATGTTGATTGAAGACTGCGAAGCCTCCCAATCTCCAGTTTCAGTCTCTGAGCCACATTTTCCAGTCTTCGGAGAATTTAAGGACACTTCATATCTAGTTCGCTATGAACTTCTCCTGCGGAAACTCGTTCGGGAGAGGCTTTATGATTCCGCCGCATTACTAACAGCCACTGCTACTCAAGGGCAATTGGGAAAATACTCCGAGCCAGCTAATGACCTTCAGATTAGACAGTTGTGCGCCGGACTTGCGGGGCATATAGCAACAGTACTGGCAGGTCAGCGCTAAATTATTATGTCGCAGCTCCAGACCTATCTTCCCATACAGATGCCCAAGGAGGTTTATGCCTATGGCAAACGCTCCTCGGGTGAAACCCATGGAGTTGTGCTGACCAAGCCCCACATTGTTGATTTAATTCTAGACCTCGCAGGCTATACTCCCGACCGGGACCTTACAAAGCTTCGCCTTCTGGAGCCTTCTTGCGGCACAGGAGCGTTTCTCGTCCGCATCATTGAGCGGTTGCTGGCATCAGCACGGCGTCGTGGGATAAAGCTTACCCCGCAGAGTGATTGCATTACAGCTTTCGATATTGACCCGGAACACGTCGAGGCATCCAGAGATGCAGTCGAGATGGCACTAAAAGATGGGGGAGTATCCGGGACTCTGGCGCGCAGGCTCGCCGAGAATTGGGTAAAAGAAGGGGACTTTCTGCTTGCCTCCCTGGAACAGTATGACGCAGTAGTCGGGAACCCGCCCTACATCAGGATCGAACAGCTTTCCCCGAAACTTCAGGCCGAGTACCGCCGCCGCTACGTTTCACTTTTTGATCGGGCAGACCTTTACATCGCCTTTATAGAATATGGGCTCAATCTGCTCAAACCGAGCGGAACTCTTTCCTTTGTGTGCGCCGACAGATGGATTTTAAACCGCTATGGCGCCCCTTTGCGCAGAATCATAGCGGACAGATTCAAGGTTCAGTGCTATATAGACCTACACAACACCTCTCCTTTTGAATCCGAAGTCATTGCATATCCGGCGATTTTCGCTATCAGCCCCGGCAAATCCTCTTCCGTCCCGGTGTTTCAGTTTCAGAACGCTTCGCCAGAAGAATGCGCGGCTGTTTCCGCGAAACTGGCCGGCAGAACACCTCTCACGGACCTGACCTCATTCTGTTATGAAACTTGGTTCACTGACGACGAGCCCTGGGTTTTAGGACACCCGGACAGTCTAAAAGTTCTAAGGCAGCTTGAGGCAAGACTTCAACCTCTCGAAGCTGACGGCCAGACCAAAGTGCGCATCGGAGTAGCCACCGGCAATGACGATGTCTATATCGTCACGAAAGACGCGGACATTGAAAAAGACCGTCTTGTGCCACTAGTGATGCGTTCCGACATTGAAGTTGGCAAGATTAAAAGTAGCGGACATTTTGTAATAAACACATTCAACAAAGCCGGGCAGATCCTGGACCTTGCCAAGTACCCCAAGCTGAAGCGATATCTGCACAAACACAATGCAGATATAATGCGCCGTCATGTAGCCCAGAACAACGTTTCTTCCTGGTTCAGGACTATCGACCGCGTGTATCCCGAACTCGTCAGCACACAAAAGTTGCTGATACCGGATATCGCCGGGGCCAATGAAGTTGTCTTGGATGATGGGAACTTCTACCCGCACCACAACCTTTATTACATAACCTCAACCTCTTGGGACATTGAAGTTCTCGGCGGGCTTCTTAGTTCCAAAGTGGCCCTGTTCTTTATTTGGTCCTACGCCGTAAGAATGCACGGCAACTACTTAAGATTTCAGGCGCAATACCTCCGCAAGATCAGGCTCCCTGCCCCGAAGAGTATTCCTAACGGGCTCGCCAAATCAATAAAAACCGCATTCCGCAAACGAGATTTTGCCGCACTAGACAATCTCTCGCTGCAAGCCTACGGGCTCAAAACCCTGCCGGAATTCGATTTTGTAGATACCCGCCACTAAAATCCTTTTCGCTAAGGAGGTTATATGCAGACAGGAAATATAGTCTCCGGGGAAGACTTCTTTAACCTGCTTTACACTGACCGAGAATTCACCGCACAACTTGGCCGAACCCTCTTGGCTGCCAGCAGATTTGAATCAGAGTTAAGGCTCTACCTCCTCGCGAACTCGGTACCCTTAAAAAAGCATCCCAATCTCGGCCATTTAATTGATCTGCTAAAAAAGCACGAACTATTACCGAAACTTCACCCACACATGGAGATGTTTCGGAATCAACGCAATTATCTCGCGCATAGTCTTTATGATCTGCTCTCAGGAATCATCGAGGAGACCTTGCTCCCTCGCACAGATCTCATTAGCATGGATGTACATGTTTACACTGAGAAAGTCGGCCAACTTGAAGACAATCTCATCGGTTTTGTAGATATTGTGCGAAAAGAACGCATAAAGATAAAAAAGGGAGCAACTCTCATTCGGAATGTTCGCATTGATAAGCCCCACATTGCCCATATCGACTTCGCAACACTATACCTGCCTGCATTCGCGAACTTAAAAGAATCGCAAAAGTTTGTTGACCAAGTTGAAAGCACACCGAAGAATATTGCCAAAGTTATTTTACATCAGGCTGGGCGCATGATATGGTTGGGAGATCAGATTGATAAAGTTGCGGCGGGGAGACCCGCGTTGCAGATCTTATTTTTCATGATTGCCGCAGAAGCCGTAGCGAAAATGGTATTTGACTACACGGATGAAGGGAAATCCAAGGCTTTTTCTAAGAAATTCTTTTCAGATATTTGTGATGCTCGACATAGGAAGATTCTGGGGACCGCATTCGCTTGGGGGCCCTCAGGAACCTTACCGCGCGGGGGGGTGTTGTCTTGGGAAGAGACCACTGAACTATTGTATGCCGTGCGCTGCGATGTAGCGCACAGAGGCAAATACTACGACTTACATCTCAAACAGCCGAACGACTACAAACAGACCGATGTAATCAGTCATAAATGGAAAGATAGGCCAATTATAGCCAGAATCACACTTCAAGATATTCGCAGAATAATACTGCAAGGGACTATTCGCGGATGTCGACAGGCACTGTGTGAAACGACTAAAGTCCACGCTCCTCTCGCATAGCATCACACAATTCATCGGCCCTCTCCAAATCACCTATACACTTATTACAGATATACGTATCGTCTGCGCAATCTTCTTTTGAGAAGCTTTCAATTTCGGATTCAAAGTACTCCTGGTGGCAATAATCGCACTCAATATGTTGCTCATGGTGACCACACAGCGCACAGGCATCCTCATTTAAATTAAATGTATCTTCACCACAAGACGGACAGGTTTCAGAGGGAATTTCTTCTTCTGAGAATCTTTTTTGGATTATCACACTTTGCGCCTGCCGGAACTCATAAATCTCAATCAGGGCATCCCATGTGTGATCCTGTCTGAATTCCTCTTCAAGGTCTAGATGTAAATGTGTTTTCGAGAAATCAAAGATGAAAGAGAGCAGGCGACCAACAATTCCTCTGGCCTCATCTTTATTAAACTGAAATTCACAATGTTCAATCCTATTGCGCAGCTGACGACAGACATGTAGTGTTTCTCTCGTGCCTTTAGGCAATAGAATCCCACAGATTTTATTCAACCGCAACGCCGCAGTCTCTGCCCCTACTGTGCGGGCATCCATGCAAGCGAAATCATCAACCCTTTCCCAGATTAATGCCGGATGCTCTCGTCTTAAGCGCTCTTTTAGCAACAGCTCAACAACATGGGAGACCTCTCTAATCGCAATCTTCCATTTTCGGATAGACTTATCTTCAGAATCTGAGATATGCGAAACAGCATGAGCTAATGAATCTCGCGCATTAGAGAGCAGATCAAATTGTTCCGATTTTGGATTTGTCATACATTTCCAGAAGTGCCCCGAGGAATCAGAACCATATTATCAATCCGCCTATGAATTAGTGAAATCAAAGCAAAACTATCCAGTGCGTCTTGCTCGTCCATCTGCCAGTTCAACTTAGCCTCATGTGCCAATGGATTTCTTATAAACCCGAATGCACCTTTAAGCAGATTAGCAAAGCCCTTATGCTCGGCCTGCTCAGATTTGCTTTGAAGAGTATTAATAGCAACCATTGGATCGTCAGAAGCAAACGCTCGATCGACAATCTCGGCGCCATCCCCGGTAAGCCCTGTCTTCATTCTTAGCCTATCAACAATGCCCTTTGTTGCTTCAAAAACCGCGTGGAAGTAGTTTTCCGCCACTAATTCTTCAGAACAGTATTTGAAGACTTCGGGATGTGTCCCACGGTCACGCAACTTGGATCTTAGGCATTCAGAACGCCGCAATGCTTCCCGCACAGTTTCAGTTCTTTCAGTAGGTATAAGACTCCCTTTTTCGTTTATCGCAATACCGCACAAGGAAAGCATCTTATTCAGCTCTCCTCGGCGCTCATCAAAAAGAGCGTGATTTTGCAAATATCTGCCGGGGGCCATTGCATTTTGTATAAAAGACCCAATCTTATTGCCACAGTTATCAAGCCTCTGTTGTTCCTGAAAAGCTTGAAAAAGTCTGCGCCACTTGGTCATTTCACCAGGATCAGAGATATCGCTCAAGGCAAGCAAACGGCCTAGTTCATCTCCGGTATATCCTCTAGTTGAATCAGCAAACAGTTTTGAAATTGCCTCTAGTATTTCGGGGGGGAAAGATTTAATCATTTGGTCCCTCAATCTATAAATTGGACAAAAAGGTCCTTGAACTTGATTTTTTCAGAAGGATTTCTTTAAACTGGTTTCGCATGGGGTCGATAGTCTGCGAGAAGATGGACATAATTTTATGCTCTGTAGTATCCCAAGTCTCTTTTTTTGCGTCCCATAGCATTAAAGTCACTTCCATTAACTTCTTTTGTAGGGTATTAAACAGAACGACTTCTTGGCTGTCTTTTCCATAAACCAAAGCCAAGCGGATTTCCAACTCAGCACTTAAAAGTTTATCTTTCAATTCCCGACAGATTTCATTATAGTCACTCTGCTCAAGAAAAGGCTTGCCGTCACGATAAACCCCTTCAGATTGCGTCTGCAAATCCTGCAACCTGAATCAAACACCTTCTATCCACCCTAAAACCGCAATCGTGATTTCAGCACGCAACCGCATCTTATGAGCCCACAGCTCATAAAGCATTGTTAATAGTGATCCAATTAATGCGCCAAGCAACCCAGATGCGAGATTATCCATATCATTACCTATACACTTCCGATACCCCTATATCGAAACGCCCTACGGAAGCCATTATCCTCAGCTTCTCTTACGGTTGAGCAATAAAACTCTCCCTTTTCCTTTTCAATCTTACATGTGTCGTATTGTTGATCGAACGGTAAGTGATAAATCCTGGTTCCATTTGTCTGGGAGATATTACACTTGATCGATGGATAAGCCCGCTCAAATTTAAAGTTCTCTTTCAGCTCAATCCCCAATTCTTGCGAAAACCTTCGAGCCAAGTCAGAAAGCTTTGTGGTTGTATAAAAGATAGCCCTAACTTTTTTACCAGGATTCTGGTCTCTATACTGAAATACTGTCCCAAAGAATTGGAATATATGCTTTTCGTGGATTGTTTTAAACTGAGCCCAGTTTTTACATTGGATTACGACAAGATCATTTCCTTTTTGACAGATTAAATCCCTACCCAGATCCTCATAGCCTTTAATAATCCCTTCATATTCAACTGAATATCCATCGCTTTCATATAAATATCCGACATATCGCTCGTACAATTTACCCAACATCCATTTGGACTTTGGCCTTGCCCAGAATCTATCAAGAGCCTTCTGGTTCCGCTCTACACTTGGCAAGGCACGAAACTCTTCCTTTGCCAAATACAGGGTGGCAGGATCAAGACGCTCTTCCTCATCATAATCCCGGTATTTCTCATCATCGACAGAATCGATGATCTCATCTTTGAAATCCAAAAGAAAAGGGGCGATAGATTCATAGTACTCAACCAAAGCTTGTGCTCTCTTGGTTTCGTACTCAGCCTTTCTTCTGCGTTGAGATTCCTCTTTAACTACTTGCGATCCCTTTAACGATGGATACGGTTTACTGATTAAATAATGCTCGACCTTGTTGTCGCGCAAAGCCTCATAATGGTCAATCGCTTTCAATAACGTTGGAAATCCTTTGCTTTTCTCAATCAGAGACTGCTTCCATTTATTGGCCTCTTCTATGGCCGCCGCTATAGCTTTTTTCGCTTCGCCTTGGGCAGAGAGAACTACTTGCTTAGCCGCCTCTCCAGTTGCATCAGCTACTTTTTCGGCTTTCAGTTTTTCTTCGACAGCCCTATCGCGAAGACGACTTAATTCAGCCGACACATCATTAGATGCCTGCCAGGCAGCAATTATGGTTACGACATACGCACCCAAATACCAAACCACCTCGTACCGGAATAATCCGGTGAGGAAGCTGCCAATTAAAAAGACTATCGCATCAAGGATGAAGCAGCCAAGCCATTTTTTAAAAAACATAGGTTATCACACTGCTATGACTGATTAGAAAATCCCCAACTATCCCAGCTTCTCCCAATTCTATTGCTTTGCTGACTAACCGTCAAACCTCTGTATTTATAATACTAGGTCAACCCGACAAGGGTGTGTCGCGATGAAAAAGGCTATTTTTGATGTTTTTCTCTGTTCCGGGTGGGTCATTCAGCCGTATCATGAAAGGGCGGGGACAATCATAAGATCCCCGGGCCAGGGCGGCGGCGACGGCCCACGGGCGGCCAGGCGCTACCGCCCTGGCCCGTTCCTTATTTTCTGCCTCGGCCTCTGCCGGTGGCGGCGATAATTAACAGAAAAGACCGCCGCGGCGGCCGCAGCAGCGGACGCCGGGGCGGTGTTTTAATAAATAACTGCTGCCACCGGAATGTCAGTTAAGATAGAAATCAGGAACAGGCCCGCGCCGCGAGTGGCAGCAGCCACTGGCGAGCGCGGGCAAAGTCTGTATAGATATGGGGGCGATTCGGTTGCAGTGCGCGCGGGGAATAATTTTCTGCGTTGTACGGCCGCCGAAGGCGGACGGGAGCGGCCGGGTAAGGCCCTGTTGGGGGCCGGCCGGCCGCGCACAGGAGGTGTTAATAAGTGCGGGACTCCTTGGGAGCAAGAGCGAAGGCGCGTAGTGCCGAGCCTTGCGAACCGCCTTCTCGCGGCAAGGAGCAGTGCGGGGCCGCGCTGCGTGGCCACGCCTGCGACGACATCTCGCGGATAAGATCCGCCTACCGCAGATCCAGGAGGAACTCATAGCGTTTCTTCGGGGTTTTGGGCGAAATAGGTCATGATTGAGGCCCTAAACTCACCCCAAAGATTTAAAGTTCGAACTCCCCGGCCCATGCCGGGGAGTTTTATTTTCAGATTCGGCCCTGAGCGGCGAATTGTTATAAAATTGGCATATGCTTGATAAGAACGGCTTTAACGAATGGGCGACGGGATACGATAAGTCGGTATCCGACGCGGAGAAGGCAGAGAGATATCCTTTTGCCGGCTACTCGACGGTACTCGCCGAGGTCAGGAGGCAGATAAATGAACCCCGCGGTGCGGAGATACTGGATATCGGCATAGGCACCGGCAAGTTCTCGGCCGGCCTATACGAGGAAGGGGCCAGGATCTGCGGCCTGGATTTTTCGGCGGCCATGCTGGAGAAAGCAAAGGCGGCGATGCCCGACGGGGAATTCCACCTTTTTGATTTTAATTCCGGGCTGCCGCATGAGCTTAAGGGGCGAAGTTTCGACTATATAATCTCCGCCTACGCCTTCCACCACCTGGATGACGGAGGGAAAGCCGCTTTCCTTCGGTCGCTGGCAGGAAACTTAAAGCCGGGCGGGAAGATAGTTGTCGCCGATGTAGCGTTTAATACCGCAGGAGACCTTACCGCTTGCCGCGAGCAGTCCGGCAAGAAATGGGACGACGACGAAATATATATGGTGGCGGAGAGATTGCTGCCGCTGCTGCGGAACTCAGGACTTCATGCTGAATACAGGCAGATTTCCAGTTGTGCCGGAATCCTGATCCTTCATTAGAAAGATTACCCTATGGCCACATCATTCAGACCTTTCAACACGCAAACAGATACGGAGCTGGTTTCAGGTTTCCTGATGGATGCCAAGCGGCTCAGCGGCCTTCCGCAGGAGGACCCGCGGAAAGATTGCGACGACTATATTAAATTCGTCGTATCCACGCAGGAACGAGATCCAGATTCCGCGGCCGTCCTGCTCGACGGAGCGGAGGTAATAGGCTTCGTGCACGCTTACCAGGTCGCTAAAAAACCGGAGGTAGGGTCCCTCTCCTTCGATTATCTGGTGCCCGAGCGGCGCGGAACGGGGCTCGGCGCGCGTTTAATGGACTATGCCGTGAAAATAACGAGAGCCCGCGGCTGCAGCCGGATGGTGCTGGAAGTCTCGGGGACGAATGCCAGGGCCATAGCTTTTTATCGCAAGCACGGCTTTGAGGTTTTCAAGGAACGCGATGGGATCTTAATGATGCGCAGGAGCCTCTGAGGCGCGGGGCGTCCCGGGAACGGTTGCAATATAATCACAATATGACACAACTTCGCTGGAATATCTCATATTTCAAGGGCGCGCGGGCGATATACGTGGACAGTGATTCCGGCGTTGTCGATGGGGCGCACAAGCACGCCACGGCTGGCGTGCACAAAGGGCTGCGGTTCTTCGGCCTGCCGCCGGAGTTTCCGTTGATAAATATTTTCATCGCGCCTCGACGCGCTGAATACGACAGAATGGTATCCCACCTTACTAAGATCCCCACCAGCAACGGACGCCTCGGCCAGCCGCAGGGGCACGACCTTTACCTCATCTCGCCCAACGCCTGGCCTGCAGACGTGCACCCGGATTATCTGGGCCGCGACGGCAAGTGCGACAAGAAAGTCTACAGGCAATTCATCGAGCACGAAATAGTCCACATGATAGAAGAACAATTCTCGCCTAAAGGTGCGATGGAGATACGCCCGCAGTGGTGGAGCGATGGCATAGCCGTATACGCAACCGGGCAGTACAGGGACAGGCTGAACCGCAAATTAATGAAAGAAGACCTCGAGGCAGGCAAGTCGCCTATGATAGCAGGCATGAAAGGCCGCGACGCCTACGTCTGGGGCTGGTCGCTTGTGCGCTTCATAGAAAAGCGCCTGGGCCGCGGCGCACTACGCAGTGTAATACAGAACTCATGCACTGATGACATACTCGGATTCTTAAAACTCAGCCGGAGCAGGTTTGAGGCTGAATGGCACAGGACCCTTCCTGCACTAGCCCGCGAGGCTATCCGGGGATAAAGCCGGGGCAATCATCGCACATATAGCTTTGATAAGATAGAGATAGGAAACCGCAATTTTCAGCAAGCCGGATTCAACCGGGA
>MGTZ01000041.1:35007-99536 GCA_001799715.1 Elusimicrobia bacterium GWB2_63_16 | reverse complement strand
GCAGGTGTACCCGCCCGGGTTCTTCTTGAGATAGTCCTGGTGGTACTCTTCCGCCGGCCAGAATTTTCCGGCCGGGACCACCTCGGTGGTGATCGGCCGCCGCCAGCGGCCGCCGTCCTGCGCGCGCTTTACGGCCGCCCCGGCCTCCAGCCGCTGCCCCTCGTCATGATAGAAAATTACGGAGCGGTACTGCGTGCCCGCGTCGTTGCCCTGCCGGTTCGGCGTGGTCGGGTCGTGCATCTTGAAGAACATGTCCAGGATGGCGGCGTAGGAGATCTTGGCCGGGTCGAAGCGGAACTGTATGGTCTCGGCGTGACCGGTGGTCCCGGTCTTCACCTGCTCGTAGACGGGGTTTTCGGTCTTGCCGCCGCAGTAGCCCACCACGGGGTCCTCCACGCCGGGCAGCTCGCGCAGTATCTCCTCCATGCCCCAAAAACAGCCGCCGGCCAGCGTGGCGGTCTCGAGTTTCTTGTTTTCGTCCATAAGCTTTTTCTCCGTATCCGCTCCGCAGGCGCAAAGCAGCGCGGCCGCGGCCAGCGCGAAAAGTTTTACCTTTTTCATGCTTTCGCTCCGAACTTAGGCTTCAGCAGCCGGAACCACAGCGCGCTGCCGGCCGTAAAGGCCAGCAGGCCGTACCAGGCCCAGGAGAAGTAAGGCAGCTCGGCCGACAGGTCGCCGCCGAGTTCCAGCTGGTGGCCCACCGACAGGGCCAGCCCGGCGTAGACTCCCAGGTGCAGCCGCTGCCAGAGGGCGTAGGGCAGGCGGCGGCGGAAGTAGTCCAGCGACAGCAGAGCCGCGGCGACTATCAGCGCCAGACCGGCCGCGGCCAGCGGCACGTCCTCCCAGCCCAGGATGGACAGGTATTGCTCCGCGAAAGGGACCCCGGACAGCAGCGAATGGTGCCAGGCGGCCAGCGGCGGGTGCGCCAGCAGCAGCAGCGGGATGACCATGCCGGCCCGGTGATGCCATTTAACCGGCGGAACGCCGCCGGTAAGCGGCGCCAGCCAGGGGGCCCGCGACATCAGCAGGATCTGCCCCATCACGCCGAGGGCGCCCAGGATGCCGGTCAGGCGCGCGAGCGCCATTATCAGGCCGGCGCCGTCGGCGAAGAAACTGCCCATAGGCGCCGTCAGGTTGTCGTAAGCCCAGAGGCCCAGAGCGGCCAACGCGAGTACGGGGAACAGCAGCAGAGCGGTTTTCTTCATTTAGCGGTACTCGAACTCCAGCGCTATGTCCGGGTGCAGGCTGCGGCTGACCGGGCAGGCCCGCACGGCGGCCAGCAGCTTCTCTCGCTGCGCGGGGTCCAGTCCGGGCGGCAGGGTGATGACGCCGGTCAGGCGGGCTATGCGCCGCGGGCTCTCCTGCATGTGCTTCTCTATCTCGAAGGAGGAACCTTTAAAATCTATGCCGTTGCGCTCGGCTATCTTGGCCATGATGGTCAGCACGCAGGAGGCCACCGAGGCCGCGGCCAGGTCGGTAGGGGAGAAGGTGCGGCCCCGGCCGCCGTTGTCGGGCGGCAGGTCGGTGACCATCTTGCTGCCGCTTAGGCCGTGGGTAAGCTCCACGCGGTCGTCACCGGTGTATTCGGCGCTGATCTTGAAACCCATATTTCCTCCTAAAGTCCCGCTCCGATTTATTATAATACTTATCTCTCGTCACATTCCGTTAAGGAGGATACAGTAATATGAACATCCGCCACTTAGCGATACTTTCTGCCGCGTTCCTCGCCGTTTCCTGCTCCCCCAAGGCGCCGGAAATGCAGGACCACGCGCAGCAGGCCGCCCCCTCGGCGCCGCCGGCCTCGGCGGCACAGGGAAACTACAAGGAGATGACACCGGTTATGGACACGCTCAAAAACCCTTCCAAAGCTACCGAAAAAGCCCCCGACACCTTCAAGGTTAAATTCGCCACCACCAAAGGCGACTTCGTCCTGGAAGTCACCCGCGCCTGGTCGCCCCTCGGCGCCGACCGCTTCTACAACCTGGTCAAGGCCGGCTTCTTCGCCGACGTCGCCTTCTTCCGCGTCATAGAGGGCTTCATGGTGCAGTTCGGCATACACGGCGACCCCGAGGTGGCCTCCGCCTGGCGCGGCGCCCGCATACAGGACGACCCCGTGAAGCAGAGCAACGCCAAGGGCTATATCTCCTACGCGATGGCCGGCCCCAATACCCGCACCACCCAGTTCTTCATCAACTACGGAGACAACGCCCGCCTCGACGACATGGGTTTCTCCCCCTTCGGCAAGGTGACCGAGGGCATGGACGTAGTGGAGAGCATCTACTCCGGCTACGGCGAGGGCGCCCCGTCCGGCAACGGCCCCGACCAGGGCCGCGTGCAGATGAAGGGCAACGCCTACCTGAAGGCGGACTTCCCCAACCTCGACTATATCAAGAGCGCGCAGCTGCTGAATTAAGGAAACAACTACGCCCGGCCTCCCTCTGCAGGGGGGCCGGGACGTTTTAAAATGGCGAAAATACTGATCATCGACGACGACGAGACCATACACCTCATCTGCCGGGCCTACCTCACCAAGTCAGGCCACATCATCGAGGAAGCCTACGACGGCCCCGAGGGCCTGGTCAAGGCGGAAGCCTTCCAGCCCGACCTGCTGCTGCTGGACATCAACATGCCCAGGATGTCGGGGTTCGACGTGGCCAAAAAACTGAAGGAAAATCCCGCCACGAAGAACATCCCCATCTTCATGATGACCTCTCTGAAGCAGGAAGCCAACATACAGCGCGGCTACGGCCTGGGCATAGAAGAATACATCACCAAGCCGGCCAATGTGGAACACCTGAAACTCAGGATAGAGAAGTTCCTGCAGAGCAGGAAGTAACAGGTACGGCGCCCCGGCGCCCCGAGGCGAACCTTGCTGGAGATACTCACCCAGTCCCCGCATTTCTACGACTACGTGACCGCCGCCGTGCTGCTGCTCGGCGTCTTCAACGTGGCCGAGGTCCTTTTCCTGCTCTGGAACAAGGCCCGGGTGGAGCGCTCCGAGGTAAAGCGCCAGAACCTCAAGCGGCTGGCCTCCACGGCCCTCATCACCGCCACCGATCCCGCCGAGCTGCTGCCCAGGCCCATCAAAGAGGAAGAGTTCGCCGCCTACAGCGAGGCGATAGCCAGCGTGCTGGACAGCTTCGAGGGCGAGATCGCGGTCAAGGCGGTGAAGCTCATCTCCGACCTGGGCATAGACGATCATTACCGCCGCCTGGCCAGGCACCGGGTCTGGTACAAGCGCGGCAACGCCATCGACATCCTCTCCTCGTTCAGACTGAAGAGCAACCGGGAATTCTTCCTGGCCGTATTCCGCAGCGAGCCCGCGCTGGATGTGCGCTACCGCATCATTTACGGCCTCAGCCGTCTGGCGCGCGAACACGCCGACATCCGCGCCCTGGCGCGCCTGCTCTCCGGCCTGCCCTACCTGACGGCTAAATACACCGAGGACATCTTTTACAACATCATCACCTCCCTCAAGGCCTCCGGCAGCGAGGCCGAGTTCGGCATCTTCATGCGGGAGATCATGCACGACAAGACCGTGCTGAACCTGGTGAAGCGGGACTGTATCACGGCCTGCTACGCCGCCGGCTGCGAGCGGGGCCGCGGCCTGCTCAGGGAGTACTACGCGGCCTTCCCCGGCGAGCCGGAGATACTGATATCCGCCGTCAAGGCGCTGGCGCGGGTGGGAGATTTCTCGGTCACGGCGGAGGCGCTCAAGAACCCGGACTGGCGCGTGCGGCTGGCAGCCCTCAAACACGCCCATCTCTGCTGCATGGACATGCTCCCCGAAATACGGGCCATGCTGAACGACCCAAGTTACCACGTGCGGCTCAACGCCGCGCTGGCGCTGGCTAAAGGGGACAACAAGTGCCGCGTGGCACTGCGGGAAGCGGCGGCCGGCCCCGACGCCTTCGCGGCCTCGGCGGCGGCCTACGCCCTCACCCAGGAGGCCGCGTGAAACTTTTTCTGCTCTGGATAGCCGTCCACGCCTCGCAGTACGTGGTCTTCCTTTACTTCCTCGTAGTCAATTCGGTCTACACGGCGCTCATCTTCCTCGCGCTGCGCGACATAGTGCGCCACGCCTACCTCACCACCTCGCGCGTGGCCAGGCGCCAGCTGGCCAGCGAGTTCTATTTCAAGCCGGTCTCCGTCATAGTGCCCGCCCACAACGAGGCCGCCGTCATCACGCAGAGCGTGCAGGCGCTGCTCAACCTGCATTATCCGGAATTCGAGGTGATAGTGGTCAACGACGGGTCCACCGACGATACGCTGGAGCGGTTGCGGCTGGATTTCAGCCTGCAGTCCTGCGCCAAGCCGGTGCGCCTCCAGGTGCCGCACGAGGCCATACGCGGCGTGTACCGCTCCGCCGCCTACAGCCACCTCATAGTGGTGGACAAAGTCAACGGCGGCAAGGCCGACGCCATCAACGCGGGCATCAATGTCTCCTCCTACCCCATCTTCTGCTCCATAGACGCCGATTCGCTGCTGGAGCCGGACGCGCTGCTCAAGTCCTCCAAGCTGTTCCTGGAGGACGACGAACTGATAGCCACCGGCGGCATCATCCGCATCCTCAACGGCTGCAAGGTGCAGGACGGTTCCGTGACGGAGATCGGCCTGCCGCGCGGCTTCCTGGAAGCCATGCAGGTACTGGAATACACGCGCGCCTTCCTCTCCGGCCGCACCGGCTGGAACGCGCTCAAGAGCCTGCTGATCATTTCGGGAGCCTTCGGCGTGTTCCGCAAGGACATGGTGGTGGCCGTCAACGGCTACCGCAAGACCGTCGGCGAGGACATGGACCTGGTGATGCGCCTGCACCGGCACTGCCGGGACCGCGCCATACCCTACAAGATCCTCTTCGTGCCGGACCCGGTCTGCTGGACGCAGGCCCCGTTCAGCCTGCGCATGCTGCTCAAGCAGCGCAACCGCTGGCACCGCGGCATGATAGACGCACTGCTGGCCAACCGTGTCATGATACTCAACCGCAAGTACGGGGCCACCAGCCTCATCGGCATCTCCTACTTCGTCTTCGTGGAATTCCTGGGTCCGCTGATAGAGCTTTTCGGCTATGTGTCGATTCCGATACTCTATTATTTCGGCATGCTCAACGAGCGCTTCTTCGTCATGCTGGTGCTGCTGGCCGTGTTCTGGGGCATCTCCATCAATATCGGGGCCGTCTTCCTGGACATCTACAATTTCAGGCGCTATAAGAAGACCTCCGACATACTGCGCCTCTGCGTGCTGTCGGCCGCCGAGTTCTTCGGCTACAGGCAGATCATGCTGCTGGAGCGCCTGGTAGCCACGGTCACCTTCCGCAAGAAGGACTGGGGCACGCAGGACAGGCGGGTCTTCGAAAAGAAGGGAACAACAGTATGATAAAAGCGTCCGATTTCACCGCGGGGCGCGCCGCGCTCTTTCTCTGGCACTGGGTGCTGACGGGCTTTTTCCTGGGCACGCTGACGCTGATGGGGCCGGTGCGCTGGGCCACCAATTACGCGCGCGGCGCGGGCTGGAGCGGCCTGGCGGAGAAGTTGCTGGTCCTGGCCTTCATCGGCGCGCTGGCGGCCGTCTCGCTGCTGCTGGCCCGGCTGCTGACGCTCAGGACCGAAGCCGCGGCCGGCCGCCGGCGCTACGCCCTGCCGGCGCTGTCGCTGGCCCTGTTCGCCGCCGCGCTCTGGTTCTGGATGAACCCGAAACTGATGATAGACGCCGGCATGAAGACCACCTCGGAGAGTTCCGCCTGGTCGGAATTCGTCTTCGGCCCCTACCCGGAAAAGGAGCGGCTGGCCGGGCTGAAGGCCGAAGGATATAGCGCCGTCATCTCCCTGCTGAGCCCGGCCGTGGTGCCTTTCGAACCGGTACTGCTGGCACTGGAGCGGGACGCCGCCCGGGAAGCGGGGCTGGAACTCATCCACATCCCCATGCTGCCCTGGGTCTCCTCCAACGACCACGTAACGGCCCGCCTGAAGGAACTGGAGCGCAGGGGACCGGGGAAATATTACGTGCACTGCTACCTGGGCAAGGACCGGGTCAACGTCTTTAAGCGGCTGCTGGCGGCGGCTTCCGGCGGGGCGGTAAAGAACCTGGACGCTTCCTCGGCGCGCACGTTGAAAGGCCTCAAGAGTTTCGAGCGGGGCGCGATCACGGAACTGGAGCGCGACGTCTACCTGACCCCGTACCCCACTGACGAGGAATTCTTCGGCTATATCCTCAACGGCACCGTGCACACACTGGTTTCGCTGCTGGACCCGGCCAACCCCGACAATCTGCCGTGGATAAAGAAGGAAGAGGCGATAGCTGAAAAATACGGCCTGGCGCTGGTCAGCTGCCCCTGGGTCTCGCTGGGCGAGGGCGCCAGGAAGACCGCGATGAAGGACATCCGCGCGGTTAAAAAGCCGGCAGTGGTGCACGCCTTCCTTTCGAAGGCGCCTGAATGTGAAGATTTCGCGGCTTACTACGCGGCCGCTAAGGCGAAGTAAGCGCGCCCAGGCGGGCGGCCATTTTAGGAATGAAGATTATCCCGCCTACGATCGCGGCGGCCGCGGCGGCCAGCAGCACGGCTCCGGCGGCGATGTCTTTTATCTCCCCCGCCTGCTCGTGCCGGCCTGGCGAGATAAAATTCACGAGCCGCTCCACGGCGCTGTTCATTGCCTCGGCGGACAGAACGAGGCCGAAGCAGAGCAGCACGGCGGCCCATTCCAGCGGCGCCAGGCGGAAGTAGAAACCCAGCGCGGTAACCGCCGCGGCGGCCAGCAGGTGCAGGCGGAAATTGATCTCGGTCGCCGCCACTTTCGCCACGCCGCGGCCCGCGTATTTAAAGCTCTGTATGCGTTTTTTCATATCTGCCGCAGGTGAGCACGGCCAGTCTACGTATGATAGCAAATAGTTTTGAGCGGCGATATTTCAGCCAAAACCGCGGTTAACGAAAAGAATATGGACCAGCAAAACACGGAGAACACGCCGCCGCAAACCGGGAACAGGACCGCACCCGCCCCGGCAAGGCTGGCCTCCCGGCTCGGCGAACGCGCCGCGGTATTTTTCCGCGCCCTGCCGGCCCTGCTGGCCGGACTGCTGGTGCTGCGCGCCGCCGAACTGATGTCCGGCATGGAGCCCGCCATAGGCTTCGCCGCCGCGGCGCGCATCTGGGCCACGGCCGCCGCGCTGGATCTGTTCTGCCTCGCCAGGCATTTGCCGCTGCTCTTCCTGGTCTCGCTGCCTTTCCTGCCTCCGAAGGGGCAGCCCTCGCGCCTTAAACTGGGCCTGCTCTGGTCCGTCCTTGTCCTTCTCCAGTTGGCGCTGGTACAGTACTACCTGCTCTCGGGCGTGCCGCTGGGGTCGGACCTCTACGCCTATACCCTTAAGGACATCTTCACCACGGTAAAGGGCGCCGGCTCGCTTTCCGTTTCCATGTTCACGGGCCTGGGCGCGGCCCTGGCGGCCCTGTGGGCCGCGCTGACCTTGATCGAGAAGCGCGCCGTGCCGCAACTTCCGGCCAGGGCGGCCGGACTGACGCTGGCGGCGGCGCTGCCCCTGCTCTTTTTCGCCCCGGCGCAGCCGGGCACCGTACGCGGCCTCACGGAGCACGCTCTCGGCCTGGCCGTGAACAAGACCGCCTTCTTCATAGACGGGACCGCCGCCTATTTCTCCCCGGCCGGCCGGAAGGTGATAAAGACGGAGGCCTCCTCCGGCATGGCCCTGGGCAGCCTGTCCACGGAGTATCCTTTCCTGCGCGAAGAGCGCACCTATGACGCGCTGGGCCCTTATTTCAACAAAGCGCCCCGCGCGCCGAACTTCGTTTTCTTCATAGCCGAGGGGCTGGGCCGCGGCTTCTCCGGGCCGGGCGCCGTGCTGGGCAGCTTCACGCCCAAGCTGGACGCGCTCGCGGCCGAAGGGCTGTACTGGGAGAATTTCCTGGCCAACCAGGGCCGCACCTTCGGCGTGCTGCCGGCGCTGTTCGGCTCTATGCCCTTCGGCAGGAACGGCCTGGCCGAGCTGGGCGACAAGATGCCGCCGCACATGACGCTGCTGAGCATAGTAAAGAAAGCCGGCTACGGCGTGCGGGTCTACTGCGGCTTCAACTCCGATTTCGACAATGACCGCGCCTTCTACACCATCAACGGCGCCGACAGCATCACCGACGAGCTGAACTTCGGGCCCGGCTACAAGAAGAGCACCTCCTGGGGTTACGCCGACAGGGAGCTGATCACGCGCGCGCTGGCCGGCGAGGCCCGGGCGGCCGGGGAACCTTACATTACCGTGCTAAAAACCTCCACGATGCACACCCCCTACAGGTTCCAGGGCCAGGAGGCTTACTACCCGGTTTTCGAGCGGCACCTGGACGCCCTCGGCATACAGGAGAACAGGAAAGAAGCCTACCGCAAACACAGGGACATCTACACCTCCGTCCTCTACTTCGACGACGAGATCGCCCGCTTCATCGGTGAGCTGAGGAAACGCCCGGCCTGGCGCAATACCGTCTTTATCCTGACCGGCGACCACCGCCTGCCGGAGATCCCGATGAGCACGCGCCTGTCGCGCTACTACGTGCCGCTGCTGGTGCTCTCGCCCATGCTGAAGGCGCCCGCCCGCTTTAAATCCGTCTCCTCCCACCTGGACATAACGCCGTCGGTACTGGCCTTCCTGGCTCATAACTACGGCCTGCAGACGCCGCGGCGCGTGACCTGGCTGGGCTCCGGCCTGGACACGCAGACCTCCTTCCGCAACGTGCAGACCCTGCCGATGATGCAGACCAAGACCGACCTGGTGGATTTTATTTCCGGCTACTGGTACCTCAACCACGACGCCGTCTACCGCCTGGGGGATTCCATGCAGATCCCGCAGTCGTCCGACAAGGAAGCCCTGCGGGTGATGAAGGAAAAGTTCGCCGCCTTCAAAGCCGCCAACGCCGTAGTGGCCAGGACCAACGCGCTGATGCCGGAAGGTACGGAGGCCGACCTGGGGCCTTATGTGCAGGAAGACCGCCTCAGGCTGCCAGACGCGGTCACCGACAACCTTACGCCCGGGCTGGCCGTGCGCGAGGTGCGCGCCCCGGAGAGCGCCAGGGCCGGCGCCCTGACGGTAGAGATCACCTTCGCCAATCCCGGCAAAGACCCTTCGCCCAAATTCGTCCCGCTGGCGGTGCTGATGACCGCCGAAGCGCGGGAACTGACGGAATCTTACGGCCTGCCGCAGGAACTCAAGCCGGACGGTTCGGTCACCCTGCGCCTGAATATCAAATCCGACAAGGTCGCGCCGGGCCGCTATTTCCTGGCCGTCATTCCCTCCCACCCGGACACCGGCAAGGCCGTGGGCGCCGGCAAGTACCGCATCCCGGTGCTGCTCACGGGGAGCGGCAAATGAGGAGCCTGCTCGCCGCGCTGCTCCTGCTGCTGGCGCCCTGCGCCCGGGCCGCGGCCGACCGGGCGGTCTGGATGTGGGAAAAAGAGTCTTACGCCCTGCTGGAGAGCAGGTCGGCCGCGAAAGACGCTGTCGCTTTTTTTAAAGCCCGGGGCATAAACACGCTGTATCTTTACGCCGACTCTTTCCAGGGCCGCAATTTACTGACGCAGAAGCCGCGGCTGTACCGCCGCCTGATACGCAGGCTGCGGGGCGAAGGCATCCGCACTTACGCCCTGCTGGGTTCCGCCTACCTCAACACCGAGGAATATGTCCTGCCCGCCCGTCACCCCGACGCGGTGGCGATGCTGAAACGCGTGCTGGACTATAACGAGCGCGAAAAGCCGGCCGACAGGTTCGACGGGGTGAACCTCGACATCGAACCCCACATCCTCGACCAGTGGAAGGACCGCAAGAACGAGCTGCTGCTGGAGTTTCTCACGATGAGCCGCAAGCTGATGGATCTGAAGAAAGCCTGCGGCCTGGAACTGGCGATAGGCCCAGCCGTGCCGTTCTGGCTGGACGGCATCACGCTGGAATGGGAAGGCCGTCTGAAGCCGGTCAGCGAACACGCCGCCGACGTCTACGATTACCTGGCGCTGATGGATTATCGCGACCGCGCCGAAGGCCGCGACGGCATCATAGCCCACGCCGCCCGGGAATTGAAATACGCGGCAGGGCTGGGGCGCAAAGTTATTATCGGGGTTGAAACGGGCAAGAACGAAATAGAGAAGGTCTCTTTCTACCACCTGAAGGCGGGAGACATGGAGCGGGAACTGGCGCTGGCCGAGAAAGCTTTTACCCCGGAACCGGCCTTCGGCGGCTTCGTGATCCACCACTACCGCACCTACCGCACCTGGCTGGAAAGCCAGAAGCCCAAGAACTAAAAATTATAGCGGGCCTGCAGGCCGGCCGACCAGGAATGGCCGCGGCCGCCCGTAGTGCGGCGGCGGCCCTGCAGCCGCAGCGAGCCGCGGCCGGAATACCATTCCGCCCCGGCCGTATAGAGATCGGCGTGGTAGGACATCAGCTTGTCGGTCACGTAGCCGTGCTCGTAGCCGGCGTCGGCCGACCAGTTGTAGCCGGCGCAGCGGCGCCAGCCTGCGCTGAGCCAGTGGCCGGTCTCGTCGAGGGTGTCATAGCCGTCGAGGCCCTTGGTGAAATTAAGGTGGGCGAACCGGTAGCCGCCCCAGAACTCTTTCTGCCAGGGCAGCCAGGCCGTCAGGTAGCCGTCGGCCTCGGAGAGCCGGTTGCCGTCGGAGAAGAACGAGCGGCCGAGCGTCGCCCCCGCCCTGTAAACTTCCTTCTGTCCGCGGCCGACGCCGACGCTGAAGCGGTCCGCGTGCACGTAGCGCAGGCGCCCGGAGGCGGCCGCGCTGTAGAACTCCTGCTGGCCGTGCGAATAGCCGGCCGAAAAACCGTAAGCGCCGTAGTCCTTCAGGCCGCGCAGGCCCAAAGAGCCCAGCGTGGTACCGCCGGCCAGGGAACTGAGCCCGCCGCGTGCGGTCCAATCCCAGCCCAGCAGCGGCCCGGCGGTTTCGGCGCGGACCGAGTTTTCGCGGGGTATCCTGTAGAGGTGCGACCCGCCGGAGACGCGCACCAGCCGGGGCTGGCTGATCAGTTCCATTGAGGACGAGCGCCTGCGCAGAGCGGCCCTGGCACGGCCCATTGAAAGCTGCTCGCCGCCTGGCGAAGCGATATCGGAGAACAGGGACTGCCCGTACTCGCCTTCCCAGTACAAGTCTTTACCGTAACGCCCGGAGAGGCCGGCGGAGTAAGCCTGCTCCTGGATCTCAAAATAAGTGAAGCCGCGGCCGGCGTTGCGCTGCGCGTCGGTGCGCAGGTCGGCGCCGCCGAAAATATCCAGCCCGGCCAGCAGCGGCGTCCGGAAGCGGGCGCCCGCGGAAGAGCCCTCGTAAATTATGCGCTGCGGATTGGCGGTGGCCAGGCTTTCAAGCGAGACGGAGCGGTAGGCACGCGCCCTCGGGAAGATGGCGGCCCCGGCCCGCTCGGAAAGTGAATCCACCCGCTGCCGGGCCGAACAGTTGCGCGGGTCCAGCGCGGCCAGTCCGGCGTAGGCGCGCAGAGCGCCCTTGTCGTCGTTCATGCCTCCCCTGGCGCGGGCCAGCAGGCTGAGCACGTACTGGTTGCCCGGGCTCTGCGCGTTCCACTGCTCCAGGTAAACGGCGGCCTCCTCGTACTGACCGAGGGCTATGCAGGACAGGCTCAGGCCCTCCAGCGCGCCGGCCCCGGCGGGATTGGCGAGCAGCAGGTTCATGAAGGTCAGCTTGGCCCCGGCCTGGTCGCCCTGCCGGTACTGCAGCATGCCGTAGTCGTAGCCGCCCGGCGCCGGAGCGGTGGAGCGGACGGCCGACGGCGCGGCGGGCTGCTGGGCCGCGGCGGGCAGGCAGCAGACGGAGAGCAGCAAGAGGATGTTGAATGCGTTTTTCATTGTTGGAGCAGCCGCGCGACAGGGATATTCTACTAAAAGGCCAGCAGCGCCGGGAGCAGGTCGCAGGCGTCGCCTTCCAGCCTGACGTCGGCCGCGGCGTCCTGCGCCGTGGGACCGCGGTTCACTATTATGTATGGTTTCCCTGCCGACTTGGCCGCCAGCGGCACCGAGGCCGCGGGTTCCACCGACAGGGTAGAGCCGGCCGCCAGCACCAGGTCGCAGGTCTCGGCCGCCCGGAAAGCCCGCAGCAGGGTTTCCTGGTCCAGCGGCTGGCCGAACATGATCACGGCCGGCTTCAGCCAGCCGCCGCAGGCGCAGAGCGGCGGCGCGCCGTCGGCGTTGAATTTGTCCAGCGCCTCCTCCATGGAGGTCCAGGCATAACAGTCCAGGCATTCGGCGCACAGCCCCGAGCCGTGCAGCTCCACCAGTTTGTCCGCGCCGAGGCCGGCCGCGCGGTGCAGGCCGTCTATGTTCTGCGTCACCAGCGCCAGCAGCCGGCCGGTTTTTTCCAGCTCCGCCAGGGCCAGGTGCGCGGCGTTGGGCGCGGCCCGCCTGAACGCCGGAAAAGTGGCCGCCTTGTAGCGCCAGTAGTCCTGTTTGGCTTTGGTGGAGGCGAGGAAATCCTGGTACAGCACCGGCTCGCGCCGGGTCCACTCGCCGTCGGGACCGCGGTAATCGGGGATGCCGCTGCCGGTGGAAACACCGGCCCCGGTGAAGACCAGGATCTTCTTGGCGGCCGCCAGCAGCTCCCGGGCTTTTCCCAATCCTTCCGTCATGGTCAGGCCCGCAGCGGCTCCGCGCAGGCGGGGGAATCGTTCGCGGGGTCGTTGACTGTGTCGGAGACGCGGTAGAGATGCATTTTCGAGGAATCGTAGGCGCGCAGCAGCGGCAGCAGCGTCTCGCTGTCGCGCATCCGGGGGTCCACCCACAGCGCCTCATGTCGCGGCTCCAGGATCACCGGCATGCGGTGATGCACGGTGCGCACCAGGGCGCTGGCGGCCGCGGTGATGATGGCGAAGGTGCCGGTCTTCTCCTCGTAGACGCCGGCCATGCCGAACAGCCCTTTGTCGCGCATCTCTATGCGGTAGGGCGTCCGCGCGCCGGCGGAAGCCTGCCACTCGTAGAAGGCGTCGGCGGGGACTATGCAGCGGGTGCGGTAGAAAGCGTTGCGGAAGGCGGGGCGGGAGGCTATGCCCTCGGCGCGGGCGTTGATGAAGCCTTCGCGGCCGGGCGTGGCGGCGCTGTCGGGGGCGGTCTCTTCGGAGAACTTGCGTTCCAGCGTATTGCCGGCGGAGAAAAGCGGCACGGAGGCCCCCGCGCCGAAAGCCCCGGCGCTCCAGGCTGGGACGAAGCCCCATTTCATCTGGCGCAGGCCGGCCGCGCAGATCACCGGCACCTGCGTCCCGGGCGCGATATTATAGGAGGCCTTGGCGTTGAAAGGCGCCTGCTTGAGGCCGAAGCGCTTCACCACCTCGGCCAGGTCGAAAGATTGTGAGTATCTGCCGCACATATTTTCCCCCCCGAATTATACCAATTCCCCCCCGCCGCGGCTTCAAAAATCGACTTTACTGACCGCCGCCAGATGCGCCTTCAGGCGCCGGTGCCACAGGAATACCGCGAGGAGCATCCCAGCGCCGCCCAGCCAGCGGGTCCAGGCCCAGAAGCGCGGCCCCTTCTCCAGTATCTCTATGTCGTCGGCGGAGCGGACGTAGAGCAATTCGCAGGCGCCCTCCCCCCTGTCCTCGCGGGTGACGCTGCTGAACCAGGAGAGGATCTTGCGCGGGTCCGTCTCGCCGGGCTCTTTAAAGGCTTTGGCGTTCACCAGCCAGCCGCGTATGCGCACCT
Source organism: Elusimicrobia bacterium GWB2_63_16 (assembly GCA_001799715.1). Lineage (GTDB taxonomy): Bacteria > Elusimicrobiota > Elusimicrobia > Elusimicrobiales > UBA9959 > UBA9959. The sequence continues at coordinate 85,846 of MGTZ01000041.1, read as the reverse complement.
GGTCACCGGGCCGGATCTTCTTCGCGGCGGCAAAGGCCCCGTCGTCGCAGGAGGCCAGGTGGGTATTGGCCGCGTCGCGCAGGCTGAAACGCTGGCCGTCCTTCCACCAGACCTCGTAGTGGTCCATCATCACGCGCAGCTTCACGTCGCGGTACAATTCCTTCGCGGCGTTCTCGCCCCACAGCAGGCCCACGTCCGCGGCCATTACGTCGTCGAAGTCGCTGGAAAGTTTATGCGAGATGCCGAAGGCCAGGCCGGTGACGGCATACTCGTGCAGCGGGGTGAACTGCCAGCAGTACGGTCCCTTACAGCAGGAAGGAGCCTGCGCCGTCCCGGGCAGCGGCTCCTGCAACGGCGCCGCGTGGGTGGCAGGCAGCAGCGGCCCCACGCGCTTGTAGGTGCTGGAATACATGTACCAGGAAAGGAGGAGCAGGGCCGCGGAGGAGAGGAATAGATATTTCAGGTTCAGCCTGCTCATACCCCATTATCCCAAATAATAGGGCAAAAAAATACCGCCCGCGGGGGCGGGCGGTATTCCAGGGCGCGGGGTCTTAAACCATGGCCTTCAGGCGGGCTATGCGCTCGTCCAGCGGCGGGTGCGTGGCGAACAGCGAGAACTTGCGCTTGCCGGAGATCTTCAGCGTGGCCAGGGACTCCTTGCCGGTCAGGTCCACCAGCGCGGTGGTCCGCTGCAGGGCTTCGAGGGCGCCTATCATCTTCTGGCGGCCGGCCAGCTCCGCCCCGCCGGCGTCGGCGCGGTACTCGCGGTAGCGCGAGAAGGCGGCCACGGCTATCATGCCCAGCGCGCTCAGCGCCATTTCCAGGATGAAGATTATGAAGTAGCTCGGCGCGGCGCTGCTGTCGTCGGAGCGGCCGCGGTTGGCCAGGAAGAAGGCTATCACGCGGGCCAGGAACATCACCAGCGCGTTGATCACGCCCTGCACCAGCGTCATGGTGACCATGTCGCCGTTGGCGACATGGGCTATCTCGTGGCCCAGCACCCCCTCCACCGCGGAGCGGTCCATGCGCTCCAGCAGGCCGGCGGAGACGGCCACCAGCGCGCGGCTCCTGGTGGGGCCGGTGGCGAAAGCGTTGACCTCGGGGCTGGGGTACCAGCCCACCTCGGGCATCTCGGGCAGACCGGCCGCGCTGGCCAGGCGGTGCACGGTGGCCACCAGCTCGCGCAGCTCCGGCTCGGAGGTGTTCGGGTCTATCACCCGCACGCCCATCATCCACTTGGCCAGCACGCGCGACAGCGCCAGCGAGATGAAGGCGCCGCCCATGCCCCAGACCAGGCAGAACGCGAGCAGGGAATTATAATCTATGCCCCGGGCGGTGAAATAATGACCTATGCCCAGCAGTCTCAGCGTGAACGACAGCGTCAGCAGTATCAGGGCGTTGACGCCCAGGAAAATCATGGTTCTTTTAGCGAAAGCCATCTTGCCTCCTTAACTAGCCCCTGTATTTTACAAAATTAGCGGCGGCGCATTTTTTTGCTATTATTTGACGACGGGCAGTTAAGGGAGGAAAAAAATGAATAAACGGACAATTCTCGTCTCTATTTCGCTGTTGCTGGCCGCGGCGGCGCCGGGCTTCTGCGCCGGCAAGAAGATAGTCTGCGTCATGGAACTGGAGGACAAATCCAGCCACAGCCACAGCTGGCAGAACGTGGGCACCGGCGTGGCCGACATGATGGTCACGGCCCTGGCCGAGACCAAAAAATACACCCTTATAGAAAGGGAGAAGCTGGAGAAGGTGCTCGACGAACAGCGGCTGGGCGCCTCGGGCGCCGTCACCGCGCAGACCGCTGCCAAGATAGGCCGCCTGCTGGGCGCCAACTATATCATCACCGGCTCCATCACCGAGTTCGGCGTCAAGGACAGCAAGATCGGAGTGGGCGGCCTGGAGAAGGTGCTGCCTTTCGGCGGCGGGGCCAAGATGTCCAAGAACACCGCCCGCGCGGCCATAGATATCAGGGCCATCGACACCACCTCCGCCCAGATCGTGGCGGCGGCCAAGGGCGAGGGCAAGAAGTCCAGCGCCGAGTTCTCCGGCGACCTCAGCATAGCGCCCGACTTCGACTTCGGCAAGGACGGCTTCGACGAGACCATCATCGGCAAGGCCGCCCGCGAGGCGGTAGAAAGCGTGGTCAAGGAACTCACCAAAGCTTTCGACGAAGGCGGCGGCGGGGCCGTGAAGATCATAAAGGTCACCGGCAACCAGGTCTACATCAACTCCGGCGGAGCGGACGGCGAGAAGGCAGGCAAGGTCTACGGCATCTACCGCATGGGCGAGGACATGGTGGACCCGGACACCGGCGAATCGCTGGGCTCGGAGGAGGAGAAGATAGGGACGGCCAAGGTGGTAAAGGTCAACCCCAAGTTCTCCATAGCCGAGACCAAGGCCGCGGTGCAGAAGACCGACATTCTTAAGTAAGCCCCGTAAGGGACGAAAGGACGCGGCGGCCCGGCCCGCCGCGTTTTTTTGCGCCTGCCCGCCAGGCCCTTGACAAGTATTGACGTGTCAAATACACTATCTTGAGGCTTTTTATGATCAACCACATCCTGCCCGCCCTGCTGCTCTGCGCCGCCGCTCCCGCCGGCGCCCAGTCGCTCTCCCAGCTGTCGGAGTACGGCGACGCCTCCGGCATTGAAGTGCCGGCCGTGTCCCCCGCCAGCGCCGAAGAGGAACCCGGCAGCGAGGCGCTGCGGGCCGACTTCGATTTCCTGGTGAAGCCCGAGGCCGAACACGAACCCGGAGCCGAACTCTACATCCCCTGGGAACGGGAGGGCGGCTTCTCCAAATCCGTCCCGGCCGAGAAGCCGATACCTTTTCTGGAGACCGCCCGGGCCGAGGCCGCGGCGCAGGGCGTGGACCTGGCACTGGTCCTGGCCGTGATACAGAAAGAATCCACCTTCAACCCCAAGGCCCGCAGCGCCGCCGGCGCGGTCGGCCTGATGCAGCTGCTGCCCTCCACCGCCAAGTGGCTGGGGCTCAAGGACACCTCCAAGCTCACCACCCCCGCCGTCAACATCAAGTACGGCGTCAAATACCTCAAATACCTGTGGGGAGAGTTCGGCGACATGGCCCCTACGGAACTTACCCCGGAGGACATGGCCAGGAAGGCCTCGCGCATGTCCATAGCGGCCTATAACGCCGGCCAGGGCAACGTGCGCAAGTACGACGACGTCCCCCCTTTCAAGGAGACGCGCAACTACGTGACCAAGGTCACCGAATATTTCGCCTACTACGAGGGCCGCCTCGCGGCGGTCCCCGCCCCCTGATGCCGGCCTTTACCGCCATAGATTTCGAGACGGCCGACCACGGCCGGGATTCCGCCTGCGCCGTGGGCCTGGCGCGCGTCGAGAACGGGAAAATAGCCCGCACCGCCTACAGGCTGATACGCCCGCCGCGGCGCCAGATCCTGTTCACTCACATACACAATATAACCTGGAAGCAAGTGGCCGGCGAGCCGGACTTCGCCGGGGTCTGGCCGGAATTGGCGTATCTCTTCGAGGGTATAGATTTCATCGCGGCGCATAACGCGCCTTTCGACAGGGGAGTACTGTACGCCTGCTGCGCCGCGGCCGGCCTGCAGGCGCCGCCGCAGCCCTTCGTCTGCACGGTGCAGCTGGCCAGGAAAGAGCTGCTGCTCAAGCCGTCCACGCTGTCGCATGTCTGCCACCACCTCAGCATACCGCTGAAGCATCACAACGCCCTCTCGGACGCCGAAGCCTGCGCTAAAATAATGATAACGGTGGAACAGGAGAGGGCGGAAAAGGCAGCCGGCGCTAATTCGCCGGGGCCGGGCTCCAGTCGGTAAAATCCTTGATAACCGCGGCGGGAATGCGGGCCGGGCGGCCCGTCTTGTAATTTATCCAGACCCAGAGGGTCCTGCCCGAACAGGCCAGGCGGCCGTCGGAGAGCCTGAACACCTCGTAGCGCCGCTCGGAGGAAGCCCGCTCTGCGGTCTCTATCCAGGTGCGCATGCGGAAAGAGTCGCCCGGCAGCACCGGCAGCAGATAGTCCACCTCGTGCCGCCGCACCACCCAGCCCTCCCCCATCGCGATAAGCTTATCTATATCCCACCCCACCACTTCGGAATGCCTGGTGGCGGCGCACATGAGCCAGTCCAGGTAGACCTGGTTATTCACGTGGCCCAACCCGTCTATTTCTTCGGGCTTGACGGCCTGCACGTACTCTAAGACTTTGGATATAGGCATACCCATATATTATTAAAATTGAACCGCCGGCAAAACCTTAAAGAGCGGCGGCCGGCGGTTTGGCGAAGCCTACGCGCAGGCCGGCCACGCCGGGGTTGTAGCGCAGGGCCTCCACGGCCCAGGCCTTAACCCAGCCGTTGAGGCGCACCCGCTTTACCCCGCCGGACACCAGGTAGCGGCGGCCGGTAAGGATAAAACCCGCGCTGCGCTCCAGCTCGGCCGCCAGGGCGGCGCCGCCGGCCAGGCGGGGCAGTATGCTGACGTAAACATAGGCGCCCTTTTTGGGGACCGGCGCGGGGGCGGCCACGGCGTCGCGGTAAGCCGGGGCGCGCAGCGCGTCGCCGGCCGGGCCTTTATAGCCGTAGACGGTCTCGACGAAATCCTGGAAAGCCTGGTCCGAGAACACCGGCGAGCCGGCCAGCGCGTCCACCGAGGGGTCCGCCGCCGCCGAGGGCCGCGCCAGCGCCGCCAGGACCAGTACCGCCAGCAGTATTTTCGCCATCCGTTCCTCCGTTCTATCCGCGCACAACTTTGTTATTTCCGTGTATTACATTGTATTCTATGCCGGCCTTTTTGTCACGGGCCCGAGGGCCCTGGCCCGCCTGGGCCCTCCGGCCCCCCCGCGGGGCGGCGGGGGCTGAAATAAGGTAAAATTTTCGCATGACCCAGCGCCCCGAAACGGCCAAAGGCGGCAGGACGCGTCAGCGCATCGTGGAGTCGGCTATAAAGCTGGCCGCCAGGCACGGCTTCGCCGACGCCAGCTTCCAGATGATAGCCGACGACATAGGCCTCAGCCAGTCCGCGGTCATGTACCATTTCCCCGACAAGAACGCCCTGTTCGCCGAGCTGGTGCGGGCCATCGTGCGGCGCAACCATGACGTGGTGGCCGGGCTGGCCGATATCAAGGACGACGCCGGCCGCCGGCTGCTCAAGCATTGCGTGGGCAACGTGACCTGGGCGCTGCGCTACCGCAGGCAGGACGCGCAGATACTCATACTTCTTTACTACCTCGCCGGCCGCGGCAGGAATTTCTCGGAACTTTTCGAAGGGATGATAGCCAAAGGCCGCGAGCGCATCATGGAGCACTTGCTGGCCGGCGCGCGCGAAGGCCTTTTCAAACTGCAGGACAAGCCCGAGGCGGTGGCGGAGATACTGCAGGACGCCCTCTTCGGCGCCATGCTCTACGCCGCCTCGGCGCCGGAAGGCTCCACCTCCCCGGCCGCCCTCGAAGCCAAATGGAAGACTTACCTGGCCGCCCTGACGGGCTGGCGTTCCTGAACCGCTAAATTTCCTTCTTACCGCCGGCCCTGTAGATGGAGGAATGCCCGAACTTCCCCCTGATGGCCTCTATGGCCTTATGGGCTTTCTCCCGCCGCCCGTCCAGCTCGTCCTCGAACAGGCTCTCCCGCTCACCGGCCGGCATCAGGCCGGAAACCTTCACGCCCAGCAGCCGCACCCGCCGGCGACCCTTGTCGAAAGCCTCATAGAGAGCCAATACCTCCCGGGCTATCACGTCCGCGTAGTTGGTAGAGAGCGGCAGCGTGCGCGCCCTGGTATAGGTCTCGAAACCTTCCAGCCGCAGCTTCAGCGTCACGGTGCGGCCCTTGAGGCCGGCCTCGCGCAACCGGGAGGACACCTTGTCGGCCAGCGCCAGCAGCGAAGACTTTATCTCGCGCGCGTCCCCGGTGTCGGTCCCGAAAGTGGTCTCGTTGCCCACCGACTTGGTCTCGCCATCCTCGCGCACCTCGCGCGGGTCCTCGCCCAGCGCCAGCTCCCGCAGCGACGCCCCTTGCGACCCCAGGCCGCCCAGCGCCTCCGGCCCGGCCGCGGCCAGCTCCCCCACCGTGTTCACGCCGCGCTCGCGCAGCAGGGCGGCCGTCTTGGGCCCCAGCCCCCAGAGTTTTGAAATATCCAGCGGGGCCAGGAAGGCGCGCAGCCCCGCCTCGCGCACCTCCACCAGGCCGTCGGGCTTCTTCAGGTCCGAGGCTATCTTGGCGGCCATCTTGGTGGGGGCCAGGCCTACCGAGCAGGAGAGGCCGGTCTCCTCTTTCACCCGCGCCTTGATGCGGCGGCAGGTCTCCAGCGGCCCGCCGAACAGGTGGGCGCTGCGCGTGATATCCAGGAAAGCCTCGTCTATGCTGACCTGCTCCACGTCGGGGGTGAACTCGAAGAAGACCGCCCGGATCTTGCCCGAGGCCTCCTCGTACTTATGGAAATCCGGGGGCAGGAAAACCCCGCGCGGGCAGCGGCGCCAGGCCTCGGAGATGGGCATGGCCGAACGCACCCCGAACTTGCGCGCCTCATAGGAGCAGGTGGAGACCACGCCCCGCCCGCGCCCGCCCTTGGGATCGGCCCCTATGATGACGGGCTTCCCCTTCAGCGAGGGGTTATCCCGCACCTCTATGGCCGCGAAAAAGGCGTCCATGTCCACGTGCACTATGCGTCGTTCCATATCTGGGGTCAGCGGCGGGCGAAATACAGCAGGGCGGCGGCTATCAGCACGATCAGGACAGCCGCCAGGCGGGCTACCAGGGCGAAGTCGAAGGTCAGCTTTAGTTCTATTTTTTTATCCAGCACCTTCCTGGACGCGGGGGCGGCCTGTGAGGGCGCGGCCCCGCAGGCCGGGTTGGAGCAGTAGGCCCTGCCGCCCTCTATGGGGGCGCCGCAGCGCGGGCAATTGTTCATTGCTTCTCCGGCAGTATTTCCAGCCAGTAGCCGTCCGGGTCCACTATGAAATAGATGCCCATGGCCTCGTTCTCGAAACAGACGCAACCCATGCCCTTGTGCAGGGCATGCGCCCCGGCGTAGTCGGGGGTGGTGAAGGCCAGGTGTATCTCGTTGTCGCCCAGGTCGTACTTTTCCTTCCTGTCGCGCAGCCAGGTCAGCTCCAGTTTGTGCGGGGTGGCGCCGTCGCCCAGGAAGACCAGAGTGTAGCTGCCGTCGGCCGCCTGCTTGCGGCGAGTCTCGCGCAGGCCCAGCGCCTCCTTGTAGAACTTCAGGCTTTTTTCCAGGTCCAGCACGTTGAGATTGTTGTGAGAGAAGGTGAATTCCATGTGTGTCTCCTTGCGCAAATGGTAGCACTCGGGACCGGCACTACACAAGCCCCGCCGTATTTTATATGCTACTTTCAGGAGACTATTATGAACTATTTATTCACAGCCCTGTTGCTGGCCTGCGCCCTGCCGCTGGCCGCCCAGACCGCTCCGCAGACCGGCCCGGAGAAGGACATACGCCTGCAGACCCAGGCCGAACTAAGCAAGACCGCCGTGGAGCTGGAGCAGGCGCTGACCCTGCAGCCGGCCAGCGTGGAACTGCACGTGAAGCTGGGCTTCACCTATACCCGCCTGGGCCGCGCCGATGCCGCGCAGCATGCCTTCGAGGGCGCCGTCCGGCTGGACCCCCGCAAAGCCATAGCCCATTACATGCTGGGCCTCATCTACGAGAAGAAAGGCCTCAAGGAAAAGGCCATAGCGGCCTGGAAGGCCTGCCTGGAGACCGCCGCGGAGCAGAAGCTCAAGGATACCGCGGTCAAGCACCTCAACAACCTCAACGCCAACTGACAACATGAAAAAACAACTATTGCTGCCGGCCCTGCTGCTGCTAGCCGCCTGCGCCGCCCCCAGGGTGGCCGTGAACCCCCGCTCGGACTTCTCCTCGGTAAAGCGCGTGGCGGTGATCTCTTTCAGCGGCCCCAGCGGCGACCTGGCCGCCGACCTGATGACCCAGAGCCTGCTGATGCACGGCGCCGACGTGGTGGAGCGCCAGCGCCTGGACGCCGTATTGCGCGAGCAGTCGCTGGCCGACTCCGGCTCCTTCGACCCGGCCACCGCCAAGCAGCTGGGCAAGCTGCTGGGCGTGGACGCGCTGTTCGTGGGCACGGTAGCCGAGAGCACGCCGCAGAGCTCCTATATAGTCAATCAGTCGGACAACCCGCGCAACACCACCATGACGCAGGTCAGCGGCGGCACCGTATATTCCGAGGGCTCCGTGATGGGCCTGCCCAACTCGCAGCTGCTCAGCACCACGGCCAACGTGTCGCTGCTGTCTCGCATGGTGGACGTGCAGACCGGCTCCATCATGTGGTCGGCCTCCATGGCCTATGAGGGCTTCGACGTGGCCTCGGCAATGACCGGCATCACCGACGCCTTCGTGCGCTCGCTGTCCCCCATCTGGCCCGGCCTCTACAAACCCAAATAGCCCCCTCCTTAACAAAGAAAGAAGCCGGACCCGTGTCCGGCTTCTTCTTTTATACTTCGCCGCGGGTCCCGCTAGTCCATCAAGCGTTTCTGGCCCTGCAGGTCGCGGATGGCCTGCACGTCCTGGGTGAATTCCAGGCAGCCGATATATTTGCCCTTGTCGTCGCGCAGGGCGTAGAACTCTATGAGCATCTTGTGCTTGGGCTCGCCCTTCGCCACCTCGAGGTCTATCCAGAAGGTGGCCTTGTCGCGGGAGCCGGCCTTCATCTCGCCTATCAGCCGCTCCACCATCTCCAGGCTCTTCTGGGGGTGGCACTGGCGGAAATTCATGCCCATCGCCGTCATCGGCCGCTTGAAGATGCGGGTCTCGTGCTTGTTCCAGCCCGCCACCTCGTCGTTGGCGTCTATCACCGTGATCTCGGCCGGCATGGCCTCTATTATCGCCTTCACCATGTCCGCGCCCATTTTGTCGAAAAGCATGCGTCCTCCGGCTGCGTTAAAGTCATTAGATTATAGGAAATTCCCGCGGCCGCAAATGAAAAGCCCCGCTCGAGGCGGGGCCCTTCACGCTGTGGGACGGACTTAATTGGCGGTCTGCAGCTTGAGGGCCAAGCCGGAATCGCTGAAAGAGAAGCCGGTGAGGTGCAGGTCGCCGATGAGGCCGGCCGGCACGAACTCGCGCATGATGCGGGAGGACACCTGCGCGTGCAGGGTCCAGGCGGCCTTGTCGTAGCGCAGGGAGACCACGTCCTGGGCCCTGAGCGGGATATTCTTGGCCTTCAGCTTGGCGTCGAGGGCGGAGTAGACGCCCTTTATCAGCACGTCCATCACCTGCGTCATGATCTGCTCCTGGTCTATCTGGGCCGGCGCGGACTTCACCGAAGGCTCCATGGAGGCGTGCAGCTGTATGCGCTGCACCCGCACGGCCAGCTTGTCGGTGCCGTTGAAATAGGGCTTGAGCGTCAGCGTGGGGATGATGATGATGCCGCCCTGGTCTATCTTGAGGTTGCTGATGCGCAGGAACTCTCCGTACTTGAAGATCACGGGGGCGTTGCGGTCTATGATGGTCAGGCGGCGCTCCGTGGCGGCCATGGACTCCACGGCGTTCTTCATCACCTTGTAGGGCACGCGGATGTTTATATCCAGGCCTATCAGGCCGCTGCCCGTCTGCGCGGCTTTCTCGGAAACGTCCGCCAGCGGGGCCGGGGCCCTGAAGTCGTACTGCGCGGCGCGCACGTCGCCGGCGTCCAGGCCGGAGAGGTCGAACTGCTGCGCGCTGGCGCGGCCGGCTCCGAGCAGGGCCGCTATCGCTATCAGGAAAGTGAGTTTTTTCATAAATTTTCCTCTTACGCTGCCGCTCACAGGTCGAAGCCGAGGTACAGCAGGCCGTTGGTGATCTTAAGTCTCTGTATCACGGAGCCCTTGGCGAAGGAGGGCATGAAAGCGCTGTTCTTGAGCACTATGCGCACGGTCTTGTCGTCGATCTTGCTGGCGGTCATCACCTTGGCCAGGGCCGGGTTGCTCACCAGCGTCTCGGTGATGGAGCGGATGACCTTGCCCTGTATCCAGTTGTTGATGAAGCCGGGGATGCCGATGCCGTAGGCCTTGTCCACGTCCACGCGCTCCACTTTCACGCGCAGTGTGTTGGGCCCTATGCACTCGGCCAGGATGGTCGCCTTGAAGTAGACGTTGGGCTTGCCGAACACGTCGCGGGCGTAGATCTTGCCGGCTATCTCCAGGCGGCCGTCCGCGCGGAACTTCAGGCCGCCTTCCTTGCCCTGGGGGTGGAAGGTGAAGTCGGTGCCCTGCGTGAACTGGTTGATAAAGTTGTCCAGCAGGCCGTCGGACAGCGTCAGGTTGTAGCCGGCCAGCTGGGCGGCGTTGACGGAGCCGGTCTTCACGCTGAGAGCGAAGCCCTCGGCGTCGAAGCTGAAGTTGGAGAGGCTGACGTTGCTGATCAGGCCGGGCATCAGCGGCGCTATGAAATTGGGGTTCACGGTGGCGCGCAGCGTCCAGCTGCGGCGGTCATAGGCGAATACCAGCACGTCTTTGGCGCGCAGGTTCACCTTGTTCTTGGCGAAGGCCGCGTCCATGCTCTCCAGCATGCCGGTGGTGAGGTTGGTCATCACCATTTCCATCAGGCCGTCCTTGTCCAGCTCGGCGGGCAGGGCCTTGGCGGGGCCGAAGGCTACGTCGGCCTCCACCTTCATCACCTTTATGGAGAGCTTGTTGAGGCCCTCGAAAGCGGGCTTGATGAGGATGGTGGGCTCCACCTCGATGCCGTTATAGTTCACGGCCACGTTGCTGAAGGCGATGTGGTCGGCCTGCTTGAAGAGTATCGGGGCGCCGGGGTTGATGGGCAGTATCTTTACGCCCGGCAGCTCCGCGAGGCGCGAGCTCAGCGAGGAGAAGGGCAGTTTGATCGTCAGGTCCAGGAAAGGGGAAGGCAGATTGGGCGACTTGGTGATCCCCTCGATGTCCTCGGGAGCCGGCACGCTGAGCGCCAGGTTCTCCTGCGAGGCCTTCAGGTCGGAGACGCTGAGCGACTCGAGGCCGAAATCCCCGGAGTAACCGGAGGCCGCGAGAGCGAGCGACGCAGTGATGGTGAGGATGAGTTTTTTCATAAAAGTCCCTTTCATGGTTATAGTCTAACAGCCCCCCCGCAAATCGGCAAGGCCTAAAGGGCCTACCCGCCTGGGCCCTATATACCCAGCAAAAAAAGACGCCCGCTCTCGCGGGCGTCCGTCTATCGAGGCTTCGCCTCGATAATTAGTTGCGGCGCTTGTCCATGAAGGCTTTCAGGGCCTCGGCCATGGAACCCTGCGGGGCCTCGGCCTGGCGCGGGCGGTTGTCGGGCCTGCGGTTGCGGTCGAAGCCGGGCCTGGGACCGGCCGGGGCCTGCGCCGGCTCCTGGCGGGGGCCGCGGCTCTCGCGGGGCCCGACCAGCGGGTTGGACTTCATGGAAAGGGCTATGCGGTTGCGCGGCAGGTCCACGTCTATCACCGTCACGCTGACGCGCTGCCCCACCTTCACCACCGCGGCGGCGTCCTGCACGTAGCGGTCGGCCAGCTCGCTGATATGCACCAGGCCGTCCTGGTGCACGCCGATGTCCACGAAGGCGCCGAAGGCGGCCACGTTGGTCACTATGCCGGGCAGTTTCTGGCCGGGCTTGAGGTCGCCTATCTTCTGCGCCTCGCCGAAGACGAAAGCCTCGAACTGCTTGCGCGGGTCGCGGCCGGGCTTGGCCAGCTCGGCCAGGATGTCCCTGAGGGTGGGCTCGCCCACGCCGTCGGAGATATATTTCTTGATGTCGATCTTCGAGCGCAGCTCGGCCTTGTCCATCAGGTCCTGCACGGAGCAGCCCAGGTCGGCGGCCATCTTCTCCACTATCTCGTAGCGCTCGGGATGCACGGCGCTGGCGTCCAGCGGGTTCTTGCCGGCGGAGAGGCGCAGGAAGCCGGCGGCCTGCTCGAAAGCCTTGGGGCCGAGGCGGGGCACTTTCTTCAGCGCGCTTCGGCTCGGGAAAGCCCCGTTCTCGTTGCGGAATTCCACGATGTTCTTGGCCAGCGCCGCGTTCAGGCCGGAGACGTAGCTGAGCAGCTCACGGCTGGCTGTGTTCACTTCCACGCCCACGCTGTTGACGCAGCTCTCCACGGTGGCGTCCAGGCTCTTCTTGAGGCCGTTCTGGTCCACGTCGTGCTGGTACTGCCCCACGCCGATGCTCTTGGGGTCTATCTTCACCAGTTCGGCCAGCGGGTCCATCAGGCGGCGGCCGATGGATACGGCGCCGCGCACGGTCACGTCCTTGTCCGGGAATTCGTTGCGGGCCACTTCGGAAGCCGAGTACACCGAAGCGCCGCTCTCATTGACCATGACTATGATGACGCCCTCGAGTTTAAGACCGCGGGCGAACTCCTCGGTCTCGCGGCCGGCGGTGCCGTTGCCTATGGCGATGACCTCGGTCTTGAACTGGGCGGCGAGTTTCTTCACCTTCTCCGCGGCGGAGGCGGCCTGGCCGTCACCGGTATGCGGGTAGATCACGTCGTCGTGGATCAGCTTGCCGTTGCTGTCCAGGCAGACCAGCTTGCAGCCGGTGCGGAAGCCGGGGTCCAGCGCCAGGATATTCTTGTGCCCGAGCGGCGAGCTCATGAGGATCTCGCGCAGGTTTCGGGCGAACACGCCTATGGCCTCGGCGTCGGCGCGCTTCTTGGTCTCCAGGCGGGCCTCGCCTTCCATGGAGATGGCGAGCAGCCGGTTATAGGCGTCGGTCACGGCCTCTTTGACCTGCAGGCCGCAGGCGCCGCCGTTCTGCACGAACAGCGGCTCCAGCAGGGCTATGGCCTCCTCGGCCTCCACCTCTATGCGCATGGAGAGGAAACCTTCGGTCTCGCCGCGGCGCATGGCCAGAATGCGGTGGGACGGGGCCTTGGCGGCCGGCTCTTTCCAGTCGAAATAGTCCTTGAACTTGGCGCCCTCGGCCTCTTTGCCGGTCAGCACCTTGGAATGGAAAACGCCTTTCTGGGCGAAGAGCTGGCGCAGGCGGGCGCGGGCGCCCTCGTCCTCGCTGACGCGCTCGGCTATGATGTCGCGGGCGCCGGCCAGGGCCTCCGCGGCGGTCTTCACGCCCTTCTCCTCGCTGATAAAAGGGGCGGCCAGCGCGGCGGGGTCTTCATTGCCCTGCTCGTAGATCTTGTCGGCCAGCGGCTCCAGGCCCTTTTCCTTGGCTATGGTGGCGCGGGTGCGGCGCTTGGGGCGGAAGGGCAGGTAGATGTCTTCCAGCTTGGAGAGCACTTGGGCTGCCTCAATTTTGGCCTTGAGTTCCTCGGTGAGCAGGTTCCGCTCGGTGAGCGACTTCAGGATGGCCTCGCGGCGGGTGTCCAGTTCTCTGAGCTGCTCCAGGCGCTCCTGAATCTTGCCGATGGCCACCTCGTCGAGGTTCCCGGTGGCCTCCTTGCGGTAGCGGGCGATGAAAGGGATGGTGGCGTCTTCCTTGAACAGGGTCATGACTGCGGCCACGCCGGCGGGGTTCAGCCCCAGCTCGCCAGAGATCTTGGTTACGTATGCGTCGCTCATTATATCCTCCGGAAAATCCTGCTGCTCCGGTATAGGATATAAAAAAGCCGGCCTGGCGGGCCACTGCGCCGTCGGCAGGGGCCGCCCCTACATCAGCCCTTTCTGCTTGAAACTCATGAAGCCCTCCCGCGTCACTATCACGTGGTCCAGCAGTTCTATGCCCAGCAGCTTGCCCGCCTGCGAGAGGCGTTTGGTGAGGCTCAGGTCCTCGTCCGAGGGCTCCAGGCAGCCCGACGGGTGGTTATGCGCCACTATCACGCTGGCCGCCAGGTTCTTCACCGCCGGCTCGAACACCTCGCGCGGGTGCACCAGGTTATAGTTCAGCGTGCCGATGGAAACGATGTCCCGCTTGATCTCCTGGTTGCGCGTGTCGAGATAGAACACGATGAAATGCTCCTTCTTCTGGTCGCGGATGTCGCGCAATTCCTCCCAGATATCGCGCGGCTTGAGGTAGATGCCCGCCTTCTTGCCGTTGAGGTAGCGGCGGCCCAGTTCGAAGGCGGCTAATATCTCGCAAGCCCGGGCGGGACCCAGGCCGTGAGCGGCCCGCAGCTCGGCGAAGCCGGCCTTGGCGATATCCCCGCGGCCGAATTTCCGCAGCAGCTCGCCGGCCAGGTCCAGCACGCCAGTTCCCCGCGTGCCCGTGCGCAGCAGCACTGCCAGCAGCTCCTCGTCGGAGAGTTTCTCCGGCCCGTAGCGCATGATCTTCTCGCGCGGGCGCTCCACCCTCGGCATGTCCTGTATGGTTCCTGCTCCTCTCATAATCCCCCCTTCGCCTTTCGGCCCCGATATATCCTAGCAGGCCACCCCGTCAAGGGCTTGTCGGGTTGCTATCGAGGCGAAGCCCCGATAGGGATTTTTGTAGAATTAGGGGCTATGGAACCCACGACCTTTGAAATTTACGCGCCGGTGCGCAATACCATCAACAAAGCCCTCGGCGTGGTGGTGAAGGTGGCCGGCGAGAATATCACCGTGCAGCCGCTGGCCGGCGAACGCATGACCTTCAAATCCCAGTACCTGGCCCCCGCCACGGAGGCCGAGACCGCCGCCCTGCGCGACCTGGTCACCCGCCTGAAGCTCGAGGAGGAGAACCGGGAGCGGGCCAAAACGGTGAAGACCGACCCGGCGCTGATCCGAGAGGAGTTCGAGAAGTTCGTAAAGCATATCGCCGTGCGCTACCCCAAGTCCGCCGAGGCTTTCCGCGAATTCTGGGCCGAGCTGATGGCCGCCGCCGGCGACGCCCCGGGCCAGACCTGGGAGATGCGCCCCAACACTGCCAAGAACCCCGGCCCGGTGCTCAAGATCTTCAACAAGGCCACGCAGAAATGGGTGTACTGCCTGTCGCTGCTGGCCGGCTGGGGCCTGCGCCTGGAGATGAAGAAGGAATTCCTGCCCGCCGGCAGCGAGGCGCTGTTCCCCATAGACCACGCCATGTTCGGCGCCGGCCGGGCCGTGGAGCTGGTCTACCGTGATTTCACCCCCGAGAAGCGCAAACCCTACGCCGACTGCGTGCGCGAGATCTACGTCAGGTACGGCCTAAGCGCGAACGCCGCGCCCTCCGCGCCGCCCGCCCTTGACAACCCGCCGGTATGAGGTAGACTATATTACCTATGAAGGCGCCCCGTTTCCTTATCTCGCTGCTGCTGCTGGCCCTGGCCGGCGGAGCGGCTTTTGCCCAGGAAGCGGTGGAGTGGAAACACCAGGATTTCAGGCCTGAGTTCGCCCTGTTCACCGAGAGCGAAGCCTACACCCGCGAGACCTGGACCGCCCTGCCCCCCCTCGAGCAGACCCGGTTGCTCGGCGAAGCCCGCCAGCCGGCCGGCGAGCGCCTGGCCGCGATGACCGTTTATTACGAGACCGCGATGAAGCCCTGGAATACGCAGGAACTGAACGGCTACGCCGCCGGGGTGAAGGATGCGGACATAGCGGCCGTCAAACTGTGGTTGGGCCAGACCAAAGCGGAGGCCTTCAAGAAAAAACTTTCGGTTAGCAGGGCGATGATAAAGAAAGCGGCGGCCGAAGGGCTGGACGCCGGGGACAGGGCCGCCCTGCAGCCTTACCTTACCCCGGAGGCCATAGCCGACCTTGGCTCCTTGCGCGCCGCGGTCTCGCTGCAGCGGCAGGCCGCGGTTAAGGCCGACCCCGCCAGGAACGAGATCCCGAAAGGCGCGGTGAACAGCACCCTGCAGGGCGTCACCGGCCGGCTAGGCGGCTCGGTAAGCGGCAACCTGGCCAAAGCTTTCGACGGCTCCACGGCCACCGGCGACGTCACTCCCGTCCAGGCAGCGGCCGGCCGGCACGATATCCCCGCAGCCAACACCGCCGTCTCCGGCTTGACCGGCCGGACCGGCGCCCTGGCGAACAAAAGCGCCGGCGCAGCATCTCCGCAGCGCATACCGGCCACCCCCGCAGTAAAATCTTCAGTTCCGGCCCCGCTGCCGGGAACCGCGGCGCAGAAAAAGTCAACAGCGTGGACCTCGGACGCCTACGGCATCACCGTGCAGGTGGCCGGCCGCCCCGAGCCGCTGACCTTCCGCAAGGCCCGCGACGCCGAAGCCGCCATCCGTCAGCTGCCCGACGGCTCCATCTCCAGGATAACCCTTTACGGCCACGGTTCGCCCGGCATGCAGACCGTCGGCGACGACGCCTACGACCCGGACTCCGCCGCCGCCATGCTCAAGGGCAAGATGGCCCGCGGCGGCGTGGTACAGTTCTCCGGCTGCAACACGGCCTCCATCGGCGGCGCCTCGGTAAATCCCGCGGTGGGCATTTCCATGGCCGCGCGCCGGCTGCTCTATTTCAGCCTGCCTTATTTCCAGGACCGCATGGACGGCGTGCCCGCGGCGCAGGCCAGGGAACAGTGGGAGAAGACCTGGAACGCGGACCTGTCGCGCGACACCAGCCTGCAGATGCGCGGCACCGTGGTCTGCGGCTACCGCACTTTCGGCCTGGTGCCGGGCCGCCTGCCCGGCCTGACGCGCCTGATGGGCAACCAGGAAGCCACCACCCCCGGCTACGTGGCCGGCAAGAAGGTCTGCTACCGGGACGGCAGGGAGGTACCTGAGCCATGACCGACCTGGGCTACCTGCTCGAGGCCATACTGCTGCTGGCCGTACCCTTCGTCCCCATAGCGGTGGGCGTGCTGCTGCGCAGAAAATTCTCGCCGGCTCCCGCCGCCGAAGGGGCGGAGGCCCCCGCGCCCACCGGCGCGCAAAAGGCCGGGCGGTTGATAGGCGCCATACTGATAGGCGTAGGCGCCGCCTCCATCCTTTTCATGCTGATAGTCCTGCTGAACTTCAAAGGCTATATCTAGCGCCCCGGGGCGCAAAAAAGCGCGGCCACTGGCCGCGCTTTTTTTATTTGTGCCGACGCTAGCGCGCCGGCGCGGGAGCGGGTCTTGCCGGCAGCTGCGGGGCGGCCCACTCGTAAACTCTGGCGGCCCAGGCGTCGGCGATGGGCAGGCCTTCCTTGAACCAGTAATGTATGCCGTCCCCGCCGGTCTCCGGGTACTTGGTGACCAGCGTGCTGTCGAAGACCGGGCATTTACCCTCCGCGGCCTTATAGGTGAGCTCCAGTATGCGCGGTATGTCAGAGTGGTTCTTGCGCGAGTCGGGCTTGGTCACCCACAGGCAGGAGGCGCCGGAGGCCAGAATAGCGTCGGCCAGGGCACCCATGTCCTTCACGGCGAACTCGTCGGACGGGTTGCCGGCGTAATTGGCCCCGAGCTCCACTATCACCGCGTCCGGCTTGACCTTGGCGAGCAGGTCCGCGAAGATGGGCGTGGGGCCTTTCTGCCCTTTCTGAGTTTCGCCGGCCAGGTCGCGGAAGAAGTAGCCGCAGGGCGTGGGCTTGCCGGTCACCCACCACTGCGCTATGGAGCCGCAGGAGGCGTAGGTGGCGGTGCGGTGGCCCGCCTCGCGCAGCAGCGCGTCCAGCTTCCAGCCGAAAGGCCCTACCGAATGCGAATCGCCCACGAACAGCACCGTGCCGGCCGCGGCGGGCAGGGCGCCCAGCAGCAGTGCGGCGCAAAGTAAAAGTCCTCTCATAAGTCCCCCGTATCTTCCTGCTTTTTTTCGCCGGCGTCGGCGGCCTTCAGCTCCAGTATGCGGTCCACCCTGAAGGTGCGGCGCTGGCCGCGGGCAAGACAGTCCGCCACCAAGCCTTTGAATTTGGTCTTCTGGTAGGCGCAGTCCCCCACGCTCACCGGCCGCACCAGGCGGCGGCTCTTCTCGTCGGTGGCCTTCAGGTAGGTGAGTTCCAGGCAGCGTCCCTCGGCGATGGCGCGCTCTATCAGCCGTATCTTGTCGGCCGCGGGCATCAGCTGTTCGCTGGCGCCGTACTGGTGGCCGGTGACGTAGCGCACTATGCGCCAGTCGGTCATCACGTCCGACGGGCGCACCGCCCGCGCCAGCGACAGGCCCTCCAGCGCGGTGCAGCGCGAGAGCGCCACGTAGGTCTGCCCGGCGGCGAAGGCGCGGCGGCCCAGGTCTATGACGGCGCGCTCGAAGGTCTTGCCCTGGCTCTTGTGTATCGTTATGCCCCAGGCCAGCTTGAGCGGGAACTGCCTGAACGTGCCGGCCGTCTCGGCTTTGATCTTGCCCGCGGCCGCGTCGAAAGCGAAATGAAAGAGCTCCCAGGCGTGCTGCTCCACCGGCTCCACCGAGCCGTCGGCCAGGCGCACGTGTATCACGTCCTCGGCGCCGGGCCGGCCCTTCATGATATCCTGCAGCACGGCCATGGTGCCGTTCACCCAGCGGCCGTCGGGGTCGTTGTTGAGCAGCATCACCTGCGCGCCGGCCTTCAGGTGCAGCTCCTCGTCGGCCGGGTAGGAGTCGCGGGAGAACTCACCGGCGATCCCGGCCTTGTAGACCTGCGCCCGGCCGTCTATGGCCCGCAGGCGCTCGTTATTGATCTCCGCCGCGTCGGCGTTGGTGGTGAGCAGCCGCACCACGATGCCTCGGCCGGCGCTCTCCACGTCGGCGCCCACGCGCCGGTTCAGCAATTCCAGCTGGGCGGGGCTCACGCGGTTGTTGCGGATGGCGTTGAGTATCTCGATGAAGTTCTGGTCCCGCTGGCGGTAGATCTTCTCCAGTTCCAGGTATTCTATAGAGGCCTGGGCGAAGACCCGCGCGTTGAAGAAATAGGGGCCGGGGTAGTAGGTGCGGAACAAGTCGCGCTCGGAGCCTGTCACCACCGGCGGCAGCTGGTAGAGGTCCCCGAACAGCGCCAGTTGCGCCCCGCCGAATGGCTTGCCCGGGTCGCGGCCGTTGAGGCGCATGAAGGCGTCCACGCAGTCCAGCAGGTCGGCGCGCACCATGGAGGCCTCGTCTATCACGATGGCGTCGAGCGCCTTGTACAGCTCGGCGTCGCGCTTGCGGGCGCGCCGCACCCTGTCGGGAGTGGTGCCAGGCTTGAAGCGGAAGAAGGAATGGATGGTCTCGCCGGCCACGTTCAGCGCGGCCACCCCGGTGGGGGCCAGCACCACTATCTTCTTGTCCGTATGGGCGCGGAAATAGCGCAGCAGGGTACTCTTGCCGGTGCCGGCCTTGCCGGTAACGAAGACGTTGCCGGTGCCGTGCTGCAGCACGTTCAGCGCGCGGCTGAACTGCTCGTTGAACTCTATTTCCTGGTCATCCATGGGAGGACCCTATTTTACCATTTAACAAAAGTCCGGCCGGGACACAAAAAAACCGGCCCCTTGTTACAGGGGCCGGTCTTTGAGCCGCGGGCTAGTTGAAGCTGACGTTCACGAGCTGCAGGCCGGCGGTTTCCAGCCGGGTAGCCTCGCGCTGGTCGCGGGCGTTCTTGAAAGGCGTGCCGATCTCCTCCATCAGCCCGTCGCCCTGCACGTAGTAGATGGCCTTGGAAGAGATGTCCTTCACGGAGGTGTGCACCGACCACTTCAGCTGCACCTGCATGGAGGCCACCGGGTCCTCGTGCGTGCCCACGTTGGCGATGGTGGAATCCGGCACCTCGGAGACCAGGCTGACCTTGTAGCCCCAGGCCGTAGTCACGCTGACGGGTTCCACGGTGACGCCGGTAAGGAACTTGCCCTTGCCCTGGAAATTCCCCTTATAGGTATAGTGCAGCTGGTAAACCACCTTCACCACCTGCGAACCGAAGCCGTTCTTCATGGAAAAGCTGTACTTCTTGGTGGTGGGCCGGCTCCAGCCCTGCAGCTGGCTCCAGTGGCTGGTGCCGAAAGGCACCGCGTTGGCGTAGTTGGTGGTGATGTTCACCACCGGCTGATTCTTCTCGATGATGTTCCAGATCTTCTCGAAAAGGTTGACGATATTGCTCAGCGTGTCTATAGTGCCGCCTATGTCCAGCTTGGGGGCAGCGGCGCCGATGGGCGCGAGCGGGGGTATCGCTTCGCCTTTCAGTTCTTCGATAATTATGGATTTTTCGTCTACCGCGAAATACCGGGGGTCGCTGATATCCTGGGCGGAGGCTCGCCCGGCTAAGAGGGCCGCTGCAGCTACGGTCAGGGTAAGGATCTTTTTCATGTTGTTCTCCTGCTCCGGCTTTCATCTACAGTTCAATTATACAGCCCCGAAAACAGAGGGGGCAGTCCCATAGTACCCAGAAGGCGCGAACAGTTGGCCTATACCAATATAGGTCTTTGGGCCTATGTAGGCATAGGCCTTTTGGCCCTTGAGCAAAGTCAACTCACGGCGTAACCTATATATGGCTTCTGTGTAATTCCCGGGATTGGCCGGGAAGCATCCACCTCCGGACCTTAATCCGGATTCACCACTGGGCCGGAGCGAGCGGCGCGCACTTACTTCAAGCGCCGGCGCAGGCAGTGGGAGGTGGATATGCATCGCGTGAACCAGAACTCTCCAGTCCCCGCAGTATTCAAAGCAGCCCTTTCGGCCTTTCTTCTTTTCCTAACCGTATTCCATTTTGCCCCCTCCGCCGCCGCACAGGCCTACGGCCAGTTGCTGGCCGCCGCCCCCGCGGTGGAGATACCGCTGGCGCCGCCCCCGCAGGACGCCACCCTCTACGCCGCCGGCCCCGGCCTTAATGTATATTTCCTTAATGTCGGCCAGGGCGACGCCATCTATATGGAACTGCCCGGCGGCCGCAACGCCCTGATAGACGGCGGCCCCTCCCGCGCCGCCGACGGCGGCCTGGCCAAGTTCCTGGCGGCCAAGAAAGTCTCCAAGATTGACCACGTGGTGCTCACCCACCCCCACAGCGACCATTACAACGGCCTGCAGTACGTCTTCTCCAACATAACCGTGGAGAACTTCTACGACACCCGCCTGGACAACAAGGGCGCCGCCGCCGACAACACCCTGCGCGACCAGGTGCGCGCGCTGGGCGTCAACACCGTTTACCCCGCCCCCGGCGACAGGCTGGACTGGAGCGCCCCGGGCGTGGAGATCAAGGTCTTCAACTCCTGCCCGGTCGAGTCCGCCAGCAAGACCAGCAAGGTCATCAACAACTGCTCCATCATGTTCAAGCTCTCCTATAACGGCTCCTCCATGCTGTTCACCGGCGACACCGAGGGCGAGACCGAGGAACTGCTGGCCGCCAGGTACGGCGCCGAGCTGCGCGCCGACGTGCTGAAGGTCGGCCACCACGGCAGCAAGTACTCCTCCACCAACGCCTTCCTGAAGGCCGTACAGCCCGCCAGGGCTTACATAGAGGTAGGCAAGAACAACTACGGCCACCCAACGCAGGACGCGCTGGGCCGCCTGCTCGGCTCGGGCGCCAAAGTGTTCCGCACCGACCTCGACGACACCCTGGAAGTGGTCGTGGACGGCGCCTTTAAGGCCGTAGAGCCGGCCGCAAAACCTGTTTAATATCCCCTGCCCCATACCCATAGCATAGCAGGCCAACCCGACAAGGGCTTGTCGGGTTGCTGGAAGAAGATGGCCGCGGAGGGGCAACCCGGGTGGACTTCGCTATCCTGCGCCGCTACGGACACAACCACAAGGGCTTGTCGGGATAAAAGAAGAACCCCGCGCTAAAACGCGGGGTTCTTCTTTGGGCGGAGCCGCCTAGCGGATCTCGAAACTCCCGATGATCGTGGCCTCGGCGCCGGAGGACAGCGGGCCGGAGCGGGAGAACTTCACGGTGACCATGTACTTGCCGGGCTTGGGCGTATCGGAGAGCTTCAGCTCGTAGGTGCCCGCCACGGCGAAGGTCTGCGTGACGTTGTACTTGGTAAAGCCGTCGAGCAGGTCCTCCACCGGCATGTTCTGCGTTATCTCGGGCAGGCGCAGGCAGTCGGCGGTGATGGTGATAGTGCCGTCGCGGAAATACTCGGCGCGGCTGTCGGCCAGCACCATGCGCACGTCGCCGGCGGCGGTCACGCCGGTAAAGCCGATGGCGAGCTCCTTCGAATCCGGCCTGGCGGGCTTCTTGGCGCCGGGGGTGAGCGTGAAGACGGTGGAGCGCTTGAAGATGCCGTCGTCGTTGCGCACCGCCACGGCGTAATCGTAGAGCATGCCGTCGATATTGGCGTCTATGCGCTTGGGGCCCTTCATGCAAAGTTCCAGGCGCTCGGTCTCCCAGGATTCCAGCTGGCGGCGGCCGACTTCCACGGTCACCTTGCGGCGGTGGTAGCGGCTGGCGGGACGGCAAGGGCCGGTGAAGCCCTGGCCGAAGTTCTGGCATTCCTGGCCGTACTCCTCCAGTATCATTTCTTCGTTGAGCGTCAGGGGGCTCTGCGCGGTAAAGGTGAAGGTGCGGCAGCTGTCGCGGTAGCCGCCGAAATTATACTGCGTCGGGGGCGGAGGCGGGGGCGGCATATTCGGGTTCCAGCCGGGATGGCCGGGGTGGCCGGGCTGCGGCGGCTTAGGGGGCTTGGGTGCCTGCTGCGGGCCGTTCGAGGGCTGGTGAGGGCCCTTGAGATCGGCGGCCTCCTGCATCAGGTCCAGGGCGCCGTTGGCCTTGGGATTGTCAAAATTCACTTCGGCGGCGCGGGCCGCGGCGGAAAAAACCAGCAACACCGCTGCAAAGAAAGTTACCCTGTTCTTCATTCTGCCTCCTGCTGACACCATATAATAATGATATGAAAAGCGGCCGGCGGCCAATAGGTGCTTAGTACCCAGGCGGCCGCCGGTATTGGACCCAGGCGCGGCGCGGGCCCTAAGGCGGTAAAAAAGAAAAAGCCGCCGGACTTCCGGCGGCTTTCCCGGGGACAGAAACCTATTTTTCAGCGGCGCCGTCGGCCGGCAGCGTGAAGCTGACCCGGCAGCCGCCGCCTGCGAGATTTTCAGCCTTGATGCTGCCGCCGTGCGCCTCTACCGCCAGGCGGCAGAAGGTCAGGCCCAGCCCCTTACCCTTGCGGGCCATCTCGGCCGGCTGGTCCGACTGGAAGTACTTGTCGAAAATGCGATCGAGGTTCTCCGGCCTGACCCCGGCCCCGGAATCCGATACGGAGAAAACCACGAATTTCCCTTTACGCGCGGCGGCAAGCTTTACAGCCGTGCCGGGCGGCGTGAATTTGAGCGAATTGCCCAGCAGGTTCTCCAGGACGCGGCGCAGCACCACGATATCAGCGTTGATCCTGGGCAGACCGGGGCTGACGGCCACGTCGACCTTCTTCCCGGACGAGCCGCCCAGCACCCGGATGGGACGGACGGCCGCGGCGGCCAGGGCGGAGGGGCGCAGCCGGCGCCTTGCCAGGCGCAGATGCCCGGACTCCATGCGGTTAATGTCCAGTATATCGGAAAGCAGGCGCTTCATGTCCATGGCGGCGCCGTGAATGATGCCGATCTCCTCGCGGTTGGCGCAGACGGCCAGGCCGGCCGGGCATTCATAGGCCATTTCAGCCGCCGCCACTATCGCCGCCAGCGGGTTGTTGAGATCATGCACCAGGGCATGCACCAGGAAATCCCGCGATTCTTCCAGGCGCTTGCGCTCCGTGATGTCCTGGAAAGTTATAACCGCGCCGTCCGGCTTGCCGGCCCGCCAGATAGGGTGCGCCGAGTAACTGACGGGGAAGCTGCTGCCGTCCTTGCGCCAGAGCAGTTCCCCTTCCACCCGGGAGGATTTGCCGCGGCGCATCGCCGCGTTCATGGGACAGACGGTGGCGGGGTAAGGCGTGCCGTCGGCATGCTTGTAATGTATGGCGGGATGCAGCGGCCGGCCGGCCAGCTCGTGGGGCTTCCAGCCCAGCAGGCGCTCGGCCGCGCCGTTCATGAAGATGACCCGGCCGGCGGCGTCCGTGCCGATGATGCCGTCGCCGGAATGCCGCAGCACCAGGCGCTCGCGCTCCTCGGCCTCGGCCCGGGCCGCGGCCATTTTTTCTCCGGCCCGCTTCTCCAGGGTTATGTCCCTGGCTATGCCCTCCACCGCCACCACGCGGCCGCGCTCGCGCACCGGCACTTCCAGAACCTCGAGCGTGCGCACGCCCCCGTCCTTGTGGAAGATTTCCACCTCGTAAGGCGGCTGGCGGCGGCCGAGTATGCTCTGGCGGGTGCGCGCCAGGACGGCCTTATTGACCGGGGAATCCGTGAGATAATCGGAAAAATGCCGCAGGAATTCCGCGCGCGTGTAGCCCAGCACGGCGGCGATGGAAGGGCTGACGTAGGTGAAAACGCCGTCGGTGCCGTGGCGGTAGAAGAAGTATTCCCGGCGCAGCCCCTCGGCCAGCACGCGGTAAGTGGCGGGCATACTGCCCGGTTTACCCCGCGCCGCGGATCTTTTGGCGTTTTTAATGCGCTTCATAGCGGCGCCGCCCGGCGCCAACGCAATGATAACATTTCAGGGCGCCGCTGATAAGCCGCCCGCGGCCGCCTGCCAAGCCCCCGGTCATTGTGATATCATTTACCCATGGAAAAGATAAAAATCACGAATCAGAGCGCTACCGGCCTCTCCTGGTTAGCCGGCTGGCTTTTCACCGTCGGCTTCCTGAAGCTCGCTTTCTGGAAAGGCGCGCTCGCCCTCATCCTCTGGCCGTACTACATCGGCGTTTACGTAAGCTCCCTCGCCCGGGCCCAGCCCTAAAACAAAACCGCCGGCCCCGCCCCGGCTTTTGTAATCCCCATACGCCACAAACTCACGGCCGGAAACCGATCTGATGGCTGGTGGCATCGTCCTCTTTTGGCATCAGGGAACGTATAGCGTCGAACAAAGTGCCGATCTCCGCATCATGGCTCGCGATCCTCTGCTCCAAGGCCCTTAGTTTTTCAGCCAGTTCCTTATGGGCGGAGAACATCTCCTTCAGCCTGATGAAAGTCTCTATTATGCTTACGCTTATCTTTACCGCGATAGCGCTCCTGAGCACGCTGGCAAGCATTGCCACCCCGTGCTCGGTAAAAGCGCGGGGCATAGTGCTGGAATGCTTAAGCCCGGACAACCGGTTGCAATTTGCAACCAGTTCGTCCCTTTCCCGGAGCGTAAGCCTGAACATGAAAGCCCCGGGGAACCTGCCGCTGTTCCGGTTCACCTGCTGGTTCAGATACTTGGTCTTGACGCCATACAGGACCGCGAGGTCCGCGTCCAGCATAACCCGGCGGCCACGCATCAGGAATATCCGGTCTTCTATCTCCACCTGACCGGCGATCTCTTTTTTCGGCATATACCCCCCCTTGTTCACAAATATCCTAACAGGCGACCCCGACAAGGGAGTGTCGGGCAGCCAAAACAAAACCGCCGGGGGTTGGGCCGGCGGTTTTGGGTTTACGACTCCTTGTGATCAGCGGAACTTTTCGGCTAACTGGCGATAGGCGTCGCGGAAGGGGAGGCCGGCTTTTACCAGCTTGTAGGCCTCTTCCGTGGCGAATAGTTCCGGGGCGAGGGCGCACTTTTCCTTATTGAACTTCAGACCCTCGGTCACCTTGGCCATGATGCCGAGCGAGGCGAGTGCTGCGTCCAGCGCGGCGAACAGCGGGCCTTTGCCCAGCTGGGCGTCGCGGTTGTAGCCGGACGGCAGGTTGCCGGCCAGGGACAGCGCCTTCAGCTCCTCGCCTATCACCGCGTGGTATTTCCCCCGCACCAGTTCCAGCACGTCGGGGTTCTTTTTCTGCGGCATGATGGAGCTGCCGGTGCAGAACTTCTCGGGCAGGGTGACGAAGCCGAACTCGGGCATGCTGAATAGCACCAGGTCGGTGGCCAGCTTGTTCAGGGTCAGCATGACCTGCGAGCACAGGTGCATGACGGCCGGCTCGAACTTGCTGCGGGTGAACTGGGCGTAGATCGGGTTCTCTATGGCTTTCGAGAAGCCCATCAGCCTGGCGCTGTAGCCCTTGTCGATGTTCAGCACCGGCACGCCGAAGCCGGCGGCCGAGCCCAGCGGGGACTGGTCTATCAGCTTGAGCAGGAACTCCGCGTGGCGGGCGTCGTCGGCCGCGGCGGCGGCGAAACAGCCTATCCAGGTGCCCGCCGTGGTGGGCATGGCCCGGCGCGTATGCGTGTAGCCCGGCATGGGTATGCGGCCCTGCTTGGCCGCAAGTTTTTTACAGGCGGCAGAGAAAGCCGCCAGCCGCGCCTTCAGCTCGCCGAGGGTTTCCCTCTCGTAGAGCCGCAGGGCCGTCAGCACCTGGTCGTTGCGCGAGCGGCCGGTATGCACCTTCTTGCCGGCCTCGCCGTATTTCGCCGTCAGCCAGTTCTCTATGGCCGTGTGGCAATCCTCGTCCTCCCGCTTTATCTTGAACTTGCCGGCCGCGTCCAGCGCCGCTATGGCCTTGAGCCCGGCGGCGATGTTCGCCAGTTCTTTAGCGGTCAGCAGGCCGGCCTTGCGCAGGGCCTTGGCGTGCGCCAGCGAAGCCGCGCAGTCGTGCCTGACCAGCCGGCGGTCCAGTATATAGTCGTCCCCCACCGTGAAGGACTCTATATCCTTGTCCAGGTCATAGCCCTTGGCCCAGAGTTTCATCAGTTGTTACCGTGCTTGTTCATGATGGCGCTGTGGGCCATCAGCCGGGTGGCGTGGATCTTGATGAACCCTTCCGAGTCCTTCTGGTTGAAGCCGCCGGCTATGTCCATGCTGGACAGGTCCTTGTTGTAGAGCGAACTGGGGCTCTGGCGGCCCACCGCCATCACGTTGCCCTTGTAGAGCTTAAGCGTAACGCTGCCGTCTATGGCCTTCTGGCTTTCGTTGATGGCGGCCATCAGGAAGTTCATCTCCGGGCTGAACCAGAAGCCGTTGTAGACGAGCTCGGCGAACTTGGGCGAGAACATGTCGCGCAGCCGCATCACCTCGCGGTCCATGGCTATGCCCTCTATGTCCTTGTGGGCGGCGTAGAGTATGGTGCCGCCGGGCGTCTCGTAAACGCCGCGCGACTTGATGCCGACGAAGCGGTTCTCCACCATGTCGATGCGGCCTATGCCGTTCTTCGAGCCCAGGTCGTTGAGCATATTGAAGAGCTTCAGCGGGTCGGTCTCGCTCTTGCCGGTATTCAGGTTGGTAACTTTTACCGGCGCGCCGTCCTTGAATACGATCTTTATCTTCGTGGCGGTGTTCGGGGCCTTCTCCGGCGACACGGTCTTGGAGTAAATGTCCTCGGCGCATTCATGCGCGGGGTCCTCGAGGATGCCGGCTTCGTGGCTGATATGCAGCAAATTGTCGTCCTCGCTGTAGGGCTTCTTGATGGTGGAGCTGATCTCTATGTTGTTAGCCTTGGCGTAGTTGATGAGGTCCGTGCGGCCCTTGAATTCCTTGAGGAAGGACTCCATCTTCCAAGGGGCTATCACCTTTATCTTCGGGTTCAGGGCGTAATAGCCCAGCTCGAAGCGCACCTGGTCGTTGCCCTTGCCGGTGGCGCCGTGCGACACGTAGGCGGCGCCCTCTTTGGCGGCTATCTCTATCTGCCGTTTGGCGATGAGGGGCCGGGCGGCCGAGGTGCCCAGCAGGTAGCGGCCCTCATAGAGGGCGTTGGCTTTGAAGATGGGGAAGATGTAATCGGTGACCAGTTCTTTCTTCAGGTCCTCGATATAAACTTTCTTGGCGCCTACCTTGAGCGCCTTGCGCTTGGCCTGCTGGAAGTCGCCGGCCTGCCCGACGTCGGCGATATAGGCTATCACCTCGTAGCCCTGGTTGATGAGCCACTTAAGTATCACCGAAGTATCCAGGCCGCCGCTGTAAGCCAGCACCACTTTGTTGTTCTCTTTCATTTATCGCTCTCCTTATATATGTCCGGGCGGGGCCGGGTCTTGAATAAATATACAAAATCCTGTATAATTATGCAATAGCGTCCAAAGGAAAGCATGACCAAGACCGAACGCCTCTACTGCATAAGGAAGATCATAGCCGCCGGCATGGTGGGCAGCCAGGAAGACCTGCGCCGCGAGCTCGCGCGGGAAGGCTGCAAGGTCACCCAGGCCACGCTGTCGCGCGACCTCAAAGACCTGGGCGTCTCCTGGGTGCCCGGCCCCGACGGCGGCCGCTACGCCCTGACCGCGCCGGGGGCCGTCCCCCCCTTGCGCACGCTGCTGGGGGCCAGCGTCACCGACATCGGCGCCAACGAGACGCTGGTACTCATCCGCACCCTGCCCGGCGCCGCCGGCACCGTGGCCGAATACATAGACTCGCAGCGCCTGCCCGAGGTGCTGGGCACCGTGGCCGGCGACAACACCGTGCTGGTCATCCCCTCCAGCATACGCCGCCTGGCCGCCATGCAGAGATCCCTCAGGGACAAGCTCCTCTCGAAATAGGCCCCGGCCTGGCAAAAGAAAAACCGCCGGTTTTGCCGGCGGTTTTCTTTTTAGGGGGCTTTAAGTCTTAGAAGCCCTGCAGCAGCTGGTTAACCGAGCTGGAGGACCCGTTGGTCAGCGGGGCCAGGGGAACTTCCACGGCCACACCGCCGTCGAACTCGGGGATGGCGGTCATGTCGACGGCCTTACCGGGCGCGCCGGGGATGGTCTGCGTCACGCAGTGGATGGAGCCGCCGGCGACTATGCTGTCGTCGGAGGGCACCGGCACCACGGTGTAGCCGGCGGCCTCGTAGGCGGCCTTGGCTTTGGCCTCTTCGGTCGAGACCGAGTACGAAGGGATGATGGCCACGTTGTTGACCACCAGCGAGTTGGTGTAGGTATACCAGGCGTCGGTGGCCCAGGCCTTCACGGTAAGGATCTTGTAAGGCTGGCCGTTGGGGGCCTTGTTGGCCTTGAACCAGGCCATGGCCTTGTCGCAGGCGGTTTTGAAGGGCTCGTCCTCGGTCACCGCCAGCAGCACGGTGTTGTCGTTGAGCAGCTTCACGAACATGTCGATGTGGCCGGTGCCGTCAGCCGGCTCGCCGGGGTAGCCGGCGTAGTCGAAGGTGACGATCTTCTTGACCTTCAGGTAGTTCTTCAGGTGATTGTCCACCTGGTCGCGGCTCATATTGGAGTTCCAGAGGTAGGTGCGGTTGGTGTGGAAGAGGGTGCCCTGGCTGTCGACCATCAGGTTGCCGCCGTCCATGATGATAGGCATGCCGTACACGCCGATGTTCTTGGCGCGGCCCAGCACGCCGGGGACGGCGTCGTCGTTGCGGCGGTACTGGTAGTGGCGGTAGATGGAGTCCACGATGCCGGGCTTGCCGCCGGCCACGCCGAAGGGGCCGTAGTCGCGCATCCAGACGGTGTCGAGCGGGGCGGGGATCCTGGTATAGCTGGAGGCGGGGACGCCGGAGATGGAGGAGGGGCCGCCGACGGCCCAGAGCTGCGCCTTGGCGATGCCGGTGACGGCCTTGGCGATGCCGGTCAGCATGGGCGTGTAAGCGGCCCAGCCTATGGCCACGGCCGAGACAGGCTCGTACTCGGCCGGCATACGGAAGTCGGAAGGGGTGACGCCGCGCCGCGTGGGCAGCATGACCGGCGGCTTGCCGTCGGCCTGTTCGCGGTCTTTATCTATCCAGTTGGGAAGGGGTTTATTGAGGTCCAGGGCGAAAACATTGGACGCCATGGAACCGAGCAGGAGCAGGGACAGGAAGTTAATTTTCTTCATTCAGCCGCCTTATTATCTAGTTTTAACTGCCGCTATTTAATTATAGCGGTATTGCGCCGGCCCCCGCACGGGTCTTAAGGTAAACGGGGGCCTAGGCCTTTGGACCTATGGGGACGCTGATTCCTAATTCCTAATTATTTTCAAACAAACTGACCGTAATAGGTGCGGAATTAGGAATCAGCGTCCCCTCAACCTCAATCTGCCTGCAGCTGCCAGGAATTCAGCAGGGCCAGCAGCATGGCCGCCACTATGGGACCGAAGATCACGCCCAGCAGGCCGAACATCCTGATGCCCGCGAAAATGGAGACCAGCGCCAGCAGCGGGTGCATGTCCCCGTGGCCTTTCATTACTATGGGCCGCACCACGTTGTCCATCAGACCGGCC
Source organism: Elusimicrobia bacterium GWB2_63_16 (assembly GCA_001799715.1). Taxonomy (GTDB): domain Bacteria; phylum Elusimicrobiota; class Elusimicrobia; order Elusimicrobiales; family UBA9959; genus UBA9959. The sequence goes on along the minus strand of MGTZ01000041.1, from coordinate 56,090 downwards.
ACCACGGCCACCAGGCCCATCAGCACCAGCTTGGCCATGGAACCCTTGAAATAGAGATAGACGGCGGCAGCCACGCAGACCGGCATGCTGCCCAGTATCGGTATCCAGGCGAAGATGAAAGTGGCCCCGCCGGCCAGGAAAACCCCGGGCACGCCCAACAGCAGGAAACCCAGCATCACCACCAGCGCCTGCGCGGCCGCGGCGGCCGAGGTGGCCCACACGGTAGAGGCGGCGGTGGCGCGGAAAGCGGCGGTCAGGCGGCCTTTCAGCGCGGAGTCCATCGGCACTTTGCCTATCAGCCACTTCATAAAGCCCTCCCCCTCGAACAGCAGGAAGAACCAGGCCAGCAGCGAGAGGATAACCTTAAGGGCCAGCTCGGGCAGGGCCGCGGCCTGCACCAGGATGATGGTGCTCAGCGCGGCCCCGGCGCTCTGGGCGAACTCCAGGCCCTTGGCCTGCAGGTCCACGGGGTTGGCTATAACCCACTGCACGGGGCGCAGCGCGGTGACGGCGGCCACCGCCTGGCGGATGAACTCGGCCCCGCGCTCGTCGGCCAGGTAAGCGGCCAGCGCGATGGCCTGTTTAACGGCGGTCACGGCGAAGGCGGAGAGCGGCGCGATGATGGCCAGCAGTATTATCGCCATCGTCAGCCCGGCGGCCGTGCGCGGCCCGAGCCGGCGCGCGGCCAGGGCCTCGTAGAGCGGCCGGCTGAGTATGGCCAGCAGCAGGCCCATGAACAGGGCGAACAGGTAGGGCCAGATCATGGCGATGAAGATGCCCAGGAAGACGGCCAACAGAGCCAGCAGGGTCAGGTTGGAAGCTTTTTTAGAAGCGGTCATAGTTCCTCCAGTATACAAAAAGCTACTCCACCCACTGCCGGCCGCAAAGGCGCCTGAACTGGCAGCCGGCGCAGTTCTTCTCCTCGGCGGCTGGATAGAAGGGCATTTCCGGGTCCAGGATCTCCTCCACCAGGGTGATGATGCCTTCGCGGAAGGCGGCGAAGACGGCCTCTTTCGCCGGCGGCTTCCTGTGGCGCTCCTTGAACAGCGCCTCTTCGGTTATGTTCTCGGCGCCCAGCAGCAGCAGCGAGGCGTCCATGCCCGAAGCCGCGGTGCCGGGGTGGGCCGCCAGCCAGGCCAGGATATAGAAGGGCAGCTGCACCGACTTCAGCGTGGCGGGCCAGTCGGCGCGCATCCCGGTGTCGAAGCTCTCCCAGTTGGGCGCGGCCGCCGCGGCGCCGGTCTTGTAGTCGAGTATATGCACGGTGCCGCCTCGCAGGTCCACGCGGTCGGCGTAGCCTTTAAGTTTGACGGGGCCCCAGCGGGTGGGCAACTCCGCCTTCAGTTCCGTCTCGCAGCCCAGTATCGTTATCTCGCCGAGGTTGGCGCGGTGGTAGTCCAGGATATCGCGCAGGCGGCGCTCCACCTGCCGCTTGATGAGGTACTCGAAGCCGGCCTTGTGGCCCTTGAGATCGGCGTCGAAGACCATCTCCGCGGCGGCCTGCAGCTCGCCGTAATCCTTCTCCGTTATGGTCAGCGGCTTGTTCAAGCGCGCGCCGAAGAAAACTTCCAGCGTCTTGTGCACGATATTGCCGATGTCGCGCTGCTCGATGTCGTCGGAGACGCCGTCCTTCTCGGCCAGGCGCAGGGCGTAGCGGTAGTAGAAGCGCAGGTTGCAGGCCAGGTAGGTGTCTATGGCCGACGGGGAATACTCGCGCGCGCGCAGCGCGGCTATTATCTCCGGCGTCTTGGGCACGGGCCTGGGGTCCGCCTGCGAGAAGTCCACGCGCAGGTGCACCTCTTCCTCGGCGGGCTTGGCCCCGCGGCGCTCCTGCTCCCAGGCCAGCGCCTCCACGAACGGGCTGCGCTCCTGGTCGGCGGCGTCCTTGTAGAAAATATGCGCCTCGCGCGCGCCGCCCAGCAGCGCCCCGAAATAGTAGCGGCTCAGGCGCTCGCTCGTCTTGTAGGTGGCCAGGCCCAGCCCCTCGCGCACGAAATGCGGCAGGATGGTGTCCTCCTTGCGGGCGGCGGGCAGCAGGTCGGCGTTGGCGTCGAGGAAATAGACGCGGTCGAACTTCAGGCCGCGCGTCTCCAGGAAGCCCAGCACCTGCAGGCCCTTGAGCGGCGTGCCGGGAAAAGGGTAGCTCGCGCCCTGCATGAAGGTCTTGAAGAACTTGAAGTAGCCCGCCGGCGCGGCGAAGCGCTCCCCGCCCAGGCGGCTGCCGCGCAGCTCCAGGATGCGCTCTATGGCACGCTCCACGAAAGGCGCCCAGTACGGGTGCAGCGGCGCTGTGCTGTTCTCCGACACCTGCGAGATGAAGGCCAGCAGCTTGCCGGCGAAATCGGCGATGTCCTTTATCTCCTCGAAAGGCCGCAGCAGCCGGTCGTGCACGCCCCTGATATGCGCTTTTACCGCCGCGGCGTCCGGCCCGCCCTCGCCCAGGCGGGCGGCGGCCGACCGCAGCAGGTCGGCGTCGTTCTCTATCTCCTCCAGCGTCACGTACTTGTTGACGCGCCCGGACAGGCGCTCTTCCACGGCCTGGAAGATGACGCGGCTGGGCTCGGCCGCGCCGTCGAGGTAGGTGTTCTTGATATAGGGATGGAAGACGAACTTGAGGTAGTTCGGGGCGAAGTAGCCGGCCTCGCCGCGCTTGTCCAGCAGGTCGCCCAGCGCGTCGAGCAGGGCGTACACCGGCGTGGCCGAGAGCGGATAGCCCATCGACACGTTGTAGTCCCCGGCGGCCGGCAGCACGTGCTCGATGAGCGGGAACAGCGCTCTGGCCTCGGGCAGCACTATCACGTCGCCGGGGCCCGGGTCTTTCAGCGCGCGGGCCAGGCTGAAGATCTCGCTGTGCGCGTCGGGGGCCTTGTAAAAATGCAGGGCCGTAGCGGCCTGCCGCCCGGCCGCGAGCGCCGGCAGGCTGTTGCCGAGGAAAGCGAACTGCTCTGCCAGGCCGGGGCCGGGCTCCAGCAGCAGTTGCGCCCCTTCGCTCCCCAGGCGGCGAAGTATGGTTTTCTCGGAGGCGGTCAGGGCGAAGAAACCGGCGAAGACCATATTCTCGTAGCCGGAGACGTCCAGCCGGTCTATGCCGGCGGCCACCGCGGCGTAGCGGGAGGAGCGGGTCAGCAAACCCTCCGCCTCCACGGCGGCGTAGAAATTCTCGTAGAGGCGGCTGAAGCTCTCGAGCTTGCGCGCGAAGGCGTCGGTGCGCAGGTCCTGCGGCAGGATGGAATCGTAGGCGGCGAGGTCCTTGGGGGTCTTGAGCTCTATCCGCAATTCTTCAAAGTCGCCGATAAGTTTGAGGGCCCAGGGCAGCACGGCGTCGAGCGACAGGTCCAGCGGGTCGCGCGAGATAACGCTGCACAGCTCGGCCTTGAGGCGGTGGTAGAGCAAATAGGCCAGGTCCAGCTGGGAGGCCTCGCGGCCGACAATGCCCAGCTGCTGCGCCGCCAGCTCCACGAAGCCGTCCATGGAGGCGATGACCGGCGCCTTGAGCGCGGCGCCTCTCTTTTCGGCCAGGTAGCGGCGCAGGAAATGCGCCGGCCGCTTGCCGGGGAACACGACCAGGTTCTCCGCTGCGGACTTGGAGGCGAGCAGGATCTCCCCGGTCTTTTCGACCAGGCTGATCTTGGGATCTAATATCGTGATTCGCAGAAACGGCCCCCCTGGAAACTGTTTAACTAGGCCGCGCCCCAGGACTTGAGGACTTCGCTCTCTTCCTCGGGTGAGGTTACTTTCTTAAATTTTACTCCGGCTACGCCGTGCACGCGGGCCTTGCACTGGTCCCAGGTGGCGTGGCGCTGCACCGTGCCGTTCACATAACTGAGGTAGACCGCGGGGCCCTTCTTAACCCTGGGTTTAGAGGAGGCCCCGGTTTTGGCCGCGGCGGGCGCGTGCAGGTGCTCGGCGCCTGGCTCGAGCAGCGAGTAGCCGCAGCCCACGGCGGGGCCGTCGTAAAGTTTTACCGGGTTGCCCTTGGAAAAAGATACGGCTATCACATCGCAGCGCTCATTGAGGTCGTGGCCGGCGTGGCCTTTGACGTGGCCCCAGGAGAGGCGGCCCTTGCGGGCGGACGCCAGCGCGTCCAGGCTCTCCCATAGGTCCCGGTTCACCACCGGCTGCCCGGCGGCCGTCAGCCAGCCCTTGCGCTTCCAGCCGTGTATCCAGCCCTTGATGCCGTTTATCAGCAGGCCGGAGTCGGTATAGAGCTTCACCGGCTCGGGCCGGTCCGCCACCGCCACCAGCGCGGCTATGGCGCCGCTCATCTCCATGCGGTTGTTCGTAGAGGGCCGCTCTGCCCCGCCGAGCTCGCGCACGCGGCCCTCGGGGTAGATAATGACAGCGGCCCAGCCGCCCGGCCCGGGGTTGCCGGAACAGGCGCCGTCGCTGTAGATGTAGATGGTGTCAGCCATCGCGTTGCCGCGATGATTACCTGATCTTCCGGTCGTAGAGGGCTTTGGCCTTGCTCTCGATGTAGGTGCCCAGGCCCTTGCCGGTGACGGCGAGGGTCTTCATCTGGCGCACGTTCTCGGAGCCGGCGCTCTGGTTGGTCCAGCGGTACACGCCCTGGTCGGCGAAGCGCACTTTTATAAAATCTTTCGCCAGTTCGTACATCGTCACGGTGGATTTGCCGCTGAGGTTCTTATAGGGTTTCATGTTTTCCTTTGCTACAACTCTGCCTTCTGGCCGAAAAGCCTCTACAATATTAACAAATACAAGGCCGCCCGTATACCGGTGCGGCGCCGGCCGGGCCATGCGCGGCACGGCCTACTAGTTGCCGAAGACGTAGTTCAGGGTGACGGCGGAGGCGAAGCCGCCCATATCCACCTTGAAATACTCTTCGTTGGGCCCCAGGGACTGGCCGGAATATTTATAGGAAACGGAGTTGTTGTTGCGCGTTATCAGCAGGTATTTGGGGCCGTTGGCGCCGCGGGTCAGTTCGTCCGTGCCTTCGCCCATGATTTCCTTGAGGGAGAAGCGCAGCGAGAAATTCCCGGCGCTGAAGATCAACCCGGCCTCCGCGTGAGGCGCCGTGATCTGCCCCTCGAAGGCTCCCGCGCCGGAAGGGACGCCGGCCAAGTTGGAGGGATCGTCCAGTGTTATGGCTGTTAGGTCCACCCCGCCCCCCAGATAAACGCCGAAATGCCGCCCAAAACGACGGATACCGTACAGAGTGGCGCTTTTGGGGTCTCCGTCTATCTCTAGTGTGCGGTTGGAAAAATCCAGCATGCTCTGAGCGCCCTTTTGCGCGCCGACGGCAAGGCCCAGGCCGTACTTCTCGCTGAAATAATGCTCGAAGAAAATCCTGAACCGCCCGGTGGTTTTGGTATAGCTCGCCTCCGCGTTGGGATTGGTGGCCAGCATATCCAGGCTGTCCTCGTTCTTCTCCAAGTTTGTCATGCCGGCGGAAAGGCCGATGTGGTTGCGCTTGAACCTGCCTGCTTCTTTAGTCTTAGCTTTAGGCTCGGCCTGCTCTATTCTCTTGAGTTCGGGCTCAGGCTCCGCCGCGGGAAGCGGCTCTTCTTTAGGCGCCAGCCCGGAGTTGAACTTCTTCGTTATGTCAGCGCCAGTTGCCCCGTCGTAGACTTTATATCCACCCTTCGCGCCCGGCTCGGCCACGATGACAGGCCCGCCGTTATTAAGCAACCCCGCCTGGTTAACATCGGCTTCTTCGGCGGGGAGTACAGAGACTGAGCCGCCATTGGCTGAAATCTCCGAAGTAAGTTTGTCCAGGCTGGCTCCCTGTTGAGAAGATGGCGCCAGCACGACAGCATTCTGTCCCCCCATGCAAACGCCGGGGATAGCTATCACCGATATCAGGATCAGCGCATTTCGCATAGCATACATAACAATTAGTTGTTACATGCAGTCCACACCTTAAGTCAGGCTAAAGATCGGTCCGGATTTTCCCGGCCACAGCAGTTATCATTATCGCTTACAAGATAAAATACCAAGAATTCCTCCCAGTATGTTCAACGCAAGAATTACGTATCCAAGAGTCTATTTTCCAAGGATACACCACTTGAATTTCGTTCAAATATCCAACCCCCACCCCTTCACTATATAATGAGAAAAGAGGGGCTTTATTTTCACCGTAAACTATCAATCCTCTTCGGGCATCAAAACCATCCCCCTCGAATTCCGCACCGTACAATTTGGATTCCATCATGCGAGAGCATAACTGGTTAATACTATTTATATCTGTTTTGGGATAAAGATCAATTGTGATATCGGCAGATTCCGCAATTGATTCCTTAGCGATATTTGCGACCGACTCTCTAAAAAAAGACACATAGTACAAGCGAATATGGGATATATTCCCCGAACAGACCTGTTCGGCATACGAATTAAATTCGGCTTGTATTAACGCAGCGTCTGACTTGTGATTGACATATCTCATTCGTCGATATTCAAACACGGTATAAAGAAATAAAACCAGTCCGAGAGTAAGTATTGAACCAGCATAAACATTTTTATATCGCATATGCTTCAAATTATAAACATACCCCGCGAAGAGAACGGCAATTATAGATACAACAACCCTTACAGACAAGAGGCTTATCATAACTATTTCCTCTTAAGACGATGGTCGTGTCGTTGACATTCCTTTAATGCACCTGCAGCTTGATTTTCAAATAATTCAATAACTCGCCACTCCTCAAGGTCATCATACTTCCAATTCAGAAGATGATTCAGTACGATTCCAGTAAGTTTATACCTTATGTATGACGTAGGACTAGAATCAAACAGTTGCGCATGTGCAAGTTCATGCGCCAATAATACTGTGGGGCTTCTATCGCCACCTTCGGTAGTTTTTGCCCATGTATTGGGGTCCCAATATATAGTGTTCTCGTACGGGACAAATTCATTGTGAAATGAAGAATTTATTATTATTTTATAATCCTTATTTGAATTTGTTTCAAGATATTCAAATATAGCAGCAATAGATGGATCCCCAATCAATTTCTGTCGTGAAGAATACCACTCCCTATAATCCTTCCTATCAACATAAATCCATAACCCCATCGGGTCACGCCCTGCAAGCGGGTTCCCCAAAATGTACCCATACAAATTAGCATCTCCACCTGCAAAACCAGCAGGATCTTCTTGTATAAATCTCCCCATACCGGGATGCATATATCTATTGCGGTTATTATAGATATTACTCTCGCGCTCATATTCCCTAGCAGCAAACATGCGCGTGTTGCCGATAACCGAGTTCTGGACTATTTCCCCATAGGCGTTCTTTATTGTCGGCTGGCCGTAGGCTTTGTAACCATAGGTTTCTACAACCTGATTACTGTAATCGGTGATTGCATTTATGCTGCCCAAGGCGTCGGCATAGTAGTAGTATGCCTTGCCGTCGGTCTTTGCCATTATCAAAGGCTCGTCGATACCCGGCCCGTTGGTGTAGGTGTTGATGACAGAGTTATTGTCATCCAGCTCGGCTATTATGTCCTGGCCGTCGTAGATGAATTTTATCGTCCTACCATCCACGGTCTTTGACGTGCGGCGGCCCAGCGGGTCGTACTTATACTGCACCTTGTGCTCAGGGGTTATGACCTCGGAAAGCTGCTGCTCAGGATTATACGCATAAGAGATAGCGCTATTGTCGTCCTTTTTGGTACGGCTGGTCAGGTTGCCGTTGAGGTCGTGCGTGTAGGTATAGGTAGTGTTCTCCAGAAGGCGATTGGCGGCGTCGTATTTGTAGTCCCAGGCGCCCCTGTCGTAGCGGCGGTTGCCATTCTTATCGTAGATGAAGACCTCGGCCTCCGGCATGTTCATGGGGACTGGCTCGGCCGTTATTAGGCGGTTGGAGGCGTCGTATCTGTATTTTATAGCGCCGTCCTGGTCTTCCTTCTTAACGCGGTTGCCTGCCGCGTCGTATTCGTAGTTGGCGAAGGCAACGACTTTGCCGCCGGCTTTGTTCACTATTGAAAGCAGTTGGCCGGCGGCATCGTAGGAGTAGGTGGTCTCGGCAAGTACTTCAGGGCTGTTCTTGAAGATAGACTTCTTCGTGCGGCGGCCAACGGCGTCATAACTGAAGGTAACGGTTATCCCCTGGGGGGTCACTATCCCGGTCTGTCTGTTCAGCGCGTCGTAGGTGTAGTCATATTTCCCCCACGGCGTGGTCATGCTGGTGCGGTTGCCCACGGTATCGAAGGCGTAGGCGATGGCGTAGGACCTGCCGGCGAACAGCTGCTCTGTCTTTACAGGGCGGTTAAGTGCGTCGTAAGTGAAGCTCACCATGCCGTTGCCGTTGGCGGCGTTCAAAAGATTCCCCGTCTTGTCATAGACGTAGGTCGTTACTGCGTGCCCGCCGGAAGGGGATTCTATGTCCTTTCTGGTAAGCCTGCCTATCGCGTCGTAGGCATAGGTGGTGAGATTCTCCGCCGGGTCTCTCACTTCGGTCACGCGTGACATCATGTCGTACTGATAGGTTTTCTTCTGGCCAAGTGGGTTGGCGGTGTCGGGCAGGCGGCCGCACATCACAGTCTTGGTCGGAGAAATGGGCAACGAGGCATACGAAAAGGCCGAAAGCCCAGCCACGAGCATGAACATGAGCAGAAATGTGGATCGAATCATTTGATGCCGGGAAGTCTCAAGACCTAACCCGAATTGCCCGTGCACACCTTAAAGCGCGCTTCATAGCAGAAGCGACCACCACATTTTCTTCTATTTTAACCTGGGAACGCAAAGCATTGATGACCGAATCGATGTCATTATTGAACTTTATGCCGCATAGATTATTCACAATAAAAGACCTAACTCGATATTGCCGGCACTTAAGCAACCGCAACATATCCGGCAGAACATATGTTGCCCCCGCCTTATACATCCCTATATACAATGCAGCCTTTCCCCAAGCCGAGCGTTCTTTTTTTAATATGGTTTCCAACTGACGCAACACTTTCGCCCCATAACGCTCACTTAAAACAATCGCAGCATATCCCCGCACCATGGGATTTCTGTGATGCAATTTAGCAATAAGTATTTTCATCGCAGACGTTATCTTCAGGCACCCGACACTCTCCATGGCTGCGATTGTGGCCAAAACATCCTTCTCTTTATGCAGTGAACGCATAAGACACATGGCTATCTCTCGTCCCTTGTATGCGCTCATGCGCTCATACACACGCATCCGCAACTCCGGGCTTTTGTCTCTGGCAAATGCGCACAATATCTTAATAGCGCAAGCAGATGATACTCCAGCAAGTTGTGCTCCTTCGCTGAACAAGATTTGCTCTCGAAGTTTCGCGTCACTCTGGCTTTTCACTGGCACCCCTCCCTCTTCCGAATATTGCGAAGATCCCTCGCCTTCTCTTCTTTTTGATATCGACGCCGTGACCCCAGAATCATTTATGCTTCAGCAGATGGACAATCCAATAGCGTGTGAACGCAAACAGAATCGCTGCCGCACAAACGCCAATCCCCCACGAGCCATATTTCGCATACCCCCCAATAACTTGATTAAATGTGGGATAGAGCATTATCCCCAAAATACTCCCCAGAAAAGCACTCACTACGCCAGACACAAATACCGCCCAAAATGCTGTTTCATTTATAGCCATATCAAATCCCCTGTGGCTCTGGGCCGAAAGAGGGGGCGTTTGTTCCTAATTCCTGATTTTCACCCTACGCAACACTTTACATTCTCAACAGCGAGCAACTGCAGCAACCAATCCTGCATTAATATCATTTCACAAATTTAACAGAAACCGCGTTAGACTCAACCCCCCCGATCCAAACCCTATTTTGAGTCTTCCAGAATTTCCAAGCAGGCACCCTTGTGTATACATTCCCGGCAGTGCAGTTCCAATATTTCGCTGTTATTTTATATTCCCCAATCGGACTCACGGAATACAATTTATTGAACTCAACGGCTATCACCTTACTTTCATGTTTTTTGAGCAGATAATAGTAATCTTTTCCATGAAAGCCCGGTCTTCCCAGCAAAACTGATTTGCTAACGATCTCTCCGACAGACCCCTCCTCTGCACGGAATACTAGTCCGCCTTCAAGATTGCTGATCGCGATATAATAATCTTCATCTGAAGTATTGTTGAAAGTTGCTTTTATGGGAATTCGCTCAGACAATGAATACTCCTGCTTCTCAAAATGGACTGTAAACTCCAACGATTTTGCTGCCGTTCTTTCTGTACCGCCAACTCCTGACGCCATTCCTTTAATACAGTCGAAACCTTCATTTATCTGATTTACATTTTTCCTGAAAACTAGTTTTTGACCGAAAAGAATAACAACAAACAGACATAACGAGCAAACACTCATTTTCCAAATACTGTTGCTTTTCATAAAACTAGTTCCCTGGACATCTTGAGTACTTCTTCTTCAACTCTGGAGAGAGCAGACTGTAATTCTTTTGATACTGCTCCAGGACAGACAGAATATCGTCAGAATCTGTTTTTATATATCCAGCGGTTAATTCCCACCCATATGCCCTGACCTCAGCCTCCGCCCCACCCATTTTATGTGCTTTTATAGCCTCTATATCCTGCACATGCTGAGCTTCATGTCCAATTGTTGATTTCAGCCAGCCAGGGTTGGTAAAAGCAACTTCAGATATTGCAACCCCAGTTACACCGTACTTATAATAGGTGTGCCCCTCCGCTTGCAGATCGGGTTTATAAAACACAAATCTCGCGTTAGCAAGATTAAAATCTTTCGCGTAGATATCAATAATTTCCTGATGGGTATGCCATCCAAAACCCTTCCACCACAACTTTGCCTCTTCTAAAATATAGCCCGTTGAGTCCGAATATTTGCTTGGCAGATTTTTCGCATAAACATATAAATTTGAATTTCCGCCTACAAACCCTATAGAATCTTCCTGCGTGAATGCGCCTCTGCCTGGGTCTAAGTAGCGGTGGCGATTGCTGTACAACCCGCTTTCACTCTCATACTCTCTGGCTGCGAACATCCTAGTGTTGCCGATGGTTGAGCTTTCGATGGTCTGGCCCTGGACGTCCTTTATCGTCGGCTGCCCGTAGGCTTTATAGCTGTAGGTTTCGACAATTTGGTTACTATCGTCCGCAATCGCTATTACGCTTCCTAAGGCGTCGGCATGATAGTAGTAGCTCTTGCCGTCCGGCTTGGTCATCACCAGCGGCTCGTCAATGCCTGGACCGTTGATGTAGATGTTTATAGGGTTGCCGGCGGCGTTAAGGTCCGCGATAATATCCTGTCCATCTGAGAAGAATCTCACAATATTGCCGTCCACTGACTTTTCAAGGCGGCGGCCCAGCGGGTCGTACTTATACTGCACCTTGTGCTCAGGGGTTATGACTTCTGAAAGTTGCTGCTCCGGGTTGTAGACGTAGGTGATTGTGCTATTGTCCCGCTTGTCGGCACGGCCGGTCAGATTGCCGTTGAGGTCGTGGGTGTAGGTGTAGGTGGAGTTCTCCAAGAGACGATTGGCCGCGTCGTATTTGTAATCCCAGGCACCCTTATCGTAGCGGCGGTTGCCGTTACGGTCGTAGATGAAGACTTCGGCATCCTCCATCTTCATCGGGACTGGCTCCGCCGTGATGAGGCGGTTGGAGGCATCGTACCGGTACTGCGTCGTGCCGTCCCGGTCTTCCTTCTTAACGCGGTTGCCGGCGGCGTCGTATTGGTAGTTGGTAAAGGCCACAACCTTGCCGCCCGCCTTGTTGGTGATATTGAGCAACTGCCCCGCGGCGTCGTAGGAATAACTGGTCTCGGCCAGGAGTTCCGGCGTGGTCTTGAATATCTTCTTGCTGGTGCGGCGGCCGACAGCGTCGTAGCCGAATGACACGTTTATCCCCTGCGGGTTAACTATCCCCGTCTGCCTGTTCAGGGCATCGTAGGTGTAGGTATATTTCCCCCACGGCGTGGTCATGCTGGTGCGGTTGCCCACAGCGTCGTAGGCGTAGGCGATGGCGTAGGACCTGCCGGCGAACAGCTGCTCTGTCTTTACAGGGCGGTTAAGTGCGTCGTAAGTGAAGCTGACCATGCCGTTGCCGTTGGCGGCGTTCAAAAGATTCCCCGTCTTGTCATAGACGTAGGTCGTTACTGCGTGCCCGCCGGAAGGGGATTCTATGTCCTTTCTGGTAAGCCTGCCCATCGCGTCGTAGGCATAGGTAGTGAGATTCTCCGCCGGGTCTCTCACTTCGGTCACGCGTGACATCATGTCGTACTGATAGGTTTTCTTCTGGCCAAGTGGGTTGGCGGTATCGCTCAGCCTGCCGTACTGGTCGTAATTGAAAGCCCAGGTATTGCCCTTGGGGTCGGTAAGGGACGCAAGCTGCCCGCCGGCGCAAGACGGGCAGGCACCGTCGCCATAAGCGAATTTTATGACGAAGTTCTGCGGGTTGGTGACGGAGGTGACGTTGCCGCTGAGGTCGTAGGTGAAAGAGGTGTTCCTGCCCAGCGGGTCGGTGAGCAGCGCCACGCGGCCCTCGGCGTCGCGCTGATACCTGGTCGCCCGTCCCAGGGGGTCGACGCTCCGGGACAGGCCCCTGCCGTACTCATAACTGTAAGTGGCCCCCGTAGCGTCGCGCAGGCTCAACATATGCCCGGCTTTGTCGTAGTCCATCTCCGTCCCGTTGCCAAGAGCGTCCACGGTCTTGGCGAGGTTGCCGTACTTGTCATACCCCAGGCTGGTAACGCGTCCCAGCGCGTCGGCTATTCTTATGGGCCTGGAATAATAGTCGGCATGCTCTCCGGCGGCGTCGTGGTACTTGCGCTTTACCTGGTACTGGATGGTAGAAGTGCTGCCGATAGCATCGGTAATAACCTCGGGGTCGCCGTTGGAGTTACGAATATACTTCACGGTGCGGCCAAGCTGGTCGGTGGCGGAGGCGAGGTTGTAATTCGGGTCGTATGACAGGGAAACCCGGCCGCCCAGTGCGTCCGTGATCCCGGTGGTCAACTTGCGGCCGTATTCGTTCACATAGGAATACTCTGTCCGGCTCCCCAGCCCGTCAGTGATTACGGTCTTCGAGGCGGCGTCGTTATAGTAATGCTCAAGGCGGTTCACGCCGCCCGCCGCCTCCGAGGTAAGCACCCGGCCGGAGGCATCATAAGTAAACCGCTCCTCGGCGAGGGAGCCGCTCTTCACGGCGGTCAGCTGGCCGGCGGCGTTGTAATCGAAACGTTTTTTAAAGCCGTCGGGCGAGGCCACTTCCGTGGTCCGGCCCTGGGCGTCGTAGGCGAAGACCGTCTTCCTGCCGCTCTGGTCGGTGACGCTCAGGGGCAGGCCTTTAGCGTCGCGTTCGAAAGCGTAGTAGCGGCCGTGCATATCCGTGATGCGGGCGAGACCATTGGGGCCGTAGGCATAGGTGAGCCAGCTGCCGTCAGCGGCGTTGTAGCGGCTGGGGCGCCAGCGCTCTTCACCGGGCGCGGGCGAAAACTCTATCACGTCGCCATCCGGAGTCTCCACGCGGTAGCCGCGCTTGCCCAGTAGCAGGCGGTAGGGCGAACCGAGGGGAGGACGATAATAGTTATCGCCTTTTTTCGGGGACAGCTTCCCGTACGGCCTGAACGTCCAGCGGGTGTTGGAACCGTCCGTAAATACCGCCCGCCCGTCGGGGAAGCGCTCCAGCGCCAGGCCGATGGTCTCGGACCGGCCGCCATAGAGGGAATCGTACGAAACCCCGAAGCTAGGCGGGATGGAAAGCGCGGGCTCGCTCTGGCAATGCGCGGCCACGTGATTATTGCCGCTCACCGCGGAGAAGCCGCCATCAGCAGGGCCGGATGCGTCCTCGCCGCGCAGGAGCGGCACCGTCTTGCCCACGAAGTCTTCCTGGTAACGCGCGGAACTCGCAGTTTCCGGCGAGGAGTCGAGATTGGTGAACGTGCCCGCCACCTGCGCGGCCGGCTGTTTGGAGCCGGCCAGGGCCCGGTAGAGCCACTCCAGCGACCGGGCGAACGGATTGTCCGGCCCGATGAACACGCCGGTTTCCTTGGCCAATGCGTTGCGGGCCAGGTAGGCGCGCCACCGCTCCAGCGCGTCGTCGCGCCAATCCTCCAGGCCGGAGCCGTAGTGGCCGGAGTAGAACGCCTCGCCCTCTTCCGGGCCGAACGGATTGAGCCTGGCGAACGGTTCGAGCGAGAACGCGCTGCCGCCGAACCAGGAGCCGGAGCCTGAACCGCCGCCGCTGCAGTTGGCGCTCAGCAGATAGCCCGCCGTAAAGTTACAGGCGCCGGACGGCGCGACCGCGCGGCAGGCTTCGCCGTCCATCTGCGCCTTGTACAGCTGGCAGTCGGCATCGCTAAGCTCGACGCTCGAGAACGCGAAAGTCTGTTCGCAGTAGCCGTACGGAGAAGAGAAACTGTTCCCCGTCACTTTGCAGGTCCCGGAAAGCGTCGCCGCACCGGAGCCGGACGCCAGGAGCGTCAGCAATGGGATGAGCAGTGTTCTGGCGCGTATCATTTGGTGATGTATACCGTGTAGCCGGCCAGCAGCGACAGGCGCCCCGCCTCGCCACAGCTCAGGCTGACGTCAAAGCTGCCGCCCGGCAGGTAGATGTTTATGCCCCCGACCGCCGAGGGCGAAACGTTACTGTAACCTGTGTAACTCACCCGGTCAAGCTGGAGGCCAAGGTTGAAACCGGCGTGCTCGGTGTAGGGATACAGCGCGCGCACGGTCAGGCCAAGCGTGGTCACCGCCGAGTCGTCGGACTCGGTGAACGTGTTGCGCGACACAGCCAGCGCCGCGTCGTAGCGGTCTTTGAAGAGGGTCGTGCCGAGGCGGCCGGTCCAGCCGTTGGACGGCAGGTCGCCCCCGCGCACGAACTGGCCGCCCACGTGGCCGAACCAGCGGCCCGCCTTGCGCGCGCGCCGGCCGAAGCGCATGCCGCCGCGCGACCACGAATCCGCCAGTGTGGCGCTGCCCGCCTCTACGGTCCAGATCTCGCCGCCACCGGGGTACTCCACCACGGCCGCGCCTACGCCCGAGTACGCGCGTGACTCAGCCTCTACGGCGGCCTTGCGCTCGGCTTTCTTCCACTTCAAATACGGTTCGGCTGCCTTCAGGCGCACCACGCCGCCGGACGCCGCCGGCGTCCCGACAAAGGCTACGGGCTCGGCCGCGGCCGCGGCCAGGCGGAAAGCGGCTATGCCCGCCAGGCAGAGCAGCGCGGACCGGGTCATTTTCCGCCTCCGAAGTAAACCGTGTAGCCCAGCGAGAGAGTCCTGCTGCCGCTGAAGGCTCCCGCGAGAGCTATATCGAGGTACAGATCGAGGGAACCAGACGCCGTGAAGTAGCTTAAACCGGGGGAAAGCAGCAGGCTTGTGTTCTTTTCGGGCGCGGGCACGCGCTCCAGCTTTGCCGCCAAAGTCCAGTTAAGCGGAGTCAGGCCGAGCGGCTTGTTGTAGCGCCCGCTTACGCCCAGCGTCACGCCGTTGTAATCGCCATCCTCCCGCCCCCCGGTCAGGGCGGCGTTCAGCGAGACGTCCACGCGCTCGCTGAGAAAACGCCCGAGCCTGGCGCTCACCGCCGTGAGGCTGCGGCCGTCCGCCCTGGTCAGGCTCCCGCCCAGATAGGCAAGGTAACGTCCTTTGAGGGTGGTTTTAGCCGAAGAATAAGTGAGCGGCGGTCGCTTCCCCAGATCGGAGATGTAGTCTTCCGCCGCCGCTTTATGCTCCGTTGAACTGCTCAAGGCGAGATCCTTTCCGGCCTCGGCCGCGGCCGAGCGGTATGCGCCCAGCTTTTCAAGGCAGATAGCGTAGCCAGCCCGGCAGCGCGGCTCCGCTGGCAGCTTCGCGCACAGCCTGTCGTAAAGTACCGCGCTTTCGGCGTAACGCCTTTGAGCCATCAGCAGGCCGATGGCGGCGGATGCGCGCTCCATATCGCCGTCGGGCACCGTCACCTCCAGCGCAGGCAGCTTGAGCGGCTTCCCCCCGAGCCAGGCGGGGACCGGGGCGGACTGCTCCGAGGAGGCTTCCTCCAGCCCGGCGGCGTTGAGCAACTCCGCCAGGTAGAAACGCACTTCCGCGTTCAGCGGCTCGGTTATCAGCGCCCGGTCGATGTTGTAAAGCGCGGCCTCGCCCATGCCAGCGTAGGCCAGCGCATAGGCGTATTCGGCCACCGCCGGCGCGGCGATGGTGTTTTTAGAGGCCTCTACGTATTTCAGGAACGCCGCCTGGGGGGTTCCGGTGGACGAGAGGATGGCTTCCCTGGCGGAAAGAAGAGCCTTAGGCGGAGTGGCGCCGCAGTCCGGAACAAAAAACACCGGCGCTGCGAGAAGCAGTATAAGAAGAAGTCTCATCGTCCCCTGTAGCAACCCAAAGCAACAGCCTTAACGAAAGATATGTTATGAAATAGTAATTTAGCGGTTCAAGTTAAAGCCCATGAATTGCGCGGCGCCGGCGGCCCTCAGTCGGCTTCCGGCAGGTCACCCTGGCCGGCCACGGCGGCCAGGAAAGCGGCGCCGTATTTCTGCACGCGCTTCTCGCCCATGCCCTTGATCTCCAGCAGCGCCTCCGGCGTGGCGGGCCTGGCGGCGGCCATCTCCACCAGGGCGGAGTCGTGGCAGATGACGTAGGGCGGGATGCCGGCCTTGTCGGCCAGCGCCCGGCGCAGGGCGCGCAGGCGGTGGAACACGGCTTCGTCGGCGTCCGAGAAGTCTCCGGCCACGGCCTTGAGGGCCTTGGGCTTCTTCTTGGCCTTGCCGGCCGGCGCCGGCTGGCCCAGTTTAACGCTGCCGCGGTCCTGGCAGAGGGCGCGGCCCTCGGCGGTGATGCGCAGCAGCGGGTATTCGCTGTCCTCGGTGACTTCCAGGAAATCCTGTACTATCAATTGGTCTATCCAGGAGCGCACGGCGGGCTCGCCGGCCTCCTTGAGCAGGCCGAACACCTGCAGCTTGTCGTGCCCGTTGGCGGCCATGCGGTCGTTGGGGCGGCCCAGCAGCAAATTCACCACGTAGCCGGTGCCGTAGCGGCCCTCGGCGCGCCAGGCGGCCGAGAGCACCTTCTTGGCGGTCAGCAGGGCCTCGTCGTCGGGCAGGCCCTTGGTCTCGCCCAGGCAGACGTCGCAGGCGCCGCAGCCGTCCTGGGCGCGGCCGTCCGCCGGGTAGGGCGCGCTGAAATGGGCGGCCAGCAGGCCGTGGCGGCAGACGGGCGCCGAGGCGTAGCGGCCTATGTCGCGCAGCTGTTTCTCCAGCGCCTTCAGGCGCTCGGGCGGCAGCGTAAAATCCTTCTTGGCCAGCCAGCGGTGGGTGGCCAGGTCCGACGCCGAGAACAGCAGCGTGCATTCGGCCGGCTGGCCGTCGCGGCCGGCGCGGCCGCTCTCCTGCTGGTAATGCTCCACGGAGCGGGGCGTGTTGGCGTGGATGACGTAGCGCACGTTGGAGCGGTCTATGCCCATGCCGAAGGCGATGGTGGCCACTATCACGTCCAGCCGCTCGTTGACGAAATCGTGCTGGGCCTGGCGGCGCTCCTCGGCGCCGAGGCCGGCGTGGTAGGGCGCGCAGGAGACGCCTTCCTCTTTGAGCTTGGCGGCCAGGCGCTCCACGTCCTTGCGGGTCTGGGCGTACACTATGCCCCCCTCGCCGGGATGGCGGCGCACGGCCTCGAGCACCTGCTTGATCTGGTCGCGGCGCGGGAAGGCGCGGTAAACCAAGTTGGGCCGGTCCGGGTGGCCCACTAAAATCTCGGGGGAGCGCAGGCCCAGCCGCTCCAGTATGTCCTGGCGCACGGCGGGCGTGGCGGTGGCGGTGAGGGCCATGCGGGCGGCCTTGGGGAACAGGTCCAGCGCCTCGGTCAGCTTGCGGTACTCGGGGCGGAACTCGTGGCCCCAGTGCGACACGCAGTGCGCCTCGTCCACGGCCGCGAGTATCAGGCGCGGGGCTATGGCCTCGTACAGGTCGCCGGCCAGCAGCCGCTCGGGGCTGACATAGAGCAGTTCGGTGGTCCCGTTGTTGAGGTTGGCGTAAACTTCGCGCTTGGGGCCGACTTTTAAATTGGAATGCAACGCGTCGGCGGCCAGGCCCGCCTCGCGGGCGGCGGCCACCTGGTCGTCCATCAGGGCGATGAGCGGGGAGACCACCAGCACCAGGCCTTGCCCGGCCACGGCCGGCAGCTGGTAGCAGAGGCTTTTGCCGCCGCCGGTGGGCAGCACCACCAGCGAGTCGCGGCCGGCCAGCGCGGCCTCTATGGCCTCGCGCTGCAGCGGCTTGAAGGCGTCGTAGCCCCAGCGTTTTTTCAGTATTTCTTCCGGACTCATCCCTAATAGTATAGCACGGCACCCCGACAAGGGCGTGTCGTCACCTATCGAGGCTTCGCCTCGATAGGGACAGGGCCCGCCGGTCAGTCCCACTACCGACCGGGCCTGTCGGCCCTTGACACTTTTTCTGCGCCTGATAGACTTTATATAGGCGCGAAGAATATGAAAAACCTGATACTCCCCCTGCTGGCCGCGATAACCCTGAGCTCCCCGCTCCGGACCGTTGCCGCCGCCCTGGACGAGCTGCCCGGCGGCGAACTGGTCACCGCCTCGCTGCCCGCGGTCCCTGTGCCGCAGCGCGCCCGCCAGCTGATCTGCGTGGATCCGGGCCACCCCAACACCTTCAACGCCGCCACCACCATGGTCAACGGCACCAACGAGAACAGGATAAACTGGCAGGTGGGGTTGCGTCTGGAGCGCATCCTCAAGGAACAGGGCTACGACGTGCTGCTGACCCGCAACGCCGAGCTGCATTACGTGGAGAACAAGGACCGCGCCCGCCTGTGCAATAACGGCGCGGCGCTGGCGGTGCACCTGCACTGCGAGAGCACCCCCGGCACCGGCTTCGCCCTGTACTACCCCGACCGGCCCGGAGTCTACGATTACAAGAACGATCCCGAGAACGGCACCCGCGGCCCGGCCTCTGGAGTTATTACCGGCAGCCGCCCGCTGGCCGACGCGCTGGCCGCCGGCATGACCGAAGGCCTGGCCGGCGCGCTGCGCCCGCAGGGCGTGCGCGGCGATTCTCGCACGGCGGTGGGCTCGCGCCAGGGCGCGCTGACCTATTCCATCTTCTCGGAGATCCCCACCGTCACGATAGAGATGGCGGTGCTCACCAACAAACAGGACGCGGCCTTCATCAAGAGCGAGGGCGGCCAGGAGCGCATGGCCGGCGCCATAGCCGCCGGCATACGCCTCTACCGCGCCCCCTGACGCATGGGGGGTCGGCATAAATATTGCTCCGTTTTGATCGGCATGAAAAAAAACATATTCGCGGTTTTCATAATCCTGGCGGCGGCGGCCAAAGCCCCGGCGCTCGACCTCAACTTCGATGGCAGGACCGGCGGCTCCGCCTCTTTCAGCGGCGCAACGCCAGCCCTGCCGGCCGGCATAGCGGCCGCCGGCGGCCAAGCCGGGCTTAACCCCCTCTCAGGCGAAACCGTAGCTCCGGGCGTATTCGAGATCCCCTTCCGCGCGGCCTCCAGGCGCGCGCCGCTTACGGCCGCGGAACGTGAAGCCGAGTTCCTCTTCATCCTGGGAAAGATGGAAACTGTTTATTCCCACCTCGAGAACAAGCAGCGTCTTTTCGGTTTCTCCTACGCGGCAATTAGGAGCGACTATCTTTCCCGGGTACGGGCGGCCGGTTCGGACGCGGAATATCGGGCCGCCGTCCAGTCCTTTATACGGCTTTTCAGCGATCCCCACCTCGGCGCCTATTTCTATGACGGCCTGCCGCAGCAAAATCCCCAGCTGCCGCCGGCGGTGGTGAACACCCTCACCGGGGACGGCATACTGATAACCCGGGTTTCTCGCCTTTACGGCGAGCAGGAAGAGTTCGAGAAAGGCCTGGGGGAAAGCCTGGAGATGGCGAAAACGGCGCGGGCGCTGGTGGTGGACATGCGCGGCAACGGCGGCGGCAACGACGGTTACACCCGGGCCTATATCTCTTTACTTGTAGACCACCCGATCCCGACCGGCAAGGTAACCATCAAGATCTCCAGCGAGACGCTGGCCCGCTACGGAGAACTGGAAGAGGACCCGGAACATCCCGGCTGGACGCCCCTCTCCTCCGGCATGATTAATCCGCGCGGTGATTCTCCCTTCAGGGGTCCGGTGGCCATGCTGGTGGACGGCCGCTGCGTGAGTTCCTGCGAAGGTTCAGCGGTGATGTTCAAGTTCAGCGGGATGGCCAGGCTTTACGGCGAGACCACTATGGGCAGCAGCGGGTACCCGGTCACGATACCGCTGCCCTACAGCAGCGGCTCGGTGCGCATCCCCACCTGGATACAGCTGCAGCCCGACGGCACGCCCATCGAGGACCACGGGATAGAACCCCATGTTATCGTAGAGTCCGCGAGAGCGCTGGATGCCGCGCTCATGGATATCCGGGCGAAACTCGCCCCTGCGCGCTGACGAAAGATAAAGATACCGGGCCCCTGCGGGGCCCGGCATTCAACAGCCCCGGCTTCCCGCCGGGTTTTTTATTGACTAGAAGTCGTAAGTGACCGAGACCGGGCGGCGGGCGTCCAGTTTCTTGGGGGTCTCGAAGCCGAAAGCGAAGGTCCAGCGCCCGCTCCTGAAGCCGAAACCGAAAGTCAGGCCCTCCTCCTCGCGGTCGAACAGGTAGCCGGCGCGCAGACTGAGCAGTATGCGCTGCGGCAGCAGCATGTTGGCCTCGAAGCCTGCCTGTAAATAGCCGTCCTCCTTGATGACCTTGCTCCAGTCGGCGGTAAAGAGCAGGTCGGAATAGGAAATGTCCGCCGAGGGGTCCATGAAGTTGGGCTTCCTGGGCACCATTTTATAAGCCACGCCCGCCCGGAGGGCGCGCGGCGAAGGGTCGGCGTCCTCCTCGAACTTTATTTCCTGGCCGGTATTGAGCACGGCGGCGCCGAAACTCAGCCGGCTGGTCGGCCGGTACAGCGCGCCCACGTCCACGCTCAGCGCGTCGGCGGAGGCGGTCTCCGCCAGGTCTATGTCCAGACGCTTCAGGGTGACGCCCAGCGCCAGGCCGGGCGCGGGCTGGTAGGCGGCCGACAGCAGGGCCACCTTGTCCAGCTCGGCGGTAACGCTGCCCACGGTGCCGTCGGTAAGGTTCAGCGAGATGGTGCCGGAATTATAATAATGATACGCCGGGGTGAGCACGAAATTACGGAACTTG
>MGTZ01000041.1:34673-34896 GCA_001799715.1 Elusimicrobia bacterium GWB2_63_16 | reverse complement strand
TACCGGGCGGTTGAGTATGGGCGCGCCGGTGAGGCCGCTTTCGGCCGCGGCGCCGCCGGCGGAGAGCAGGAGCGCGCCGAGCAGCAGGGGGGCGGCATTGCGGGAGAGTATCATTTTATGAGCACCACCTTCAGGGTCTTGCCCGCGCCGGGCCCCCTGACCTGCACTATGTACACGCCGCTGGCCGCGGTGCGGCCGCCGTCGGTGTCGCCGGCCCAGTTAT
>MGTZ01000041.1:0-34630 GCA_001799715.1 Elusimicrobia bacterium GWB2_63_16 | reverse complement strand
TATCAGGGCGCCGGCGGAAGTGTAGATCTTTATGGAAAGGCTCCCGGGCTTCAGCGCCGTCACGTCCAGTTTGCAGGTGCCGCCCTTTAGCGGCCTGAAGAGGTTGTCCGTCACCGTCACAAGCCTGGCGGCGTTCAGTACGGAGTAATCGAAGGTGGTGGCGGCGGTAGTGCCGCCTATGTTGTTCAGGGAAACGCCGGTATAGGAACCGTCGTACTTGGCGCTGTTGGGCGAGGTGCCCGGCCCGAAGGCGGCCGCGCCGGTATAGAAGTCTCCCGCGTCGGCCGCGCCGCCGGCGTCTATCTCTTCCAGGCCGTCGGCCTCCATCAGGCGCAGCAGTTTATGGGCGGCGTAGGAGTTGTCGTAGAGGAAATCGGTCCCTCCGGCGTTCAGGCGGGAGTCCACGTGCCAGATCAGCAGGCCGCTGGCCGGCAGGTTCAGGTCGTTGCCGGCCTGGTCGCGGTTCTGCACCAGGAAATACTCGCTGAAGATCTCTCCGGCCTCGGCCTCTGGCATCAGCTTGACGGCGTCGGGGTTGGCGTCGGCGGGGCGCAGCGTGCCGGCGTCGGCGCCGGCAGAAACGGTGACGGGCTCCAGCCAGCCCAGCATGAACTTGCTGAAAGCGTTATGGTCGCCCCAGTTGCCGTCCATCATGTCCAGGCCGCCCACGCCGCCGGAATTGCCTACTAGCGGGTCGTAATCGTAATAGTCGGGCAGGCCCAGCGCGTGGCCGGTCTCGTGGATGAGCACCAGCGGATCATAAGCCCCGCCGGCCGGGTTGGATTCCCACTGCCAGGAGTAGGTGCCGAAGCTTTTGCCGTCCAGCTTGTAGGCCGTATCCCCGAAGCTGGTCTGATAGCCCCACCAGAAATTGCCCCAGCCGTTGTCGGGGCCTGTCCAGATGACGGCGAAATAATCCACGGCGCCGTCGCCGTCGTTGTCATACTGCGTGAAATCGTGGCCGATGCCGTCGTAATAATTGAGCGCCTGCTTGATCAGCGCCTCGCGGCCGGCATCCGTCTCGGGCACGCTGGCGCGCGCCAGCGTGGTGTTGTACCAGCCCAGCGTATTGCCGCCTATGGTCAGCAGGCCGTAGGAGGACCTGGAGTAGAAATTGGTGAGGCTCTCCGTGGGGGGGCCGCCGACGCCGGCGCCGAATACCTGCGTGTTGACCGTGGTGGAGGAATTGGTGTGCGGGTAGTCGCCGAATTCTATCAGCAGCACCAGCACTTTGGGCGTGCCGGTAACGGGCATGCCGCGCCAGGCCGGGGGCGGCAGCTGGGCCGCGGCCGCGGCGGGAGCTAGGCCCCTGCCAAGCAACGCCTTCAGCTGACGGCCGCGCTTGAACCGCGCCACGGCGCCGGGGGCGAAGCGGTCGGTGCCGAGTCTTTTAGCGAAGGCCTGCCTGGCCGCCAGCGTGCCGTCCGCAGAGTAGGTTTCGAGCTGGGACCGGGTGGGCTTCTGCAGGGCGCAGGCAGGGCCCGCGGCGGCGAGGGTCAGGACGGTGGTCAGGATGATAGTATTTCGCATGTTTTGTAGCGGCCCCGGGTTTTTACCGCTATATTCTATCCTATTTGAAAACTTATATCAGACCGGTGCCCAGGAAAACGGCTATCGCGGCCAGCATGGCGGCGGTGAGGCTTTGTATGACGGAGATCGTCGCCTTGTGCAGGAACTTCAGGCCTATCAGCACGCCGGCCACCGAGGCGATCACGGCTACGCCGGCTATGCCGGCCGGGAAGCCTTCCATGCCGCCCGCGTCGCCGAGGGCGAAGATGGTATAAGCGTAGATCAGCATGCGGGCCAGGTCCACCATGAAGCCGATGGCGGCGTTGGTGGCCACGAAGGCCTCCGGCGTGACGTCGGTCTTCACCAGGAAGGCCGAGCGCAAGGCGCCCTGGTGGCCGCTCAGGCCGCCGAAGAAGCCCGACAACAGGCCGCCCAGCGGCAGGTACCGGCGGTCGAACTTCATGCCCTTCAGCGCCGGGTGTATGTCCACCGCGGCGAAGCCCAGCATCAGCAGGGCCAGCAGGAATTTCAGCGGCGTGATGACGGCCGTCTTGCCCAGCAGCACATAGCTGAAAGATGCCCCGCCGGAAACGGCGGTAAAGACATGCAGCGCCACGGCGCCGGCGAAGGCCGCCGCGATGGCCGGCAGGCCGAACTTCAGCACCAGGTCCCGGTCTGCCTTTATCCCCACCATCATTATCTTGAAGAGGTTGTTGCTGCCGTGCACCGCGGCCGTGGCCGCTATGGCCACCGGCAGCGGGAAGAACAGGGCCAGCACCGGCATCAGCAGCGTACCCAGTCCGAAGCCCGAATAGAAGCTGAGCACAGAGGCGATAAACGCGGCGGCGGGGACAATTATATACTCCATAGGCCTTATTTTATCAGAAGGGGGTTTATGCTGACCACGTAGTAGATACCGTTGAGGTTGGCCATGGTGTCGCGGATGAACTCGGTCATCGCCTGCGGCGACGGATGGTCGCGAAAATCCTTTACCTCGCGCGCCAGCGCCAGGCGCAGCGACTCCTCCGGACTCTTGTAAAGGCTGATGCCGCCGAAGACGTTCCAGTGGCGGCTCTTGTCGGAGCCGTCCTCCTTGTTGCCGGGCAGCAGGAAATTCTCCAAGGCCACGCTGGCGGGCAATTTGTCGCGCGGGATGGCCTTCACCCAGGTGAACGGCACGCGCACGGCCTCGTCTATGAGGCCCACCGCGGCCAGCTTATTCCCCTCCTTGATGGCCAGCGCCTGCCGGAACAGCAGCACCATGGGCAGGTTGTGGTTCTCCAGCGGCGCGTCCTCCAGCCGGCGGGTGGTGCGGGCGGCGGCGCGCAGGTAGCGCCTGTCGTACTGGGCGAACAGAAGCAACTTCCGGAAATCCTTGCGGCTGGAGGTGCTCTTGTAGTACTGCCAGCGCGCGCGGTCGGCGTAATTCTTCAGCTCCAGGAAATCGCGCGGGGGCTCCAGGTTGGCCGGGTCGGCCTCGATGTTCATGTCCTCGCGCAGGTATTTCCGCAGCTCGGCGAACACCGCCTCCGCCGGGGCCCGGCCCGCCTGGTACTCCTTGTAAAGTTTGGATTCGAGCAGGCCGCGCAAGTGGTCGCGCAGGTACAGGCTCTGCGCCACGAAGGCGGGCTGGCCCGTCACGGTGAGCGTCTCGGCGTCCTCGGTGAGGGCCATGAGCTCGAGCAGCAGTTCGTGGTAGCCGCCGGCGCGCCACAGGGCGGCGCAGCGCGCCGTCTTCAGCGCGGCGTATTCCTTCTCCTTCGGCTGCAGGCCGGAGGCGCGGCGGGCGTAGGCCAGCGAGAACCTTATGCCCTCGCTGTAGATCTCGCGCAGCAGCTCAGAGCGGTAGCCGAAGGCGGCCTTGGCCCTGGCCGCGCCGAGGAATTCCAGCGGCGAGGCGGCCTCGGCGGGATGCTCTATGGCCAGTACCGGGTGCTGCAGGTACTCGGTGTCGGGCACGTAGCGGAAGAAGTCGCGCGGGTAGGGGAACACTACTCCCTTGGCGGTGAAATAGTCGCGGGCCCGGTACGGGTCGCCGGTCTTATAGAGCTCGCGCAGGAAATACAGGTCTTCCTCGTCGAGCAGGCCGTTGCGGTTGGCGTCGGCGCGGTACACGGTCCCGGCCGGCAGCGAGAACGGGTCGGCCGCTATGGCCGAGAGTTTTTCGGCGTC
Source organism: Elusimicrobia bacterium GWB2_63_16 (assembly GCA_001799715.1). Lineage (GTDB taxonomy): Bacteria > Elusimicrobiota > Elusimicrobia > Elusimicrobiales > UBA9959 > UBA9959. The sequence goes on along the minus strand of MGTZ01000041.1, from coordinate 30,949 downwards.
GGCGGCGTCCCACTTGTTGTTGCCGTCGAAGTCGCCCAGCATCACCAGGCGGGAGCGCATGTTCACCCGGTTGACCGGCAGGGTGTAGTAGCCCACGGCCAGCGCGCCTGCTATGAACAGCAGCGAGTAAGTGGCCGTCCTATAAATGTTTTTCATCATGCCCGCCATCCTCCGTTTCGCCGCGCACGGCGCGCTCTGCGTAACTCCGCGCCTCGGCCCGCTCCCGCTCCGTCAGCAGCCGCTCCAGCAGCCTGTCGAAATAAGGGTTCACCAGGCTATTCAGCAGCCGGAACAGCGCGGACTTCTCCCTGAGCTCCAGTTTCACCAGCCGCGGACAGCCGCGGCAGGCCGGGCTGCGCACCGTATAGGCGCCGGTATCGGCGCCGTAGAGCCGGCCCAGCAGCAGCATGCCCAGGCGCAGCGGCCAGCGTACCAGGCGGAACCACGGGGCGCGCGCGTAGGCCGCTTCTACCAGTCTAATCGTGCAGATCTTGCAGACCAGGTCCTTCATAACTAGCCGAACAGGTACAGCTCCTCTTCGGCGCGGGTGACGCCGGTGTAAAGCCAGCGGCGCCACATCTCGTCGTCCATCTGGGCGAAGCGCTCCTCGAACAGCACCACGCGCCGGGCCTGGCTGCCCTGCGCCTTGTGCACGGTCAGCGCGTAGCCGAAATCGAACAGGTCCCCGATCATGGCCAGCTTGCGGTCCGCCGTGAAATTGATGCCGGTCCGCGCGCCGAACTGCGGCGCGTAGATGAGGCCCTCGTAGAGGCGCTCCCTGTCGTCGAGCTGTATCTCGGCCTGGTACCAGTCCTTTTGGGCCGGGGTCAGGCTGACGATGGTGCCCAGCATGCCGTTATATATGCCTTTCTTGTGATTGTTGCGCAGGCAGATCACCCTGTCGCCGGAAGAGGGCTTGGGGGTCTCGAAGCCGCGGGCCGCGCGCATGAACTGGTTTATGCGGTTGCGGGTATTATTGTAGCCGCACAGGATCAGGGTGTCCGGCGAGTAGGACTCCAGCAGCTCACCGCTTTTTTCCTGGGCGTCGCTGTCTTCCTTAAGATATTTCACCACGCCGGCGCCGTAGCGCTCCGGCGGTATCAGGCCGGTGGTGCGGGCGAACTGCGAGACCCGGATGATGGGGTTGTCGCGGGCCTGCCGGTGTATCTGCGTCAGCAGCAGCTCCGGCGCCTGCATCAGATTGAACTTGCCGGAGATGGGCGGCAGCTGCCCGTGGTCGCCCACCGCTATCACCGGGATATTGTAGGACAGCAGATCGTTCCAGATCAGGCCGTCCACCATGGAGGCCTCGTCGACGATGATCAGGCCGCGCTCCAGCAAATCCTTGCGGTCCCAGCCGGTTATGCGCCCGTCTCCCCCCTCGCGCGGCGTGTAGATGAGGCCGTGTATGGTGCCGACCGAATCCTTGACCGACAGCGCGCCGGCCTCTTTCAATTTGTTCTTGAGGTTCTGCGCCGCCTTGCCGGTATAGCTGCAGAAGGCTATCTTGAGGTTCTTGTCCAGCCGCTGCAGCTCGTTCTTGAGCACGGCTATCAGCGTGGTCTTGCCGGTGCCGGCGTAGCCGCCCATGGTGATATATGGGGCCCTGTCCGGGTTTTTATACCAGGCCAGCAGCCGCTCCAGTGCGTTGCGCTGATCTTCGGATAGTTCCATGCGGGTTACTGTCTCAGTGCTAAATTTTACCTTTTAACCGGCCCTTGGCGGGACATAAAAAAGGCCGCCCGGCGGCGGCCTTTTCTGCCGGGATCACCGGCGCGGGTTCAGGCGCGCGGCGGCGGGGCGTCCAGCAGTTCGCGGACCTTCCGCAGCAGCGCGTCCGGAAAGAACGGTTTTTCGATGAAGGCGAAGCGCAGGCCTGCCGCCTCGAGGTCGCCGAAAGGCCTCGGCGAATAGCCGGACATGAACAGGACCCTGTTAACGCCGTATTTGGACGCCAGCTCCCTGGCCAGCTCCACTCCGTCCTTACCCGGCAGCACGAGGTCGGTCACCAGCAGGTCTACGCCTCCGTCATTGCCGGCCTGGCTCAGGGCCTCCCCGGCCTCTCGCGCCACCATCACTTCGTAGCCGGCCTGGGCCAGCGCCCGGCCCGCCATCCTGCGTATGCTCTCCTCGTCCTCCACCAGCAGTACCATTTCGGCGCCGGCGGACGGACTGGCAGCCGCGGCCAGGGCAGTCTGCTCCGCCTCCAGCGGCACGGCCGGCGGCAGGTAGATGCGGAACACCGAACCGCGGCCGGGCGCGCTCTCCACCACTATGCTGCCGCCGCTCTGCTTGACTATGCCGTAGACCATCGACAGGCCCAGACCCGTGCCTTTGCCCGGCTCCTTGGTGGTGAAGAACGGTTCGAAGATGTTCTCCAGGGTTTTGGCGTCCATCCCCTCGCCGGTGTCGCGCACCGTGAGCAGCACGTAGCGCCCCGGTTTCACCTGCGGGTGCCTCCGCGAGTAGGCGGCGTCCACTTCGGCGTTGGCCGTCTCTATAACCAGCACCCCGCCGTCGGGCATGGCGTCGCGAGCGTTCACGGCCAGGTTCATGGCCACCTGCTGCATCTGGCCGGGGTCCACCCTGACCTCAAGCAGGTCAGGCGCCAGGCCGGTCTCCAGCGAGATATTCTCGCCGATCAGCCGCTGCAGCATTTTGCCCATGTCGTTGATGACCGTATTGAGCCCCAGCACTTTCGGCTCCAGCACCTGCTTGCGGCTGAAGGCCAATAGCTGCCGCGTGAGCGCGGCGGCACGCTCGGCGGCCTTGATGATCTCCTCCAGGTCCGCCATGCCGGGAGCTCCGGGGTCGATGCTCCGCTTCAGGAATGAGGCGTAACTCATTATCGCGGTGAGTATATTGTTAAAATCGTGCGCCACGCCGCCCGCCAGGCGTCCTATGGCTTCCAGTTTCTGGGACTGGCGCAGTTGTTCCTCCGCCTTGGCCAGAGCGTCTTCGGCCTCGCGGCGGGCCCGCCGCTGGTCCAGTTCCGCCAGCACCCTGCTCACGGCTGGCACCAGCCTCTTGATATTGCTCTTGAGTATGTAATCCGTGGCCCCGTTCTGCAGCGCCTCCACGGCCCGCTCCTCGCCGATGGTGCCGGAGATGTACAGGAATGGGATCTCCGGCCGCTTCTCCCTCGCCAGGAGCAGCGCCTCCCTGCCGCCGAAGGATGGGATGGAATAATCGGAAAAGATGAGGTCGAAACCGCCGGCCGCCAGCGCGCTTATGAAATCCTCGCGCCGCCGCACCAGGTTTATCTCGCATCGTATCCCGCCCGCCCTGAGCATGGAGCCGACCAGTTCCGCGTCGTTCAGGTCGTCTTCCAGATGCAGTATCTTAAGAATCTTCTGCACTTTCCCTCCTCGGGCCCGGGCCGTCTTAAACCGCGGCTTTTACCGGTGCGGCCAGCGTGAAACAGAAGGTCGAGCCCCTGCCAACCGCGCTCTCCGCCCAGACCTCGCCGCCGTGCCTTTTTATTATCCTGCGCACGTTGGCGAGCCCCACGCCGGTCCCCTCGAAATCTTCCTTCAGGTGCAGCCGCTGGAACAGGCCGAACAGCTTGTCGGCGTAGGCCATGTCGAAGCCTACGCCGTTGTCGCGGACGAAGATCACCGCGCGCCCCGCTTCTCCGGGCCTGGCGCCTATCTCTATCACGGCCCGGGGCCGCGTCCCGGTGAACTTTACCGCGTTGCCGACCAGATTGGCCAGCACCTGCCGCAGCATTTCCGGGTCCCCTTCAACTTCCGGCAGGTCCCCTATCTTCCACTCTATGTCGCGGCCCGCCAGGTCGCCGGACAGTTCGTCCCGTACCTTGGCCACGAGACCGGACAGGTCCACCCGCGCTCTGCGCAGCTCGGCGCGTCCCATCCGGGAGAAAGACAGCAGGGCCTCTATCAGCCCGTCCATCCTTTTCACCGAGGCTTCCACCGTATCCATAAATTTGACAGCCTGCGCCCCGGCCGAAGGGCCCAGTTCCTCCCGGAGCATACCCATGAACCCGCTCATATGCCGCAGCGGGGTGCGCAGGTCGTGCGAGACCGAATAGCTGAAAGACTCCAGCTCGCGGTTAACCTCGGCCAGTTCGCTCGTGCGCTCCGCCACGCGGCGCTCCAGTCCGGCGTAAAGGTCGGCGTTCTCGATGGCGATAGAAGTGAAATTGGCCAGCGCCTCCAGCAGGCGCACGGTCTCGGGCGGCGGCGTGTAGCGCCTGGCCCAGTAATTGCCGATGGCGCCTATGGGCGCTTTGCTGCGGATGGGCACCATGGCCAGGCTTTTGACGAAGGTGGGGCGGTAGGCGTCGGCCGGGATGCGCGGGTCGGCGTAGATATCCTCGATCACCACGGTTTTGCGGTTGAGCATCACCCAGCCGCTGATGCACGCGCTCATCGGGAAGCGGCTGCCTTTCCACAGCGGGGAGATGGCGTCCTCCTCGGCGTAGAAGCATTTGTCGACGTCGCGCAGCACGAAGGTGGCGCCGTCCGCGCCGCTGATATCCCGCGCCGCGTGCCGCACTATCTCCATCACGCCGTCCAGGCTCCTGGCCAATGACAGGTCCTGTACGGCGGCTAAAAGCCGTTCGGTTGCCGCGTTCATGTAGGTATCGCTCCGTTCTTACAGCCCCCCGGCCGTGCAGTTGACCTGCTGTCTTACAAAGTTGCGGTGCGTTGTAGGGAAACTCTATAAATTCAGGCGGATCGCTGGCAAGCCCGGGCTAAGCGCGCGGCTCCACGTTGAGCGAGTCATGGTAGACGCCGCCGTTCTTGCCGGTAGCCTTCACCGACAGGCACCAGCCGCCCTCCGAGGGCAGGGGCATCCCCTCCGGGAATCTCACGGTAATGCGGTAGGACCAGCCTTTGGGCCCGGCTTCGGCCGGCCCCACGGCGGCCTCGTAGCGGGCCATAGGCTCGTCGCCGTTCTCTGAGTAGAGCAGCAGGCCGGCCTCTACGGAGGCGGCCTGCTTCTCGGTATTGAGGCGCAGGCGTATCTCCTCGCCGGGAGAGATCACGATCTCGTCGCGGTCCAGGCCGGCCTCGCCCAGGCCGCGGCTGCGCCTGGCGCGGCCGAATTCCAGCCAGCCCCGCACGGTTATCCCGGCGAGCATGATGGCGGCGGCTATCATTATGTTGCCCCTGGCCTCGGCGCTCTGCGCCGGCCACGAATCCAGCAGCACGGCGGCCGAGTAAATGGAAAGCCCTATCAGGGCGGCCCCGCCCAGCGCCACGTTTCCCAGCGCCCGGGTCACCGCGAGGGCGGCTTCCTTGGAAAAGAACAGCACCCGCAGCACGGCCGGCAGGCCGAGGAGAACGGTGCAGATGCCGAAGCCGCCCATCAGCATGGCCGTCCCAAGCGCCGCCCAGCGCACCCCGGGATCCGCGAAGACTTCGGCGCGCAGCAGGCCGGCGGAGTAGAGCAGCAGCGCCACCGCGGCCGGCAGCAGCAGGCCGGACAAACCCAGCGCGCCCATGAACAGCATCATTCCCGGGCCGGTTTTACTCTCTTTTTCCATAGATAAAGTATACCTAAAATGAAAACGCCGGGTCGCCCCGGCATTTTACGGATAGCCCTCCGGTCAGTTGGCGGGGGCGGGCCGGCGGCTTATTCCTTGCCGGGGCGGTAGGTGAGCAGCTCGCGGACGAACCAGGCCTCCACTTTCTGCCGCGCCCAGGGGGTTTTGCGCAGGAAGGTGAGGCTGGACTTTATCGAAGGATCGTTCATGAAACAGCGGATCTGCACCCGCCTCGCCATCTCCTCCCAGCCGTGGCGCTTCACCAGCCGCTCGAGTATGTCCTTGAGCGTGATGCCGTGCAGCGGGTCCTTGGGGTTCTGGTCGAAAGGGGTCATGGTTATTTGCCTGACCTCAATTTTACCTTTTAAAGCCCCTTAAATGGCAAAAGCCGCCGGGCGGCGGCCTGCGGCCAAAAAGCGGCTCAATCCCGCGGTTCGAAGCCGCGCCAGAAGGCGCCCACATCCGGGCGCGTCGCGGTCTCGCAGGCGGCGGCGCAGGCCTGCACCAGGTACAGGTCGTATTTCAGCGCGCCGTCCTTGCGCGCCATCACGCGGAATTTGCGCCCGCGCGGCAGCATCACCTCGTCCTCCCCCTGGTCCACCAGAATGCCGCGCTCCTCCGGCCTGGTCAGGTAGAGGACGAAGACGGCCCGGCGCTCCGGCTTCTCCTCGTCGCCCATCTCCAGGGCGAAGTAACGCGCCACTCCGTAGCTGACCGAGGTGGAAACATAACCCTTGTCGGTGAATTCCTCGCCCGGAGCCAGCGGCTCGCCGCCGTGCCAGCCCAGGCCCAGGCCGCGGAAAAGGATAAGGTCGCCGGGGATGGCGGGCGCCCGCCGGAAGACATTGTCGAGATGCTCCACTATAACTTTGGCGTCCTCGGGGCCGGTGCCGTACCACTCGTAAGGCGCGGGGTGGAAGCGGAGGTAGCCGTTTATCTCGTCGTAGAAACTGTCGTACTTGCTGGTATAGGTGTCGAGGTCCATCACCTCTTCTTCGGTGGAGCCGAAATAATCCGGCGAAGGATAACCGAGGCCGCCGTAGAGGGTTTTGAAATCGTAGACATGCGCCCCGACCGGCGCCGCCGGCGCCGCCAGCGGCACCGCGATTTCCGCGCCGCGCGCGTATTCCGCCAGCCCCGGCCCGCCGGGGGTATCAAAGCGGATCTCGGCGGCCTCGGCCGCCCCGGCAAAGAAAGCGGCCAGCAGGGCCAGGCCGCCGTTAAATATCTTTCCGGGAAGTTTCACGAAAATATTATAGCCCCCGCGCCGCGGAGGCGCAGGGGCCATAAGGACCAGGCCCCCGCCGCTTTAGGACCCAGGCAAAAAACCGGACGCTCAGCCGCGCAGGGCCAGCAGCTCCTCTATTTCGGCGTGGAAACGGGCGAGTTCAGCCTCTTTCACAGGGGCCTTCTGTTTGCGGTACATGTCCCTGAAGGCCGCCAGCGCGCCGGGGCCGTCGCCGAGTATGGCGAGGGCGCGGGCGTAGAACGGGTTGATGTTGAACCAGGCCGGGTCCAGTTTCTCGAACTCATGGAAAGCCCGCACGGCCCTGGCGGCCCAGATCTCGGCGGCGGCGCGGCCGCCCCCCTCCCGCAGGGTCTTGCCTGCCAGGCAGGCGGCCCCCACGCACATGGAGTAATAGCCGCGCGGCTCGCCGGCGGCCACGCGCGCCTCGCCCAGCGCGTACTGTTCTGCGTGCAGGCCGTGGAACCAGAAATACTCGTTGCGCGCCGCGGTGGCCAGTTCCCAGCGCGGCATTTCCGGGGACTCGTAGACCTCCCGGCTCAGCCGCTGCGCCTCGGCCAGCAGTTCCTTGCGCCTGGCCTCCGGCAGCGAGGCGTCCTCGGAGTAGTCCCCGGACATCACGGCGAAGGCGAACCTGGCGTACAGGCTGCCCGGATGCGCGGCGTAGAACTCGGCGGCCTGCGCGTAGGCCTCGGCCATCCGCCCGGAATTATAAGTGGCGCGGTTCAGGTCGCGGAAGGCCCGCTCCTCCTCGGTGATCTTTATCGTTTCTTTCCCGTTCACGGTCCCTCCCGCCCTCACTCGCCGTAAATTATGTCGCCGGCGTTCTTAGTCTCGTCTTCGAAGAAAACGCGGTAGTCCAGTTCGGCCAGGCCGCCGCCGTCGGCGCCGTCGGGGCCGTAGCTGTACACCCTGAAGCCCCGGCCGGCCCGGGCGTAGACCAGCGGCGCGGACTTATTGAAAGAATCCCCGGGCAGAGCGGAGATAAAGCCCGGCGCGGCCTGCTGCAGCGAGACCGGCAGGCGGCCGCGGTTGGCCCGCTGGTATGCCTTCACGGCCAGGGCCGTCCGCAGCGCGCCCAGCATGACGTAGGCGGCGTGGTAGCGCGGCACCAGCCGGTGGTACTGCGGCACGGCGATAGCGCACACATTGTACACCAGCTGGTCTATTATGCGGTTCTTTACCGCGTCGTCGCCGATCAGGCCCGCCTTCAGCCCCTCGAAGAAGCCGATGCTGCCGCCGGCTTCGGCCCTGGCCTTCAGCGCGGCGGTCTGTTCTGTTACGAATTCGCCGAGGTAGGCGGCGTTGTTGGTCTCGAAGGCCTTTATGAAGGCCTGCGCGCGCTGGTCCAGCGCGCCGTTCACGCGGGTACGGGCCTGGTCGAAGAAGTCCTTGTCCTGCAGGCGCTTCGCTATCAGCCGCTGCGTAAAAGGCAGTTTGGCCCGCTCTTTCTCCACGTTGGCCGGCGCGAAGGATTCGGCCACCGTGCCCTTGTACATCTCGGTCTCTTCCAGCATGGCCCCGCGCAGGAAGTCCATGGCGTTGTGGGTCCTGGCCAGCGCCGCCCCCAGCGCCTCCTGGTAGCCGGGCGAAACTTTTTTGCCCCGCAGGCTTTCCGCCATTACCGTGAACGCCTTCTGCACGGCGAGGTTCTGGGACAGCGAGCTGAGCAGCCGCGCCGACTTTTGTTCCGTAAGCTGGCCCATGAAGCCGGCCGCGGCCAGCAGGTCCCGCTCGGCCTCGGCGCGCCGCCCGGCGGCCAGGTGCAGCCTGGCGTCGAGCAGCAGCAGCCGGAACAGGATGAAGTGGTTTTTAAACTGCGGCACCGGGGTTTGAGTGGTGAGGCGCTCCGGCCTGGGAGCGAAGGTGTAGCCGTCGCCGGGCGCCAGCGCCGCCTGCCTGAAAAGCTCCAGGGCTTGCGCGTTGGCGGCCAGCAGCGCCGTCAGGATATCGCTGCCGGCCAGTTCGGCCGCGGTCTGGTAAGACATGGGGTCCAGCAGTTTTGCCTGCTCGTCGCTGACGCGCATCATGCCGAAGGCCTCCGTGTACCCGGCAGCGGCGGGCGCGGCGGCGGCCAACAATAGGCAAACAAGGAATGTTTTCATTTTTCTCTCCCAGGTTATTATGGACAAATACCGACGGCCTTGGCAACGAGCGGTATTATGACCGAAGGACAATTTTCCGGCTATGTCTTTTAGGGTATTTCCTCCTCCGCCCATTATGTCTATAATGTGAGGACAACAATGGACTATAAGCACCTCAACATCGGCGGACGCATCAGGTTCTTACGCAAGCAGGCCGGCCTCACCCTCAACCAGCTGGCCGAGATGGCCGACATAGACGGCGGTTTCATAAACTGCATAGAGAACGGAAAAAAAACTCCCAGCCTGCGCACCCTCGTCAAGATCGCCAAAGGGCTGAACGTCTCCGTCGTGGCTATCTTCTCCGGCCTGGACCTGGAGGTCAAAGATGTTTTAGACCACCAGGTCTCCAGCCAGGTGCGCGCCATCCTCAAGGGCAAGCCGCAGCAGGAACGCGAAAAGTTCCTCGCGGTGCTCAAAACCCTGAAGAACAGGGAGATCCTGTCGGCCATGTTCGACATACTCCATACCGGTAACCGCGGACGCCGGCTGGCCGGCAAATATTGAACGGGCCCGGCTCCACGGGCCTCCCCGCCTTTTCACGGCGCCAGTGGCGCCCCGGCCCGCGCAGGCCGTCCCCGCGACCAGATATAGAATGAAAGACAATAACATCAAGATATTGGCCATCGACGACGCTGAAGAGAATTTAGAGGAACTGGCCGCGGCCGTACAGGAAGCGCTGCCCGGGGCGCTATTTTATTCCGCCTCCGGCGGGGAAGCCGGCCTGGAGTTGGCGCGCGCCAAGGACCCCGACGTCATCCTGCTGGACATCATGATGCCGCGCGTGGACGGGTTCGAGACCTGCCGGCGGCTCAAGGCGGAGGAGCGGCTGCGGGATATCCCGGTTATCTTCATGACGTCGGCCAAACCCGACGGCGCCATCTGCAGGGAAGCCTTCGAGTCCGGCGGCGACGCTTTTCTGACCAAACCGCTGGAGATTTGCGAGCTGGCCGTGCAGGCGCGGGCCATGATGAAGATAAGGGCCGCCAGCCTGAAACAGCGGGCCGAGAACGCCCGCCTGCAGGAGATGGTGGACCAGCGCACGCACGAGCTGGGCCTGCAGCTGACGGCGCTGCGCCAGAGCGAAGAGCAGTTGCGCCAGGCGCAGAAGCTGGAAATAGCCGGCGCGCTGGCCGGCGGCATAGCTCACGACTTCAATAACATGCTCTCGGCCATCCTGACCTACAGCGACCTGCTGATTAAGGCCCTGCCCGAGGGCGACCCCCGGCGCGCGGACGCCAGGGAAATACACAATACAGGCCTGCGCGGCGCCGCGCTGACGCGCCAGTTGCTGGCCTTCAGTCGCAAGCAGGTGCTGCAGCCCAAGGTCCTCGACATCGGCGCAGTGATCGGAGGCATGCGGGGCATGCTGGCCACGCTGCTGGGAGAGAGCATCAGGCTGACTGTAGTGGCCCGCGGCGGCGCCGCGCTGGTGAAGGCGGACCAGGGCTACCTGGAACAGGTAATAATGAACCTCTGCGTCAACGCTCGCGACGCCATGCCCCGCGGCGGCAAGCTCACGCTGGAGGCCTCGGTGCTGCGCATGGACACCGAATACCGGCACCGCCACGGCACGCTGCTGCCGGGGGCTTACGTGATGCTGGCGGTCACGGACAACGGCTGCGGCATGAGCCCCGCCGTGCAGGCGCGCATCTTCGAGCCTTTCTTCACCACAAAACCGCGCGACAAGGGCACCGGCCTGGGCCTGCCCACCGTGGACGGCATAGTGCGGCAGAGCGGCGGCAGCATAGTGGTGTACAGCGAGGAGGGCCGGGGCTCGGTATTCAAGGTCTTCTTCCCGCTCGCCGCCGACAAAGCCGCCGCCGCCCTGACCCCGCCGGCCAGGCAGTACGCCGCCGCGCGCGGCACCGTGCTGGTGGTGGACGACGACGTCCAGGTCAAGAGCCTGGCCAGCCGCACCCTTACCGAGGACGGGCTGACGGTGGTGGAAGCCTCAAGCGCCGAGGAGGCGCTGCGTATCTGCGAACTCCGCAAAGAGCCCATAGACCTGCTGCTGACCGACATGGTGTTGCCCGGGATGACCGGCATCGAACTGTCCGACAGGCTCAAGCCGCTGTTCCCCGGGCTGAGGGTCATTTACATGTCCGGCTACACCGACCAGACAGTGCTGGAGAACGGCATGCTGGCTCCCGAGAAATTCTTCCTGCAGAAACCATTCACGCTGGACCTGCTTACCCAGAAAACCCGCGAGGCGCTCAGCCGGCCGCCCCGCTGAAGGGCTCCGGCTGCCGGGCTTTGGACCTACGCCCGGGTGGGCCGTATGCCCCTGTCGCGCGAGTGTAACTTTTGTTACACTTATACTGTAGCCGGGGGGCTAAGCTGGCGGTGAGGGACTATAGCGTAAGGCAAGGAAAACGATGTCCAGGAAGATCCTAGTGGCTGACGACGACGCGGCGATGCTCAACATCTACGGCCGCATCTTCGCCAACACCGGTTACACCCTTTCGAAAGCGGCCAGTTTTGCCGAGGCCGCGCGCCTGATAAACAGCGGCAACTACGACCTGCTGATCACCGACCTGCTGCTGCAGGATGGCGTCGGCACCGACCTGATAAAGCTCTTCGAGGGTAAGAAGGCTGGCGCCAAGAGCCTGCTGGTTACCGGCTCCGTGCACGAGGTGGCCCCGGAAGCGCTGCCGGCGGTCTACTTCGAAAAACCTTTCAATCTGCAGGCCTTCATGGAGGCAGTGGACGAGGCCCTCGGAATCCTCCCCTCCCCCGGCGACCCGCAGGCCGCCTGACAGCTTCCGGCGCATAAAAAAACCGGGCCCTTTTCGGGGCCCGGTTTTTTTATTGCTTTGCGCGCTATCAGCGGCAGTCGCTCTGATAGGTGTACACGGTCTCGTTCTGCTTGGAGCCGCCCTTGAAGGAACCAAGGGTCTTGCCGTTCTGCAGGAAGTTCGCTTCTATGTCGCGCAGGGTGCTGCGGACGAAGTAGCGCACGTAGCGCTGGCCCGGGCGGGTGACCCAGTTGGTGTAGCAGACCGGGGTGTGCGGCACATTGTTGAACTGGCCGGGGTTGGGGTGACCGCGGTCGACCATCTCGGGGTTGGAAGCCTCGGGGACTTCCACGGCCTCGACGGCGGCGAACTCGGACACGACGGCGGCGGCCTTGGCGGACACGGCCTCGTCGGCGCTCTTGTTGGAGCGGCAGACGGTCTGGGGATACTGGTAAGAGCAGCCCTCGTAGCCGGAGTACTCGGGGGAGTTCTCCACCTTGGTGGCCATCGTGCCGGCCAGGTCGAAGTTCTGCTTGAGCTGGGCGGCGGTGATGTTAAAGGTCTCGCCGATCTCGATGTTCTTGTCGAACTCGAGCTTGACCTCGGTGGCGGGGTCGGCGTTCTTGATCTCGAACTTGATCTTCTTCTTGCTGTTGTTGCCGCTGAAGGTCACCTTGGAGGCGAACTGGCCGGGGGCGACCGTCACGGTCTTGCCCTGGCTCTGGCTGAAGCTGATCTGCTCCAGTATGTTCATGCTGCCGTTGAACTTGATCTCGTCGCAGCCGGCCAGGAAAAGCGCCATGGCGGCTATACCGATATTCTTAATCTGTTTCATCTGTTTTCTGTTCTCCTGTATCTGGATTTGCCTTAAAAACTTCCGGTTCCCCTAGGCTGATATTGAACAAATAATATGCCAACTCCCGTAAGAGCCGAAGTACCCAGACCCGACCGGGACTTTCGGGCAAGACTTTGGTCAAGTACCGCTGTAAGCGGCCGGCCTATTTTTGTATAGTTTTTCCGTAAAAGCCGGCGGCGCCGGCCAAAGAGGAAAGACCATGGATACTCCCGGACAAAAAATCGTTGCGGCGGCATGGAGGGCCCTCCCCTTCCTTATACTGCTGCTATTGCTGCTGCCCCCGGACTTATTCTCCAGGGCCGGAGGAGGGGGCGGTGGCGGCGGCCGGGGCGGCGGCATCGGGGCTATTTTGATCTATCCCTTCGTACTGGTCTATATAGCCTTCCTCCATTACAAGATCTACACGAAGAACCGGGAGGCGGCGGCCCTGATAGAACGCATCTCGGCCGCTGACGGCGGCTGGAACATGGAGAACCTGAAGAACAGGGTGGCGGAGTGCTACTTCAAAGTGCAGGAGGCCTGGACCGAGCGGGACCAGGAGCTGGCCAGGGCTTACATGAGCCGGCGCCTCTACGACAAACACAAGGCCGAGACCGACCTGATGATAGAGAAGGGCGAGCGCAATGTGCTCAAGGACATTGACCTGCTCGAGGCCAGGATAGTGGAGGCGGTGGACTATACGGACAATTCCAGGGACCAGTTCTGGGTTTATATCAAGGGCGCGATGATAGACTACAAGGCCAGGGAACCGGGCGGCGAGGTAATAAGCGGCAAGCCGCACGAACAGGAAAAATTCACCGAACTGTGGAAATTCACCCGGGAGGGCGGCCGCTGGGTGCTAGACGAGATAGACCCCGAAGTCGGCATGGACGACCTCTCGTCCTTCAGGTCCAGGAGCGAGCAGAGCTGAAAAAGCGGCCGGGGAAAAGGATCCCTTCTCCCCGGCCAAAACCCGCTACTTAAGTTTCTCGAACTCGGGGGCCAGCGCCTCCAGTTCCCGCAGCACCCCGCCCCGGCCTATGTAGGGCCCGCCCTTGAGCGCGTTGTTCACCACCAGCCTGGCGCCCAGGCCGCCGGGCGCCTTGTTGCGCAGGCAGGTCCAGGCCGCCGTCACCGCCTCCTTGAGGCCGCCGAGCGCCGACCGGGCTTTCATCAGGGCCAGCAGCGCCAGCGCCTGCTCCGGCGGAGCGGCCCTGGCGCCGTCCGCCTCTATGAAGGCGCCGTCCAAGTCCTGCAGCGAGACCAGTTGCCTGGCCAGCCGCTCCGAAGGCGCGGCCAGCAGTTCCGCGGCCATGGCGGCTATGCGGCTTTCTCCGGCCGTCCTCGACGACCGGTTATTCTCGGCGGGTTCCGTTTTCTTATCCTCCTCTCCGGCTAGGGCCCCGGTCCTGCTGCCGAAGACCGCAACCGACGCCGGGGCTGAGAACTTGGCCTGGGCGTAATTCCCCCGCATCGCCGACACGTAGCCGGCAGCCCTGGGAGCGGCGGCGCCTCCGCCGAAGAAGCCCTCATAGCGGGTTCCCTCCGGCAGTTCGCTCTCCACCGGCACCAGCAGCGCCTTGCCGGCTACGGCCGTACTGCGGTCCACCGCCACGAACGAGGTATACTGCGTCACGAGGTTATGCTCCAGGCCGAGGGCGGTGATCCGCTCCTTGCTCCGCGCGTCCTCCCGGCCCGCCGCGGCGCGGCCGAGCTCGGCGATGCGGGCCCTGGCCCACAGCGGCCCCATGGCCGCGTTGCCGGCCTCGCGCTCCGGCAGGTCGGCCTTCACCTGCATTTTCCACGGCTTGCCCAGCAGCTTGCCTTTCAGCAGCACGCTGCCGGCGCCGCTTTTCCTGTACCTGGCGTGCAGGAACACCGGCTGGCCGGCGAACAGGTCCTGCATGGCGCCCGGCGCGGCGTCCAGCACGTCCAGCCCGTTCCAGTCCACCGTCAGGTCGGTCAGCACCGGCCTGGAGATGCGGTCGTAGAAGCGCTCTATGAGCTTCTCCACCTTCGCCTGCTTCTCGCCCTGGCGCACGTACTGCACCGCGCCCTTGCCCAGCACGGCCAGCTCTTCGAGCAGGTAGCGGTTGGGCGAGGAGCCCACGCCCAGCGGGAAGATGCGGCTGCCGTTGAGGTGCTCCTTGACGAAGGCCAGGATCTGGGGGTCGTTGCCGATGTAGCCGTCGGTCATGAACAGCACTATGCGCATGCGCTCGGGGTCCTTGGGGAACTCCAGCACCTTGCGCAGGGCCTCCAGCATCTCGGTGCCGCCCCCGCCCTGTATGCCGTTGATGATAGCGCGGCCCAGCGCCACGTTGCCGGGGTTGTTCCGGCGCGGGCGGTCGAAGTGCAGCCGGTTGCCGGAGGCGAAGGAGAAGATCTGGAAGGTGTCGTCGGGGTTCATCCCCTCGAGGCAGCGCAGCGCCAGCTCCTTGGCCGTCTCCAGCGGGAAGCCGCTCATCGAGCCCGACACGTCCAGCGCGAAGACCAGCTCCTTGGGGGTGATCTGCGTCAGCGGGAAGTCGGCCGCCGGCTGCACCATCAGCGTCAGGTAGCCGTCCTTGCCGCTCTTATGCGCCAGCACCGCCGCGTCTACGGCCTTGACGGCGGGCTCGTAGGTCAGCAGGAAGTCCTTATTGGGAATGCGGTCCTCCTCGTCCAGGCTGATCTCGGCCGCGTTCCCGGCCAGCGCCTTCACCAGTATCTCGTGGGAATTGCTGCGGATGTTCTTGACGGCTATGCCGGCGTTCAGACTGACCTCCACGCTGATGTCGCGGCCGGAGCGCTGGCCGGGCTTTACCACCGGCGGCGTGATGCGCGAGGCGTCCGTCACCGCGGCCCCGCCGGGGATATAGCGCGGTCCCACCGTCATCGGGAAGCTGAACTTGTAGATCCCGTGGTCGTAGTCCAGGCGCTGTATATATTTAAGAGTTACCCTTATCTCCTTGCCGGGCGGCAGGTTGGCCACCGACTGGGTAAAGATATTGGGCCGCTCAGAGTCCAGCAGCGCGGCGGTATACCCCAGGGCTTTGGCGCGGTCGTATTCCAGCCTGGCCTCCGCGCGCTTCTTTATCTGTCCCTTTATGGTCCGGTCGCCGGTCTGCAGCTCCATGTAGTTGACCGCGGCATTCTCCGGCAGCGGGAACACGTAAACCGCCTCGAGCGGCAGGTCGGCGTCGTTGGCGAACACCTGTGTCACGCTCACCTCGGCCACGAAGCCGGAGATCCCGGCCTTTACTTCGGTATGCTTGAGGGGCAATAGGCGCTGCCCGCCGCCCGTCACCTGCAGAGAGCCCTCGCCCAGGTCCTGCACCTGCGCGGGCAGCAGCGCCGCCAGGCCCAGCAGCAGAGCCGGCGCCAGCGTTTTTCTTATCAGGTTCATGGTTTTCATATAGCCTCCTTGCGTACCTTCCCCGGTTAGACACCAGAATTCCAAAAAAGTTCCCGGCCTTTCCCCTTTTTGCTAAACTTTCCCCGGGAACCCTCCGAATGAACCACAGCTACGGAACTTTTTCGGCCGCGCGGTGTCTAACCGGCATGGCAGCGGGAGGCCGCCTTGGACGCTGAAGAGCTGTTCGAGAAATTCTCGCCCATGGTGTACAACCTGGCGCTGAGGCTGAGCGGCAACAAGAGCGACGCCCAGGACATAGCCCAGGACGCCTTCCTGAAGGCGGTGCGCGGGCTGGGGAATTTGCGCGAGCAGTCCTTCGCCGGCACCTGGCTGTACCGCATCACCGTGAACGTGTGGAAGAACCGGGTGCGCAGCGAGAAGCGCCGCTCTTTCTGGCGAACGCTTTCCCTGAGCTGGGGCGGCGGCGACGAAGCCCCCGCGCTGCAGGTACCGGACCCGGGCGACGGGGCGGAAGCGGCGCTGGAGAAGGGCGAAGAGAAGGCGGCCCTGGAAGCGGCGCTGGCGGGGCTGGAACCGGAAGAGCGGGCCATGCTGGTGCTGCGAGAGATAGACGGCCGCTCTTACGCGGAAATAGCGGAGATCACCGGCAAGCCGCTGGGCACGGTAAAATCCGGCATCTCCAGGGCGCGCGAGGCGCTGCGGCGGAAAATGAGCGGGCTGGTGCAAGACCATGGAACATAAAATTTGCAGGGAGAACCTTTCGGCCTATCTCGACGGCGAACTGCGGCCGGAGGAGAAGGCGCAGGTAGCCGCCCACCTGGCCGGCTGCCAGGACTGCCGCGCCAGGCTGGACCAGCTGAACGCCGTTTCCGCTTTGGTCAAAAAGCACGCTATGGAGCCGGTCCCACTTTCGCTGAAGAAGGCGGCGCTCGCCCCCGCCCCCGGGCGCCCCTGGCTGAAGCCGGTACTGGCCTTCTCCGCGGCGGCGGCCGCCCTGCTGGTGGTGTTCAACCTCAACAGGCCCGGCGGGGAGAGCCTGTCTCCCCAGGGTTTCTCCTCCCGGATGTCGGATAACTCTTTCGGCCTGGCAGCCCCGGAAGCGGCCGTAGCGCCGGCCGCTCCACAGGAAGTTCCGGCCGCGCCGGCCTCAACCCTTTATTCGGAAGCTGATAAAAAGTATGAAGCCGCCCCCCACGTGGCCGCGGCCCGCGGCAACTACGCGCAGGCCAAGTTCGCCGCCCCCCGCGCCGCCGGTTCCCTCGGCGCGGCCGGAGCCGCGGCGTCTGCGGGCAGCGGCGCGGCTTACGCCCCGGAATTCCGCGGCCGGGTTGCCGTCCAGGTTTCACTCCCCGGCCGGGCTTCGGCCGCCATGCGTACCGCGCTGGCTTTCCTGAGGGGCACCGGCATCCCGGTGGCGGCGGCGACGCCCGGCCGCCTGGTCTTCATAAAGAACGACGGCTCCCGGACTACGCTCACCGAAGCGGACTGCGCCTACGGCTTCATTCTCTTCGACGGCAGGCAGGACCCGCTGGCGGTCACGGACCTGGCTTCCCTGGCCGCCAGCCACGCGAAATATTTCGGCGCCGCGCCGGGCCGCTAAGACCATTCCTCCGCCTCACCCCGACAGCCCCTTGTCGGGTGAGCTTTGTATATTTAAACGATGACCCTCACCGACCCCTCGCAGCTGGTAAGCTGGCTGTACCTGGACATGAACTCCTTCTTCGCCTCGGTGGAGCAGGAGCTGGACCCCGCCCTGCGCGGCCGCCCCGTGGCGGTGGTGCCGGTGCAGGCCGAGAGCACCTGCTGCATAGCCGTCAGCTACGAGGGCAAGGCCTGCGGCGTAAAGACCGGCACCTTGGTGCGCGAGGCCAGGCGGCTCTGCCCCGGCATCAAATTCATAGTGGGCGACCACGCCGATTACGTGCGCTACCATAACCGCATCGTGGAGGCGGTGGAGAGCTGCGTGCCGGTGGAGGCCGTCTGCTCCATCGACGAGATAGCCTGCCGCCTGACCGGCCGCCAGCGCGACGCCGGGGTGGCCGCCGCGCTGGCGGGCCAGATCAAGGCCAAGATAAAGTCCTCGGTAGGCTCGTCGCTGAAATGCTCCATAGGCCTGGCCCCCAACCGCTACCTGGCCAAGATCGCCGCCGACATGAACAAGCCCGACGGCTTCACCGTCATCCGCCCCGCCGACCTGCCGGCGGCGCTGCTGCGGCTGCCGCTGCGCGACCTGCCGGGCATAGGGGCCAGGATGGAAGTACGCCTGAACAATAAAGAGATCTTCACCATGGAGCGGCTGCTGTCGCTGTCGGCCCGGGAATTGCGCGAGGCCTGGGGCAGCGTGAGCGGCGAGGAAATGTGGCATTTGCTGCGCGGTGAGGAGATAGCGGCCAAGACCAGCGCGCAGAAGAACATCAGCCACTCGCATGTGCTGCCGCCGGAACTGCGCGGCGGCCAGAACGCCCTGCGCGTGCTCAAGAAACTGACAGACAAGGCCGCGGCCCGGCTGCGCCAGCAGGGTTTCTACGCCTCGGGCATAAGTATATACGCCAGGCTGACCGGCCAGGACGCCTGGAAGGCCGGCTGCTCGCTGATGGAGACGCAGGACACGCTGGTCTTCCTCAACGCCGTCCGCGAGATGTGGAAGGAAATACCGCGCGGCCAGGTCTTCGCCGTGGGCGTGGCGCTGAGCGGCCTGGTGCCGGAGGCGCTGCACGCCCCGTCGCTGTTCGGGGACGGGCGCGGCGACAAGTTATGCCGCACCCTGGACCAGCTCAACGCCAGGTTCGGCAAGGACATGCTGCATTACGGCGCCACGCACGAGAGCGCCGCCGTGCCGCTGCGCATAGCCTTCACCCGCATCCCCGACAGCAGCGAGCTGTGAAACGCCGCAAAGATGTATCATGTCACAATAACGGACACGGTTCTTAACGGAGACTTATGCGCGCTTATTTGATAGGAGTAATGCTGCTCGCGGCCGCCCCGGCCGGCGCCGCCGGACCGGTGAACGCGGCGCAGAAACGCTGCTTCTGCGTACAGCTGGGCGAACCCGGCGCCATGGTGCCGTACTTCCTGGGCAAGATGGACTGGGAAGAGTGCAAAGGGCGCAAGCCGGATTTTGTGGAAGGCCGCAATGTCTGGGACCTGGGCCTGCTCGACTGCAAGGACCTGATGGCCTGCCTGCAGACGCCCGCCAAAGAGAAGGCGGTGCGCGAGGCGGCCATGAAGAAAGTAGAGGATGTAACGGCGGAATTGCTGGCCTGCTGCAAGAAGGGGCGGAACGACTGCGACAAGGCCTGCGTGGCCAGGCTGGAGCCGGCGCTCAACAAAGCCAAGGCCAGGACGGCCAAGCTGGAGCAGAAGGCCCTGCGCCGCCAGGACGCCTGCATAGCCCGGACGGACCCGGTAAAGCCGGCGGTCCCCGCCGCCGGGAACGCCAAACAGGCGGTCGGCGGCAACAACTAAAGATCTATTTACAGAAGCGGGAGACCAGGGCGGTGAGTTCTTCCACGCGGGAGGGCTTGCACAGCACGTCCACGGCGCCGATGGTCTCGGCTTTTTTCTCCATGCCCGGCATGCCGGTGATGATGGCCACCGGGATGGCGGCCAGCTCCGGGTCGCTCTGCTGGACCTTCCTGAATTCCCAGCCAGTCATTACCGGCATCATCAGGTCCAGCAGTATCAGCCCGGGCCGGCTGGGGCAGACTTTAAGGTAGTCCAGCGCCTCGCGGCCGTTGCCGGCCACCACGGTGCTGTAACCCTGCCCGCCCAGCTCGCCGCTGATGATATCGCAGACGCTCTTGTCGTCGTCCACCACGAGTACCGACAATCGTTCAGCAGCGCTCATAAATTTTTCTCTCCCTACGCATCATATAAAAACTCCGGGCTTCTCGTCGCCGGCTTACCGGGAGCAGGCCCAGTCGGCCGACTGTTCCAACCCCGGCAGGGCCGGGTCCGGCGCCACGCTAACGCAGTCGCGGCCGTCGGCCAGCCTGGCCCGGCGGTACCAGCGGGTCAGGAAACCGGCCACCGGGTCGAAGCGGAACACCGTTTCGAAGATCGACCGGGACCTGTAATGGCGGTCCAGGCCGCTGCGCTCGTAGGTGCGCTCGGCCAGCGGCAGGAGGGCTATGGAACCGGCCATAACCGCCGCCCCGCGCTGCTCCGCCAGCGGCTCGGTGGCCAGCGACTCCACTTTTACGCCCAGCACCTCCCCGCAATCCCCGCCGCAGGCCGCGGCCGCCGAGCTGACCGGCAGTTCGGCCCAGACCAGCCCCGGCCCGAGGGCCGCCAGCTCGAAATCCCCCGTGGCGTTGCCGCCGGCGCGGGCGGCCGCTATCACCTCGCGCCGCTCGGGGTGGTAGGCCGCCAGCCACAGTTGCGGCGCGGCGCCGGGCGCCTGCGGCGCTTCAATAAAGGCCAGCAGCAGCGCGCCGCCCGGCGAACCGAAAGCGGCCACGGCGCAGCCGGAGCTGCCGGCCACCTCGGCCAGCTCGCCCGGGCCAACGCCGGTAAAATGCACGCCGCGGTCGTCGGCTATCCAGTAGGTGCGGGTCTTGTCCGGGGCGTCGCCCGGCAGCGGCCGCATCAGTATATCGAAAGAGCGGCCCCGCCAGACGCAAGGCAATACGGCCGGGGCCGAGGAGCGGAACAGCTCTTCCCGCGAGATCCGGAAGGACGGGTCCAGCCGGTCCAGCGCCGCGGCGGCCAGCCAGCGGTCGGCCTCGCCGGGCGCCTGCAGCAGGCCGCGGAAGACGGGCACGGCCAGGTCGGCCAGCGCGCCCTCGCGTGGCAGGGCGCTCACGGCGGAGAAAGAGACGGCGGGCAGCACGCGCCGCAGCTTGGCCGCGGCGGCGGCGGCCTCGGGGGACTGGGCGCGGCTCTGTATGACGGGAGCGGCGGCCGCGCCGGCCGCGCGCAGCCGGGGCCAGCCGTAAACGGCCAGGGCCGCGCCGCCTAGCAGCAGCGTCAGTATGAACCAGGAGCGGGCCAGGCCCGGCACCGCGCCGCGGCGGCCCGGCTCGCTGAAGTCGAAACGCACCGGCAGCGCCTTGATGAGGCGCAGGCGGTAAAGCAGCGGGCTCAGGCCGAAGGCCGCCTCGGAGACGGCCATGATCAGCAGCGAGCCCGTCATGACCAGCGCCGTGACCGCCGTCATCACGTTGCCCCAGCCGCCGGCGGCGAACAGTTCGAGCACGCGGTGGAACTCCAGCACGCCGTGGTGGCGGGCCAGGCCGGGCGCGCGGGCCAGCGCCAGGTAGGCGCAGACGCCCAGGACGAAGGCCAGCGGCGTATGCGGCTTGAGCCGCCGGGTGGAGAGGTCGGTGAAAGTGACGCCGAGCATCACGTACATGAAAGCGAAACCGGCGATCTCGCGCCAGAGCAGGGACGGGTGCCACTGTCCCTGCAGGGCGGTGTTGAACATCATGGCCGCGTAGACCACGGCCAGGGCGCTGACGTAGAGGAGGTTCAGCATGGCGCTGACCTCGGCGAAGAGCAGCCGCTTGAGCGCGGCCATGCACAGGTCCGCCAGCCGGGCCAGCATCCAGAACATGGCGCTGATGCTGCTCAGCGTGCGCAGCGGCACCAGCAGCGTCTGGAACTCGGGAGAGTTCCACGCGGCCAGGGCTTGCGTCAGGTAAGTTTCCATCAATTCTTGGCCGGGAGGTCTTTCCAATAGCGGAGTATACTGCCTTTATTGAACCCCATCTTTTCGTAAAAGCCTTCCCTGCCGCAGGGGACGACCAGGGCTTGCGCGCCGCGCGCCAGGCTCCATTTCTCGAACTCAGCCAGCAGCGCCTTGCCTATGCCGAGGCCGCGGCAGTCAGGGCGCACCACCACTTCCTCCAGAACTCCGGCCCGGCATTCGAAATCCACTTCCAGCCGGCAGCACCCGACCAGGAACCCGGCCGCCGCTCCGGACCCTTTTTCAACGGCCAGCAGTTTGAAATAATATTTGTCCTCGATAAATTCCGCCAGCACCTTCTCAAGGCCGGGGCCTATTTCGCTATACAAAGCGGGCATGAGGCTCATCACCGCGGACAGATTTTCAGGCCCGGGAACCTTGTATTCTATTTCCATGTTTCCCCCATTACAGACCCCGCGTAAAAACCCGCTTAACGCAGGGCCTTGGCCGAGAAGACGCAGCCGCCGCCGGCGGCGGCGGTTACTTTGCCGGCGCCCGGGGCCAGGATCAGTTCGCCCTGGTTTTCGGCCAGCAGTTCCGCGCCTTCTTTTAGCTGCAGGGTATACTGCAGTTTAAAAGTGCCGTCCACGCCGGAGCTATTGGGCAGCAGGCCCACCATGAAGCGGCGCACCGTGTCCCCTTCGCCGCCGTAGAGCGCCGCGCTGTACTGCTCGTCGGGCAGGTAGGCGAAATTGGCCGGGTAAAAGGCGCGCCCGCAGCGCAGGCCGGTCTCCAGCACGGGGCTGCCGTTGCCGTTGGCCTTCGCTTCGGCCTTGCCCTTAAGTTCCAGTATCAGTTTCCAGCCGCCGGCCACCACGGCCAGCACGGGCTTGCCGGGGCGCAGCCGCACCTTGCCGGCCGCCTGAAAAGGCGGCCGGGCCCTGTTCTCGCCGGCCAGCTCCGCCATATAGTCCAGGCGGAAGTAGCCGTCCACCGGCTTGTTAAGGAAAGAATGGAAGATAAGCTCGCGCGCCGGCCCGCCGCCGCGCACCCGCGGCTGGCCCGCGAAGCTGCTCTGTTTGCCCACGGTAGTGGCCAGGCCGTGCTGGTAGGTCACCCTGCCTTCCACCGCCTTCAGCTCCACCGTCCAGACCTCGGCCCCCGCCGCGGCGGAGATGAAAAAGGAATAAAAAATGACCGCCCAACCCCAGGTTTTCATAGGTTTATTCTACCAAAACTAACCGCCGTTCCCCCCGGCGGTTTTTATTTCCCCAGCCCGTAGGTCAGGCCGAAGTGGTGGGTGGCGCCCAGCAGGCCCATGGTCCTGAAGGCGTAGTCCAGCGCTATGCCTTTGCGGGCCAGGCCGAAGCCGGCCGAGAGGCCGTTGACGCGCCGGGTATCCAGGGCGGCCGTATTGTAGCCGGCGCGGGCCAGCAGGCTCCAGGCCTGTCCCCGGGCCAGGGCGTACTCGGCGCCGGCGCCGATCCAGGCGCGGCCAGCCTTGGGAAAATTAACGTCCACCGACCACTGCAGGGTCTCGCTGTAATGCGCGCAGACGCCGGCGCGGTAATTGGCCGGCAGCGGCGCGCCCTCGTCGCGGAACTTCATGGGCCTGCCCAGGTTCTGCGCCGCCAGGCCCACCGACAATTCTTCGCCGCCGATCAGCAGGCCGGCGTCCAGGGCCAGCGCCGAGGCCGACCCGGTAATTTTGGAATTAATATATTTGCCCGACGCGCCCAGATAAACGTCTTTCATCAGGGCGAGGCCGTAGCCCAGCGCGGCGGCCCCGTCGCGCGGCGAGATGGTGCCGGCGGCCAGGCCGGTATTGTCCAGCGAGGCCAGGCTGCCGTACTGCAGATATTGAACGCCCACCCCCAGCGCGCCGCCGAAGCGCAGCGGCGCGGCCGCCGCCAGCACGTCGTAAGAGATATCCTCCGCCAGCAGGGAATGGCTGAAAGCCACCGAGCCGGGACCGGCGCCCAGGCCGGCCGGGTTCTGGAACAGGGCCATGCCCCCGCGGGGCGACCCGGCGACGGCCCCGCCCATGGCCGCGCCACGCGCGTCCACCGGCAAATTGAGGAAAGCGGCCGCGCCGGTGCCGGCCTCGTTGGCGCAGAGTCCTCCGCGCGCCGCGGCGCACAGTATAAGCCCTGCCATGGCCAACGCCCTGGTCTTCATCTTTCCACCGCCAGTTTCAGGATCTTCTCTTTGGAGCCGCTCTTCACGTGGGCCAGGTAAACGCCGCTGGCCGCCTTGAGCCCGGCGGAGTTCTTACCGTCCCACACCTTCACGCCCAGGTCGGCCGTGTTGACGGTCAGCTTGCGCACCAGTTGGCCGTCCACGGTGTAGATACGGATGTCGCTGCCGTCGGGCAGATTGTCGAAGATGATGCCGCTGGCGCCCGCGGGAGTATCGAAGCGGCCGCCGGAGCCCGGCTTCCACGGCACCGGGTAGGCCCGCGCGGCGTTGAGATTCGCGGCCATGGGCGCGAACAGGGCGAAGAAGCTGAAATGCCTGGTGCGGCCGGTCACTTTTTTAGCCGCCAGGTCTACCGCGGACTCCAAATCGCGCTGCCACGGGCCGGCCGGGCTGTGCGAGGAATACATTTCCAGCAAATTGGTGCGCAGGTTGGTGCCGTCCACGAGGCCGTCGTTATTGGCGTCGGGGTACACCAGCGTCACCAAGGCGCTCTGGCCGCCTGCCAGCGCGCTCTGGTTGGAGAGGTTTATCTCCACGGCTATGCCGGCCGCCTCGGCGTCGGCGGGGGCGGGCGGCAGCAGCGCCGGGTTATTGGTCACGGCCACCGTGGCGGTGGAATAGTCCAGCGCGCCGGCGGGGATCTCCACCTTGGCCAGCTGCGCCGAGGCCGGGTCGCCGGCCTGCAGCGTGTTGGCGACCAGGTTGTTGACCACCTGCTCCTTGGTAACTTTCCCCCCGCTGGAATTCTCCACTATGTCCGGCTCGGCCGCTCCGACCTGGATGGTGACGGCGGCCGGCGACGGGTCGGCGGTATTGTTCAGGTCCGTGGCTACGGCGCGCAGGTCATAGCCGCCGGCGGCCAGGCCGGTGACGTCCCAGTGTATGAAGTAGGGCGCGGAGGTATCTGGGTTGGGATGATTGCCGGGGTCCCTGGCGGGTATGTCCAGCCAGGCGGCAGAGGCGACGGCTTTGTACTGCAGGCGCACGTGCTTAACCCCGGCGGGCAGGCCGCCGGTCAGCTCCGCCATCACGGTGACGCTGTTGCCGTTCACGCGCCGGCCGGTCTGCGGTATCTTTATGGCCGCGCGCACGCCGGTCAGGGCGAACACGGAGGGCGCCGAGGCCGTCACGCCGGTATTCTGCTCTACCGCGCCGCAGCGGTGCGCCGCGCGCAGGCCGAATTTATAGGCCGCGCTGCTGACCAGCACGCCGGTGGTATACGAGGTCTGGCCGGCCGGCAGCAGGGCCAGCGGGGTGGAGTAATTTATGGTCCCCGTGCCGTTGTCGGAGTACAGGCGGTAGCCGGCTATGCCCTCGTAAGGGGCCGGCTCCCAGGTGAGCAGCACGCGGCCGCCGTACTGCGCCTGAGCCGAGAAATTCCCCGGCGGCGGCGGCACCGGGCTGCCGGTGAAGGCCGGGCCGACTTCCACTTCACCGGAAACCTGGCCGAGGCTGTTGAGGTTCCAGATCCGGTAATAGTAGCTGGTGCAGCCCTGCAGGCCGGTGTCGGTCAGGGTCAGGCCGGCCGTGCTGAAAGTCGGGCCGCCCACGCGTTGCACGCGCGCGGGATTGCCGGCCGGGTTACCGTTCAAACCCCAGGCCAGCGAGGCGCTGGTGACGTGCACCGCCGTCAGCGCGGCGCCGCCGGGCGGCGCGGCCAGCGTGGTCACCGGCAGCGACGGGAAAGAGGCGGGTCCCTCGCCGGCGGCATTATAGCCTTTCACTATTACGCTGTACGTGGTATTAGGCAGCAGCCCCTCCTGCGAAAAGACAGGCCCGGGCGTGGAGCCTATCCGCGTGGCCGGGGCGCTGGCGTAATAGACATTGTAGCCGTCGATATTGGACAGCGAAGTCCAGGTCCAGGTGATAGCCGAGAACCCAGCCGCCGCGCCCGAGGGGAAAGCCGCGCGCTGCGGCAGCCGCGGCAGCGTGGCGATGACGGCCGTGGGGCCGTAGGCGGTCAGTATGCCCTCCCCGCTGACCGCGCGCGCCTTGAAATAATAAGGCGTATCTCCGGGCAGGTCGGCCAGGGAGAAAAGGCGCGCCGTGCCGGTGGAGCCGAAAGCGCCGGAGAAATCAGAGTTGGTGGAGCACAGCAGGTGGTAAACCGTATGCCCCGGATTGCCGTTGGCCGGCCAGGTGACGGCCAGAGAGGTGGAGGTGATCTCTACCGCCGCCGGCAGGCCGGGCAGGGCGGCCAGCGTGCGCCCGGCGCCCACCTGCGCTTCCGGCGCGTCGGCCGCCGTGGAGACATAGGCGAAATAGACGGTATTCGGTATCAGCCCGCCGAAGTCCCGCGCCAGCGCGGCCGTGGTGCTGAAATAGATGTTCCCCGACGGGCCGGCGGCCGAGCTCAGCCGCACCAGGTAAGGCGTGCCGGGAATGAAACTGCTGCCCCAGTTCACCGTCAGCGCCGTGGCGCCCACCCCGCTGAACGGCGCCGAACTGACATAGTCCACGGCGTCGTCATGGTAGGTAAAGGTGCTGCCGGCGAGGACGGCCTGCACGTTGCCCGCCGTGTCCACCGCGCGCGATACCGCGGCGTAGGCGGTATCCGGACTGAGCGCGGCTTCGGGCGGGCCGGCATAGGCCCAGGTTACGCTGCCCGCAGCTATGTTCCAGACCTCGGCGGCCGTCCACTGCGCCAGCACGCCGTTCCAGTACTGATTATCGGTCAGGCGCGTCAGGCGCACCCAAACCTGCGCCGGCAGGGTGTCCGTGTCCCAGGCCGTACCGGCCAGGCCGGAGTAGGCTACCACCGTGGAGCCGTCGGCCGGCGCCGTCACCACCGAGGCGGGAGGGTCTGCGTCGTAAAAGACGGAGACGGACGGGTTCACCGCGGACAGGTTGCCCGAGCTGTCCACGGCCCTGGCCGAGATGGTGTAGTAGGCGCCGTTGGCCAGCGGCGGCGCGGCGTAACTCCAGGTCAGGGCGGCGGTGGAAAAGGCGGCGTTCAGCCATGTCGGTACCGAGGTCCAGGCCGTGCCGCTCCAATAATAGCCGCCCAGCTGCCGCCGCAAGGACACCTGCGCGCCAACGGCGGCCACGTCGTCGGAGGCGGTGCCGGTTATCAGCGGCGGCGCGTTGAGCAGGGCGTTATCGGCCGGCTGCGTCAGGCCTACCAGCGGCGGGATGATGTCCATGAACTCCGGCCAGTCCACGTAGCCGTAGGGATCCTGTTCAAACAGGGTGCCGCCGCGCTGCCCCGAGGCCGACCGCATGGTCAGCCGGGACCCGGCCTCGAGCAGGCCCGCGTCCACATTGGCGCTTATGTTGGCCGCGCTGAAGGAAACGCCCGTAAAAGTGGAGACCACCTGCCCGCCCAGCAGCTGCAGCGCCGTGGCCCCGGGCGAAAGGCTGTCGAAGGCCAGACCCGAGATAACCAGCGCGGCGCCCGGCGCCTGCCGCGCTATCACCGCGCCGTAGCTCCCGCCCCGCACCGAGCCCGAGGTCACCGCTATGACGCCGGTATTGTCCGGCCCTATGTTGATGGCCGTGCCCTGCGAACCGCCGTAGACGCTGTTGCCGGAGAAGGTCAGGTTGCGGCTGCCGCGCCCTATGTCGAGGCCAAGGCCGCCCGGCCCGGCGCCTGCCAGCACGCTGTTGGTTATCACCGTGCCCGTGGAGCCGCTGATATAGGCGGCCGTGGAGGCCTGCAGGTAGGACTCGGTTATAGTATTGGAGGAGGCCGCCCTGAAGTAAGCTGCCGCCAGCCAGGAGATGGCGGTGACGGTGCTGCGGTTGACGGTATTGCCTGCCGACCCGGTTTCGAAGTACAGGGCGGGGCCGTGGAGGCTATGGAGGTAGCTGTCGGAGACGGCGTTGAATTCTGAGGCGACGAAATGCAGCGCGCCGAAGGAAACGTTGCCGCCGTAAAAAACGTTCCGCGCCAGCGTATTGTAATTGGAGCCGGCGGTTAAATGGGCGGAGCGGCCCAGGGGCGCGCCGGCATAACTGTCACTTACCGTATTCCGGGAAGCCCCGGTAAAGTATATAGCGTTGCAGCCCGCGTCCTGGCAGGTCATAGTACTGCGGCTGACCGAGTTGTAGGAGGCCCCGCCGCTGAAATAGGCGTTGTCGGTGCTGGCCGGGCTTTCTATGAAGCTGTCCGTCACCGAGTTGTAATTGGAGCCGTCCACATATAGCGCGGCGCTGGTCTGGGAGCCGCCGACTATCCGGCTGCGGAGGATGGAGTTATAGGCGGAACCGCCGGCCAGGTGCGCCACGTGACTGAGTCCGCCGTAGAGATAACTGTCCGTTATGCTGTTGGAAGAAGAGGCCAGCAGGTACAGCGCGTACCTGCCGCTGGCGCTGTTGGTGACGGTGCTGGCCGCCACCATATTGTAACCGCCGCTTAGCCTGATGCCGTGCGCGGCGCCGGCGTCTATTACGGAATTATCCACCACGCTCCAGTTATTCAGCAGGAAGGCGGAATCGGTTATATTGCCGCCTGCCGTTACCGTGACGCTGGATAAATTAACTCCGGCAGAGGAAGCGTAGATGCCGTAGGGCAACGCCGCCGACGGGGCTATGTTCACGCCCGTTATGCTGACGTTAATGTTCACCACCAGGAAGGCGGCCGAGGAGGCGGCCGGCGGGTCCACCGCCGGCGCCGCGGCGCCCAGCAGCGGGTCCTTGGCGATCAGCACGCGGTGGCCGTTGGTCAGGAAGTTCTGCACCCGCACCTGCTCGGCGTAGGTGCCGGCGTCGCCTATGACCACGCAGGCGTTGCCGGAGAGGTTATGCCCCAGCGCGTCCACCGCGGCTTGTATCCCGGTATGGTCGCCGGAGCCGTCCTTTTTAACCGTAAGCGTCTGCGCGCACCCGGGCTGCGCCCCACCGGCGAAGACGAAGACGGTGGCGGGGCTGGCCGCCGACCAGTTGCCGGCCAGGTCACTAGCGCGGGTATAGGCGAAATAGGTGGCCCCGGAGGTAAGGGAGGCGGCCGGCAGGCCGGAATAGTTCCAGGTCACGCTGCCGTCGGCCACGTTCCAGGTCTCTCCTCCCTTCCACTCGGAGCTGGGCCCGTCCCAGTACAGGCCGTCGGCGGCGCGCCGCACGGCCGCCTGCACCTGCGCCGTGAAAGATTCGCTGTCCCAGGCCGTGCCGCCGATGCCGGAGTAGGCGTCCACCACGGAGCCGTTCTGCGGCGAGGTTACGGCCGCAACCGGGGGCACGGCATCGTAGAAGAAAGTGACTGCCGGGTCGGGCGTGGACCAGTTATTGGCGCCGTCCTTGGCCCTGACGCTGACCGTGTAATAGGTGTTATTGGTCCAGAAATCCGGCGACTCGTAACGCCAGGTGTAAGGGGTGGTGGTGAAGTTAACGTTCAGCCAGGCCTCGGTCGGAGAGAAGGCCCCGCCGCCCCAGTAGTAATTGTCCGGCAGGCGTTTTACCGAGACCTGCGTCAGCACCACGCCCGTGTCGTCGATGGCCGTGCCCTGGACGTAGGGCACCGAGCTGATGTACTGGGTGTAGGGAAAGGTTACGCCCACCGTCGGCGAGCTGATGTCCTGGGCGGCCAGCGGGGCGGCCAGGAAAAAGGCGCAGGCCAGGCCCGCAATAAAGCGGCCCGGCCCGGTCTTTTTCCCAAGGTGCGGCAGTCTCATCGTAGTTACCGTCAGGGCGGCCCGCGGGGAAATAGGTCCTGAACTGTTTATCTTTGCGCCCGCAAATATAAAGTCTGGACAACACCTATAGTCTAGTGTACGCACCCCCCTTTGTCAACGGCGCGCCGTACACGCAAAAAAAGGCCGCCCGGGGGCGGCCTTAGCGAAGTTACCGGGAGAGATTAAGGCTTCCAGCTGGAGGCGTCGTGGCGCTGGCGCCCGCCCAGGAAGCCGCGCAGTTTGAGATGCTTGATCACCACGGCGGGCAGCATGCGCCCCACCACCAGGTGATGGCCGGTGGCCCGGCTGAACACCTTGAGGGCGTTGGAACTGCAGGAGTTGAAGAAAGTGTGGTACTTCTCGCCGGCATAGTCCCGGGTGCTTTCCTTCACGGCTTCGTCGAGCAGGCGGAGCTTCTCCTCGCGGCTGACCTTGAGCGGGTAAACGTCCACGGCGAGCTTGCTCTTAACTATGGAACTCTCCAGAAAGCTGTCCCAGGAGACAAGGTTCCAGACCAGGTCGTACTTGCCGCTTATGCCGGCGGTAAAGGGCTCGAACTCCTCCCCCTTCTTCTTCCAGGGCAGCACCTCGGCCACGAAACCGCGCACCGTCCTGCCGTCCGACTTGGCGCCGTCCTTGAAGGTGAACAGCAGGAAATTGTGGCCGGTGCCGCCGGACCTGTAGCCGAAGTAGACTTCTTCCAGCTTACTGTCCTCTATGCTCAGGTCGCGCCAGGCGTAGGTGTTGGCCTGCGGATCGCGCTCGAAGCGCACGCCGCCTATCACGCGCGCGCCGCCCGCGCTGGAAATAAGCTTAGCGGGCTTGCGGTCCTGTTCCAGGTCGGGATAGGTCTCCGCCGGCGCCGGTACGGCCGCCGGTATTTCCAGGGCAGTCTCGCCCTGGTAAGGCAGCAATTCGTCCAGGGCCGGCGCCTGGGCGTAGGCGGCGGCGGTGAACAGCGGCAGAACGGAAAGGATTATTGATTTGCGCAGGATGGCAAAGCAGTTTCGCATACCAATAATATACAGGATAATGCCGCGCGGGGAATGAGGCTTTAGCCCCACCCCCCGCTGGTCTTTGGGCCTACAGCAAAAAGGCGACAGCTATCTTTCGAAATAAACGATATCGATCAGGAACAGCGCCGCAAGCAGCAGGGCCTTATGGTCCGTCGAAGCGCCGCTGGGAAAAGCCACGCTGAAGTTGTCGGAGTCGGTGAAAGATTCTTTCAGCAGGCCGCTCCAGTTCTTCAGTATCTCGCCCGCCTCCGCGCCGGCGATGTACACCTTGAAAGTCCAGGGATGCAGCAGCTGCGCGCTGATGCGGCAGACCTCGGCCCCCTGCGCGTCCGTGACGCGGAACTTCCGCTCAAGCAGGGAAAACTCGCGCTTGACGCTGCCGATAAGCCGGCCTTCCGGGGTGAAAGCGGAGATCTCGTGAAAGTAGAACCGGAAAGGTTTTTCCGTCTTTATGGCGGGCCGGCCCTCGGCCGACAGTATATGCAGTTTAAAGGGGCGGAGCGCCTTGAGCACCAGGCGCGCCAGCAGGGACCCTTCCTCGGCCGCCCAGTAAACCTGCTGCCCGGAACCGTCGTAAACGGCATAGCGGTTGCGAGCCTCGAACCCTGTAAGTATCTCTCCCCACTCTTTCTTCTGCCTGACTGTCAGCGACTCCGTCTCTTTCAGTCT
>MGTZ01000040.1 GCA_001799715.1 Elusimicrobia bacterium GWB2_63_16 | reverse complement strand
CAGGCCCAGCGAGCGCAGCGGGGAGCCGTCGGTGTCCAGCAGGGTCTGCGTGTAGACCTTCTTCTGCAGGTGGGCCTTCATCGCCAGGTCCATGGCCTTCTCGATCTCCTTCACGGTGCCCTCGAGGGTCTTGCCCTTGAAGGCGGCCTGCGGCAGGTTGATCGTCACGTTCTGGAAGCCGGTGAAGCGGATGCACTCGGGGTGCTTGAGCAGATACGGGTCGGTGACCTTCTCCTTGAGGCGGCAGCACTGGGCCAGCGTGGCGCCGGCGCCGTCGCGGTCGAACATGAAGTAGGTGGAGCCGTTCTTGGTGGCCAGCTTGCAGCCGTAGTCGTACACCTCGCGCTCGTCGGGGTTCTCGAGGGCTTCCTTGCTGACGTGCAGGTCGCACTTGGGGAAAGCGAACTGGATGCCGTACTTGTCGCCGTCCTCCCACACCTTCATCAGCTCTATGGCGAACTCCTGCGAGGTCTTCACCATGCGGGGGTCGCCGTAGGTGACATACTTGCGCCCGTCCGTCGGGTGCACCACGTCGCCGTTGCGGGAATCGCCCTCGACGCCCTTGAAGCGGGGCGCGTCGTCCACCAGCTCCACGTTGCCGGCGGCGTCCTCGAGTATGTACTTGCCGCCGGGGCCCATCGCCGGGACGTTATGCATGTACTGCGGCACGCCGGTGTGGATGTTGAAGTCTATGAACAGCGTCTGGCCGCCGCGGCTGAACGCGTTCTGGCTGGCCGAGAAGATCAGGTTCTGGGCGATCTGGCGCATTTCCTTCTTGGACAGCTTGGAGAGCACGCGCACTTCGCCGGTCTTGCGGAAGTAGGGGACGGCGGTGCCGTCCTGGTAGGAGACGCTGCCGGCCTCCACCATGGCCTCGAGCGCGTCCTTCTTCATGCGCACGGTCTTGCCCTCCAGCTCGCCCTCGACGAGGATCTCGGGGCAGTTAAGCATGGGGGCGTACAGTATATTAAGGAAGCCGAAGCCCAGCGCGCCGGCGTAGCGGCTCTGCATCGAGGCCAGGAAGGTCTGGATGTGGCCGTTGAGCACCATGGCGGACTTGGCCGGGTTGCTCTTGTTCTGCAGGTTGGAGACGATCTTGTCGAGTCCGTACTTCTTGATGTACTCTACGGAGTGGCTGGAGCAGTACACGCGCTGGGGGTAGCCCAGGTCGTGCACATGCACGGTGCCGTTGTTGTGGGCGGCGGCCACTTCTTCGGAGAACACCTTGCGCAGGTTGTACTGCTTGAGCACGTACTCGGCGATGCCCAGGTTCACGGCCTCGGGGTTGTTGGAGGTGATGTTGCTGTTCTCTTTGCTGTTGCCGATGACCAGGCTCTCGACGGTGGAGATGGGCATGGCCAGGGCGGAGTTCTTGAGCGGGATGCCCATCATGGAGAGGTGGCTCTCGGCGATGCGGCGCAGGAACTGGGTATCGTAAGACTTGGTACCGTACTTCTCGGAGAGCTCGTAGGCGTTGTTCTCGGTCTCCTTGGCTATCATGGCGGCCAGGTCGGAGGTCAGAGCGTATTCCTTCTCCAGGGCCTCGGCCAGCTTCTTGCGGTCGAAGGGCTCGATGGTCTCGTTGGTGATGCTCTGCACGAGCAGCATCTGGTCGGTGATGTCGGCCTTGCCGGCCTTCTTCTTTACGGTCAGGCCGCTCTTGCGCACCCGGTTGCGGTCCAGGGCGTAGAATTCGAATTTGTCGGCGGTGCGGTCGAACTTCTTCTCGCGCAGCACGGTGACGCACATGGAGTTGCTGTCATCCACGGTGGGGATGACGTTCTTGAGGGTAAATTCGGTGTTGAGGCGGCGGGCCACGTCGTTGGCTACTTCCACGGCCTTCTCCTCGTCGCGGCCGCCCAGCGTGTAGGCGGCTTTATAGATGGCGGCTTTTATCTTCTCCAGGTTGAAAGGCGCCACTTTGCCGTCGCGCTTCTTGATCACTTTCGGAAAAAATTCGTTCATTTTATGTCTTGTCCCCTCTTAATTTTATTTCTTGATGGATTTTATCTCTTTCTCAAAATCCGTCACGTCTTCAAAATCCTTGTAAATCGACGCGAACCGGATATACGCGACCTTGTCGAGGGCTTTCAGCTTCTTCGCCACGAACTCCCCGATCTTGCTGCTGGGGATCTCGTAGGTGTCCTCGTTACGCAGGGAACTCTCTATATCCCTGCCCGCCTCCTCCATTTTCTCCACGCTGACGTCCCGCTTCTGGCAGGACTTGATGATACCGTTCATGAGCTTCTCTTTGAGGAAGCTCTCGCGCCGGCCATCCTTCTTTATGACCACCAGCGGGTGCGCTTCTATGCGCTCATAGGTAGTGAACCTCTTGGCGCATTTTTCGCACTCGCGCCGGCGCCTTATTTCGAAGGCTTCGGACGAGTCGCGGCTGTCGGTGACCTTGGTGTCTTCCGCGCCGCAAAATGGACATTTCATCGTGCTGTTCCCTGTTCCTGAGGGGCGAAAAGCCCCCGGGCGTTGTGTCTTGACTATACTATACTAGACACTCGCCAGACTACCATACGTTGTGTTTTGTACCACCCTCACCACTATTAGTAGTAGCGAGGATATTTTACACCATATCTGATTTTAGGCGCAAGAATTTAATGTTTTCTCATTGGGAAAAATAATGTTTGACATCTTTTAAAAAAAACAGGACCGCCGCTTTCG
The DNA here is from genome assembly GCA_001799715.1 of Elusimicrobia bacterium GWB2_63_16. GTDB lineage: Bacteria > Elusimicrobiota > Elusimicrobia > Elusimicrobiales > UBA9959 > UBA9959. The sequence goes on along the minus strand of MGTZ01000040.1, from coordinate 4,839 downwards.
GGCCCCGGAAACCCGTCTTTACCCCCTACGGCTGAATGGTCTATTGGTTACTTGTATCCATGGTCAAATGTGACCGTCCGGTGGTAGATAAACCGGACAAAAGCGGTTAGACTATAAGTGCGGAGGAAGCGCCGGGGCATCATTCATATATTATCCCCGGAGGCGCCGCAGGAGGTAGTGTTATGAAAAAGATGAAGCAGGGGTTCACACTGATAGAGCTGATGATAGTAGTGGCGATCATCGGGATATTGGCCGCGATAGCCATACCGAAGTTCGCCGACCTCATCAACAAGTCCAAGGAGGGCGCCACCAAGGGCGCTCTCTCGTCGGTGCGCAGCGCCATACAGGTGTATTACGGCGACAACGAGGGCTGGTTCCCGGCTGACACGCTGGAGAGCCTGACCCTTAACGCCAAATACATCGGCGAGATCCCGGTAGCCAAGCTGCCGGGCACCACGCACGCCGACATCCGTACCGTTACGGGCATCGCCGACAGCGGCGCTACCGGAGACGGCGGCGGCTGGGCTTACTACAACGACATCGAAGAGAACGTCACCTGGGGCAACCTGCAGGTCAGGTGCACGCACGAAGACATAAAGGGTCGCAGCAGCGATACGCTGTTCACGCCCTGGTCTACCTTCTAAAGGAGGGAAGGAGAAGGCCCCGCGTCTCATGACGCGGGGCCTTTTTCACGCCCTGAAGTGAGGACCCCCTTAGTTGGAGGGCCCCGGCTTAAGCCCTATGCTCTCCATGCCCTTGCGCAGCCGCCGCAGGGAATACTCCCCCTCGTCGGCCCAGCCGCGCATATCGGACACCACCTTGCCGTCCTTCACGAAGAAGATCCACGGGGAAGACATAAAACTTACCCCGGGAAAATCCCCCCATTTATGCGCAATATACACCTGGTCCAGCCCGGTCTCTTTCCTGGTCTCCAGGACGCCGGCGGCGTCGAAACGGCGGGACACCAGGCAGGCGCCGTCCCGGAATACCGGCCCGAGGCCCGGGTCGGCGAGTATTTCCCTCACCGCCCGCGCCGAAACTCCGCAGCCCGGGGACATGGCCATTATCATATGCGCCCCGCGGTGCAGGCGCAGAGAGCGCAGCCTGGCGGTTTTCCCGTCCGCCGAAAGCTCGTAGGCCAGCCAGTTGCCCTTAGGGGCCGGCTCGGGAACCACTATCTCCGGCAGGTTTTCGGTAATTATTACAGGGTAGCGCTCTTTCAGGGCCCTGGCCTTGTCGAAAAGCCGGGCGGCCAGCAGCACGGAATACATATCCTCTATGTCATCGGCCTCAAAAGTACCGCGCCTAACCTTTTCCTTTACCGCCTTCTCCATCTTCAGGGCGTTGACCTCGCTGTCCGGGGTATAAAAGGCTATGGTCCCCAGCGACAAGCACAACCGGTCCAGGGTATCGGCCGGATAGGCGCTCAGGCGCTCCTGGGTAAGGTAGGATTCCGGGATATCCTCGGCGAGTTTGCCGAAAGCCTGCAAATCTCTGGTTTTCTGTGCCGCGTTCACGGCTTCCAGCGTTCTGCCTATGCGCTTCTCCGGCCCGGCGCAGCCCACCAGCAGGACCAGCACGGCGATGATCGTAAATTCAATTTTTTTCATAGTGTAGAGGGGACGCTGCTTCCTATCTTCCTAATTAGACTCAAACAACAAGGGACATTGCTTCCAACACCTTAAAAAGAGAAGTTAGGAAGATAGGAAGCAGCGTCCCCTACGATAAGTCTATCAGGTTCCAGCGGGCGGCGTAGAGGTCGCGGAGTTTTTTATGCAGACCGCGGTTCTCCGCGGAGGCGAGTTCCGGGTCGGCGGTCAAAATAGTTTCGCGGTCCTCCATGGCCTGGGCCAGGACCTCGCCGTCGCGGGACATGTCGGCTATCTTGAAATCCATGTCGCCGTGCTGCCGCACGCCCAGGATCTCGCCGGCGCCGCGTATGTAAATATCCTTCTCGCTCAGCTCGAAGCCGTTGGAGCTAGCCACCATAGCCCGCAGCCGCTCGGCCGCGTCCCCGGCGCGGGCGTGGGCCACCAGCAGGCAGCGGGAATCGTGCCGGCCGCGGCCCACCCGGCCGCGCAGCTGGTGCAGGCTGGCCAGGCCGTAGCGCTCGGCGTTGTTGATCACCATCAGCGTGGCGTTGGGCACGTCTATGCCCACCTCTATCACCTGCGTGGCGACCAAAATGTCGGTGCGGCCTGCCGCGAAATCGTCCATGACCCGCTTTTTCAGCTCGCCGGGCATGCGGCCGTGCAGCATGTCCACCCGCTTGCCGCGGAAAAGCGCTTTCAGCCGCTCGAACTCGGATTTAACCGACTTCATGTCGGCCTCGGCGGTCTCCTCGATGACGGGGTAGACGATGTACGCCTGCCGCCCCTTGGCCACCTCTTCTTTGGCCGCGGCGAAGGCCGTAACCTCGTCGGCCTCGGTGGTCTTTATGGGCTTACGGCCGGGCGGCAGTTCTTTCAGCACGCTCAGGTCCAGGTCGCCGTACATGGCCAGGAACAGCGTGCGGGGAATAGGAGTGGCCGTCATGATGAGCATGTCGGCCCGGTCGCCCTTGGCGCGCAGGGCCGCGCGCTGGCGCACTCCGAAGCGGTGCTGCTCGTCTATGACCACCAGCCGCAGGTTCTTGAACTTCACCCCGTCGCTGATGACGGCGTGCGTGCCCAGCAGTATGTCTATCTTCCCGTCGGCCAGGTCGGCCAGTATTTTTTTCTTTTCGGAGGCCTTCATCCGGCCGGTCAGCAGGGCAAAGCGCAGGCCGAGGCCCTTGAGAAAGCGCTCGAAGGTCAGGAAATGCTGCTCGGCCAGGATCTCGGTGGGGGCCGCGAACACGCTCTGGCCGCCGTTCTCGGCCGCGAGCAGCATGGCGCTGAGCGCCACCACGGTCTTGCCGCTGCCCACATCGCCCTCCAGCAGGCGGGCCATCGGGGTTGGGGCCTGCATGTCGGTAAAGATCTCGTTGATGGCATGGGCCTGCGAGGCGGTGAACTGGAAGCCGAGGTTGGCCCGAAACGGCGTGAGCAGGGTTTTCTTTACCTCGTAGGCGAAGCCCTTCTGCACGCTCTTGGTCTGGCGCTTCTTGAGCGCCCAAGCCAGCGTCATCAGCAGCAGCTCCTCGTAGATGAAGCGGCGGCGCGCGGCGGCCAGTTCGAAATTATTCTCGGGGAAATGTATGGCGCGGGCGGCCAGCGGGCGCATGATAAGCCCCCTGCGGGCGGCCAGGGCCGGCGGCAGAAAATCCCACACGGCCTCGTGGCCCGCCTGCACGGCCTCGTAGACCGCCTCGCGCATGAACCGGGCCGTCAGCCCTTCGGTGAGCGGGTAGACCGGGACGATGCGGCCCACGTGCATCCTGAGGGCGCGGGCGTCGTCGTCGGCATAATATTCGTCGGCCCGGAGCCGGCTGACAAAGAGCGGGTCCTCGGGCGTGCCGGTGATCCACACCGTGCGCCCTTCTTTAAGGTCCTTGCGCAGCGGGGCGAAAACGTCGAAGCGCGGGCTGTGCCGCTTGAAGAAGCTGGCCTCGGCCTCGCCATAGGGCGTCTCCACCACGGTCTTGAAGATGCGCAGCTGGCTGGAGGTATAGAGGTCCCGGATGGACTTTATCTTTCCTTTAATAATAGGGGCGGGGTCCAGGCAGGGCAGCGGCTCGCGCTGGGCGGGCAGGCGCCGGTCCTCCCAGCCGCGCGGGAAATAGAAGAGCAGATCGTCCAGGCTCTCTATGCCGAGGCGGCCGAAAAGTTCGGCTTTTTTCGGGCCCACGCCTTTCAGGAACTGTATGGAGGTCATGATATTCGGACTAAAATACTATTATATTATTCCCCCGCCCGTCGGAGAAAGGCCTTTTATAGTATTGAGCGCCTCTTGAGCCGGATTTGAGCGCTTCTTGAACGGCTTTTATTATACTTTAAGTGTCAGGTTAGCTCTTTAAACAAGCCGTAGTCAGCAAGTTTACGGCAAACAGATCTCCAGCGCTGTACGGTGCGCCCCCCTAACCCAAACCCCCCAAGACTCGGGGCTTCGGCCCCGTGCTCTAGCATCTGCAGCGCTGGTCTAATTTAATGCCCCGCCGGGCAACAGTGTTCTCCCTCTATAAGGCCCCTGTCAGGCGACCAGATATTCCGGCGGGGCCTATTTTTTTATTGAGCGGCTCTTGAAACAGATTTGAGCGCTTCTTGAACGGCTTTTCATATACTTTAAGTGTAGCAGCAAGCTCTTTATAAAGGCCCGCGAAGGCAAGTCCCTAGCGGCACAACGATCCCCAGCGCTGTACGGTGCGCCCCCCTAACCCAAACCCCCAAGACACAGGGCTTCGGCCCCGTGCTCTAGTACCTGCAGCGCTGGCTAAATTCAGCCCCGCCGGGCGACAACAGGTAAGACTCCTTCGTAAGGCAACAGTATCTCACCATGAATGTTCCGGCGGGGCGCTTTTTTTAGGGGACGCTGATTCCTGATTCCTAATTTATAGCGCCTAGCAAAGCGCGGCCCTTGGATATGAGCTTGGAGACCGCGCTCTGGTTAATTTTCAACTCCTCCATAAGCTCGGTGCCGCCTACTCCGCCCTGCTCCCTGCATAAATAACAATAGATAGCACGCGCACGCGCCGCGGCCCTCTCCCTCATGGCCGCCATGTACCTGGAGCAGGCTCCCGGCCCGCCGCCGTAATGCGCCAGGAGGTCGTCCCCGCACAGGATGCCGTCCGATACTCCTCCGAGGAAATCAGTGTAGTCCTCGTTCTGCGAGAAGATCTCCCCGCGCTCTATCCCTCTGGACATCACATGGTAATACTGTCCCGGCACATCTACCCTGGCTTGTCTTGGCATAATCCCCCCT
>MGTZ01000039.1:35584-52347 GCA_001799715.1 Elusimicrobia bacterium GWB2_63_16 | reverse complement strand
GCCGTGATCACGGCCAGCGGCATCGGCGCGCAGGCGCTGTCCAAGTTCCGCCCCGGCGTGCCGATCTACGCCTTCACCCACCACGAATCCCTGTGCCACCAGCTGTCGCTGAACTGGGGCGTCACCCCGTTCCTCATCGGCGACCCGGCCGACCAGCTGTTCAGCGAGGTGGCCCGCAGCACGATGGACGAACTGCGCGCCTCCGGCCTGGTCTCCAACGGCGACCGGCTGGTGTACATGGCGTCGAGCCCCCTGGGCAAGCGCCTGCCCACCAACACGATACGCTGCGAAGTGGTGGGCGACGCCGCCTTTCACGACGAGCCCTGAGGCGCGCCCCAAGCTTGCTGAACATGGCACAAGTGAGAACTGAAAAACTGAACGGCGCGCTGCTCTGTCTGTGCGCTCTCGCGGCGGCCTGCGGCCTGCGCGCCGACCCGGCGGAGCGGCTGACGGCCGCCGTGCGCGCCGGAGACGCGGCCGGGGTCCGGGCGGCGCTGGCCTCGGGAGCCTCCGCTAACGAGGGCGGCGACGGCAGCTGGACGCCGCTGATGATGGCCGTGATGCAGGACAATAGCGAGATAACCGACATGCTGCTCGACAACGGGGCCGATGTCTACGCCCGCAACAAGGCGCTGCAGACGCCGCTGCATCTGGCGGCAAGATGGGGTAAAGAGCGCGCGATGGTCAGCCTTATCAAGCGCGGCCTGAGCATGGAGCTGCGCGACGAACTGGGCTGGACGCCGCTGATGTGGGCCGCCATGCGCGGCAAGGCCGGCGCGGCCGAGCAGCTGTTGAAAGCCGGAGCGCTGCCCAACCCGGTGGATTCCGACGGCAATACGGCGCTGATCCTGGCCGCCTGGCGCGGGCACGCGGCCGTGGCCTCGCTGCTGCTCTCGCACGGGGCGGACCTGCACGCCAGGACCCGCGACGGTCTGGACGCGGCGGCGGTGGCGGAGAAGAATCGTTTTCCCGGGGTTGCGGCCATGCTGCGCGGGTATAAGCCGGCCGGCAAAAGCGTTCGCAAGCCGGCCTAGGCGAGGCCTGAGACAGGATCGTAGCCGCGGCTCCCGGTGGGCCGCGGTTTTTTATTTAGCGGGGACCAGCCGCAGTCCCAGCCTGGCGGCGGGAACGGAGATCCCGGCCGGGTAAGGGAGCGGCGCTTTTACCAGCTCCAGCTCTTCCATGCGGGCCGACTTCCAGATCTTCCCTTCCAGCCAGCCCACGTCGTGGCGCGCGATCAGCGCGGGGATCTCCTCGTCCGGCGCGGCGGCGAAATCCGCGGCGGCCGCCGGAGGCAGGGCCCGCAGCTCCTCCGTCACCTGCAGCGCCAGCGCCTCCGGCAGGTCCCGGGGAACCACTATCCAGGAGGCGAACCTGGCCCCGGCTTTTTCCACCGTTCCGGCGTCGGCCGCGGCCGCTTCCAGGTCCAGGCCCGCCTCTTCGGCCTCCACGGCCAGCGCGCGCATGGCCGAACGCCGGGTGGCCCAGGCGCGCCGCCGCCAGGCGTCGCGGCCGAGGCGCAGCACGGCGGGGCCGTAGCGTTCGGGACCGTCCCAGTAGGAGAGGGTGCCGAAGATGTAATCGTAGGCGCCGTAGGCTTCTTCCTCGTAGCCCGGCGTGAAAGGCGTGACGGTGTTCCCTTTCAGGGCGGCCACCAGGCCGGTGGAGAGCAGCGCCTCGTCTTCCAGCGCCCGCGCGGCGCGCGCCGTGCTCATCCTCACCGAGAAGGAGGGCGGCGAGGCCGTGAAATATTTCTCCAGCCGCTCCAGCAGCCGCTGCTCGGCCGGTGAGAACGGGGCCAGGCGCGCTTCGGCGCCGCGCAGGTTCAGGGCGGACTGCTCCGCCAGCGTCCGGCCGAGGCGCTTCTCTATGGGCTGCCAGCCCGGCGGCGGCCCCCCGCGCAGCCACTCTTCCACGCCGTTCGCGTAACCGGCCAGGCCGCCGTACTTCAGCGCCGGGTCCTGCCGCGCCAGGCTGGCGCGCTCCAGCGCGCGGGCGAAAACAGGCCTTTCCGCCGGGAAATCAGTTACCAGCACGGCGAACCCCAGCCGCAGCCCCAGGCCCGAGAGCGCCGCCGCGGCCTGCGCCATTTCCACGTCCACGGTGCCGGCGCCGCGCCTCAGCGCCGCGGCGGTCCAGGCCGGCGTCTCTTCCAGCGGCGAGTGCACGCTAACATGCGCCGTGTAATCCGCCTGCGAGGCCAGCGCGTTGGGGACCGTGCTCCCGTCCGCGGCGATCACGTGCGACGGGTAGGTCATGCTGTAGAGCGGGCGAGGGTCCAGCGACCCGCCCGAGCCGGCTATCAGCACCGTCCTTATCCCGGTGGATTCCTCCACCAGGTAGCGGAGATTCATGCCCAGCGTCTCTCCGTAATAGGAGGACCGCGCGCTGACCACGCCCCACAACCCGGCGCCGGGCGGCCTGTACAGGTCCACGCGCCAGTCGCCGGCCGCGTCGGACGCGGAAGACAGCGAGTAGGAGCTCCAGTACACGCGGAAGGATTCGGCGTAGCCGGCCGCCAGGCCTTCCAGGCCGTCCAGCGCACCTGGATTGGCGGCGCGCAGGGCGGTCAGCGCGCGGTAATAGGGTTCGTAAGCGGCGCGGTGCTCGGCCACCGTGAGGGACGGGGCATTCTTGCCGGCGCAGCGGCGCTTTATCAACAGTTCGAAGTGGCGCAGGAAGGACGCGCCCTGGAAGCTGCCCAGCAGCAGCGTGCGGCGCCCGCCAGCGCCTTCCAGCAGCCAGAGCCGCTTGGCGTAGCCGCTGACCGGGAGGTTGAGGGCCAGCAGCCGACCCCGGCCGAATAAGTTCAGGGGCAGGCGCTCCGGCGGCAGGTTGGAAAGTACTATCCGGTCGCGCGGCCCCAGCGCGTCCAGCACGGCGGTCAGCGGGCCCAGGCGCGACGCGGCGTAGCCGTCGGCGTCCTTCCAGCGCAGGCTCGCCGGGTCGGCCGCCGCCGTCTCCGGCGCCCCGCCGCGGTGCACGGCCAGGCCCGGCGGCGGCGTTCTTTTCTCCGGCAGCGGGCTCTCCTGCCAGGCGGGCAGGTCCGGGGGGGCGATATAGGCCCGGGCTTCCCCTATGGCGCGCGCCGCGGCCGCCCTGCCTTCCGGCGGCAGGGCGGCCGCGGGCACCAGGGCCGCCGCGGCGTCGAACAGGGCGGCCTGCGTGCTCGCCGGTCCCGCGGCGGCCGCCGCCGCGGCGCCCCGCGGCAGGGCATCCAGCGCCGGCCGCGCGGCGGGGTCCTTGCGCAGCTCGTAAGCGATGGCGTCCAGGAAGGCCTCCGCGCTAAGTTCGCGCAGCCTGACGGCGAGGGTATGGTCCAGGCCCAGCGCGGCCGGCGCGGCGGCCAGGTGCAGCAGCAGGAAAAAGAGAAGGGAGCGGGTCATGCCTTTATGATAATAAAAAAAGGGCGGCGGGGGCCCTCCGGCCTCCGCCGCCCTGCCGTGCCCGGGCTAGAACTTGTGCCAGAGCATCTGCGTGGTGACGTCGTGGTGGAACAGCACCTCCGAGGTCTTTACTATGCTGCCCAGCTCCTTGGGGTTGCGGTCGGCCGAAGCCTGCTTGTGGTGCGCGTATTTTTCGTGCGGTTCGGAGCCCATAAGCCCGCGCAGGAAGTCGCTGGCCCTGAACAAACGCAGCGCGTCGTGGATATTCCCGGGCAGGTAGCGCACCCTGTCGCGCTTGCCCTCGTCCTTGGTGAGCGGCTTGCCGCGCAGCGCCGTTCCGATGAGAGTGAACAGCGCCAGGTAGGGGTTGGCGTCGGGGGCCACCGAGCGGATCTCCAGGCGGGCCGAGCGCTCGTTGCCGGCGGGGATGCGTATCATGGCGCCGCGGTCCACCGCCGAGACCTTGATCTGGTTGGGGGCCTCGTAATGCGGGTCCAGCCGCCGGTAGGCGTTCACGCTGGGGTTGAGCACCAGCGACAGCTCCTGCGCGTGGTTGAGCAGGCGTGAGACGCAGTCCCAGGCCGGCTTGGAGAGGCCCTCCTCGCCTTTGCCGTCGTAGAAGATGTTCTTGCCGCCCTTGGAGAAGGAGAGGTTCAGGTGCATGCCGCTGCCGTTCACGCCGGAGACCGGCTTGGGAAGGAAGGTGGCCGTCATGCCCATATTGGCCGCCACCTGGCGGCAGACCAGCTTGTAGAGCTGTATCAGGTCGCAGGCGCGCACGGCGTGGGCGTGCGAGAAGTTCAGCTCGAACTGGGACGGCGCCACCTCGGGGTGGTCCTTCTCGTTGCGGAAGCCCATCGCCCGCTGCGCCTCGGCGGCGGTATCGATGAACTTCTTGAGCGGGTCCAGCGGCAGGGAATGGTAGTAGCCGCCGGTGGAGATCAGCTCGAAGCCGGCCGTCTCGCTGTAGGACTGCTCCGCGTTGAGACCCTTTACCAGGAAGCCCTCCACCTCGGCGGCCACATTGGCGGTCAGCCCGCTGCCTTTCTTCAATCCGCGGGTCAGCTCTGCCAGCCGCGCGCGGAAATCGGAATCATAGAGGCTCTTGTCGCGGTTGAGCACGGTGCCGAAAATAATGACCTTGCCGGGCCCGAACACGTCTGACGGCAGCCAGACTATGCTGCCCCAGTCTACGCCCAGGCGCAGGTCGCTCTCGCGCTGGGCGGAGAAGCCTCGTATCGAGGAGCCGTCGAAGGTCAGGTTGTCGTTGGCCTCCAGGAAGAACTGCTTGTCGTAGTCCAGCATGTGAAAGCGGCCCTCGATGTCGGTGAAGCAGATCGTTACGGCCTTGAGGCGTTTTTCCTTGCGCAGGTAGTCGCAGTATTTCTTTTCCAGCTCGGCCTGGCTCAGCCGCTCGGCGGCCGCGGCCGCCTCCAGGTTCAGGGCTTCCAGCTCGTCATACGGGATCTCCAGGAAATTCTTGAGCGAGGCGCGTTCGGTTTCGGGATGTTTCTGCATTGTTCCCCCATGCATAAGGTAAAATTAGTGCTGACTAATATAAATATAGCATAAATTAATCTAAAGTCAAGGGGCAATAGGCCCATGTGCCCGCCGCTCGCTCCGGTATTCCGCCAAGTCCGCTAAGCTTTTCCGGCCGCTCGGCGGCTATCGTATGATGAGAAACATGAGATTATATCTGGGCGGCGCGGCGGCGGTCTCGGAGACGCGCACCGGCCCGCAGCTTTCGCTGCTGGGCGTGACGGCCGGGGCCTCCGACGGGCCGGAGGCCAATCTGCTGGGATTGAATTTCGGGGCGGACCTGCTGCGGCCGGCGCTGAAGCTGCCGCTGGCGGGGCGGGTGGGGCTGCGCGACAAAAGTCTTAAGAAGTAGGGCGCCTAGGTGCCGAGCGGAAAGCCTTTTTCCGGCAGGCCCCGCTCCACGCTCCACGGCACCATCTTGGCGAAAGCGTCGAGGATGATGACGGCGTTGTAGTTGGCGTCCTTCTCGGAAGCTTTCCTTATCCTGTTGGTCATGGCCAGGTTGACGACCTCGATGTCCTTGTAAGTAAGCGTCATCTTCTCCAGCTTCCAGTCCGGCTCCAGCCCCTTCCTGGCGCGCAGGTACTGCGTCATCAGATAGGAGGAGACGGAGCGGAACACGGTCTCCTCCAGCGAGGCGAAAGGCAGGTGGTGGCGCACCATCGGCTTGAGCATCTCCATCATCCGGCAGCCGCTGGAGACCATGTAGATGCCTATGATCGAGCTCAGGGCCACCTGCAGGCTGGTATGCTTTGCGTACTCGCGCTGGTCTGAGATCACGCGCACGTCCACCGGCATCGTGGAGGCCTTGTCGGAGAACATGCGCGTTACCTCCGACAGGTTGACGGCCACCGGACAATGGGGCAGCCCTTCGGCGGAGTAGGGGCAGACCGGGCATTGGCAGAAGCCCAGGCGCGTCCACTCCGGCGGGTTGACGGCCGGGGCCCCGGCCAGGTCCAGTGTGGCCGGGTTCAGGCGTATGTCCACCGTCTTCTCCAGCCCGTCCTCGAATTTTATCAGGTATTTATATTGCATGTTCCCGCCCGCCGCAGTTTTGTATATTCTAATATAAATGACCGGGCTTTGCGGCCCGCGCGGGGAAAGGGGGAGGCGCGATGGTGCATAAATTCAAGATCAAAACTTCGGGCAAGTCGGAGATGGCGGAGATAACGCGCGAGGTGCAGGGCGTGGTGCGCGAGAACGGCCTTGAGGGCGGCGTTTGCCACGTTTTCGTGCCGCACACCACCTGCGGCCTGGCGATAAACGAGAACGCCGATCCTGACGTGAAGAGCGACATCGTGGACGCGCTGGACCTGGCGGTGCCCGAAAAATCGGCCTACAGGCATTCGGAGGGGAATTCCCCGGCGCACATAAAATCCGTGCTGGTGGGCCCTTCGCTGACGGTGTTCGTGGAGGAAGGGGGGCTGCAGCTCGGCACCTGGCAGGGGATCTACCTGTGCGAGTACGACGGTCCCCGCAGCCGGGAAGTGTGGGTAAAACTGATAAAAAGCTGAAGCCCGCCAATGGCGGGCTTCGGCCGTCCCGAAGAGTTCCAGGGCCGCCGTCAGGCGTCCCAGTAGGCTTCCTGCAGACTTTCCTCTTTTTCCGGCAGGCCGCGCATCAGGCGCGGCGAGTTCTGCGCCAGCACCTCATAGCTGACGCGGTTGGCGTATTTGCAGTTCTGTGAGAGCGAGGAGTAGGTCAGCGACTCCACCGTGTTCTTGGGGGAGCGCGGCACCTTGGTCTGGTGGTACTTGCGCGCGCCCATGTCGTGCAGCAGCGCGGCCAGCGCGCCGTCGCCGGCGCCGTTGGTGTTCTTGATGATCTTCGGCCCGCCCAGGAAGGGATTGATGTGCGAGTAGATCTTCACCGGCTCGCCGCAGTCCTCGCGGCGCATCGGACGGCTGAACTCGTACATGTTGTAGTCCACGATGGACTTGGTATGCAGCTTGTGCGTAGTGCGGCGCGCGTGCGGCAGGTCCACCCAGCCGGCCAGGTAGAGGCCGTGCTCACCCACCGTCAGCAGCACCAGGTCGGCAAGTTCCAGCGCGTTCTCGGCGGCCAGCAGCGGGTCGCGCGTGCCGGTCAGCGCCATCGCCTCCTGGTCGTTCATCGCCACGCAGGTGACGTGCTTCTTTATGAAGTCGCGGAAGAATTCCCGCTTCGACTCTATCAGCGAGGCCGTGCCCAGGGTCATGACGACGGGCACCCTGGCGGCCAGCGCTATCCCGCAGGCCTTCACCGCGGATTTGAAGATCGGGTCGCTGTCATCGCGCAGCAGGTAGGCTGAGATGAGGAGCGCGGAGGCCTTCTGTACCACGGCCTCGGGGATGAACTCCGGGGAGAGGTCGTTCATGCAGCCCTTGCTGATGCCGAAGGTCCGCTCGCCGTCCGGCGTGACGAAGCACATGGCGCGGCCCATCGCGTTGTCGGAGGGCTGGAGGTAGGAGAGGTCCACCTTGGCGCTGGTGTTGCGGATGTATTTGAAGGCGTAGTCGCCCACCGTGATGCTGCGGCTGATGGCGCCGAGCGCCACCGAGCGCTCCTCCGACAGGACGGAATAGTTGTGCAGCGTGTTGCCCACGGAGCCGCCGGCGTACTCGCCGGTGATGCGCCCGCCGGACTTCAGCTCGCGGTAGATGGCCTCGGCCGCGGCGTCGGCGAGGATCTGGGACTCGCCTTTCTTCAGGCCGCGCGCGGCGGGAAAAGCCGCGTCCACGGCGCACTCGATGTCCACCAGCAGCTGGTCTATGCCCACCAGGTAGAAAGGCTCCGCCTCGATGTAATGCGGGTCGGCGCTCTCGCGCACTTTCTCCGCGACGGGGAAGTAATGCTCGCTTTTTCTTTTTCCGGGGAATTTCATGTTTTGGGCGGCCGGCCGGGCGGGCCACGCGATATTTTAGCATTCTTGCGCGCTGCCCGCTGCCCGCGGGCCTAAAGGCCCAGTAAAAGCGGTACCAGAGACCGCTCCCCGGCGGGCTTTGGGCCCATGCCTGGCCGCCCGGAAAAGCCGATAATATAGCCAGTGAAAAAGGAGACAGCATGAAGCGACTGCTATTTTCCGCCCTCCTGCTGGCGGCCGGCCCCGCCGCCGCCGGTTTCGACGACCTCGCCGTAAGCGCCCAAGACCTGAAAAATTTACAGACCCCCGCCCGCCTCCCGGAGCCCCTGGCCGAAACCGCGCCTTTCCCGGACAAGGACGGCCGCTGGTACGGCAACGATTCCCGCCAGGCGCGCATGCGCTTTACGACCTATATGCATTACAAGGTGCCGGCCTCCTATTCCGGCCCGGTCTCGCGGATCCTTTCCGATCCCGGCCAGCGCGCCAGCATACGCGAGCTGGTGGACCTGCAGCTACAGCATATGTACGGCGCCTTCACCATGCACCCCGGTTTTGCGGAGAACCCGGGCATCCCGTCCGGCGACTACAAGGTGGAACTGCTGGGCGCCGAGAAAGTGCCCAACGAGCCCTACGCGCGGATCAGCTATTCCTACGACGACGTGGTGGTCTTCGCCAGCGGCCTGTTCCGCGGCGGCGGCGCCACCCGCGTGGCCTTCGCGCTGCCCAGGGACCCGGTCACGATCTATAAGAAAGGTTTCGCTTCCCCTTCCTCGCGCAAGAACCTGTGCACGGACGGGCACTACAACAGCGAAGGCGACTTCTGGTATTTCTGGAACCCCTACCAGGACGGCTGCCCGATAGGCGGCGGCGACCTGGTGGGCGTGCAGACCGACCTCAGCCCCCTGCCCGTGACGCGCGGCACCTACCCCGAGTATTCCAGGCTGTACGGCGAGAACGGCAACGGCGACGTGCTCCAGGTCTCCTATCTGGTGGGCGTGGACGAGAACTTCCAGAACGGCGACCTGGGCAAGAAGACCTTCCGCGACGCCTTCGCCGGCCTCAGGAACGCCGGCTTCCGCGTCACGGTGGACGAGCCGCGCCGCAAGCAGCTGGTCTATAATACCGGCGCGAAGAAAACCCATGTGCAGATGCTGCTGCTGGACCCGAACAGCGCCGAGTTCGCGGCAGAGGCCGCGCGCGGCCTGCGCACCTCCGACGTCTTCCTCTACGACGGTCATTCCGGGCTGGGCGGCTACCTGGACCCGGAGCGGCTGGTGGCCGACAGCGGGCAGCCGCTGGCGCTGCCGAAGAACAAGTACCAGATCTTCGTCTTCCAGGGCTGCTCCACCTACGCCTATTATAACAGCGCTTTTTTCAGCCTCAAACGCTCCGGCGCCGACCCCAAGGGCACCAAAAATCTGGACATCATGACCACCGGCATCGGCGCGGCCTTCGACGTGGGCGCGAGCGTGGATGTGGCCTTTCTCCGCAGCGTCACTATGGGCGAGCGGCCCTCCTGGCAGACCGTCATGGACCGCGTGCGCCAGGCCGAAGGCGGGAACTCGGCGCTCTCCCACATCAACGGCGACGAGGACAATCCCCGCAACCCCTGACGCGGCCCGCCGCCTCTTTCCCCGCGCTCCCGTAAGGGCGCGGGGTTTTGTTTTTCTCGCCATTTATTATTTAATACCGGAGGGAGATAAAACATGAACGGTCTGCTTCTCGGCGGTATACTCTTCTGCGGCGGGCTCATCGGCCTGGCCGTCGGTTTCGCGCGCCGGGCGCGCGCCGGTGCGATCAGGGCCCTGCCCTGCGTCTACATCTCCGGCCTCAAGCCGCGCGAGCGGCAATTCATCACCGGCAAGGCGCGCTCTCCGGTGCAGATGGAGTCGCCGGTCGCCAAGCAGAGCTGCGTGTTCTACTACGAGATGACGGAGGAATACCGGCACGAGCATTCTTCCAGCCCGCGCGGCACGGGGCGCGGCAGCTGGGACCGCGTCTCCGACAATTTTTACGGGGCTTTTTTCGTGGACGACCCTACCGGTACCGCGCTGGTGCTGCCCAACTACGACGCGCTGGACCTCGCCAAGCCGGACGTGACCTTCGACGACTCGCCGGACAGGCGGCGCACGGAGCGTGTGATCCTTCAGGGCGAGACCGTGAGCGCGCTGGGGACGCCCCGCCAGATCGGCGACCTGGTGAAGTTCCTGCGGCACGCAGGGGCTAACATGCACCCCGATTTCCTGGCCGAACTCATGCGCATGGAGCGGGACCCGTCCGCCGCGGGCCTCCCCTGCTTCTTCGGCGAGGGCCTGGAGCGGCTGGCTGACCAGACCTGGGAGGAGTACGCGGCCTCCACCGGCGAGTCCGCCGCCTTCCTGCTGCAGGCCGGCGGGGCCGCGGCGGTAGCCGGAGCGGCGCTGCTGCTTTACGAGCTTAAAAAAACTCTGCCGGTATCCGCAGGCGATTAGGGGGAAACATGAACGTAAAAGAGGCTATAGAAAAAAGGCGGGCCTGCCGGGCGCTGGGCCCGGTGGAGATCACCGACGGGCTGATGGCGGAACTGGCGGAGGCCGCGCGGCTGATGCCGTCCTGCTTCAACAACCAGCCTTGGAAATTCGTCTTTGTCCGTTCGCCGGAGGCGCTGGCTAAAGTGCACGCCTGCCTGAGCAAGAACAACGACTGGGTAAAGCGCGCTTCGCTGATCATAGCCGCTTTCTCCGCCAAGGATTACGACTGCGTCATCAAGGAGCGGGAATACTACCTGTTCGACCTGGGGCAGGCCGTGGGGGCGCTGCAGCTGCGCGCCACCGAGCTCGGCCTGGTGGCGCATCCGATAGCCGGCTTCGACAACGAGGCCGTGCGGGCGGCGCTCGGCATCCCCGCCGGGAATATGGTCCTCACGCTGGTCAATGTCGGCAAAAAGATAGCGGACAAGGGCGCGCTGACGCCGCAGCAGGCGGCCGCGGAGGACGAGCGACCCCCCCGGCTGCCCCTCGAGAGCGTCTACAGCGTGGACGGCTACGACCCGCGCCTGGCGGCCCGGCCGGCCCGGTGAGCCGGGAGTCCTGATTTTGGTATCATAGGCGGAACGTTATCCAAGGAGATTTAACATGGCTGAAGAGATCACCCTCAAATCCGGGCTTAAATATATTGACGTGGAAGTCGGGGAAGGCCCCGCGGCCGTAAGCGGCAAGGAAGTCACGGTGCATTACACCGGCACCTTCCCCAACGGCAAGAAATTCGACAGCTCGGTGGACCGCGACGAGCCGTTCACCTTCCAGCTGGGCGCCGGGCGCGTGATAAAGGGCTGGGACGAGGGCGTGGCCGGCATGCGCATAGGCGGCAAGCGCAAGCTGATCATTCCGTCGGAGCTGGGCTACGGCAAGCGGGGCGCGGGCTCCGTGATCCCCCCGGACTCGGTGCTGCATTTCGACGTGGAGCTGCTGGGCGTGGAGTAAGCGCTCCGCGGGCCGCTATAAACAGGGGGAGCCATGATGACTACGCTGGACGCGGTAGAGGCGCGGGTAATGGGTTCGCTGGTGGAGAAGTCGCTGACCACCAAAGAGCAGTACCCGCTCACTTTCAATTCGCTGCTGAACGCCTGCAACCAGAAGAGCAGCCGCGAGCCCGTGATGACGCTCGACGCCGACGCCCTGGGCCGGGCCGTGCAGTCGCTCGTGGAGAAAGGCCTGGTGGAGCGCCAGCAGATCCCGGGCGAGCGCGTGCCCAAGTTCCGCCACGACATCGGCCGCCTGCTGGGTTCCGACGATCCCAAGGTGACCGGCCTGGTGACGGTGCTGCTGCTGCGCGGGCCGCAGACCCCCGGCGAGATCAAGACCCGCTCCGAGCGCTTCTGCGAGTTCACGGGCACGGCTGAAGTGGAGGCCCTGCTGCAGCAGCTGTGCGCCGCCGCCGAGCCCATGGTGGGCCGCCAGCCCCGCCAGCCCGGCCAGAAGGAACTCCGCTATTTCCACCTTTTCTCCGGCGCGGCTCCCGCCGCCGCCGAGGCGCCCGCTACGGCGGCCGCCGCACCCGCCGGCCCCGACGGGCTGGCCGAGACCGAGCGGCGCCTGGCGGAGCTGGAAGCCAGGGTGAAAGCCCTGGAAGAACGCCTGCCGCCGCAGTAGCGCGGAGGGCGGCCGATTTGGTAGTATTCGTTAGCGATTTAATACTCTGAACAAGGGGGCAATATGGACAAAAAGAAAGCTATAGGTACCGGGATAGGCATAGCGGCTCTGGCCGCTATAGGCGCCTATTTCCTCACCGGCAAGCGCGGCGCCAAGAACCGCGAGGCCATAAAGGGCTGGACGCTCAAGATGAAGGGCGAGGTCCTGGAGAAGGTGGAGAAGGTCAAGAAGCTCGACAAGGACGACTACGAGAAGATCGTGGACGACGTCGCCGAGCGCTACGGCAAGCTGGAGAAGGTCAGCGCCGCCGAGCTCAAGCGCATTACCGCCGAGTTGAAGAAGGCCTGGGACCATATCCGCAAGGAACTGCCCTGAGCCGTCCCCCGGGACGCGAAAAAGCCGCCGGCTGCCCGGCGGCTTTTTTCATGCCCGTCCGGGGTCAGCGCTTCTTCGCCTTGAAGTCCTTCAGGAAAGCGCGCCAGGCCTTCTCGCCGTCGTAGGCCGGGTCCGGGATGGAGTCGCCGTAGGCGTAGCTGAGCACGAAGAAGCGCTTGCCGGCCGGCACCAGGCAGAACTGCTCGGTGCCCATCTCGGCGGGGCCGCTCTCGTCCGGCGGGGGCAGGTCCAGCGGCACCTTGCGCCGGTAGACCAGGGCCCGCGAGCCGGAGACGACGGCGTTGGACAGCTTTTCGGCCGGCTTGCCGCCCATAGAGCGGGCCTCGAAGCCGCCAAGGAATTCTGAGGCGTTCTTGTAGCGCGAACCGGGCCCGCCGGCCAGCCGCACCGTGATGGCGTGCAAGCCCTTCTCCAGGCGGGTTTGCGGGTCGCCCTGCTCGACATAGTCCCGCTGCGTCCAGCCTTCAGGCGCCTTGAACGAGGCGAAATCGGAGATCTTCTCCGCTGTCTTCTCCATATTTTTGTCCTTGGCCGGCGCGGGGCCGGCGGCGGCCAGCGCCAGCAGCAGGGGGATCAGGAATATTTTTTTCATACGCGCCACCCGCAGGAGGAGTCCTGGTCCTGCCGCCACATCTCTTCCAACTGGGGCCACGTGACCTGGCCCGGCCTCTCCGGAGGCAGCTCGCTGTCATAGGTCTTGCCCAGCATCAGGCCGGCCAGCACCTTCTCCCGCTCCTCCATCACGCGCCGCTGCTCGGCGAAATAGGCGTTCTCCGAATCCAGCTCCAGCCGCCGCTGCCAGGCCGTGCCGGTCTCGCCGGCGCAGCGGGCTATCAGCTGCTTGAGGTAGGTCTGTATGTCCTTTAGCCGGATCTCGTCGGAGGCCACGCCGGCGATGGCGGCGTTGATCTTTTCTTTGAGCGTGCGGAAGGCCTCCACAGACCGTTTATGCGCGGCTACCAGGTGGTCTATGATCTTCAGCCAGTTCTCGTTCTGCTCCTTCTTCACCGGCAGGCGCAGCAGCAGGCCTTCGGCGCTGCGCAGGCGCGTCTGGTAGGCGGGCAGCGGGTCCTGCATTTCTTCGGTGCTGAGCGTTCCGGCGTAATAGGCCATGTTGGTCTTCAGGCGGCGGTGGTAGTCGGCCGGGTTGGCCATGTAGATCCAGGCCCAGCCGTTGTCTATCTTGTTGCCCAGCTCGGCGTGCACGGTCCAGCCGATCAGGCCGGCATTGGCCTCCTCGTTCTGGTGGTAGATGTAGGAGTCCTGCACTCCGTAGCCTTCGGCGCGCTTGCGCTCGAGCACGTGGCCGAACAGTTCGTGCGCCAGGGTGCCGGGCGCGTCCTCCTGCCTGGCCTGCAGGTAGGCGCTGTTGAGGTGCACGGCGGGCGGATCGTAGGTGGTGTGGGCGTGGCCGCCGCTGGTGTGGAAAGTCTTGCGGCCGTTGATCTCGAGTACCTGCGTGCCGGGGATGTCCTCGAAGGAAAGCGAGGCGCGGGCGTCCTCCCGCAGGAATTTCACGGCCAGGTCGCGGCCGGTGGGGCTGTCGAGCACGCGCGCGAGCAGGCTGTTCAGCGCGGCGGTCTGTTCCGGGGTGCCACTGACGGCGACCTTGGTCTTGAGCGCGGCCAGCAGCTGCGCCTTGCCCTCGGCGGAGGCGCCGGCCTGCGCGGCGGTGCCGGCGTAGCGGCCGCTGCCGTCGAATAATTCGGCCGAACCGGCCGACTCTGTCTCCAGGTCGCCGGCTGTCAGCGGCCGGCCGGCCGGCAGGGCCAGCAGGACGGCCAGCAGCGGCGCCCATAAGCGTAATTTTCTCATGGCTATAGTCTAACGCAAGCTTCCCCGGGTGTCAATGGCCAGGCGGACTTTTTTTGTAAAATTTTACGGCAGGGCCGCCCGCTTACCGGGCCGCCCACAGGGAGGCAAATATGAAGACTATATCTATCTGCGTCTGCCTGGCCGCCGCGCTGACGGCGGTTCCCGCGCGCGCCCAGGGTGACGCGCTGGGCGTGCAGCGCTCCTTCAACGCCGTGGCCGAAGCGGCCAGGCCGGCCGTGGTCAGCATCCGCGTGCTGCGCGAGGAAGTCGAACGGGTGATAGAGCCGGAATTCTATTTCGGCCACATGGTGCCGGTGGAGAAGTACTACCGCTACGACACCGGCGGCATAGGCTCGGGCGTGATAGTGGACCCGAAAGGCTATGTGCTGACCAACGAGCACGTGGTCGGCGGGGCCGACCGCATACAGGTGATCATGCTCGACGCCCGCGGCCGGGAGAAGACCTACATGGCGGAGCTGGCGGCCAGCGACCAGCGCATAGACCTGGCCGTGCTGAAGATAAAATCGAAGGACGCATTCCCGGCGCTGGCCTTCGCGGCCGAGCCGGCCAAAGTCGGGGACTGGGCCATAGCCGTGGGCTACCCGTTCGGCTTCCGGCAGACCATGACCTCGGGCATAGTCTCGGCGGCGGAGGTCTCCATGCGCATACAGGGCCGGCGCTACGCGCGGCTGCTGCAGACCGACGCGGCCATCAACCAGGGCAATTCCGGCGGCCCGCTGCTCAATATCAAGGGCGAGATCATAGGGATCAACTCGGCCATCTTCTCGCCGTCGGGCGCCTTCGCGGGCATGGGCTTCGCCATACCGGCGCAGGAGGCCCGCCGGGCGTACGAGGATTTCCTGGGCCTTAAGCCGGCCCGGCGCGGCTGGCTGGGCACCACGCTGCTCAAGGTGGACACCTATACCGCCGCGCGCTTCGGCCTGCCCGCCGGGGCGCTGATAAACGGCGTGGTGCCGGGCTCGCCGGCGGCAGCGGGTAAGCTCAAGCGCGGCGACATCGTGACCAGCTTCGACGGCGAGGAGGTGCGTGACGACGCCGACCTGCTCTCCTTCATCTATTCCCGCCAGCCGGGCGACAGGGTGGAACTGGGCTACTACCGCGGCGGCAAGGAGGCCAAGGCCTGGGTGATACTGGGTTCCCAGCCCGGCGCGGCAGGCGCGGACTTCGACTACTAGGTTCCGGCACGGGCGGCGCGCCGATATCCGGCGCGCCGTCTTTTTATATAATGGAATTATCATGGTAAAACTCTCCGATGTGAACGCCAAACTGCAGAAAGCCCATTATGCCGTGCGCGGCAAGATAGTGATCCGCGCCCAGGAGCTCGAGGAACAGGGCAAGAAGATAATTTACTGCAATATCGGCAACCCGCAGGCCCTGCGGCAGAAGCCGCTGACCTTCGTGCGGCAGGTGCTGAGCCTGCTGGAGTATCCGGCGCTGATGGACGGCGCCGCGGCCGCGAAGGCCTTCCCGGCCGACGCCATCCGCCGGGCGAGGATGATACTGGAGAAGAACCCCACCGGCACCGGCGCCTACACGCAGAGCGCCGGCATCCCGTTCATCCGCAAGGCGGTGGCCGAGTTCATCTCCCGGCGAGACGGTATCCCGGCCGACCCCAACCGCATCCTGCTCACCGACGGCGCTTCCAAGGGCGTGCAGGCCGCGTTCACGCTGCTGACCAACAAGCCCAATGACGGCTACATGATCCCGATCCCGCAGTACCCGCTGTACAGCGCCACGATAGAACTGTACGGCGCGCGCCAGATAAACTATTTTCTCGACGAGGCGAACCGTTGGGAGCTCAACGAGGCCGAGCTGGAGCGGAGCCTGGCGCACGGCAGGGAGTCCGGCATCGACCCGGTGGCGATAGCCGTCATTAACCCCGGCAACCCCACCGGCGCGGTGCTGTCCAAAAAGAACATCGGCATGATAGTCCGCTTCGCCAAAAAGCACGGCCTGGCCATCCTGGCCGACGAGGTGTACCAGGAGAACGTCTACGGCGCCGGCCTGGAGTTCCACTCTTTCGCCAAGGTCATGCACGAGCTGGGCGAGAAGGACGTGACGCTGTTCAGCTTCCATTCCGTCTCCAAGGGCTTCCTCGGCGAGTGCGGCCACCGCGGCGGCTACATGGAAGTGCGCAACATGCCCGACGACGTTTACGCGGAGCTCATCAAGCTGCAGTCCATAGGCCTCTGCTCCAATACCGACGGCCAGATCGTGACCTACCTGATGGTGGAGCCGCCCCGTCCCGGCGACGAGAGCTACGAGCTTTATGAGAAAGAAAAGGGCGCGATCCTCGGCGATCTCAAGGAGAAGGCCGGCATCCTGGGCCGCGGCCTCAACGAGATAGAGGGAATGAAGACCAATATCCCCGAGGGCGCGATGTACGCCTTCGTGAAGTTCGACCTGCCGCACCCGAAGGGCACCGACCCGGCCGCGATGACGCCGGAGGAGCGCCACAAGTACGAGGCCGCGCGCGACAACAAGTACTGCCTGCGCCTGCTCGAGCACACCGGCATCTGCGTGGTACCCGGCTCGGGCTTCGGCCAGGAGCCCGGCACGCTGCATTTCCGCACCACCTTCCTGCCGCCCAAGGACGACATACTGGAACTGGTGGACAGGATGAAGAAGTTCCAC
>MGTZ01000039.1:0-35574 GCA_001799715.1 Elusimicrobia bacterium GWB2_63_16 | reverse complement strand
GCGGCCCGCCCTCCCCGTTCTGCGCGCCGCCAGCCCGGCCCTGCGGGCCGCGCTCCGGCGCCATCCGGCAGCGGCCGCAGAACTGAAAGAATTGCTCTCCTCCGCCGGCGCCTTATTCGGCTGCCTGGCGGGGGAGACCATTTTTTATACCGGTTTCGAGCCCGGCGACGCCACGCCCGGCCGGCTGGACGCCGCCCTGGCCGAGCTGCGCGCCGCGCTGTTCCTGGCGGGCGAGGGCTTCGCCGGCATAAAGCCGCAGGGCCGCTCCGAATGCCGTACGGCCGACCTGGCCGCCACCCGCGGCGGCGAGGAGTACCTGTTCGAGGTGCGCTGGGTGAGCGGGGGCTTCGGGGCAGACGCCGTGAAAAAACTTTCCGCCAAATGCGAGCGCAAAGCCGCGCAGCTGCGGGCCGCGCTCAAGCGCGCCCCGGCCGGCCGGGGCGGGGTGGTGTTCGTGGCCGGGCCGCTGTTCCCGGCCGCGGCCTGGCGCGGCCCGGACCTGGACAGCGCGGCGCGCGCGGTGCACGCCGCCCAGCCCCGCTCCGGCCTGCACGTCTGCCTGCTGGCCGGCGACGCGTCGGCCGTCTTTCCTCCCTGGCCGGCCGGGGGCAATGGGCCCAAAAACTCCTAGGCCATAAAACGGGCCTGGCCTGGGCCCTGCGCCGCTTACGGTCACATGCCGCAACTGATACACTATTGATGGGTGAGGGGGAGCCGCTGCGCGGCCTCTCCGGGGGGACATGTCCGGGGAAGAAAGGGGACCATGTCCAAGACCATACTTGTGGCTGACGACGATAAGGCGATGCTGGGCCTTTACGAGCGCATCTTCTCGAATACCGATTTCTCCGTGTCCAAGGCGGAGACCTTCGCGGAGGCCGCGGTCCTGCTGCGCGAGCGCAAATACGACCTGCTGATAACCGATTTCATGTTTCCCGACGGCCTGGGCACGGAGCTGATACGCCTGTTCCGCGAGGCCGGCGGCGAGCGCAAGAGCCTGCTGGTGACCGGCACCCCCTACGCCATAGAGAACCTGCGCTGCGAAGGGGATTACTGCTTCGTGGAAAAGCCTTTCAAGGTGGAGCACTTCATGGAACTGGTGCAGACCGCCATGGGCTGAGCGCCCGCGGCCGCCTGCCCGGATACCGGCCGTCGCTGACGGCCGGTTTTCTTTTTACGGCCGGCGCCAAAATGTATAATTAGCGAATGGGGAATATTATGAAAAAAATTATCCTGCTCGCCTCGCTGCTGCCGCTGCTCGCGGCGGCCCCGGTTAAAAAAACCGCCTCGGTCTACGAGGTGAAAACCGTCGTGGTGGCGCCCTATTCCGGCGTCATCACCCCGGCCGCCGCCGAGTTCATCTCCGGCGCCGTGGCCAAGGTGAACGCCCCGGGCGGCGCCGACCTGCTGGTGATAGCTCTCGACACGCCCGGCGGCCTGGATACCTCCATGCGCGAGATCATCAAGGCCATGCTGGCCTCCAAAAAGCCCGTGGCCGTCTATGTCTCCCCGCAGGGCGCGCGGGCGGCCTCGGCCGGCGTCTTCATCTCCATGGCTTCCCCGCTGGTGGGCATGGCGCCTGGCACCAATATCGGCGCGGCGCATCCGGTGGTGATGGGCGGCCTGCCCGGCATGGGCAAAGAGAAGGATAAGGAGAAAGGCGCCGTCAGGAAAGACCCGATGGACGAGAAGATGCTCAACGACGCGGCGGCCTATATCAAGTCCATAGCGCAGAAGACCGGCCGCAACGCCGATTGGGCCATCAAGGCGGTGCGCCAGAGCGATTCCATCCCGGCCGAGGAGGCCGTCAAGCTGGGCGTGGCCGATTTCACCGCGGCCGGCATAGAGGAGTTCCTGCGCAAGGCCGACGGCCGCAGGGCGGGGGAGTTCGGCGCGCTCAAATGCGCCGGGGCCGCCGTGGAATATTTCGGGCAGACGCGCCGGCAGAAGTTCCTGGCCACCATCACCGACCCTAATATCGCGATGATCCTGATGAGCCTCGGCGCGGCCGGGCTGTTCATAGAGCTCTACAACCCCGGACTGATCCTGCCCGGCGTGGTGGGGGCGGTGTCGCTGGTGCTGGCCTTCTATTCTTTCCAGACGCTGTCTGCCAATTTCGCAGGCGTGGCGCTGATCCTGCTGGGCTTCGTGTTCTTCATCGCCGAGATCAAGGTGGTCAGCTACGGCCTGCTGACCCTGGCCGGCGCGGCGGCGGTGCTGATGGGCGGGCTGATGCTGTTCAACCAGCCCTCCCTGGGAGGTCTGACTATTTCTATGAGCATGCTCCTTACTACCGTGATCGGCCTGATAGCCGTGGTGGCCGGCGTGGCCTATATCGCCCTGCGTGCGCAGCTGCGCGGCGTGGTGACCGGCATAGAAAGCCTCAAGGACAAGCGCGGCCTGGCCAAGACCGCGCTGGCCCCGAAGGGCACCGTGCTGGTGGAAGGCGAGCTGTGGGAGGCCGAGAGCGTCTCCGGCGACATCCCCGCCGGCGCCGAGGTGGAAGTTGCCGCCGTGGAAGGCTTCAAGGTGCGTGTCCGCGCCGCCAAGTAACCTCCCGGGTACGGGGGCGCGCCGGTTTATCCTCTTAAACCGCCCAGCGGCGCCCCCTTTTTATATATAATATTGGTTCGGCGCGTGTATATTCGCCGAAGTTATTTTTTTAGCCGATTTTTTGCTTATTTACGGAGGACTACGATGGGAACAAGGTTTACCGACAGGGCTCAGCGCGTCATTCTTATCGCCCAGGAAGAGGCCAAGCGCCTTAACCACGACTACGTGGGCACCGAACACATACTGCTGGGCCTGATCGCCCTCTCCGAGGGCGTCGCCTCGCAGGTGTTCCAGAATCTCGGCATCGACCTGCGCAAGGTGCGCGCCGAGATAGAAAAGATCGTGGGCACCGGCGACAACATGATGCTGCTGGGCGAGATACCCTTCACCCCGCGCGCCAAGAAGGTGCTGGAATACGCCGTGGAAGAGGCCCAGCATATGAGCCACTCCTACATCGGTACCGAGCATATCCTGCTCGGCCTCATCCGCGAGGAAGAGGGCGTCGCCGCCCGCGTGCTGGAGAACCTGGGCCTCAAGCTCGAGACCGTCCGCGAGGAGGTGCTCAGCATCCTCGGCGAGATGGAGCAGAAGGATTCCCCGAAGGAGTCCCAGACCCCGCCGGCCAAGGGCCACGCCCACTCCGCCGCCAAGGGCAAGACCAAGACCCCCATTCTCGACGAGTTCGCCCGCGACCTGACCCAGATGGCCAAGGAAGGCAAGCTGGACCCCGTCATAGGGCGCTCCAACGAGGTGGACCGGCTGATCCAGGTGCTCGGCCGCCGCACCAAGAACAACCCCGTGCTCGTAGGCGAGCCCGGCGTGGGCAAAACGGCCATCGTGGAGGGCCTCGCCCAGAAGATAGCCGCCGGCGAGATCTCCGACACGCTGGTGGGCAAGCGCCTGCTTTCCCTGGACCTCGCGTCCATAGTGGCCGGCACCAAGTACCGCGGCGAGTTCGAGCAGCGCCTCAAGGGCATCATCGAGGAGATCCGCAAGGCCAAGAACTCGATCATCATGTTCATCGACGAGCTGCACACCGTCATCGGCGCCGGCGCCGCCGAGGGCGCCATCGACGCCTCCAACATGCTCAAGCCCGCGCTCGCGCGCGGCGAGCTGCAGTGCATCGGCGCCACCACCTTCGACGAGTACCGCAAGCACATCGAGCACGACCCGGCCCTCGAACGCCGCTTCCAGACGGTGGTGGTGGAGCAGCCCACCGTGGAGGAGACCATCGAGATCCTCAAGGGCCTGCAGGACAAGTACGAGAGCCACCACAAGTGCAAATACACGGACCCGGCCATCTTCGCCGCGGCCCAGCTGTCCGACAAATATATCACCGACCGCGCCCTGCCCGACAAGGCCATCGACCTGCTCGACGAGGCCGGCAGCCGCGCCCGCCTGAAGCTGAGCGTCGCCCCGCCGGAGTTCAAGGAGAAGGAGGCGGAGATCGAGGAGACGGCCAAGGAAAAGAACGCCGCCATCTACGGCCAGGAGTACGAGAAAGCCGCCAAGCTGCGCGACAAGGAGAAGGAGCTGAAGAAGGCCCTCGAAGAGACCAAGAAGAAGTGGCGCGAAGGCCGCGACAAAGTTTTCCCGGAGGTCACGGAAGAGGACATAGCGCAGATCGCCTCCAAATGGACCGGCATCCCGGTCACCCGCATGACGGAGACCGAGACGCAGAAGCTGCAGCACATGGAAGGCGCCATCCACAAGCGCCTCATCGGCCAGGACGAGGCCGTCACCATAGTGTCCCAGGCCATCAAGCGCAGCCGCACCGGCATGAAGGACCCCAAGCGGCCCATCGGTAATTTCATCTTCCTGGGCCCCACCGGCGTGGGCAAGACCGAGCTGGCCCGCGTGCTCGCGGACTTCATGTTCGGCAACGAGGAAGCCATGGTGCGTATCGACATGAGCGAGTACATGGAGAAGTTCTCCGTGAGCCGCCTCATCGGCGCGCCCCCCGGCTACGTCGGCTACGAGGAGGGCGGCAAGCTCACCGAGCTGGTGCGCCGCAAGCCCTACTCCGTGGTCGTGCTCGACGAGATCGAGAAGGCCCACCCCGACGTGTTCAACATCCTGCTGCAGATCATGGACGAGGGCACGCTGACCGACAGCCTGGGCCACAAGGTCTCGTTCAAGAACGCCATCCTCATCATGACCTCCAACGTGGGCGCCCGCCTGATCTCCAAGGGCAAGACCCTGGGCTTCATGCCCGCCGACGACAAGGAAAAGGATTACAAGGAAATGAAGGACACGGTGATGGACGAGGTGAAGCGCGTCTTCAACCCCGAGTTCATCAACCGCATCGACGAGGTCATCGTGTTCCGCCCGCTCACCGAGGCCGACACCGAGAAGATCCTGGAGCTCAGCCTCGTGAAGGTGGATAAGAAGCTCGAAGCCAAGGGCGTGAAGTTCACCATCACCCAGGCCGCCAAGACCTTCCTCGTCAAGAAAGGCTTTGACCCGAACTACGGCGCCCGCCCGCTGATCCGCACCGTGCAGAAGTACCTGGAGGACCCGATGGCGGAGTTCCTGCTCAACAGCACGATGAAGCAGGGCGACGTGGTGAAAGTGGATTACAAGGGCGAGGGCGACGCGCTGGAACTCAAGGTCCAGTAAGCGCCCTCACCCGGGACTACCGCTTGCAGCCTCACCGCGCCCACAGCCAGCCCCATACCCCGACCCCCGCGCGCAAGCCGGGGGGCGGCGGCTTTTACAGGCTCGCGGGCAAGGGGCTGCTGGCCCTGCTGATAGCCGCGGGCGGCGGCTTCGCCGTGTACCGCGCGGCCATGCTGCTCACCGGGGCCGCCGGGACGGAACAGGAGCCCAGGCGCGTCATCGAGGCCCCTATCCGGGACGCCGAGTGGCTGGAACTGGTGGAGGACCTGGAGAAGGCCTCGCGCGCCTACAGCGGCCGCGTGGGCATCTACATCAAGGACCTCGAGACCGGCAAGTCCTGGGAGTACAACGCCGACCGCAGATTTCCCTCCGCCAGCCTGATCAAGGTGCCGATCATGGCCGCGGTCTTCGAGAGCATCCGCGGCGGGCGGCTCAGCCTGGACACGCAGATCAAGCTGACGCGCGGCCTGCGCGTGGGCGGCTCGGGTTCTTTGAAATGGGTGCGCGAAGGCACCTCCCTCTCCGTGATGGAGATCATCTACAAGATGATCACCGAGAGCGACAACACCGCCACGAAGATGCTGATAGACGCCGTGGGCATGGATTACCTGTCCGGGGCTTTCAGGGCGATGAACCTGGAGCAGACCAACATCACCCCCGAGGGCATGAGCCTCTCCTCGCGGCCGGTGCGCCGGGAGAACTATACCACCGCCCGCGAGATGGGCGGCCTGATGGAGCGGATCTACGCCGGGAAACTGGTGGACCGCGAGGCCAGCGAGTTCATGCTGGACGTGCTCAAGCATACCAAGAGCCGCAGCCGCCTGCGCCGCGGCCTGCCGCTCGGCTGGGAGATAGGCCATAAGACCGGCCTGCTGCGCAAGGCCTGCCACGACGTGGGCGTCGTGTTCTCTCCGCGCGGGGATTTCGTGATAGCGGTGCTCACCTCGGAGGTGCCCAGTTACTCCAGCGCCAAAACTTTCATCTCGCGCGTGGCCAAGCTGACTTACAAGTACTACAAGATCGACGCGGACTTCGCCGGGCACGCGCGGTCCGGCAGCGCGGGATGAGGCGGCGCGGCGCACCCCAGCGCCCTCCGCGCAAATTCGTACGGCTGGTGCTGGGCCTGCGCCTGGCCTGGCTGCTGCCGCTGACGCTGATAGCGCTGCACTACACGGCGCTCAACCTCTACCGGCTTTCGGCGCTGCTGGCCGAGGGCGGCTCGTGGAGCGGGCTGGCGGAACCGCTGACCGGCTGCGCCGCCGGCGGCGCGGTGCTCTTCTTCGGCTGGCGCATCTGGCGCAAGACCTGGCTGATACTTACGGACAGGCTTTACCCCGAGCGCAGCGCGCTGCCCTGGCAGGTGGTCTGGATCGCGCTGACGCTGCTGCTCCCCTACTGGATATATCATGGCTGAAAAATTAGAACTCCTCGCTCCCGCCAAGAACCTGGCCTGCGGCATCGACGCCGTCAACTGCGGCGCCGACGCCGTCTACATAGGCGCCGAGCGCTTCAGCGCGCGCGTCTCCGCCGGCAACGACATCGCCGACATAGAGCGGCTGGCCGCCTACGCGCACAAATACCGCGCCAAGGTCTACGTGGCGCTGAACACGATCATGCACGAGGAGGAGCTCTCCCGCGCGCGGCTGCTGGTGCGCCGCATCTGGGAGGCCGGTGCCGACGCCCTGATAGTGCAGGACATGGGCCTGCTCGAGGCCGGCCTGCCGCCCATCCCGCTCATCGCCAGCACGCAGACGCATAACACCACGCCCGAGAAGGTGCTCTTCCTTGAAAAAGCCGGCTTCAAGCGCGTCATCCTGGCGCGCGAGCTGTCGCTCGAGCAGATCAAGGCGATACGCGCTAAAACCTCCGTGGAACTGGAGAGCTTCGTGCACGGCGCGCTGTGCGTCTGCTACAGCGGCCAGTGCTACCTTTCCTGCGACCTCGGCGGCCGCAGCGGCAACCGCGGCGAATGCGCCCAGCCCTGCCGTAAACTTTACACCCTCAAGGACGCCTCCGGCGAGGCCATAGCCGTCAACAAGCACCTGCTCTCGCTCAAGGACCTCAACCTCTCCCGGCGCCTGGCCCACCTGGCCGCGGCCGGCGTGACCTCGTTCAAGATAGAGGGCCGGCTGAAAGACCGCGACTATGTGCGCAATATCGTCTCCTTCTACCGCCGCGAGCTAGACAAAGTGATAGAGAAGAAAGGCTATGCCCGCGCCTCCATAGGCAAAAGCTTCGCCGGCTTCGAGCCCAACCCGGCCAAGACCTTCAACCGCGGGTATACGGAATATTTCATAGACGGCAACCCGGCCGACGTGGCCTCGCCCGACACGCCCAAGTTCGTGGGCGAAAAGCTGGGCCCCGCCACCGACGTCAAGAACGGCTCGTTCCGGCTGCACGGCGCCGAGCGGCTGCACCCGGGCGACGGCATCAGCTACTTCGACAAGACCGGCGTGCTGGCCGGGTCGCTGGTCAACGGGGTGATGGACGGGCGCGTGCGCGCCGACAACCTCAAGGGCATGGAGAACGGCACGCTGGTGTACCGCAACCTCGACAAGGATTTCATGCGCGCCCTGGAGCGCGAGGGCGCGCAGCGCAAGTTCGCCCTGCGGCTGGAGTTCTCGGACTGCGACGGCGGTTTCCTGCTCAAGGCCTCCGACGAGCGCGGCGCCGCCGGCGAGGCCAGGTGGCGCGGCGTCAAATCCCAGGCGCAGAAACCGGAGCAGGCGCTCGACACCATGCGCAAGCAGCTCTCCAAGCTGGGCGAAACGGATTTCTACCTGGAGGCGCTGGAGCTGAAGCTCTCCAAACCGTACTTCCTGCCTGTCTCGGCGCTCAACGACCTGCGCCGCGACGCGCTGGCCGCGCTGGAGAAGTCCGCTGCCGCGCTGGCCTCGGCCCGCGAGGAGGTCAAGCTGGTCCCCAACGACTATCCTTATCCGGTCGACAAGCTGGACTATACCGGCAACGTGCTCAATTCCCTGGCCGCGGCCTTCTACAAGCGCCACGGCGTCAAGGAGATAGCCATGGCCGCCGAGGGCGGCGCAAGCCTGGCCGGCAAGCCGCTGATGACCAGCAAGTTCTGCCTGCGGCGGCAGCTGGGCCTGTGCCGCAAAGGCAAGAGTGTGGAGCCGCTGTTCATGGAGGACGCGGAAGGTCATAAATTCCGCCTGGAATTCGACTGCGCCCGCTGCGAGATGAAACTTTACCTGGAGGGCAAGAGTGAAGAGCCCGGCTAAAGCCCTCCTCCTGGCCGCGGCCGCGCTGCTGCCGCTGGCCGCCTGCTCCAAAAAAGGCCCGGCCCCGGCCGTGCCGGAGATGGCCAGGCTGCAAACTTTCGCCTATGTTCCCGGTGCCAGCTTCGAGAGCCGCATCGGCCCCATGCCGGAGCGGCTGCTGGAGATCTACCGCGAGATAGACGGCCGTACCGACTACCGCAACTATAGCCCTACCGCCGCCGACAAGGCGCTGACGCTGGAGTACCTGCGGCTGATGCCGGCGCCGGTGGAACGCGTCTTCAGGGAAAAATGCGTGGGCCTGTATTTCGTGGAGAACCTGCAGGGCAACGGCGTGACCAGCTGGGTGGCGGACCCGGAGGGGAACCTTTACTTCCACATGACGCTCAACCCGGCCGCGCTGGCGCGCAGCCTTTCAGAGACGCTTACCGAGCGGGAGCGTAGCTGCTTTATTCCGGAAAGGGGCTGGAGCTTAACGGTGGACGCCGGGAGCAAGTACAAGGGCCTGGCCTACGCGCTGTTCCACGAGGGCGCCCACGCCGCGGATTACATCTACGGCGTAACCCCGCTGGTGGACGAGGGCCTGCCCGAGGCTTACAGGCCGTCCGGCCGCCCGGACGGCGGGCTTTTTACTGAGACCTGGGGCGCGTACTCTAAGCCTCTCCCGCGCAACGATTTCCTGTTCAGGGACGCGCTGACCTTCTACGGTTTCGGCGGCGGGCCGAAGATAGCCGCTTCCGACGCCGACGGCGTTTACGCCGGCCTCGCCGGCAGCCCTTTCGTCTCGCTCTACGGGGCGAAATCCTGGGCCGAGGACCTGGCCGAGCTGGCCGCTTACGGCCTGATAGCCGGCCGGCTGGGGCAGCCGTACCGGATAACCGTCTCCGGCCCGCTCGGGGTAAAGAAGACCGTGGAGCCGCTGAAGAACCCGGCCGCCGCGCGGCGCGCCGCCGCGGCGCTGGCCCTGCTGGAAAAACTTTAATATGACACTGCGCTGCGATCTCAATATCAACGGCGGCAACCGCCGCGTCATCATAGTAGGTAACGACGAGGAAACGCACGAGCATCTGGCCCTGCGCCTGACGGCCGCCATCCTCTTCTTCGACGGGGACCCGGTGGAGCCCGGCCCCAACGACCCGGTGCTGGCGGATATCGGCTTCGTGCCGGACCTGCTGGTGCCGGACGGCACAGGCGGGATAACGACCTGGGTAGAATGCGGCAACGTGGCCGAGAACAAACTGGTCAAGGTCGCCCGCCGCATCAAGGAAGGCCGGCTGGTGGTGCTGAAGGAAGATGTGCACGCCGGCCAGCGCCAGCGCGATGTCGTAAACAAAGAGATCCGCAACTCGGACAAAGTGGACGTCTGGGCCTGGCCCCGCGAGGAGTTCAAGCGCTGGAACGCCGCCCTGCAGGAGAGCAACTACGTTTACGGGGAGGCCGCCGGCCAGAGCCTGAACCTGGTGCTCAACGACGCCGCCTTCAGCGTGGACCTGGTCAGCTGCTGACGGGCCCAGGCCGGTACGGGCCTTATGGCCCTCGCGCCCGCCGCGCCAGGTTGTATAATATACTGTCGCAACATCACGGTACAGGGGTGAACTGATGCTGTCAGAAAACAAACTTTCCCGTTTCCTTCCGTCCTTCCTGGCTTTGATCTTCTCCGGTATACCGGCCCTCAACGCCGGCCCAGCCGCCGACCTGCTCCGCGAGCAGGCCGGACCCCGCGATTTCAGCTTCGCCGAACCGGCACCCTCCCGGCTTGAGAACTCGCCGCTCAGCGTGCCCCGCTCCTACTGGCTGGACGCGAAAAAACGCTACGCCGACGGCGTCTTCACCCCGCCCAAGCAGCAGCGCCTGGACACCGATAACAGCAAGCTGATCCTGCTGCAGGGCTTCCACTGGTACGCCGACGATTACTGGTACCACCCGCCCAAGGGCTGGTGGGGCGTGCTGGCGGACAAGGCTCCCGAAGTGGGCCGCGCCGGCTTCGACCTGGTCTGGTTCCCGCCGGTCTCCAACGGCAGCTATTATCCAAACCAGTGGTACAACCTCGATTCGCAGTGGGGGAAGAAGGAAGAGCTGTTCAGGGCCGTGAAGGCCATGCACGGCGCCGGCGTTAAAGTGGTGGCCGACATCATCCTCAACCACCGTAACGGCACCAAGGACTGGGCCGATTTCATCAACCCCGACTGGCCCACCACCGCCATCGTGCGCAACGACGAGTGGCAGGGCTCCCCGAAGAGCATGTACGACGACGAGGGCCAGGGCGACTTCGGCTGCCGCGACCTCGACCACCGCGCCCCCGCGGTGCAGAACGACGCCAAGGTCTTCCTGCGCTGGCTGCGCAATACGGTGGGCTTCGACGGCTGGCGCTACGACATGGTTAAGGGCTACCCGCCTTATTACGTGGGGCAGTACAACGAGGCTTCCAGCCCGCTGTTCTCGGTGGGCGAATTCTACGACTCCAACCGCCAGCTGCTGGCCAGCTGGGTGGACGGCACCGACAACGGCCCCGGCAAGAAGAACGCCTCCACGATCTTCGACTTTACCACCCGCTATAACCTGGTCTCCGCGGTGGAGAGCGAGCGCTACGAGATCCTCAACGAGGGCGGCCGCCCTTCCGGCATGATAGGCTGGTGGCCCGCCAAGTCCGTCACCTTCATCGAGAACCACGACACCTCGCCGCGCGACGTGAACTTCCTGCCCAACGCCTCCCAGGAGTACCGCACGCAGCGCCTGATGGGCTACGCCTACCTGCTCACGCACCCCGGCATCCCGTCGGTGTTCTGGCCCCATTTTTTCGACTGGGGCTCCGACTACCGCGCCCGCATCCAGGCGCTGATCAATATAAGGAAAGCCGCCGGCATAACCTCCACCAGCCGCATGATGGTGCTGCAGGCCGCCAACGAGCTCTACGCCGCCGTGATAGACGGCGAGAACAAGCGCGTAGTCCTCAAGCTCGGCCGCAACTGGGGCTGGAACCCCGGCGACGGCTGGAAGCTGGAGACCACCGGCGAACGCTACGCCGTCTGGACGCAGCCGATGCCCAAATAGCCCAGCCTGCCGAGCGAAAAGGAAAGGCCCGCCTGAGCGGGCCTTTCCCTTTTAAAGCGCTTCCGCCTTACTTCACGGTGGCGTCTATCTGCGCCAGCACCTTTTTGAAGTCTACGCGCGCCGCCCAGGCCTCCACGTCGGCCGCGGGACCTTCCAGTTCTATGGTTATGGAAGAGACGCTGGTCTTGGCCGGCACCGGCCCGGTCTTAAGCTCTATCTGCGAGAGGGTCTTGGTATCCTTGAGCGTGACGGGCTGGAAGTAGAGGGTCACGGTCTCTTTCGGATCTCCTTCCTCGCCCTGCTGGGTCTTGAGCCCCAGCACGCCCGCCTGCTCCACCACCACCAGGTCCGGGTCTATGCCGGTCTGTTCGGAGCGGTTGAATTCCACCTGCACCTCTATGGGCAGCTTCTTCTCTTCCTGGGCCTTAACGCCGGCCAGCGTGGTCTGGCTGGTCTTGGTCTGCATCTCCTGCATGATGCGGGTCATCTCCTGGTAGTCGCCCTTGGCCTGCGCTTCGAGGATCTTTTTCTGGTAGTCCACGCCGGCCTGCTTGTTGGCCGCCTCGGCCTCCTTCAGGCCCTTGATGGCGAAATGGCGCCTGGCGCCGGCCTGGTTGGAGACCAGTTTGCCTTTCTCCAGGTAGAATTCCGTGGGCAGGTTGAAATCGTCCTTCTGCCTGGCGAAGCCGGCCGGCGGCAGACCCATGGCGTCCAGCACGGTCACCAGCTTCTTTTTGAAGACCGTCACCTCGTCGCGGGTAAGCAGGTTCTTCTTCTGCGCGGCCTCTTCGCCGGCCTGGCAGAGGCCGGGCGCGGCTACGGCCAGCGCCAGCGCTATGTTCAGTAATATTTTCATTTTATCCTCCCTAAACCTGAAAGAATGATAGGAAAAAGAGGCCGACGCCGCAAGGGAGGCGGCCTTATTCAGCCTCTTCTTTTATGGCGGTGGCGGCGACCGGCTTTTTGCTGTCCTCTTTCAGGAACTTGCGCGAGAGCAGCAGCGTGGCCGCGCTGTAGCAGGTGATAGTGATCAGGAAAGGCAGCGTGAAGCCGAAGTCCATCTGCAGCCGCCCGCTGAGCCGCGCGGCGGCGGCCGAGGCCAGGTTCCAGCCGGCGGTATAGAGCGCGCTGGCGGCCTGGTGCTGCGAGGCGGGGAAATGCCCCAGCATGAAGACGCTGTAGACCGGCCAGCTGGCGTTCATCAGCATGGTGCGCGCGAAGGTTGCCAGCACGGTGGGCAGCAGCAGGCCGGAGAAGCCCATGGTGGCCAGGAAAGGGATGGAGAGGGACTGGAAGGCTATCATGGCGCGCACGCGGCCGAGCCTGCCGACGAGCCAGGGGCCTATGAGGCCGCCGGCGGCCATGGCCAGCGGCATCAGCGCCATGAAAAAGCCGAGGCTGGAGATGGGCAGGGCGAAGCCGGATTTGAAGAAGATGTTGAGGAAGGGCATGATCATGCCGGCCCCGAAAGCGATGATGAGCTGGGGGGCCAGCACCAGCAGCGCCAGGCCCGGGGGGAGCGAGGCGAAGGCGGCGCCGCCGGGAGCGCCTTCCCGCCGCTCGCGGATGCGCAGGGCCGGCGGCACGGCCGCCAGCAGCAGCGCGCAGGCGGCCAGCATGGTGGCGCGGTAGGCCTGCGCGCCCTCGCCGCCGCCGTAAAAGCCCGAGGCCCAGAAGCTGGTCAGCCAGCCGCTTACCAGGTTCCCGGCGAAGGCGGCGGTCATGGAGACCGCGAACTGGAAGCTGAAGAGATGCTGGCGCTCCCGCTCGGAGGAACTGCGCGCCATCAGCGGCAGTGCCGTGATGGCCAGCAGCGCGGCCGAGGCCCCCGACAGCGCCGAGAAGAACATCAGCGGGCCGCGGCCGGTGAAAGAGGCCAGGCCGGCCATGGCCGCGAAGTTCAGGCCCAGCGAGGCCAGCAGCGCCTTGCGCGCCGACAGCGCCGCGCAGAACACGGCCAGCGGTATGGCCAGCGCCGCCACGGTGAGGTTGGGGATGGAGCCTATGACGCCCAGGAAGTCGCGGTCGTAGCCGAGTTCGAGTATGTAGAGGTTGAAGACCAGGGAAAAGACGCTCTGCGCGAACGACATCAGGCCTGTCAGCAGCAGGAAATTCCTGGCGTTGGAGCTGAAGGCGGTGAAGCCGGCGGCGTAGCTGCGCAGGGGGTTTGACATGGAGTGGCGGCCGCCGGCCGCGGCTTACTGCGCCGCGGCTGGGGCGGTGCTGACCGCGGGCATGGCGGCCGGCGCGGGTTCGGGCTTGGGCGGGTGGTTGATGTACCACACGTAGTTGGCCATGTCGCGGTGCTCCTTGGGCATGGTCTCGGGGCAGGCGGCGGCCTGCTCGGTGTAGAAGGAGGCCTGCCGCACGCCTTTCACGCGCGCCTTGACCGAGGCGGGGATGGCGGCGTTGTAGAGCAGGTGGCCGTTGCCCGCCACTACCAGCACGGCGTAGCCGGGATTAACCGTCAGGAAATCGGCCACGCGCGCGCCCATGCCCTCGTTCCAGGCGGCCATCGAGGCCAGGTAATTCTCCACGGTGAACATCTTGGCCATGGGCGAGTCGCCGTGCGCGCCGAAAGTGGCCTTCAGGTACTCGTTGTACTTCTTGTGGCCGGTGATCTCCACCTTCTCGGGCAGGAAAGCTTTCTCCTCCGGCGTCAGGCTGGCCAGGCCGGTGCGGGCCACCTTGCCCACCACCTTGCGCGGCACGTTCAGCGCGAGCGCGCGCAATTTGTTGGCCACGATGAAATCGAACAGCGGCTTGTACATGGCGAAGTCGAAGCCCCATTCTTTCTTCCAGTCCGCGCGGGTGAGGAATTCCTCCTCGGTGATGCGGCCGGCGGCGTAATCGTCCAGCACCGGCTGCAGCGTCTGGTTAAGCATCTCGAAGCCGACGGCGATGCGCGAGCCGCGCGCTATCTTCATGGCCTTGAGCGCCTCGTACTGCGCCAGGTGGTCCAGCGCCTGGTCGTGCGTCTCGCCGACGTAGACCACGTCGTTCTTCCAGACCACGCTCATGAAGGCGGCCTCGCCCTTGGCGGGCTTGCCGCTCTGGCCGCCGAACAGGCAGAAATTGGGGGCGGAGGTGGTCAGCACTACCGGGGCCTCAACGGCCGCGGCTTTCCTCTTCTCTATATTGGCTTCGGGCTTCTTCACGGGTTTGGCCGAGAGGGCCAGGGGCAGTACCAGCAGCAGGGAAAAGAGTAAAGTCTTCATATTTCAATTATATTAAAAACTGGCCGGCCCCTTTCCGGAGCCGCGGTGAAAAATGCTAAAACTAAACCTGGCCGCGCGGCGTTCAGCCGGCGGCCCGGGACGGAGGCTTATGAAAAAGACCAGTTCAGCCGAGCTCAAGAGACGCGAGAAATTCCTGCTTGAAGTCACCTCGCTGCCCACGGCGGCCGCGCACGAAGGGGCCGTTATCCGTTTCGTGGGGGCCTGGGTCGAAGCCCGGCCCCACCTCGCCCTTGCGAGCGACAGGCACGGCAACCTGCTGATAACCCGCGCCGATTTTAAGCGCGCGTGCCGCCGCAACCCCCCGCTGTTCATCACCGCCCACCTGGACCACCCGGCTTTTATCGTGCTCTCCGCCGAGGGCCGGGAGTTGCGGCTGGAATTCCGCGGCGGCGTGCAGGACGCCTATTTCAAGGACGCGGCCATAGAGATCTTCTCCGAAGACCTGTCCCGCAGCTACCCCGCCCGGGTGACCTCGCTGGACCCGGCGGCCAAGCCTTTCAAGACGGTCACGGCCCGGCTGGCCGGGCCCGCCCCGCTGAAGCCGGGCTGTCTCGGGCGCTGGAAGTTCCCCGCGGCTTCGATAAAGAAAGGCGTGGCCTACACCCAGGCCTGCGACGACCTGGCCGCCGTTGCGGCGGCGCTGACCGCCTACGACGGCATATCGAGGGACAAAAAACTGGCCCATACCGCGCTGCTGTTCACCCGGGCCGAGGAGGTGGGCTTCGTGGGCGCCATCGGCGCGGCGCGCGGCGGCACCATCCCGAAGAACGCCCGCCTGGTCTGCCTGGAATGTTCCCGCAGTTTCCCGCACGATTCGCCCATCGGCGGCGGCCCCATAGTGCGCGTGGGCGACAGGATGAGCGTGTTCACGCCGGAGCTGACCAATCTGGTCTCCAACGCCGCGGCGGCCTACCAGAAGGCCAACCCGGCCTTTAAATTCCAGCGCAAGCTGATGCCGGGCGGGGTCTGCGAGGCCTCGGCTTTCTCTTTCTACGGCCTCAGTTCCACCTGCCTGTGCCTGCCGCTGGGCAATTACCACAACATGGCCGACCTCGACGGCGTGGCCAGGGGTAAGAAGGCCCGCGTGGGTCAGGAGCATGTGGCGGCGGCGGATTTCCACGGCCTGGTGGAACTGCTGGGCGTGATAGCGCGCGAGTTGGACGCGCCGCGGCCCGCGCCGCGGCAGGCTATGGAGAAGATCTGGGCAGAGAAGGGCGCGCTGCTGCGCTGAAACAGCGGGCATGAAAAAAGCCGGGCCCCTCGGCCCGGCTTTTTCATTGTCCGGCTTCAGTACCTGAAGACGGCCGCCGCGGGCGCCCGGCCCGGCATGCGCTCGGGCTCCAGGGCGTATACCTGGCCGCCGTGGTCCAGCGTGCGCGCCGCGCACAGCTCCAGCAGCTCCATGTCGGCCGGGTCCGGCTTGGCGTGGAGATCTATCACGCCGGAGGCGTCGTCGTAGATGCCCCAGCGCTGGTCCCTGGCCGACACCAGCAGCGTGGCCACCCTGCCGTCGTTGGCGGCCGCGAGTATGGTCTTGAGGTGGTTGGAAGCCCGCGGCGTGCCCTGCAGCTGTTCGAACACCGCCGCCGCCGCCCTGGCTCCCGCCTCGAAGCCGGGCCGCACTATCTCCCAGGCCCTGTCCTTCAGCTCTTCCGGCCTCAACTCGGCCGGGTTGCCGGTGATGCGGTCCTCGGCCAGGCGGGGGTAAGTGTTGGCTTTCTCGTAAATGCGCGTCAGGTAGTCCACGCCGGCCAGCACCAGCGGGCCGTTGGAGCCTATCAGCGAGTTGACCGCCCGGTTGACGCCGTGGAAATAGACCAGGATGTTCTCCTTGGCCTCGTCCGTGTCCTCGGCGTGGCCGTGGAACATGCCGGCCCCGCCGCCGCGCGCGCCGCGCCCCGCGCCGTTGGCGTGGAACTGCAGCTGCTTCTCTCCGGCGTTGAGCTCCAGCAGGTCCGCGACGCTCTTGGGGGCCTGGCTCAGGTCCGCCTCGGCCACGCTGTGCCGGGTGCACTGGAACAGCCGTACCGAGCGCTGGCTCAGCGTCAGCACGCAATAGCGCCCGTCCTCGGCGAAAAACGGCAGCAGCTGCCGCACGCAGAACCTGTCGTTCACGGCGGCCATCTCGGTAAAGGCCAGCGGCAGCGTATAGGCCCGCTTTATCCCGCGGGACAGGAAAACGGCCAGCCCGCCGCTCTGGTACTGCCAGAACAGGTTATCTTCCAGCATCTGCCTCGCGGGCGCCAGCAGGTCTTTGGCGTCCAGCGTCCTGGTCCCCGAGGCCAGCAGCTTGTGTTCGGCCTCCTTGAGCAGTTTGCGCAGGCGCACCGGGTTCTGCCTCGTCTCTATACTGCCCTTCTCCGTGGGCAAATAGATCGAGACGCAGGGCCCCGTCCTCACGTCCATGAGCGCTTTTAATTCCTCTCTCTTCATTATCATGACTCCCCCTTTCAAATGGGGTTATGGCCCGCGGCGCGGACCGGTGGAAAGCTTGTTGTTATTCTTAACCCTTACCCAAGCACAGAATACAATATTTCGGGGCCGCCGGCGCAAGTATTCAGGCCGCCGGCGCGGGAGAGCGCACGGCCCAGCGCAGCTTGGCGCAGGCGGAGCGGGGGTTGGAGCGGCGCTCGGCCGGGGAAGGCCGCGCCGGGGCGGGGGAGACGGCGGAGTACAAACCTTCGGCCTCGCCCTTGGCGAAGGCCTTCTTCACGCGGCGGTCCTCGCCGGAGTGGAAGGTCAGGATGGCCGCGCGGCCGCCGGGTTTGAGGCACCAGGGCAGGGCCGCCAGGAAGCGGTCCAGCGCGCTGAACTCGTCGTTGACCTCTATGCGCAGCGCCATGAAGACGCGCTGCAGGGATTTCTTGACCACGTCCTCGCCCAGCTTGGGGTGGGCGCGCTTGAGTCCGGCCCGCACGGTTTCGGCCAGATTCGCGGTGGTGAGGATGGCCGCCGGGCTTTCCTTGATGGCCGCGGCTATGGTCAGCGCGTGGGGCTCGTCGGCGTTCTCCTCCAGGAGGGCGGCGAGCTTATCGCGGGAGACGGTCTTAAGAAATTCTGAGGCCGGGCGGCCGCGCTCGGGATTGAGGCGCAGGTCCAGCGGGCCGTCGGCCTTGTAGGTGAAGCCGCGCTCGGGATTGTCGAGCTGCATAGACGACACGCCCAGGTCGGCCAGCACGCAGTCGAAGCCGCCGCCGGCCTCGCCCAGCAGGCCCAGGATGCCGGCGTAATTCATTTTGCGTACTACCAGGGCTTCCGGGCCGTAGCCCTCGGCGCGCAGGCGCGCCTCGGTCTTGGGCATCTCCACCGTGTCCACGTCCACCGCGAACAGCCGTCCTCCGGGCAGCAGTTTTTCCAGCAGCTTCCTCGTATGGCCGCCGTAGCCCAGCGTGGCGTCGAAGGCGGTCTCGCCCGGC
Organism: Elusimicrobia bacterium GWB2_63_16; assembly: GCA_001799715.1. Taxonomy (GTDB): domain Bacteria; phylum Elusimicrobiota; class Elusimicrobia; order Elusimicrobiales; family UBA9959; genus UBA9959. The sequence continues at coordinate 17,463 of MGTZ01000039.1, read as the reverse complement.
TTTGGATCGAGGATCTTCAGGATCTCGTCCACGCAGATGGGCCGGTGCGTGCCGGCCGGCGTGAGGCCCTTGGCGATGATATGCTCTATCTGTTCGGCGTACCTGGCCGGGTCCAGCTCTTTATATTTTTGCGCGAAATTGCGCGGGTGTTTGCCGCTGTAGCGCTCGCGGCGTTTATGGGGCTTGGGGGCCTCTTCGGTCATAATCCAATGTTAGCGATAAACCGCCGGGGCGGTCAATATTGTATTATTCAGATAACAGGATAAACACCATGGCCAATAATATTAAACTCCTCTCCGACCAGGACCTTTACCTCTTCAACGAGGGCAACCATCTGCGCCTCTACGACGCGCTCGGCGCCCACCTGGCCACGGTGGACGGCGTGGACGGCACCCATTTCGCCGTCTGGGCCCCGAACGCGCGGCAGGTGTTCGTGATAGGCGACTTCAACGGCTGGGACAAGGGCCGCAACCAGTTGCACCAGCGCGGCGCCTCCGGCATCTGGGAGGGCTTCATTCCCGGCGTGGTCGCCGGCCAGAACTACAAGTATTTCATCGTTTCCAATTTCGACAATTTCAGCGCCGAGAAGGCCGACCCCGTGGCCTTCGCCGCCGAGGAGTCGCCCAAGACGGCCTCCGTGGTGGCCACGCTCGACTACGAGTGGGGCGACGCCGCCTGGATGAAGGAGCGCGGCGCCAAGGTGGGCCTCAAGAGCCCGGTCTCCATCTATGAAATGCACCTGGGCTCCTGGCGCCGTAAGGGCGACAATATCCCGCTGACCTACCGCGAGCTGGCCGAGCAGCTGCCCGGCTACCTGAAGTACATGGGCTTCTCCCACGTGGAGCTGATGCCAGTCACCGAGCACCCCTTCTACGGCTCGTGGGGCTACCAGACCACCGGCTATTTCGCCCCGACGTCCCGCTACGGCACGCCGCAGGACTTCATGTCCCTGGTGGACTCGCTGCACCAGGCCGGCATCGGCGTGATCCTCGACTGGGTCCCCGCGCATTTCCCCTCGGACGCGCACGGCCTGGCCAGGTTCGACGGCACCTGCCTCTACGAGCACGCCGACCCGCGCCAGGGCTACCACCCCGACTGGGGCAGCGCCATCTTCAATTTCGGCCGCAACGAGGTTAAGAGCTTCCTGCTCTCCTCCGCGCTGTTCTGGCTGGACAAGTTCCACGTGGACGGCCTGCGCGTGGACGCCGTGGCTTCCATGCTGTACCTGGACTATTCCCGCAAGGCCGGCCAGTGGGTGCCCAACAAGCACGGCGGCAACGAGAACCTGGAGGCCATAGCCTTCCTCAAGCAGTTCAACCACGTGGTCTACCAGAACTTCCCCGACGCGCAGACCTACGCCGAGGAGTCCACCGCCTGGCCCATGGTGTCGCGCCCCACCTACATAGGCGGGCTGGGCTTCGGCCTGAAGTGGGACATGGGCTGGATGCACGACACGCTGCGCTATTTCTCGCGCGATTCCGTGTTCCGCAAATACCACCACAACGACCTCACCTTCCGCATGCTCTACGCCTGGGGGGAGAACTTCGTGCTGCCGTTCTCGCACGACGAGGTGACGCACGGCAAGGGCTCGATGCTGGGCAAGATGGCCGGCGACGACTGGCAGAAGTTCGCCAACCTCCGCCTGCTCTACGGCGGCATGTACGCCCAGCCCGGGCAGAAGCTGATGTTCATGGGCAGCGAGTTCGCCCAGTGGGGGGAGTGGAACCACGACCGCAGCCTGGACTGGCACCAGGCCGGCTACCCGCCGCACGGCGGCATGCAGAACTGGGTGCGGGACCTCAACGCGCTCTACAAGGCCGAGCCCGCGCTGCACGAGCTTAACTGCAATCCGGCCGGTTTCGACTGGGTGGACGCCAACGACTCGCAGCAGAGCGTTACCGCCTTCCTCCGCAAGGGCGACAAGCCCGGCGACGACGTGCTGGTGGTCTGCAATTTCACCCCGGTGCCGCGCCACGGCTACCGCGTGGGCGTGCCCCGCGGCGGCTTCTGGAAGGAACTGCTCAACAGCGACGCCGTCACCTACTGGGGCAGCGGCATGGGCAACATGGGCGGCGTGACGGCCGGGGCCTACGCCTCGCACGGCCGGCCTTATTCCCTGTCGCTCACCCTGCCGCCGCTCTCGGTCAGCTTCTTCAAGTGCTGCGGCTAGCCGGCCCGATATATTGCTGAGGCTAGGCAAGAATGAACACTCTGATCATCGGCGGCTCAAAATTCGTAGGGCTGCGGCTGGCGCACAAGCTGGCCGCGCAGGGGCACGACGTAACGGCGCTGAACCGCGGCGTCTCCGGAGGCCGGCTGCCCGCCGGGGTCCGCGCGCTGAAGGCAGACCGCAGGGACGCGGCTGGACTCCTGGCAGCGCTGGCAGCCGGCGCGCGCGGCGGCTTTGACGCCGTTTTTGATATCTGCGGCTATCTGCCGGCGGATGTGGAGTCTTTCGCCGCGGCGCTGGGCGCGGCCGGCCTGCGGATAAAGCACTATGTTTTCTGCAGCTCTGTAGCGGTATACGATTTTGAGGCGATAAAATTCTGTCCCGTGCGGGAGGACTTCCCGCTGCTCTCTGAATTCGGGAAGAGCCGGGACCCGTTCGCGGACTACGGCCGCAACAAGATCCTGTGCGAACGCGCCCTGCTCGCCAACGGGACCTTCCCGGCTACGATAATCCGGCCGGCGTACATCTACGGCCCGCTCAATTACATTTATCGCGAGGCGTACTTCTTTGACCGCGCCGAAGCGGGAAGGCAGATACTGATCCCGGGTGGCGGGCATAACATGCTGCACTTCATCCACGTAGACGACCTGGCGGACGCTTTCATAAAGGCGGCGCTGAACCCGGCCGCTTTCGGCAAGGCGTACAACATCGCGGGGCCTGAAACCGTAACCGCGGCCGGTTTTGCTTGGCTATGCGCCGCGGCGGCGGGAAAAAAAGCGGATATCAGGGCTTACGATCCGGGCCTCCTGCAGCGGGTATTCCAGCCGGAGGAGCTCAATAACATGAGAGACCCCGTGTTCCCCTTCGCTACCGACGAGAGCGTGTACTACGATACCAGCGCGGCGGCCAGGGACCTCGCCTGGCAGCCGGCGTACGGGCTGCAGCGCGGGATCAGGGACGCTTATGACTGGCGCCTCCGGGACAGGGCCGGTAAGCCGCAGCCGGCTCCGGCCTCCGCCCCCGGCTTCGCCAGAGACGAGCGCATCCTCGCGCGCCTGCGCAGGGCCTAGGGCGGCCGGTCAGAAAGTCTTGGAATGTTTTTTTCAGCCCGCGCCCGGCCGGGCGCGGGCCCGCATGTTACGGCAGCAGGTCCGAGAAAACCGCGGGGCGCTCTATCAGAAGACTGGTGCGTTGACCGGTGGTCACGAAAAGCCTGTTGCATTGCCGTACCGGGTCGGCGACGTAATCGCCGTCCGCCTGGTAATAACCCGAGACCCGGATAACCAGGCCTTCCACTTCCATCGTATCCATATTTATCACGGGCCCGCCGGAATTGCCGTGGAAAGCGTCAATGTCGGAACCGAAGAACAGCGCCGGGGAGTTATCGAGTACGGAGGCTTTGCCGACAAATTTCTGCGGCAGGCCTTTCGGGTGGCCTATGGTCGCCAGCCGGGCATTGGAAGCCACTTTGCCCGACGTCCGAATTCTGAGCGGGGCGCGGTCCATGACGGGCCGTGAAAGCCGCAGTATGGCGTAATCCGCGGCCGCGGTATTTTCGAACCGGCGCGCCAGTACCGAGCTGCAGGCGTATACCTGCGAGTCGTTGAACGTGGTCCGCGCCGAGTCCTGGCCCTGCATGGAATAATCGAATACCAGGTAATATTTGTCGCAGAAATTCTGCAGTTCGTCGTCCTCCACGCAGTGGCCGGCCGTAACCGCCACGTCGGGTTTCGCCAGGAAACCGGTGCAAAAAGTCCCGGGCGCCGGCTGCGACGCGAATTTTTCGCCGGGACACAGGTTCAGGTATTCCTGGTGGGTGCGCTTCTTGCTGAAAGCGAATCCTCCGCCGGGCAGCCGCTCCAGCCCTTCCTTGGGAATGAAGGTGAAGATGGCGTCGGCCGCGGCCAGCAGCCGCGCGTCCCGGACTTGGTAGCGGTCGGCACGGTCGTCGCTCCCGAAGATAAGGCGGTCTGGCGGCTGCAGCACAGGGGGCCGCGGGCCCGGGCCCGTAGCGTTCAGGACCGGAGCGGTGAATGCAAACAGGGCAAAAGCGGCCGCGAGCTTTTTTTTCATGGTCTATTCCAGCTCGGCGGACCAGCCATAGGCGGCGTTCAGCGCCACCGCACGCCAGCCTAAAGAGCCCAGCTGCGGCAGGAAATGGCAGGATTCGCAGTTTTCCACGACATATTTTTCCGAGACGGTGCCAAAACCGGCTCTTCCCCAATTGGCGCCCCAGGAGTTGCGGAAATAATATTCCCTCGCGGCCGGGTCATAGCCGGTCAGCAGCACGACGTGGCCGCTGCAGTTGTCGCCCGCGGAGAAACACCGGGCGCGCTGGCTTTCGGAGGGGTCTTTTACCCGGCCGGAGGCGTTGTCGATATTCCCGAAATAAAGCATCAGGTTCATCACCACGGGTTTGCGTTCCGCGGCCAGGAAGTGCTTTATCTCGGAGCGGCGCACCGCCTGCGGGGCGAAGCTGTATTGCAGGGTTTTGCCGGAGATACCGGCCGGGGGCACTCCCATGTCCGGGTCGGTCAAGGGCGGCACAGGGACGTGCTGAGGCAGCACGGCCAGGAAAGGCCACTCTTTTTCCGCCACCACGCCGCCGGTCAACGCCTCTACCGCCACGTATCCGACCAGGCCCTGCTCCTTTTTATAGGCCTGCAGCCCGGGCGAGTCGGTGAACTTCAGCTTGGCGTTGTAGTAAAGGAATTCTTCGGAGAGGTCCACATTTACTTTTTCTTTCCGCAATAAAAGGTATTCGGCCAGTCCCAGCGTGGCGAACACGCTGCAGACGTTGCGGTTCCCCTGGTACCTGGCCGGGGAGAAGCCCTCTTTCAGGTCCACCGCGGCGGCCGCGCCGGGAACGGCTTTCCACAGCGGGGCCACCAGGAGATCTTCATAAGCCAGCTCCTGCGCCGCGCCGGCGGCGTTTTTCTCCGCCGTTTCCCGGACTTTGGGGACCCCCGGCGCGGCCGCCGGGAACATGTTTATCAGCCCCGTATTCTTATAAAGCGCGTCAAAAGAGAGTTCCTGAGCTGCTGCCCCCGGCGCCGTTGCCGCAACAACCAGCGCCGACAGAACGAAAGCGTTCTTTATGTTGATCATGTGAATATTATTGTGCATCTGACTTCAGATTGACAAGGCCTTAAGGCCCACATATAACATAGGCCCATCGGGGAAGACGGCGCGGGCGATGTTCGATATATGGCATTCTAAACGCGGCCTCCGGACGAAGACTGCCAGCTCAACCCGCTGGCCTTAGGATGGCCTTTGGCAGGCAAAAAAGAGAAAGGCCGCCCTGGGGCGGCCTTTCTCATGCCACGGGGGCTCAGGCCTTCGGGGGCGGCTGCAGTACTATGGCGGTTTTTTTTATCTCTTTGCGGAAACCGGCCCCGGTGGCGGCCCAGTCTATGGTCTCCACGCGGAAAGGCAGGTTGGCGCCGGCGAAAGCCGCCGCTATCTTCTCCAGGCGCGGGGCGCCCAGCGGTTTGTCGGTCATGATGGCCAGGTCCAGGTAGGAGTAGGTCTTGGCCTTGCCCTGAGCCCTGGAGCCGTAAACCATGACTTCGTACTCGGGGACGCTGCCGGAGAGTATCTTTTTAACTTTCTTGAGGTGCGCGGGTTTGAGATCTATCATATTGCCTCTGGCGGCCGGTTCTCGGCCTGTTGGAAGGGCGGCCCAAGCAAAAAAGGCCGCCAGCGGACGGCCTTCTTTGCGGGGCGGGGGCGCCTTATTTCAGGTGCTTGCCCAGGATGCCGGCCAGTTCGAACATCGTGACCTGCTTCTTGCCGGCGAACACTTTCAGGAGCTTCTCGTCAGCGTTGATGTTGCGCTTGTTGACCTTGTCCTGAAGGTTGTTCTTCTTGATGTAGTCCCAGATCTTCTTGACGGCGGTGGGGCGGGCGACGGGCTCGTTCCCAATGACGGCGCCCAGTTCGGCGTCAGGCTGCATCGTTTTCATGAATTTCTCGTTTGCCATGTTAATATCTCCTTAAAATGACCTCTTTTAGAGGGGTATGCCTAGATACTAGCATATAAACCGCCGGCAAGTTGCGGCCTTTTTTGGGGCAATAAAAAACCCCGGCCGCGGGGCCGGGGTCCTTTATGAGGGCCGGATCAGTTGTTTTCCGGGGTCAGGCCTTTGAGCAGTTCGAAGGCGGGGGCAGCCTTGGCCATGGCTTCGGCCGCGGGGGCGGCGGCGGCCTTGGAGAAGGGGGAGGTGACGGCGTTAAGCTTGGTCACGTCCTCGCCGCGGCAGCCGGTGGAGGGGCAGACGTTGGAGACGGAGCAGCCGTCCTTGTAGACATAGTCGTTCTCGCCGCGCACCAGAATGCCCACTATCACGCCGGTCTTGGCGTTGAACACCGCGGAGCCGGAATTGCCGCCGTAGGTGTCCAGGTTGGCCACGAAGTAGCCCTTGGGGGAGGCGTCGCGCACGGTGGCGCCGCCGGCTACCTTGGTGGGCAGGCCGGCCGGGTGGCCGATGACCACCAGCGGGTCGCCGTTCTTGACGGAATCGGAGGTGTCGTACTTGAGCGGCTCATGGCCGGTGACCTTGCGGTCCAGGCGTATCAGGGCCCAGTCGGCGCCGGTGCCCACCTGCTCGCGGCCTATCAGCTCGGAGCAGGAGTAGACGTCGGAAGCGGGGACTTCGGAGGGGTTCACGCCCTTGGACTTTACCGCGAAGCCGAAGACGAACTTGGTGCCCTCGCAGGCGTCGGCGCTCTTTACGCAGTGGCCGGCGGTCATGATGATGTCGGGGGCCACCAGGGAGCCGGAGCAGAAGGCGCCGGTGACCTGCTCGTAGAAGGGCTCTTCCTTGCAGAGGTTGTAGCCGTCGGCGTAGGATTCGGTGGTAAGCAGCGCGCGGGAGCCGGTCACGTACACGTCCGAAGCCTGGAACAGGCCCACGGTGGAGTCGGCCAGTTTGAGCAGGCGGGAATCGGTGACCTGGTAGATGTCCAGGCGGTCGTCGGAACCGTATATGACCTTGTCGGCCGCTACGGCGGAGCCGGCAGCGCAGAGCGCGATGGCGGCGGAAAGTATAAGTTGGTTTTTCATTAGTTGTTGCCTCCGGTCAATTGACTACCGTCAAATTAAACCTAATCCGGCACCGGGGAGGCAAGTAAAAACTAGGGACAGCGCCCTATTTTTTAACGCAGTTTTTGTGGACGCCCGCGGCGGAAGACGAAGGCCTTCCTCTTGGTTTGCCTGGGGAGTTGAAGGGCTGGAAGAACTGAAAACAGGGCGCTGTCCCTAGTTTTAAAATAGGGCGCTGTCCCTATTTTTTGATGACGGCGACGGCTTTGCCGTTGATGAGGAAGTCGTCGTCGGGGTGCAGGTAGATGGGGTCGTAATCGTGGGAGGAGTCGGCCTTGAGGATCACCTGGCCGTTGGCGCGGTCGTCTATGAAGCGCTTGATGGTGGCCTTGTTGTCTATGATGGCCAGCACGATGTCGTTGTTGCCGGGCACGCGCTTGTTGCTGTCGATCACCACGTAGTCGCCGTCCTCTATCTTCTTGCCGGCTATCTCGGCGCGGTTCATCGACGAGCCGTTGGTCCGGATGGCGTAGAGGCCGGCCGGGTTGCTCCGGCCCAGCAGCCGCCCCGAGACGCGCAGGAAACCCTCGAAATTCTGCTCGGCGAAAACCGTGGCCGGCCCGCAATTGGCCATGCCGACTATGGGAATGGAGAAAAGAGAGGAGGCCTCTTTCAGCAGGCCGCTGGCCAGCCCGGGCAGCAGGGAGGCTTTTTCCATCAGGCCCTTGGCGCGGTCTATAGTGAAGAAGCCTTTTTTCTCCAGCTGCTGCAGGTGATGCTTGATCTTCTGGGGGGATTCGTCCGGCAGGCCTATGGCGGCGGCCATCTCGCGCAGGCTGGCCTGGGCCAAATTGCGCTCTTTGGAAAGGTTCAGGAGCTTCTCTTGTATAGGATGCATATATTAAGGATAGTATATTAAAGCGCTAAAGTCAATATCTCCTTAATACTTGACAGGCACCGAAAAATCGTCTATACTAAATGAGAATTGAGCCGAAGTTGATCTTTGAAGCTGAGCGGAAATGTTAACATAATGATGAAACGGGCCGAAAAAATAAAAAAATAGCCGGCCGCAACCCGACACACCGTTGTCGGGTTGACCTTGTAGACTATTCGGGTAAGAAAATTTAACGGAGGTTACGAAATATATGGCTAACGACGAAAAGACCAGGGCGCTCGAAGCGGCGCTCTCGCAGATAGAGAAGAGCTACGGCAAAGAGGCCATCATGAAGATGGGCGAGCGGGCCGCTAACATGAAGATCGAGACGATCCCTACGGGCGCGCTCAGCCTCGACCTGGCGCTCGGCGTGGGCGGCCTGCCCCGCGGCCGCGTCATCGAGATCTACGGACCGGAATCCTCCGGCAAGACCACGCTGACGCTGCACGTGATCGCCGAGGCGCAGAAGAAAGGCGGCATGGCGGCCTTCATCGACGCCGAGCACGCGCTGGACCCGGTGTACGCCCAGAAGCTGGGCGTGGACGTGGACAACCTCCTGATCTCCCAGCCGGACTCCGGCGAGCAGGCACTCGAGATCTGCGAAAAACTGGTGCGCTCCGGCGCGCTGGACATCATCGTGATCGACTCCGTGGCCGCGCTCGTCCCCAAGGCCGAGATCGAAGGCGAGATGGGCGACCTCCACGTGGGCCTGCAGGCCAGGCTGATGAGCCAGGCGCTGCGCAAGCTCACCTCCATCGTGTCCTCCACCAAAACCTCCGTCATGTTCATCAACCAGCTGCGCCACAAGATCGGCGTGATGTTCGGCAACCCCGAGACCACGCCCGGCGGCCTGGCGCTCAAGTTCTACTCCTCGGTGCGCCTGGACATCCGCAAGATCGAGACCATCAAGTCGGCCGACGTCGTCACCGGCGCGCGCATCCGCGTGAAGGTGGTCAAGAATAAGGTGGCGCCGCCCTACCGCCAGGCCGAGTTCGAGATGGTCAACGGCGAGGGCATCTCCACCGAGGGCTGCCTGCTCGACATGGGAGTGGAGACCGGCCTGCTGGAAAAATCCGGCACCTGGTACATCTATAAGGGCGACCGCATCGGCCAGGGCCGCGAGAACGCCAGGACCTATCTGAAGACCAACAAGAACGTGGCGCTGGAGATAGAGACCGAGCTGCGCGCCCGCTTCCTCACCCCCGGGCTGAAGCCCGGCCTGATGCCGACCACGCCGGCCGGCGAAGCCGCCAAGGCCGCCGAGAAGGCCGAGCGGAAGGAAAAGGCGGGCCGGAAGTAAGTGCGGCCCCTCGCGGCGGATTTCTCGCGTCACCTCGGCATGGAGCGCGGCCTGGCAAAGAACACCTGCCTCGCCTATGCCGGTGACGCGGAAGCCTTCCTGGCCTATTGCGAGGCCAGGAAGACCGACCCCGCCCTGGCCGAGACCACCTTCGTGGAAGGCTACCTGTGGTCCCTCAAGAAGGAGAGGGGCCTCGGGCCGGCCTCCATCTTCAGGAAGACGGAATCCCTGCGCGCCTTCTACCGCTACCTGCGGCTGGAAGGCAAAGCCCAGAAAGACCCCACCTCTAATTTCCGCGCCCCCAAGCTGCCCCGCAAGGTGCCGCGCTTTCTAGATAAGCGCGACATGGAAAAACTGCTGGTTTACCCGGCCGGCGAGGCTTTCGCCAAGGTGCGGGCCGCCGCGGCCATAGAACTGCTGTACGCCAGCGGCATCCGCGTCTCCGAGCTGCTGGGCCTGCGCCTGGAGTCTGTGAATTTCCAGCAGGGCTGGCTGCGCGCTTTCGGCAAGGGCGCCAAGGAGCGCATGGTGCCGGTCAACGCGGCGGCGCTCGCGCGCCTCAAGGAATACCTGGCCGCGCGGCAGCTGAAGTTCGGCGGCCAGCCCGCCGCCGACGAGCTGTTCGTCAACCGCTCCGGCCAGCGGCTCAGCCGGCAGCAGATGTGGAAGGACATAGTGACCTTCGGCCGGGAGGCGGGCGTGGAGATAAAGCCGCACCCGCATTTATTCCGCCACACCTTCGCCAGCCACCTGGTGCAGGGCGGGGCCGACCTGCGCTCCGTGCAGGAGATGCTAGGCCACGCCAGCCTCAACACCACCCAGATCTACGCCCACGTAGACAAGGGCGACATCAAGCGCGCCCACGACAAGTTCCACCCCGACAAATAAATCCGGAACCTGTCTCTTTAGTATTCCGGCGCGCCCTTGGCTGTCCGAGACGCATAGCTCTTTACGGCGGGCCGCTTTCTACGCCGGGCCCGCCGCCGCGGCATTAATTTCTTATAATTGGGAATAACGGGGTCCGGCTTTAAGCCGGGCGGGAGGCGGCATTGCGAAAGAAAATATGAAAACGATACCTGTACCGGTGCCGGGCAACGCCGCGCCCCGGCCAGAAGGTTTTTACAGCCCCCGCGTAACCCTGGCGCTGGCGGTACTCAGTGTGCCGCTGGCTTTTTTGCCCTACCTGCTCATGCGGCTGGAGCCGCTCACCGCCGGGCAGATGCGCCAGGCGGCCCTGGCCGGCGCCCTCATCTGGTGCGCCTCGGTGGCGGCGGCGCTGCTCTCGGGCTGGCGGCGCCGGAAACTGTTCCTGCTCTTTCTGCTGGCGCCGGTGGCCTTCGGCCCGGGGCTCGCCAGCGAGATCAGGGTGTTCCGGCTTAACGGGGGCCCCAACCTGGGCCTGGCCGATTACCTGGCCGCGCAGGGGCAATACCTGGGAGCCAGCGAGCAAGCCCTGGAGAAATACAAACTTTCGCTCGCCCTGAATCCCTGGAAATATCAGACTTACCACAAACGCGGCGACACCTACATGGCGCTGAACCGGCCCGCGGAGGGCCTGCAGGATTTCGAGACCGCCCTTAGAATAGCTCCGCAGGAGAGCGACCACTATTACTACCTGGGCAGGTATTACTTCTTTAAGGGCCAGGTGGAGTTGGCGGCGAGGCACCTCGACGAAGCTATCCGCCTCAACCCCAATTTAAACGGCTACTACCAGGAGCGGGCGCGGCTTTACACCTTTACCGCCCAGCCCGACAAAGCGCGCGCCGACATAGACAAGGCGCTGGAAGTCTGTCCCTCTTGCGCCGTGGGCACGCTCCACAGCCAGGGCTATTTCTGCCTCAGTGCCGGCCTGCTGCCGGAGGCCGTCGATTATTTAACCCGGGCGGCGGCGCTGCCGGGCGCCCCGGCCGAGACCTACCTTAACCGCGCCAGCGCCTATTACGGCCTCAAGCGCTACGCCGAGGCCGCGGCCGACTGCGACAAAGCCGTGGCCATCAGGCCGACGGTGTTCGGGGTTTACGGCCTGCGCGCCCAGGCCCGGCTGCGGCTGAACCTCCGGAAGGAAGCCCTGGAGGATTACGCGGCGGCCATAGCCCAGCGGGCCTCCTCCGAAGAGTACCTGCAGCGGGCCATCGCCAACTTTTATTTCAAGCGGGACGCCGAGGCCCGCGCCGACGCCGCCAAAGCCGTGGAGCTGAGCCACGCCTCCATGGCGCCGAATACGGGCATACCGTACTCTTTCAACGACAGGGGCTGGGCCTATCTCTGGGGCGGCGAGTGGGAAAAGGCCCGCGCCGACTTTGAGAAAACCATCGGCATGGACCCGGCCCTGCCCCACCCTTACGGGAACCTGGCCAACTATTACTGGGCCCATAAAAAGGACAGGCGGAAAGCCCTGGAATACCTGGAGCTGGAATTCCAGCGGGGTTTTGCCGAGTGGGACCTGCTCACCTCGGAGCTGGGCGACGGTTATTTCCTCAAAGGGCTCAACACCACCCCGGAGTTCAAAGCCCTGGTCGCCAAGTACCGGAAATAGCCCGCAGGAACGCGATCCATGCCTTCCACCGCCTTAAAAGCCGCTCTCTGTTGTTAATGGCGCGCAGGGGGCAATGGCGGAAGCGGCTTAATATATATAAAATAATAGCCGCGCAGGCCGCGCCCTTATGATGGAAGACCAGAACGACATTTTAGACTCACGCATCAAGCTGCACGACAGGCACCGCTTCGAGATCAAGCTCGACATCGACCTCGACGCCTCGGCCAAGAGCTCGTACGAGGTGGAGACCTATTTCTTCATCCCGCGCGCGCTCAACGTGGGCCCGCACAATTACGGCAAGGAGCGTTTCTACAACTCCACGCAGCGCTATATCCGCTGGCGCACGCCCAAGATCAGCCTGGGCAAGCTGTGCGACCCGGCGCTGGCCACCTCGCCGCTCAACCGCGTGCGCGCGGACCTCTCCCGGGTGCTGTCCGGCGCCGGGGACCAGGCGCTGGCCGACAAGATCTGCGACGAGCTCCGCCTACTGGGCTGCATCATCCGCGGCGAGATCCGCGACTATGTTAAGGTTTTCGTGGAAGGGCTGGCTACCTACGGGTCCGCCGTGCCGGCCGCGCAGCGCAAGCTGTTCGTGGGCGAGGGCCTGGACAATTTCCTGGGCGACCTGAAAGCGCTGGAGACCGCGCTGGGCTCGCTGAAGGCCGAGATCTCGGACCCGGCGGTGCCGGTGAAGGTGCGCGAGACCATGGCTTTCTTCGACGAGTACGTCAGCCTGGTGCTCGAGGAGTACCTGACCTCCCTGATAGAGGCGCTGCGCGCCAACCCCGGCGCGGGCGGGCGCTTCGCCGGCGTGGAGCAGGGCGTGCTGGCCATCGTGACGGCCCAGAACCGCTACCGCCAGGCGATGAAGTACCCGTCGCTGCTGGTGCCGGGCTCCTCCAACGAGACCATCATCTACCGCCGCGGCGTGCTCAAGAAGTTCATGAGCGCCGTGCTCTACCTCAAGGCCGAGTTCTCCGAGTGGGAGAGCCTGACGCAGGTGTTCTTCGGCCTGGCCGCCGGCGCGGCCATGCTGTTCGCCGTGCTGGTCACGCTGTTCTTCCAGCGCCGCTACGCCATGGACAGCCTGCCTTTCGTGCTGGCGCTCGTGATCAGCTATATCTTCAAGGACCGCATCAAGGACTGGCTGAAGCTGCTGTTTTCCAGGAGCCTGACCCGCTGGATCAGCGACCGCAAGATCGACATTCTCGACTCGGCCGGCGGCGGGCGCATAGGCCTGCTCAAAGAGGGCGCCACCTTCATCCCCGGCCGCGACGTGCCCCCCGACATCTCCCGCCTGCGCCGCATAGACAACATCACCTCCGTGGACGAGGAAGGCAAGCCGGAGCGCGTCTTCAAGTACAAGAAAGAGATACAGCTTTATCCCGAAGTAATCATGCGGGCGCACGAGCGGCGCCGCGACCTCAACGATATCATGCGCTTCAATATCCGCGAGCTGGTGGAGCAGGCCGACGACGCCTCGGTGGACTACCCGTACGTGGAGCCCGCCACCGGCGAGCTGCGTTCCGCCGCCTGCGCGCGCGTCTACCACCTGAACCTCATCCTGAAGTACACCTATTTCGACAGGGAAGCGCAGGAGAACGTGCATTACGACCGCATCCGCATCGTGCTCAACAAGGAAGGCATCGTGCGGCTTGAGGAAGTGAAGGTCGCCTGACGCGGCCCGCCGGGTCTGCAACTATGGAAATAAACGCTATCGGTATCATGGGGTCCAACACCACCGGCGCAGCGGCGGCGGAGCTGTTCGTCAAGCACGGCTTCCAGGTGCGCCTCTACGACGATTTCAAGGACAGCCTCAACGTGGCGCTGGCCAAGATCGCCTGGTCGCTGCGGCAGGCCGGCAAGGAAGAGCTGATGGGGAACATAGAGGGCATACAGGACCTCTCCAAGTTCAGCGGGGCCGACATCGTCATCGAGGCCGCCTCCAAGTCGCAGGACGAGCGCCGCCTCTATTTCTCCAAGCTGCGCAAACACCTGGACCAGCATTGCGTGGTGGCTGCGCGCTGCGCCGTGCAGCCGCTGTCAGAGGTGATAGGTTTCGGCGAGCTGCCCAACGAGCGCACGCTGGGTTTCCATTTCATCAAACCGGTGCGCTCCAACCCGCTGGTGGAGGTGGTGCGCACGGACCATACCAAGGACGAGTATCTCGAAGCCGCCGCCGCGCTGCTGCGCAAGATCGGCAAGACCCCGGTGATCACCAAGGACAACCCCGGCCAGGTGGTGGAGCGGCTTACCCGGCCTTTCCTGCTGGCCGCGCTGCGCCTGATGGATTCCGGCAAGGGCCACCCGCACGAGATAGACGCCGCCTTCCGTGAAGTGTCGGGCGCGCCGCTGGGCCCGTTCGAGATGGCCGACTGCGCCGGCCTGGACTCGGATTACGCCGCCTCCGAAGCCCTCTATAACGCGCTGGGCAAGCCCGAGCGGCTGGCGCCTTCCGCCACGCTGCAGCGGCTGGTGCAGTACGGCCAGCTGGGCCGCAAGTCCACGATAGGTTTTTATATCTACGAGGAAGGCCGCATAGTGGGCGAGAACCCCATCCTGCCGAATCTGGTCAAGTACCTGGGGCTGAAGAAGACCTTCAAGGACGACATCTTCGCCGAGATCATGCGGCCGGTGGTGGAGGAGGCCAGGCTGCTGGCCTCCGAGATCATGGCCTCGGAGTACGATATCGAGACGGCGGTAAAGCTGGCTTTCGGCTGGCCCAAGGGGCCCTTCGCGTTCAGCCGCGACATGGGCCACCTGATGGAGAGGAAGAAGGTGTCGGAGTTCGACTCGCTGGAAAATTTCTAGGCGCCGGCCAGCAGGGCTTCCGCCGCGGCCAGCACTTCGGCGATAGTGGCGGATTTGTTCAGGACTTTGATCTGCGGCCCTTCAGGGATGAACTTGGCGATCTCCTGCGGCGGCATGGCCGAGTAGATCAGTACCGGGACTTCGAAGGAGCCGGCCATCATCTGCAGCCGTTCGTAGACGGACTGGCCGCCTCCGGCCGGCATCATCATGTCGAGCACTACCAGGTCGGGTTTGACCTGCCTGGCCATCATCAGGCCCTGCATGGCGTCCAGCGCGGGGATCACCTGGTAGCCGGCCTTCTTGAAGGCCGTTTTCAGTATCATCTGCAGCGTTTTGTCGTCGTCGACGACCAGTATTTTTTTCCGCGGAGCCATGGCAGAATAATATCAAATTTTGGGGGGTCGGATTATGCTCGAAAAAATACTTAAGGCCCTAGCGGCCCTGTTTACCGGGACGCCGGGCGGCGGCACCGTAAAGCTGGTCAGGACCCTGCACGCCCCCGACGGCAAGCACCGGGTCTGTTTCTTCCGCCGCGAGGAGGACGGGATCTGCGGCTTCCGGGAGGAGGTCTATGACGACAGGACGATGGACGCCTGCTGGATCCCCATGAAGCACGGCCACGTTGAGGAATACCGGAGCCTGGATGAGGCCCAGGCCGCCGCCAAGGCCGAGATCCCCTGGCTGAGCGGGGCGCTGCCCTAGGCTCATTTCGGGGAAACAAAAAAACCGCGGGACCACCCGCGGTTTTTTTGTCGGCCGTGACGCGTTAGCTCAGGTAGCCCATCAGGCGGTAGACCAGCTTGGCCGCGTTGAACTCGGAAATGTTGGACCCCTTCACCGGGGACACCTCCACCAGGTCCACGCCCACCACTCTCTTCTTCGCGCAGACGGCCTTGAACAGGCGCAGCGCGTCGTACCACAGGAAGCCGCCCGGCTGCGGGGTGCCGGTGCCCGGCATGACGGACGGGTCGAAGCCGTCCGAATCCAGCGTCATGTAGACCGTGCCGCTCAGTTCCCGCAGCACGTCGCGCTCCAGCTTCTTGAGGTCCAAATTCTCGTGCATCAGGAAGGTGCGCACGTTGCCGGCGTTGTGGAACTGCCGCTCGTCGTGGCCCACGCTGCGGATGCCGACCTGCACCACCTTGTTGCTGCGCGAGGCCGGGTAGACGGCGCAGGCGTGGCTATGCCGGGAGCCGCGGTATTCCGTCCGCAGGTCCGCGTGCGCGTCGAAATGCAGTATGGACAGGTCCTTGTGCCGGCGGATGAAGGGCGGCAGCAGCGCCTGCGTGACGCTGTGCTCGCCGCCGAGAAAGAACGGTATCGCCTTGGTGGAGGCCAGCAACCCCTCCACCGTGCGCTCCAGGTGCGGGAAAAATTTGGCCTCCGGCAGCGAGCAGTCCACCGGCTGCGCGGTGAAAATGCCCTTCTTCCAGGTCTCGGTCTTGGTCTCCTCGTCCCACAGTTCCACCTGCGGGGAGGCTTCGATGATGGCGGCCGGGCCGCGCCTGGTGCCCTTGCCGTAGGAGACGGTGCGCTCGTAGGGCACCGGCAGCACCGCGAAGGCCGCGTTCTCCAGGCTCACGCCGTCGTTGCGCATGAACTGTTTTTTAGCCGGTTTAAATTTCATGATGGTCTCCGTTGAAAGCCCGAAGATGCGGGGCGCGTCAGCGCCCTGGCCCCGCCTGCAGGGTAGCGGTCAGAAGAGGAAGACGGCGGCGGCCACGGTGGTGGTCCAGACGCCCTCGGTCCCTATGGCCGACTGGGTGATGTTGGCGGCGCGCACGATCTTGCCGCTGAGCTTCCAGATCTCTTCCTTCTGGTCCCACGTGGTGTCGCTGCCGAACTCGACGCCCTGGATGGTGGACAACATCATCGCGGCCAGGTCTTCGGCGTAATCGCCGGTCTTCTCGTCGGTCTCGCCGAAGGTGTGGTGCTCCGAGATGTAGCCGTAATGGGAGCGGTCCTTGGGCACCGCGAGGCCCACCGAGGAGGCGATCAGGCGGTGGTTCTCGTTGATCGTGTTGCGGCTCAGCACGCAGTGCAGGATCTGCCCGTCGCTGAGCTTCTCCAGCCCCTTCTTGGCCGGTATCACCTTGCAGTAGGGGGGGAAGATGCTGGAGACGTGCACAAGGTTGTACTTGGCTATCTTGGCGTCCCGCAGGGCTTCCTCGAAGCTCGCCAGCTTTTCCTTATGGCGGCCGAGGCCCTTCGTAAGAAAAACTTCTTTGGGTACGAGGTGTAGTGACATAGTCTAATTATAATAAAAAAATACCGCGGGGCGGGCCCGCGGTATTCTCTTCAGGCTCGCGCCCGGGTACTACCTGTTGACGTGCACCACTTTCGCCGGCGGGAAGCCGTTGAACCAGGTGGACGAGGCGTGGCTGTACGCGCCCATATTGGTGCTGTACATCAGTTCGCCCAGCTGCAGGTCGGTAGGCAGCGGCATCGCGGTGGAGATCACGTCCAGCGCGTCGCAGGTGGGGCCGAACACGGCGCAGTTCTCTTCTTTCTTGCCCTTGCGGAAGGAGAACATGTTGCAGTGCTGGTGGTCGAAGATGATGCCCGAGTACGAGTGATAGGCGCCGTCGTTGACGTAGTAGCAGGTCTTGCCGTCGCGCACTGTCTTGCCGTTGATGCGCACCACCGAGGTGCCGGCGGTAGCTATCAT
>MGTZ01000038.1 GCA_001799715.1 Elusimicrobia bacterium GWB2_63_16 | reverse complement strand
TCGGGAGGAGAGCTGTTTGTAGTTTGTTCCCATAACACCTAGAGTACAGATTTACCTCTAGGTGTTGCACTTCATTATTGAACCCGTGCATCCGTAAAATTATGAAAAGGGCATCATTATGAGAAATAATTACAGATTTGCCAGTCTGATTGTTCTGGCTTTAATTACCATAAATACCCCAAGTATATGGGCGGAGGATGATAGTAGTATAACTATCCGGATTCATAATTCATCAGATACGGCAAAAGATACCCCAGCGGAAGTTGTACTGATTGACCCACAAGGCCGCAGAACAGGATTCGATGCCTCTGCGCCTTTTAACGATGCGGCGGGGATTACTGAAGTGCATGAGATTCCTAATTCCGGTTACTCCATTGAGGGGATAGCTGATAACACCGGTGGGGGAGAAGACGAACCCTTTTATAGAGAGCTATATGTCCCAGAACCACTCCCCGGAAAATACACACTCCAAATTATTGGAAGACAAACCGGCGGCTATGCTCTGTCTGGTGGTTTTTACGATTCAAACCACAGTGGTCAACACTATGATGCTTCTGGATTTATTGCGGCAGGGCAAACAGTGATAATAGACATGGAATACTCCCCCACGCCAGGTGCCCCAGCTCCGATTATAACTGAGACTATCACCTTTGACGTGCTGCGTAACGATGTCGCCGTCGCCCGGCAGCTTAACCAGCTCGGCGACGACAAGTTCGCCCGCAGTCTTATCAAGAACATCGACCTAGCCGAGAAGCTCTCCGCCGTCTGCGACAAGCGCCGGCATGGTAAAGATAAACCCTGCCAGCCCGCTGTCGCTGTCTTGAAGCTCTTTATCAAGCGCCTGGAACTCGCCAACCGCAAATGCGACAACCCCGCGGACTGCGACGAAGAGCGCGAATGGACCGCCTTCCGCAAAGAGCACGGCCGCGATGACGACTATAAAGACTTCTTCCGCGATTGGGCCCGCGACGACTGGCACAAACACAAAAAGAACTGCAAGCGTTTCGTGACCGACGAGGCTCTAAAAATAATCAGCGAAGACGCCGGCTGGCTGATAAAGTCGCTCGGCGGCTCGGTTGAAGACGAGCTCGGTAAGCCCGGCCGCGGCAAGCACGATTAACGCTATTTGACAATTTAGCCCCCTGCCGCCGGTCCGGTAAGCCCCATGAGGCACAGACCGCGCAGAGTAGGGGGAGCCCCTATCCAACTAATCTTGGCACTGCCAATTGTGGCTTCCGGATTTACTAGAATTCCCTTATGTCCCATCCAGCCGTTTACGCCCACCGCTGCGGCATGGCCGCCGGCCCCGAGAATACCGTGGCCGCGGCGCGCGCCGCTCTGGCCGAAGGCGCCTCGGCCGTGGAATGCGACATACGCCGCACGGCTGACGGGCAGTTCGTGGCCTTCCACGACGCGGGCACCGGCCGCCTCTGCGGCCGCGACTGGAAGATAGCGGCCACCGCCTGGCCCCACCTCAAGACCCTGCGCGTGCAGGGCGAGCCTGTCGCTCACCTGGACGATTTCCTGAACCTGATGATACTGCGGCCCGGCAGCGACTTCTATTTCGAGCTCGCGCTGGAGCGGCCCTCAGACGCGGCCGACCTGGCGCGGCAGATAGCCCGCGCCGGCGTGCAGAACCGGGCCTACCTGCTGGCCTTCTCCCACCGCACGGCCTTCCTGGACGCGGCCCTGGAAGCGGTGCCCGGTATAGGCGCCGCCGTGATGCCGCTGTACCCCGCGCACATGCTGCGCACGGCGCTTAAGGCCGGCGCCTCCAAGGTCTGCGCGGGCTGGGTGGACTGGCCGCTGGCGAAACAGCTTTTCTTCTTCGGCGCCGCCGCCTGCGATTTTAAGGCGCAGGCCGCCGCCGCCGAGGCCGAAGGCGTGGAAATATCGGCCGGCATAGCCAACCACCCGCGCGACGTGCGGCGGCTGGCCGACCTGGGCGCGCGCGCGGTGTGGACCGACGACGTGCGCATGGCGCTAAAATACCTCTGATATGGCTAAAAAAATAGTGGCGATAGACGGCGGCTACCGGCGCGGCGGCACCATAGAGCAGGCCGTGCTGGCCGCGGCGGGCGCCGCGTGGGACGGCGGGGCCGAAGTGCGGATCTTCAGACTGGCGGAGCAGAGCGTAGCGTTCTGCAACAACTGCCGGGCCTGCATGCAGGAGCCCGGCGCGGCCCGCGGCATCTGCCCGATAAACGACGATATGGGGCCCATGCTCAATGCCATGGAGGCGGCCGACGGCCTGATCCTGGCCGCCCCGGTGAACTGCTTCAACGTGAACGCCCTCACCCGCCGTTTCCTGGAGCGCCTGTCGCCTTACGCCTACTGGCCCTGGGGAGCCAAGGGGCCCGTAATGCGCCTCAGGTTCGGCGCTAAAAAAGCCGTGCTGATAACCTCCTCCGCCATGCCCTCTTTCTTCGGACGGCTGTTCACCGGCGCCCTGCGCGCCTTGAAATTAATCGCGGCCGCCTTCGGGGCCAGGACCGCCGGCACGCTGTTCATCGGCCTGTCCTCCATGGAGCCCAAGCCCGCGCTGCCGCCGCGCGACAGGCGGCTGGCTGAAAACCTGGGCCGCGTATTGCTAAAATAGACGGACATGTTCAAGAAAATACTCCTGGTCGACGACGACAGCCTGGTGCTGAATTCCACCCGCCGGTTCCTCGAGGACCGCGGCTTCAAGGTGTCGGCCGCCGACAACGGCGCCGAGGCCGTGGCGCTGGCCCGCGAGTCCAGGCCGGACCTGGTCATCACCGACGCGCAGATGAAAGGCCTGGACGGCTTCACCCTGTGCCGGGCTATCAAGGAGACGGACGGCTTCGAGCGGGTGCCGGTGATCATCATCTCCGGCAGCAAGGTCAGCGAGGAGGATATCCTGGCCGGCTATAACCGCGGTGCCGACGACTATATCCTCAAACCCTTTTCCTTCCCGGTGCTGCTGGCCAAGATCAAGGCGGTGCTCAAGCGCTACGAGGGCGTGGCGGAGAAGACGGAGAAGATCAGCAAGCTGGGCATGGTGATAGACCCCGCCGGCCGCACCGTCACGCTGGCGGGCGCCGTGGTGAACCTGACCCGTAAGGAATTCGACCTGCTGATGGCGCTGATCACCGAGGAGGGCCGGCTGCTCTCCATTCCCTATCTGCTGGAGACCGTCTGGGGCTACGACCCGGCCAGCTACAACGACCCGCATACGGTGGGCGTGCACGTCTCTTCGCTGCGCAAGAAGCTCGGCGCGGAAATAGGCGCGCGCATCACCAGCGTGACCGGCCACGGATATAAATTGGAATAACCAGCGGTGGGTGCAGGGCGGACCGGAACGCAAAACCGCCGTCTCGCACACCGTGCTCGCGGCTGCCCGTCTCGGCCCTCGCGCTATGCAAGCTCGGGCCTCCGACAGGCTTTTGCTAACCCGGTCCGCCCCGCGCCCTAATAGATTATTTCTTTCGGGCAGATTTGATGATTATTTGACGATTTATTGCTTAGGGCTTTAACCCCTGCTGCTAAACTATTTTAGCGGAGCAGGAGGGGTTATGAAAGATCTCGATACCGCGGTAAAACTTACTCTGACCGCCGCCTTCGCGGCCCTGCTCGCCGCCCCGCCCGTCCTCGCCGCCGAGGACGTCTACAAGAAGATGGCGAACGATTTCGCCAAATACTCGACCAACAAGAAAGTAAAGAACCTCGCCGTCATCGGCTTCGCCCGCAAGGCCCGCACGTCGCGCGAGGAGAGCGATTACGTTTCGGAAAAACTGCTGTCCTGCCTGGTGGCCTCGGGCAAGGTGAACCTGCTGGAGCGTTCGCAGCTGGGCCGGGTGCTGGAGGAACGCAAGCTGGCCGCGGCCGGCGTGGCGGCCGAGGGCGCCGAGGCGGGCCGCAAGATAGATCCCAGCGACGCCATCATAGTGGGCACCATCTTCGGCACCAAGGAACACCTCAAGATAATAGCGAGGATGATAGATCCGCTGACCGGGGCGGTGCTGCATACCGTGGAGGCGCAGACCGAGCGCCAGTGGGACATGGTGGAGGACAGCCAGGGCTTCGAGTTCGACGTGCCGGACATGCGCGTGATCGCCGAGATGTTCGACGAGGAGGAGATCAAGCCGGAGCTGGTGGCCTTCCGCGACGCGCCCGCCGGCCTGAACACGGCCAGCTGCAACGCCCGCCGGGCCAGGCTGGCCGCCATGCAGAGCGCGGCGCTCGAGGCCAAGGCCAAGTACTGGGCCGGCCAGATGCGCGACCCCAAGTTCAGCAGCTCGGGCCTGCGCCGCAACCCCGGGGGGGAAATTAAGGACCAGGCCGACCGCAGGAAGTTCTACGCGATGCTGCAGACGCTGCACCGCGCGCCGGCGGCGCCGCGCCTGTCGGTGACGGAGATGAACGCGGTGATAAGGCTGATGCAGGAGGAGGAGAATATCTCCGACGACTGCGGCCTGCACTGAGGCGCCTAAATCCTGGTGAGTTTTTCCAGCAGGTCGCGGATCTCGTCTATGCCGAACGGCTTTATCAGGAAGCCGTCCGCCTGCACGCCAGGCGCCAGCGGCGCCTTGATGTCGGAGACCGAACCGGTGATGGCCACTATCTTCATGGCGGGACAGGCCTGTCGCGCGCGCTTTATCACCTCTTCGCCGCGCAGGTCGGGCATTTTCAGGTCGCAGACCATGGCGTCGAAAGCGCCGGGCACGGCCAGGCGCAGCGCCTCGGCCCCGTTGGCGGCCTCGGTGACGGCCCAGCCGCGGCCGGCCAGCGCGCGCCGCACGTAATTGCGCACCAGTTCCTCGTCGTCCACGATCAGCGCTTTCCTGTTCATAAGGCGGGCAGGTTTATGGTGAAGGCGGCGCCGCCGCCCGGCCGGTTGGCGGCCCGGATGCCGCCGTTATGCCTGTTGATGATGCCCAGGCAGACCGAGAGGCCCAGGCCGGTGCCTTTGCCCACGGCCTTGGTGGTGAAGAAAGGGTCGAAGAGGCGGCCCGCTATCTCCGGGCTGATGCCGCCGCCGGTGTCCGAGACCGCGGCGGCCACGGCCGGCCGGCCGCCGGCGCCGTCTAGCGAGGTGGAGACCGTCAGCTCGCCGCCTTCGGGCATGGCGTCGCGAGCGTTGGTGAACAGGTTCAGGAACACCTGCATCAGCTGCTGGAAGTCGGCGTTCACCATGGGCAGGCCCGGGGCCAGCTGCCGGTTTATTTTGATGCGCTGCAGCTCCATCTGCCGGGCGCAGAGCGTCAGCGTTTCCTCCACTACCTCGTTGAGGCTGACCGGCTCCAGATGCGCCTTCTCCTGCCGCGAGAACGAGAGCAGCGAGACTATGATCTTCTTGCACCTGAACACGGCCTTCTCTATGTCCTTGAGGTCGGCGTAGTTCTGGCCGGCCTTGTCGGTATTCTCCATCACCAGCTGCGTCAGGCCCAGGATGCCGGAAAGCGGGTTGTTGATCTCGTGCGCCAGGCCGCCGGCCAGCTGGCCCAGCGCCGACATTTTTTCGGCCTGTATCAGCTGGCCCTGTGTCTCCTGCAGCTGGCGGTACAGGCTCGAGTTGCGCAGCGCCAGGCCCACCAGCGAGGCGAAGATCCTGGCGCGCTGCAGGTCGTCCTCGGTGAAATAGGCTTCGTCCTCCAGCCTGCTGATGGCTATGAGGCCCACCGGCTTGTTGTCCTCGCGCAGCGGCAGGAACAGGGAGGATTTAAGTTTATCCAGCCCCGCTATGCCGGCGAAGCGTCTGTCGCCGGCGGGATTCTCGGACAGCACGGCCGACTTGGAGGTTTCCTCGGGGGCGTCCATTATCCGCGAGCACATCTCCAGGCGGGACGCGGCCGCGCCGGGGTCCTCCAGGCCTTCGGAGACGGCGATGTAGGGGTTGCCGTCCCGGCCCGGCAGGACGAGCAGCGACTCTTCGGCCTTGAGGATGCGCGTGACGGAATCTATGATGACGCGCAGCTGCTCCTCCGGTCTCACCGTGGAGAAGATGGCCCGGGTGATGTCGTTGAACTTGCGCTTTTCCAGCGCGCGCTCCACCACCTTCAGCAGTTCCTTTATCTCGAAGGGCTTGTGCAGGTAGTCGAAGGCGCCCTTGCGCAAACTTTCTATGGCCGTGCCCATGGTGCCGTGGCCGGTGGCTATGATGACCTCTATCTCGGGGTCCAGTTTCTTCATCTCGCCGAGCGCGGTGATGCCGTCCATGCCCGGCATCTGTATGTCCATGATGGCCAGGTCGAACTTGCCGGCGCCCACCCTGGCAACCCCCTGCTCGCCGTCCATCGCCGTCTGCACGGCGTAGCCGTACAGCTGCAGCGCCGAGGAGATCATCTCCGCTATCTGCGGTTCGTCGTCCACCACAAGGATGTTGGCTTTGGAGGTCATGCTTTGCCAATTGTATAAAAATAAGCCCGCCGCTGTGGCGCCCTTGCGGGCTAAACTGAAGGAGGCGCGGGGGCGGCTCTGCCAGGCAGCCCGCGCGCTTTAACTGTTACGCCCGGAGCCGATGGAGTTGCTTCGTCAGAAGTTGCCCGGCGGAGCGCCCGTTGCGGGGAGCCCGCAGGCCTGAACCGGGCGGGCGCAAAATGTTAGAATTAACGGACGGCGCCGCCGCTATGGCGGCGCGGGGGACTTAAACGAAAAACTGTCGGTACCGGAGACTCTCATGACTTCTGCCAGCTGTGATCTGGAAGATCTTGACGCCATAATTTTCGACCTCGGCGGCGTTATACTGAACCTGGAGTACGAGCGGACCATCACGGAATTCAAAAAGGACCTCCCGGCCCTGGACGCCTCCGTGTTCTACGGGAAGGAAGCCCAGCTTCCTTTTTATTCCGAGTACGAAATAGGCCGGATCTCCACCGCGGACCTGGTTTCCAGGTTCAACGTCCACCACGGCTCCTCGTTCAGCGGCGACCTTTTTAAAACCTGCTGGAACGCGATGATCCTGGATTTCCCTCCGCGGCGGATAGCGCTGCTGCAGCGACTGCGGGCCTCGGGGAAACGGGTTTTCCTTTTAAGCAACATCAACGAGCTTCACGACCTCGCCGTGGAGGAAAGCTACGCCAGGCTGGGCCATCCGGAAAAATTCCACGACCTGTTCGACAAGGTGTATTATTCGTACCAGGTCGGGCGCAGGAAACCGAACGCCGATATTTTCGAGCTGGTGCTGTCCGAAAACCGCCTGCGGCCGGACCGCTGTCTTTTTATAGACGACAGCGCGCACCACGTGCTCGGGGCTAAAAAAACCGGCCTTCACGCCGTCCACCTGCAGAAGCCCGAAACCATACTGGATCTCCCCGTGTTCAAGGTTTTACAGAAATGAAGCCGCTCAAGATCGCGCTGCTCCTGCTCTTCTGCCTGGCCGCGTGGCAGCTCCCTGCGGAGGCCGCCGCGGGCGCGTTCCGGGTCTATCTCGTCTTCAGTTACTCCCCCGGCATGTGGGACGAGCAGGGCAGGCGGGGCGTGGAGCTCGCGCTCAGGAACCAGAACATAACGGACTTTGAGACGAAAGTTTATAACTACAACTACGTCGAGAAGAGGAAATACCGGACCGAAGAGCTGAAGAAAATAACCGCGGAGATAGCCGGCTTCAGGCCGGACCTGATCATCGTTTTCGACGACGAAGCTTCGGAGGACCTGATCCCGGACCTGAACAGGCTCGATATCCCTATCGTGGCGACCGGGATAAACCGGGAGCTCAAGGACCTTTCCTGGTTCAAGCCGGAGGGCGCGGCGGACAGGAACTTCACCGGGGTGCTGGAACGCTACCCGTTCGAGCAGCCCCTGAAATTCCTAAAGAAGATCAACCCGGAGATCAGCGAAATAACCATCCTCACCAGCGAGAACGTCTCCTCCTCGGTCATCGTCGAGCAGTTCATCAGGCAGTTCCGCAAGTCCGGCGGCGCTTCTTCCGGGATCAGGCTGAAAGAAGTCATCAAGTCCCGGGACTGGGAGCGCTGGCAGGCCGCCATCAGGTCCCACAGGGGCGTGAACGAAGCCTTTTGGATACTGGTCCCGTGGGACGTCTACGGCAAGGACGGCAAGGAAGTGCCGCTCAACGAGATAGGCGAATTCTACCAGCGCGAAAGCAGGATCCCGGAACTTGGGATCGTGAACGCGAACCACATGATAGGCCTCCTGGCCTGTTTCTCCGTAAATTCGGAAGACCTGGGCTACCAGGCGGCGGCCGCCGGCATCCAGGCCATAAAGAACAAGCGCAGTCTGTCCCGCGTCCCTTTCGCCAAAGTCGAGACCGTCCGGCTTATCATCAACAAGAAAAGGGCGGACACGCTCCATTACAAGATCCCTATCGGTTTTTTAGAGTTCGCCGAAATAGAGAAAAAGATCCCGCTGAGCTATCTCCGGTAGGAGCGCCGCCCGGGAGCTTTCCCGGCCGGCCCGCGGTGACGGGCACGCTATGAACAAACGATTCCTCCTGACGGTGGTGTTGAGCTCCCTCCTCCCGGTTCTCGCTGCCTGCGTGATAATTTACAGGACCTCCCTTAACAGCGCGCAGCGGGCCATAATAGGCTCGCTGACGCTGGAGGCCGAATATAAAGCCAAGGAGATCCACGGCTACCTCTCCCTCAAAAAGCAGACGCAGGCCATACTTTCCGAACTGGGGATGTTCTCGGTGGCGGTGGAATACCAGCGGTTCGAGGGCTTGACGCTCTTCTTCAACTCCATGATGAAGAATGAAAGGGGCTACGCCGGGGTCTGTTTTCTGGACAAGGCCCTGCGGATACAGGCCTGCAACGAGGTCTCCGGGGACGGGAAATACCTGGTCAACAACCGCGCGGAACTCGCGGGCTATCTCTCCGGCCTGGATTTTAAAAGCCGGCAGCCCTGGCAGTTCGTAAAGACCGGCGCCGGGCTTACCCCCGTGGTGATCTCCAGGGTGGTCAGCGAGGGCAAAGGCCATATCGGCTACCTGGCGGTGCTGCTGAACCGGACCGCCCTGGACGAGCTGCTGGCGGCCTTCTCCGAAAAATACGAGCGCATCAACGGGGTACCGCTGCAATACCTCGCGGCCGTCAAGATCGGGGAGAGCTACGTCACCTTGAACCATTCCCCCGGTTTCGTCCAGCCATCCCCGTTTTCCGAGGCCGGCAAAGACGGCCAGGCGGACTCCGGCGGGCTGCTGAGCGTCTGGAACACTTACGAAGAGGCCGGCGGCGTCAGGACCTTCTTTCAGGCAAAGAGCAGCGCTTTGTTTTCCAGGCTGCGCCTGCTGCGCGTCCTCTTCTGGGTCGTGGTCCCGCTCTTCCTGGCCGGCGTGGCCGTTTTAATAGTCTACGTGGCCAAAACTTCCTTCCGCTCCATCGAACTCCTGCTGGGCAAGATGGAGGAACTCTCCAAGGGGAACTACAGCAGGATAGAGCAGGGCCGGCTGCCGCATGACAAATATATAAACTACGCCAACTCGCTGATCGACAGGCTCCTGGAGTACAAAGAGGCCGTACAGCTGGCCGCGGTGGGCAAGCAGGCCGCGCAGGTGGCGCACGACATCCGCTCGCCGCTGGCGGCCCTGGACGCGGCGCTTAAGAACACGCCCCAGCTCCCGGAAAGCAAGCGCGTGATGCTGCGGCACGCGGTCAACCGCATACGGGACATCGCCAATAATCTTCTCGAAAAGACCCGCCAGCAGGCCAAGCCCTCCGCCGGAGGCCCGGAAAGCCCACTGGAGCTCTACCTGCTTTCCTGCATTCTGGACCCTGTGGTCACGGAAAAAAGACTGCAGTTCGAGTCGCGGCCCGGAGTACATATAGATCTTGAACTGACCCCGGAGTCCTACGGTCTGTTCGCCAGGATCCAGCCGGTAGAATTCAAGCGCATGCTCTCCAACCTGGTCAACAACGCCGTAGAGGCCCTGGGAGAGAGCGGCTCCGTGAACGTGGGGCTGCTGCATCTGGACGGAAGCGTCCTTTTGACCGTCTCCGATAACGGCAAAGGCATCCCGCCGGAGATCCTGCCGAAGCTGGGGCAAAGGGGCGAAACTCATGGCAAGCCCGGCGGCTCCGGCCTGGGCCTGTTCCATGCCAAAACCACGGCCGAGAACTGGGGCGGCAGCCTGGCTATCGTTTCGGAAGAAGGCAAAGGGACAACCGTTACCATCTCGCTCCCCAGGTCGGCTGCCCCGGACGGGTTCGAGCCTGAATTGCGACTTTACCCGGGCAGGCCCGTAGTGGTGCTCGACGACGACGAGACCATCCACCAGGTCTGGCAGTCCCGGCTGGAAGCCGAACGCGCCGGTGAGCAGGGGATAGAAGTGCTGCATTTCAGCGAACCGGGAACGCTGCGTGCCTGGATCGGGAAGGAGCCCGCCAAAGCCGGCAGCGCCGTTTATCTTTTCGATTATGAACTCCTGGGCTGCAGGGAAACGGGGCTGAGCCTGGCGCAGGAATTAGGTATCGCGGCCAGGGTCGTGCTGGTGACCAGCCGTTACGACGAACGACCCATCGCCGAAGAGGCCCGGCGCTTAAAGATCCGGATGATCCCCAAAAGCCTGGCCGGCCTGGCGCCTATTTCCATTAAGGCCCGGCCGAAGACCGCCCCCGCGGTGCTGATAGACGACGATTCACTGGTGCGACTGAACTGGACGCTGGCCGCGCAAAGCGCCGGCGTCAGCCTTAAGACGTTCTCGGAACCCGCCGAGTTCCTGGCCGGCCTGGCGGCCTTCCCTGAGAACACTCCCATCTACATAGACGCCGAACTGGGCGGGGGGATAAAAGGCGATAATA
Organism: Elusimicrobia bacterium GWB2_63_16; assembly: GCA_001799715.1. Classification (GTDB taxonomy): domain Bacteria; phylum Elusimicrobiota; class Elusimicrobia; order Elusimicrobiales; family UBA9959; genus UBA9959. The sequence goes on along the minus strand of MGTZ01000038.1, from coordinate 71,865 downwards.
TAGCCGAGGAGCTGCGAAAAAAAGGTTTTACCGAGATCTGCCTGGCTACCGGGCATCCCCCGGAGAATTTCTCGCACGTGCCCTGGCTTAAAGTTATCGGTAAAAATCCGCCTTGGTCTGATCCCGACTGAACCCGGCCGCCGGCTGAATATAATTCCGTCCGTTACTTTTCCCGGTAAGGGCCGCTCGCTCATTTTGCCGCTGTACTGTATTCCTTCCGCCCGCCCCTGCGTTGTATTTAAAAAATCGCGCCGCTTGCCGGATCTCGGCTGCGCTACATGATGAAAGGAAACGTTTACTATATGTAAAGTATACTTGACACAATGTATGGTTTGATGTATACTATTTCCGTGGTCAAAATAAACAGGAAGAAGGGGAGAGGGGAAAAATGGAAAAGAAAATAGCGGTAATGCAGCGGGTCATGGGGGGGCTGATAATCCTCCTGGTGCTTTCAGATATGCTGATGAAAGGCGCGTATCTGCTGGCCGGTTTCGTGGCTCTGGTCATAGCGGTCGTGCTGTTCGCCCGCCGCAAAGCCGAATATAAAGCGGACGAGCGGGACATACAGATACACCTGCTGGCCTGCTACGGCTCGCTCATGGCTACCCTGTGCTTTACTTTCATCATGCAGCGCTTCGGGGCGGCGGGCAGCCTGGCCTACGGCAACGTGCAGACCGTGCTGGTGCTCTCGCTGGTCTTCTTCGTCGGTATCTTCAGGAAGGTCTGGAACTGATATGGAAAATAAAATTAGACTGATGCGCAAGGCGGCAGCCGGGCTGATGTTCTCCGCCGCGGGCCTGAGCGTGTGGCTGCGGGACGGCTACGCGGCCCTGATAGCCGTGGGCGTCGCCGTCCTGATAGCGCTTTCCCTGCGCAAAAAGAAGGAGTCGGACGAGCGGGATATACAGGTGGAGATGCTCAGCAATTATGTGGCGCTGGCGGCGGTAATGGCCTTCGCTCTCGTCATGCAGGCGGTCACGCAGGGCGACCCGGCCGTAGCGCAGGCCTACAGCTACATGCTGTACGTTTTCATCGTGTCCTGGGCCGCCTCAACTTTGGTCTTCAGGAAGTCCTGGAACTGATATGGAGAAACTCAAGAACCGGCTGCGCGTGCTGCGCGCGGAGAAGGACATCTCGCAGGAGGTGCTGGCCAAGGCCGTCGGGGTTTCCCGGCAGACGGTGGTGGCCATCGAGGGGGACGACTATTCTCCCTCCGTAACCCTGGCGCTCAGAATCGCCGCCTACTTCGGCAAGCGGCTGGAAGAAGTGTTCTACCTGGAGAAGTAAACGGGTGGCCGCCTTTCCTAAATTAAAAAGCCCCTTGCGGGGCTTTTTAACTTTCTTCGGAGTGGACTACGCTATCCTGCGCCGCTACGGACACTGCGCCGATTTTTCCGCATCATTCTGGCGGGGCGGACTTCGCTTCCCGCTTTTACTTCGGACGCTGCGCCAATTTTTTCCGCAGGAAAAAATCTGGCGGAGAGGGAGGGATTCGAACCCTCGAAGGTTTGACCCTTACAGGTTTTCGAGACCTGCTGTTTCAACCGCTCACACACCTCTCCGTCTGATACCGCGCCCTCCGCGCTTGCGCGCTTCGGGACTTCGTCCGGACCTCAAGAGGAACCCGGTCCGGCGCTTTACAAGGAGGGCTCTGCCCTCCGTTTCATCGTCGCTTGCTTCCTGCGCTTCGCTTGGTCGCTGCGCTGAACCACCCGAAGATGAAATTTACCTTATTCAATCGGTATGGCACAAATAGCGCAAGCCCGCGCGCTTATTAAATCCAAAGATCTGGCGGAAGGAGTGGGATTCGAACCCACGGTACGGATTAACCGTACACCGGTTTTCAAGACCGGCGCCTTAAACCGCTCGGCCATCCTTCCCTGCCGGCTACAGCGCCTTACTAGAATGATATAATATAAAATTATATAACGCTGTTAAAAGCGGGGTTTAATTAATGGGCAAACTTTTCGGCACTGACGGCATACGCGGCATCACCTGGGATTATCCCTTTACACCCGATTTCATACGCAAAATAGGCTACGCGGCCTCCCTGGTGCTGCCCAAGTATAAGAAGAAGGGGCATGCCGGCAAGCCGGTGGTGCTCATAGGCATGGATTCCCGCGCCTCCGGCCGGCTGATAAAGAAGTACCTGGTGGAGGGCCTGGGCGCGAGCAAGTTCAAGGTGGTTGACCTCGGCATCATCCCCACCCCGGCCGTTTCCTACCTGGTCAAGCGCGAGAACGCCGACTTCGGCATCGTCATCTCGGCCAGCCACAACCCGCCGGAGTTCAACGGCATCAAGTTCTTCTCCAGCGACGGCCTCAAGCTCAACGACGCCATCGAGAACAAGATCGAGAAGCTGCTGCTCGGCAAGACGCCGCTCAAGTTCCGCCCGTCGCACCCCGGCCTGCACAAGAAAGATTTTACGCGCGACTACGAGGATTTCCTCAAGTGCACGCTGCCCCCGGGCTTCAGCCTGAAGGGGCTGAAGATCCTGCTCGACTGCGCCAACGGCGCCGCCTACAAGATAGCGCCGCGCGTGTTCCGCGACCTGGGCGCCAAGGTGAAGGTGATAGGCGACAAGCCCGACGGCAAAAATATCAACATGGGCTGCGGCGCCCTGCATACCGAAAAGATGGCCGCCGCCGCCGCTAAATGGGGCGCGTTCTGCGGCATCAGCTTCGACGGCGACGCCGACCGCTGCATGTTCGCCGACGAGAAGGGCTACCAGCTCGACGGGGACGACGTGATAGCCATGGCCGCCCCGTACATGAAGGCGCGCGGCCGCCTCACCAATAACGGCGTGTCGCTCACCTTCATGTCCAACTGCGGCCTGCTTAAATACCTGCGCGACCAGGGGATAAGCGTGGCCGAAGTGCCGGTGGGCGACAAGAACGTCACCGACGCCATGGAGAGGGGAGACCTGAAGCTGGGCGGCGAGACCAGCGGCCATATCATTTTCCGCGAGTTCGCCCCCACGGGCGACGGCATACTGACCGCGCTGCAGACGCTGGCCGCCGTGCGCGACATGGGCAAGCCTTTCAGCTGGTTCCGCCGGCACTGGAGCCGCTATCCCCAGGTGGTGGAGAAGGTGAAGGTGTCCAGCAAGCCCGACTTCGGGGCGGTGCCCGGCTTCAGTGAAAAACTCTCAAAGCTGGAAGGCGGCCTGAAGGGCAACGGGCGCATCTTCATCCGCTATTCCGGTACAGAGCCGCTGCTGCGCCTGCTGGTGGAAGGCGAGAGCCGCGGCAAAATAAAGGCCATCGCCGACGACCTGCTGGAGCATTACCGCAGGCATTCCGGCGCCGTGGCGGCGCGTTGATTTTTGGGAAGATTTACCGGAGGATACAATGAGAAACGTTAAACTCGGTGTGAACATCGACCACGTGGCCACGCTGCGCCAGGCGCGCGGCGAGCAGAACCCCGACACGGTGGAAGCCGCGCGCGTGGTCTACGGCTCCGGAGGCGACCTGGTGGTTATGCACCTGCGCCAGGACCGGCGCCACATACAGGATTCCGATATAGAGCGGGTCCGCCATGAGGTGAAGGGCCTGATCCACCTGGAGATGGCCGCCGTCCCCGAGATGGAGAAGCTGGCGCTGCGCTTCCGCCCCGATTCCGTCTGCCTGGTGCCCGAGTCCCCGAAGGAACTCACCACGCAGGGCGGCATGAAGCTCGACGGCAAGAACCCCGCGCTCGAGAAGATCATAAAGAACCTGTCCAAGTCCGGCATAGAGGTCAGCGTGTTCGCAGACCCGGAGCCGGGCGCCATCCGCGCCGCCCACAACATGGGCGCCGACAGCATAGAGCTGTGCACCAAGAACTACGCCGCCTGCTGGGGCAAGAAGCTGCAGGCCAAGGAGCTCGAGAAGCTGCAGCTGGCCGGCTTCCTCGTGAAGGAGCTCGGCATGGAACTGCACGCCGGGCACGGCCTGGATTACTACAACGTGGCCCCGGTGGCCCGCATCGAGGGCATGGACTGCCTCAACATCGGCTTCGCCATCGTCTCCCGCGCCATGTTCGTCGGCCTCAAGAGCGCCGTGGCCGAGATGAAGCGCCTGATACAGTAAGCGCCGCCCCGGAACGCAGAACACCGGCGCCCGCGCCCCGCTGTTCTGCGTTCTGTCTTGTAACCCCTGGAAGGAACGACTGAACTATGTGCGGAATAACCGGCTATATCGGCGACAATAAGACCACGGACATCCTGATAGACGGGCTCAAGCGGCTCGAGTACCGCGGCTACGACTCCTGCGGCATCGCTGTGGTGGACGCGAAGAACGAGCTCTACCTGAAGCGCGTCAGCGGCCGCGTGGACGCTCTGGACAAGCTGGTGGCCGGCGACCCGGCCAAGGGCCCCAAGTCCGGCGTCGGCCATACCCGCTGGGCCACGCACGGCGCGCCGTCCGAGGACAACGCCCACCCGCATACCGACTGCACCGGGCGCGTGGTGGTGGTGCACAACGGCATCATAGAGAATTATCTGGACCTCAAGGAAAAACTGCTGGCCGGCGGCCATAAGTTCAAATCCGAGACCGACACCGAGGTCATCGCCCATCTGATGGAGGAGAAGCTCAAGAGCCTGCACGTGCAGGAGAAGGCCGTGCGCGCCGAAATGCTGGAGCCGGTCTTCTTCGAGGCCTTCCGCCGCACCGTGGCCGAACTGAAGGGCTCTTTCGCCCTCTCGATGGTCTGGGCCAACTGCCCCGGCATGCTGCTGGCCGCGCGCATGCACAGCCCGCTGGTGATAGGGCTGGGCAAAGGCGAGAACTTCATAGCTTCCGACGTGTCGGCTTTCCTGAAGTACACCAAGCGCGTGGTCTTCCTCAACGACGGCGAGATGGCCGCGGTGCGCAAGGACGGCGTGGATTACTACGACTTCAAAGGCAAGAAGACCGCCGCCAAGGACCCCGTCACCATACAGTGGGACTCCACGATGGCCGAGAAGGGCGGGTACAAGCACTTCATGCTCAAGGAGATCCACGAGCAGGCCGAGAGCGTTGAGAATACGCTGCGCGGGCGCCTGCTGCCGCTGGGCGGCGACATCCTCAAGGCCGAGACCGGCCTGACCACCGCCGCGATGAAAGGCTTCGCCGCGCTGCAGTTCGTGGCCTGCGGCACCGCCTACCACGCCTGCCTCGTCGGGCGCTTCCTGTTCGAGAATTTCGGAATCCCGGCCCACGCCGACGTGGCCAGCGAGTTCACCGACCGCGCGAAATTGATGCACAAGGACACGCTGGTGGTGGCCATCTCGCAGTCAGGCGAGACCGCCGACACGCTGTTCGCCGTGCGCGAGGCCAAGGCCGCCGGCGCCAAGGTGCTGGCCATCACCAATACCGTCGGGTCCACGCTCACGCGCGAGGCCGACTACGTGCTGCACACCCATTGCGGTCCCGAGATCGGCGTGGCTTCCACCAAGGCCTTCCTGGGCCAGCTGGCCGCCATCTACCTGCTGGCGGGCCATTTCGCCGCGGCCCGCGGCGTCCTGAGTTCCAAAGAAGCGCGCAGCTACGCCGAGGACCTGCTCAAGGTGCCCCGCCTGATAGAGGAGACGCTGGCCGGCGAGAAGGAGATCGCCAAGGTGGCCGAAGCCTTCGCCGCCAGCGAGCATTTCCTGTTCATCTCGCGCCACATCAATTACCCCATCGCCCTGGAAGGCGCGCTGAAGATCAAGGAGATCTCCTACGTGCACGCCGAGGGCTACGCCGCCGGCGAGATGAAGCACGGCCCGATAGCGATCATTTACAAGGGCATGCCGCTGCTGGCCGTGGCCCCCACCGGCCGCACGCTGGAGCTGATGGCCGGCAACGTGGAAGAGGCCAAAGCCCGCGGCGCCGACGTGGTGGCCATAGTGGACGCCGCCTCCCGCAAGACCGTGAAAGCCAACCGCTACATAGTGCTGCCCGACGCGCCCGAGCTGTTCACCCCGCTGCTGACGGTGATACCGCTGCAGATCTTCGCCTATTACGTGGCGCTGGCCAAGAAATGCGATATCGACAAGCCGCGCAACCTGGCCAAGAGCGTGACGGTGCGCTGATGCCCTCGAAGCCCCGCAAGCAGCCGCCGGCCGTGGCCGGCCTGGGCGTGGACCTGGCCGAGGTGGCCAGGATAAAGCGCCTGGCCGCCAAGCCGGCTTTCCTCAAGCGGGTCTTCACCCCCGGCGAGCTGGCCTACGCCGGGAAAAGCAAGAACAGGTTCGAGCGCCTGGCCGCGCGCTTCGCGGTTAAAGAGGCCGTCATCAAGGCCCTCGACGAGACTTCGCTGCCGCTCAACGCCATAGAGGTGGAGAATACCGAGAGCGGACGCCCCCGCGTGGGCGTGCGCGGCCGGCCCGGCCTGCAGTTGATGGTTTCCATCTCGCACACAGCCACTTACGCCGTGGCCGCCGTGATAGCTTTTAAAGCCTGAAATGAAAGCAACAGTCCTTACCAGGTCTTATTTGGCCGACCAGCTGCCTCCGAGGCCGCGCCATGCCCATAAGGGGGATTTCGGCCGGATACTGGTTGTGGCCGGTTCGCGCGGCATGGCCGGCGCGGCCATACTTTCGGCCCGCGCGGCGCTCAAGGCCGGCGCCGGCCTGGTCACCGTGGCCTGCCCCGCCGGTATACAGAAAACCATAGCCTGCGCCCTGCCCGAGGCCATGACCTTCGCCGCCTGTGCCGGGGATACTTTTACTGCCGCGGCGGCCGCACGGGTGGCCGCCTTCGCCCGGGTTAAAAAAATGGACGTCCTGCTTGTGGGCCCCGGCCTGGGCGCTTCCGCGGGCGCCCGCTCTTTCGCCCTTAAACTGCTGGCCGCGCTGGACTTGCCGGCGGTAGTGGACGCCGACGCGCTCAACGCGCTGGCCGCCGGGCCCAGGCCGTTAAAACTGAAAACCGGATCTTCCATCATAACGCCGCATCCCGGCGAGGCCGCCAGGCTGCTGGGAAAAAAGATAGCCGACCGCCCGGCCGCGGCCGCGGCCCTGGCCGCGCTCACCGGTAGTACCGCCGTGCTCAAAGGCCCGGGCACGCTGGTCTGCGGCGCGGGGAAACTTTACAAGAATATCAGCGGAGGACCGGAACTGGCCAAGGGCGGTTCCGGCGACGTGCTGGCGGGCCTGACGGCCGGCTTCTACGCGCAGAACGGCCTGGCCCGCGGCTTTACGCCGGAGACGGCGGCCGGCAGCGCGGCGCTGGCCGTCTTCCTGCACGGCCTGTGCGGCAGTCTGGCCGCTAAAAAATATACCGAACGCTGCGTGCTGGCGGGGGAACTGCTGGATTTCCTGCCGGCGGCGCTGGGGTGTCTGTGAAAAAGAAAAAGACCGGCGGCGAAGCCAGGCTGATAGAGCATATCGAGAAAACTTTCCGGTTCCCGTCGGACCGGCGGCTGCTGCTCGGCCCCGGCGACGACTGCGCCGTGCTGCGCCACGGCGCGGGCCGGGACCTGGTGATCACCACCGACGAGATGGTGGAGGGGACCCATTACCTGGCGCGCTTCGCAACGCCGGAGGACATAGCCCGCAAACTCATGCGCATCAACCTCAGCGATCTCGCCTCCATGGGCGACGTGCAGCCGGTCTCCTGCGTGGTCGGCTCCGGACTGCGCAAGGACATCCCGCCCGACTTCACCCGGCGCTTCATGAAGGCGCTCAAGGCCGAGGCCCTGCGCTACGGCATCTCCATAGCCGGGGGCAACCTGGCCGGCGCGCGCGAGAACCATTTTTACATGACGGTCTGGGGCGAGGCGGGCACTACGCCCATGGTGACGCGCTACGGCGCCAGGCCGGGAGACCTGCTGTTCAACGTCGGCCCGCTGGGGCAGGCCGCCGCCGGCCTGGAACTGCTTATGAAGGGCGGCGCCGCTCCGAAAAAGTTCCCCGGCCTCATAAAGGCTTTCTGGCGGCCGGAGCCGCAGCTGGCCGCCGGCGCGCTGCTGGGCGGCAGGCGGCTGGCCACGGCCATGCTGGACAATTCCGACGGGCTGGCCCGCAGCGCTGCGATAATTTCCGAACTGTCCGGCTGCCGCGTGATAGTGAGCGTGGGCGAGGGAGCCTGCGCGCCGGAGCTGCGCGCCTGCAGCGCCAGCGCCGGCCGGCCGTGGCGGCATTATGCCGTGAACGGCGGCGAGGATTACGGCCTGGTCTTTACCGCTCCGGAGAAGAACCTGGGCGCGATAAAGAAACTGCTGCCGGCCGCTTATGTGGTGGGCAGGGTGGAGAAGGGCGCCGGGGCCGTGATAGAGAATTTCAATGGCAAGGTCAAAAGCTTCGAGCATTTTTAGATTCAAAAGCTCCTGCCCGGCCGACACCGCGCGGCTGGCGGGGCTGTTCGCCCGCGTCCTGCGCGGCGGGGACGCGCTGTTCCTCGAGGGGCCCATAGGCTCCGGCAAGACTTTCTTCGTCCGCGAGCTGGCCCTGGCGCTGGGCGCGCGGCGGCTGCCGGTCAGCGCCAGCTTCAACCTGATGCGCGCTTACGGCGGGCGGCTGAAGCTCTACCACTTCGACCTGTTCCGCGCCGGCGAGGCCGATATGGAAAATATCGGCCTCGACGAGTACCTCGGCCGGACCGACGGCATCACCGCCGTGGAATGGCCCGAGGCGGCCGGCGAACTGGGCGCGCGCGGCGCCATAAAGATAGAATTCTCGCTGACCGGCGGCGACAGCCGCCTGATAAGCGTCTCCGCCGGGGCGGACAACTCGGTCCAGCTGGAGAAGATAGAGGCTTTATGGCTGAAAAAATAATCCTCGGCCTGTGCACCTCGGGCTCGCGCCTGAAGGCGGCCGTTTACGACGGAAAAAAATTCCTCGGCGCGCAGAAAAAGGTTTTCAACCAGGAGCTGGAACTGTTCCCCATGGTCAAGCGCCTGCTGGCCAAGGCAGGCACCGGCCTGCGCGGCGTGGAGGCGGTCTGCGCGGCGCGCGGCCCGGGGCGTTTCACCGGCATCAGGATCTCGCTGACGCTGGCCGCCTCGCTCAAGGCCATGGCCGGCGCGGCCGTGCATACGGCCACCCTCTTCGAAATACTGGCGCTGCAGGCCGCCGAGAGCCGGGATTTCAGGAGATGGTCGCCGTCCGGCGGCCGCCTGGCCGTGCTGCTGCACGCCTTCAAGGACGAATATTTCTGCCAGTTCTTCGCCGCCGCGCCGGGCGCCAGGCCCGCGCCCGAGGGGGAGCCGGTGTGGTTGAAGGCCGAAGAGGCTAAGAAACTCCTGGCCGCCGGCGGAGGACCGCTTTACGCCGTGGCCGACGCGGAGGAAGATCCCGGAGTCTACGCGCTGGTACCGCCCGCCGCCGCCCGGGCCCCTGCTTCTGTTTCCAAGATCATCCCGGCCTATATCATCAAGGCCGCGCTGGCCTATAAGAACCGCAGCCTTAAACCGCTGTACCTCAAGCCGGCCAAGTACGAGCTGGAGAACAATATCAGCTACGGGCCGGGCCGGCGGCTGAAAAAATAATGCTGATACGCCGGGCCAGGCCTTCGGATTACCCCGCTTTCGCCGAGATAGAGGCGCAGCATCCCGGCTACCCCGCCTGGGGAGAGAAGGGCTTCGCCGCCGAGGAGAGCAACCGCAACTCGGTGACGCTGGCGGCGGAGCTGGACGGGGCCGTGGCCGGTTTTATAAATTTCTGGATACTGCGGCCGCAGGTGCAGCTCAACACCCTGGCCGTGGGCAAGGCCTATCTCCGGCGCGGCGCGGCTTCGGCCCTGCTGGGCAAACTGCTGGAGTACGCCGCCAAGAACCTCTGCCGCGAGGTGGACCTGGAGGTCAATGAGCGCAACGCCGGAGCGATAGCGCTGTACAGGGCCCGCGGTTTCGAGCTGGTCGGCAAAAGGCCGAAGTTCTATAATAACACCGACGCGGCCCTGCTGCTGAGAAGGACGCTGCCCGTAAAGGACTGACATGAAGAAGCTCATCTGTTCCGTTCTGCTGTTCGCCTGCTGCCGCGCCGCCGCCTCCGCGGCCGCCGACAAGGAAGCCTACCTGCACTTCATGAACGGCATGGTGCTGGAACGCAAGGGCAGTTACGACCTGGCGCTGCAGGAATACCGCCGCACCATGGCCATCGATCCCGAATCGGTCTTCGTCTACAAGCAGGCGCTGAACCTGGCGCTGCACATCGGCAAAGTGGAGGAAGCCGCGCAGTGGGCCGAGTACGTGGTCAAGGCCGACTCCGCCACCGCCGACAACTGGGTGCTTTACGGCAATGTGCGCTGGGCCAAGGGCGACCTGGAAGGCGCGCGCTCGGCCTACGAGAAGGGCGTGGAACTGGACCCCGCCGCCCACGAGGGCATCTACCAGCTGGCCAGCCTGTGGAGCTCGCGCAACCCGGAAAAGTCCATCGGTTACCTGGGCAAATATCTGGAGCTGCGGCCCGAAGATTCCGCGGAGGTGTACTACCAGATGGCCGTGCTGCATAATATGAAGGGCAACGCCGCCGGCGTGGAGGAGAGCCTGCTCAAGTCCAAGGCCGCCGACCCCTACTACCCGCAGCCGCGCTACATGCTGGGCGATTTTTACGAGGCCCGCAGCGCCACCGCCGCCGCGCTGGCGGAATACCTGGAGCTGACCGAACTGGAGCCGCGCAACAAGGACCTCTACAACCACATCGGCAGCATCTACACCTCGCCCGCCGCCGTCAATCTCGACGAGGCGGAGAAATATTTCCTGAAGACCTACGCGCTGGACAGGACGGACCCGGTAGCCTGCTACTGGCTGTCCATCATCAGCGAGCAGCGCCGGGATTTCCCGGCGGCCGCCGCCTTCCTGGAAGGTTCGGCCGCCCTGAAGGAGGATCCCGACGCCGTGCTGCGCCTGGCCTACTATTACACGCAGGCCGGCGGCTACAAGCGGGCCATCGGCATGCTGGAGAAGGCCGCGATGAAGTGGCCGGACAACACCGAGATAGCCTATTTCCTGGCGCTCGGCTACGACGATACCGGCAAGGCGAAGAAAGCCGTGGAGCTGCTCAAGGGCATCATCCGCCGCAGCCCCGACAATACCGAAGCCCGCATGCAGTGCGCGGTGATCAGCGAGCGCGAGGGCGATATGGCCACGGCCGAGGAGCATTTCCGCTACCTGCTGGCCAAGAAGCCCGACAATTCCAACGCGCTCAATTACCTGGGCTACTCGCTGGCCGACCGCGGCCTGAAGCTGGAGGAGGCGCAGGGCTTTATCGAGAGGGCCGTGGCGCTGGAGCCGGCCAACGGGGCCTTCCTGGACTCGCTGGCCTGGGTGCGCTACAGGCGCGGCGATAACGCCGGAGCGCTGGAGGCCATACGCCGGGCCGTGGCGGCCGTGCACGACGACCCGGTAATCTGGGCGCACGCGGGAGACATTTACGCGGCGGCCGGCAGCTACCCCGCCGCCTGGACGGCCTGGAAATATTCCTGGCTGCTGGAGCAGCCTGAGAAGCGCGGCAAGGCCGCGGCGCGGCTCAGGGAGCTGGCCGGCAAATTGCCCGCCGGCTCGCTGCCGGCGCTGGCGCAGGCCTACCTTAGAACTTTCAGCCCGGCCGGCATGGAGTTCTCCTCCTTCGCCAAGGTGGAAGGCAAGGTGCGCGGCAAGACGGTGAAGTTCGACGCCATAGTGCATTTCTCGCCGCCCGGCGATTTCAGCCTGACGGTGATGGGCCCGCTGATGGTGCCGCTGTGGAAGGCCAAGACCAGCGGCGGCGTGATGGAGATGGACGAAGTGGCCCTGAAGGGCCTGGACGCGGGCGCTTTCAGCTACTGGGCCTCGCTGATAACCGGCGAGCTGCGTGGCTGGTTCGCCGGCGACCATTTGCCCGCCGTCCCCCCGGACCTCGACGGCGCCTGCTACGCGGCCGGCCCGCGCGAGGTGTGCCTGGACAAGGCGCTGGCCTGGCCCGAGCAGATCCGCAACTCGGCCGAGAAGCGGCTGGTCTTCAAGCCCGGAAATTATTTCCTGCGCGGGCTCTACCTGTTCCCGCAGACTTTCGAGTTCAAGCTGCCGCTGGTCTCGCTGAAGGTCACGCTGGACGGCAGGCAGATGAACTTCGACGGCGTGAACGCGCTCAACCTGCCGCAATAACATGGTTAAGATAGCGGCCCGAGCCAAGCTGAACCTGTTCCTGGAAGTCACCCGGCGCCGGCCGGACGGCTATCACGACCTGGCCACGCTGTTCGCCCGCATCGGGCTGGCCGACGCGCTGACGCTGCGGAGGTCCGCCGCGCCCGGGATAGCCCTGAAGGTGGAGGGCGGCCCCGCCCTCGGAAAGCCTCAGGACAACATCGTCTACAAGGCAGCGGAAAAATTCTTCGCCGCTTTCGGGATCAGCCCCGCCGTGGAGATAAAGCTCAAAAAGAACATACCGGTAGGCGCCGGCCTTGGCGGCGGCTCCTCCGACGGCGCGGCCGCGCTGCTGGGGCTGGCCAAACTTTATCGTACGCCCCGTTCCGCCTTCCCGCGGCTGATGAAAATAGCCGCGGCCATAGGTTCGGATGTGCCTTTCTTTATGCTGGACGAAGTGCTGGCCGAAGGCCGCGGGCGGGGGGAGAAACTGAAACCCCTTAAGCCGGCCGGCCGCCTGCCGCACATCGTGCTGGTATACCCGGGGGTGCCGGTCTATACTAAGGATGTTTACGGCAACCTGAAGCTGGGGGCCGCGCCGGAGATAAAGGCCAGGCTCAGGGAATTCAGCGAGCTCTGTTCCTTTATGAAGAAAGGCGCCTTTGTGCCCGGCCAGTCCGGCCGGCTGTTCAACCGCCTGGAGGACCCGGTGCTGCCGCGGCATAAGGCCGTGCGGCTGGCCAGGGAAAGGCTGGCCGGCCTGGGGGCCGACGCCGTCCTGATGTCGGGTTCCGGGGCCTGCGTGTTCGGCCTGTGCCGGGGCAGGGCCAAAGCGGCGCTTATAGCCAAAGCTATGGGGCGTATAAAAGGTTACAGGGTTTTCTTGACCAAGTTTTGCTGATTTTTGCTAGAATTCAGACTAGTAATAGTAACGCTGCCTTGAGTAGTACGCAACTGCAGGGGTGTACGGGGGGGCGGACAACATGTGGGGGGGGTTCGTATGATGGAAATCACCGAAGTGAGGATACATCTCAGGAACGAGGCCAGGCTTAAGGCATTCGCTACTGTGACCTTTGACAACGCGTTCGTGGTGCACAATATGAAGGTCGTGAACGGTAATAACGGCCTTATTGTCTGCATGCCGTCCAGGAAGATCAAGGACGGCACGTACAAGGACATAGCGCACCCGATCAATAACGAGTTCCGCGGCCGTCTGGAGCAGCTCATTCTCAAGGAATACGAGAATGAGAATGCCAAGGCCGGGCCGATGGCGACTCCTACCCAAACCGAAGGCTTCTAAAGCCCCGAGACGGAAAAAGCACCCTTCCCGTTCTCGCGGGAGGGGTCTTTGTGCTGTATAAGTTTTATTCCCGGGTGGTGTAACGGTAGCACAACCGACTTTGACTCGGTTAGACATGGTTCAAATCCATGCCCGGGAGCCAATCTTGAGGGCGTCTAGGGGACGCTGCTTCCTATCTTCCTAAACCGCTGCCGCTGACCAGGGGAGAGGTTGCATTAGGAAGATAGGAAGCAGCGTCCCCTCTGTAAATTGATGAAGAAAGTTGAGAAGAAGAAATCCTGGACGGTTTATGTGGTGCGCTGCGCCAATGGTTCGCTGTATACGGGGATAACCAACGATTTGGCGGGGCGCATTGCCGACCATAATGCGGGGCGGGGGGCGAAGTATACGGCGGCTTTCGGGCCGGTGACGCTGGCCTGGAAGCGGAGGAAGAAGGACCGGTCGGCGGCCTCTAAGCTGGAGGCGGCGATCAAGAAGCTGCCTCGGGCGGAGAAGGACGGCCTGTTGGCCGGCAGGAGAGATATATGAACGAGAAAAAGCTGAAGGCCGTAAATTCCGTTTCCGACATACCGAAGAACTTGCGGGCCACGCCTTTCGGCGAGCTGCTGCGCTATCACAACCTGGGCGAGCCGTTCAGGAAGTACGACAAGGCCAGGCTGGTGGTCTGCATGTGCATGGACAACCGCAAACAGCTGCGCCTGCCGGAGAATTTCGCCTACAAGCTGCGCACCGGCGGCGGCAATATCCGCCACAGCGAGTTCAAGGTTTCCTACGCCATCGGCATAGGCGGCGTGCGGCACGTGGCCATGATAGCGCACGACAACTGCGGCATGTCCAGCCTGATAGACCGGCGCGGAGCCTTCATAAAGGGCATGGTGAAGAACGCCGGCTGGACGGCCAAGCGGGCCTCCGAATATTTCGCTTCTTACGCGCCCCTCTTCGAGATAGGGGACGAGACGGAGTTCGTGCTGGCCGAGGCTTGCCGGCTGAACCACAAGTACCCCAAGGTCAAGGTCCTCCCGCTGTTCTACCGGCTGGACGACAACAAGCTGTACCTGATCGGGAAATAGCCGGGGAGGGGACGTTCATTCCTAATTCCTAATTCGGTTTTGCGCTTAGCAGGCTGGTTGTTTCGGATGAATTTGTAATTAGGAATTAGGAATGAACGTCCCCTTTTTTATAGAATTTAGTGGTAGTCCTTCCGTTCCTTAATTCTCGGTTATTTACGGTAACTATGCCAAAGAATAAAAATTTCGCGGCGGTGGTACTGGCGGCCGGCCTCGGCACCAGGATGAAGTCCGACCTGCCGAAGGTGCTTCATTATCTGGGCGATATGTCGCTGGCCGAGCGCGCGATACGCAAAATAGCGCTGCTGGGCCCGGAAAAGATCATCGTGATCACCGGGCACAAGGCCGAGCTGGTGGAGGCGGAACTTTCCAAAAAGCTCTCCCCCGAGACTGTGGCCAAGACCGTCTTTATACGGCAGAAGCTGCTGAAGGGCAGCGGCCGGGCGGTGCAGGAGGCTATGGGCCTGATCCGCCGCCACGACCACGCCATGATACTCTGCGGCGACGCCCCGCTGTTCCGCGCCGAGACCGCCCGCAAGATGCTGGGCTTCTATTTCCGCTCCGGGCACGACTGCCTGGTGATGACCGCCGACCTGGAGAACCCCGGCTCCTACGGCCGCATCAAGCGCAACCACGCCGGGGACGTGGCCGCCATCGTGGAGGTCGCCGACGCGGACGAGTGGGAGAAGGCCATAAAAGAGGTCAACTCCGGCACCTATTTCTTCAGCGTGAGGGCCCTCGAGAAGGCCATCCGCAACCTCAAAAAGAAAGGCTCCAAGGGCGAGTATTACCTGACCGACGCGGTGGAGAACATCATAGCCGCCGGCGGCCGGGCCGCCGCGTTCAAACTCTCGGACGCCACCGAGATGACAGGCATAAATTCCCGCGCCGACCTCGCCGCCGCCTACGCCATGCTGACCGCCCGCAAGGCCGCCGACCTGATGGCCGACGGCGTTACCGTGGTGGACCCCGCCAACACCTATATCGAAGAGAGCGTCGTGATAGGCCGCGACACCGTGATACACCCCGGCGTCTTCATCAAGGGCGACACCGTGATCGGCAAGGGCTGCAAGATAGGCCCGGCCGGCGTGATAGACGGCTGCCGCATAGACGACGGCGCGGTGGTGAAGTACTCCTGCGCCCTGGAGAACAGCCGCGTGCGCGAGGGCGCCATCGTGGGCCCCTTCGCCCGCCTGCGCCCGCTCTCCGACATCGGCCCGGCGGCCGAGATAGGCAATTTCGCGGAGGTCAAGAAATCCCGCATCGGCCGCGGCTCCAAGATGCACCACCACAGCTACGTCGGCGACACCGACATGGGCGACAAGGTGAACATCGGCGCCGGCACGATAACCTGCAACTACGACGGCGTGAACAAGAACAAGACGGTGATAGGGGCCGGCGCTTTCATCGGCTCCAATACCAATTTGGTGGCCCCGGTGAACATAGGCCCAGGAGCGTACACGGCCGCCGGTTCCACGATAACGGAAAACGTCCCGGGCGGGACCCTAGGCATAGCGCGCGCCCGGCAGGTGGTTAAGCGGTTGAAAAAAAGGACCAAATGACTCCCGACATGAGGAAGAGGGGCAACTTCAAGGTTTTCAGCGGCAACGCCAACCCGGCGCTGGCCAAAAAGATCTGCGACATCCTCGGCGTACCGCTCTCCGAGGCCAACGTCAACCGCTTCGCCGACGGCGAGATAGACGTGCGCATACTCGAGAGCGTGCGCGGCGAGGACTGCTACGTCATACAGCCCACCTGCAACCCCGTCAACGACAACCTGATGGAGCTGCTGATCTTCATGGACGCCCTGCGCCGCGCCTCGGCCGGCCGCATAACGGCCGTGGTCCCTTATTACGGCTACGCCCGCGCCGATCGCAAGCCGGCCCCCCGCGTGGCCATCACCGCCAAGCTCGTGGCCAACCTCATCACCGAGGCCGGCGCCAGCCGCGTCATCACGCTGGACCTGCACGCCGCGCAGATCCAGGGCTTTTTCGACATCCCGCTGGACCACCTGTACTCGCGCCCGGCCATCCTGGAGTATATCCGCAACCGCAATTTCGAGAACACCGTGGTGGTCTCGCCCGACGTGGGCAGCGTGGAGCGCGCGCGCTCCTTCGCCAAGCGCCTGGACATGGGCCTGGTCATCATCGACAAGCGCCGCCCCCGCCCCAACGAGGCCGTGGTCTATAATATCATCGGCGACGTCAAAGGCAAGACCTGCTTTATCTTCGACGACCTGGTGGACACCGCCGGCACCCTGTGCCAGGTGGCGCAGAGCATAAAAGAGCACGGCGCGGCCAAGATCATAGCGGCCGCCACGCACGGCGTGCTCTCCCGGGACGCCATAGAGAGGATAGATAAATCCCCTATAGAAGAGCTGATTTTGAGCGATACGATTCCCGTAAATGCCTCAAAAAGTGCTAAAATAAAGATAGTATCCGTGGCCCCCATCCTTGCGGAGGCCATTAAGCGCAATCACATGGGCGAGTCCATAAGCGAACTTTTCAAGTGAGAGCCGCGGGATGTAATTCAGCAGGAGGAGCAGTACTATGCAACAGACGATTCTTTCAGCCGAGATGCGTGACAGGGCCGGGCAGCGCGGGCAGCTTAGCGCCTTCAGGGCCGGCGGCCGCATTCCCGCCGTTATATACGGCCTGGACAAAGCCCCGGTCAACGTGACCGTGGACGAGAAGGGCATGATCGCCCTCATCCGCTCCAACCCCAACGCCATCATCACTATAAAGTACCAGGGCGGCGAGGACGTGGTCATCATAAAGGCCACCCAGCGCCATCCGGTCAGCGACAAGTACCGCCATTTCGACTTCCAGCGCATCTCCCTGACCGAGAAGATCAAGGTCAAGGTGCACCTGAAGCTCGTCGGCGAGTGCGTCGGCTCCAAGGTGGAAGGCGGCCTCGTGGAACACACGATGCGCGAACTGAACATCTCCTGCCTGCCTACCGAGATCCCGCACGAGATCGAGCTGGATATTACCGATCTGCACCTCAACCACTCCCTGCGCGTCAAGGACGTTAAGCCCGGCAAGGCCGAGCTGCTCGACGACGCCAACCTGATCGTGGTCAGCGTGACCGCGCCGAAGGAAGAGAAGGTCGAGGAGCCCGTGGCCGGAGCCGGTGAGCCGGAAGTCGTGGCCGCGAAGGGCAAGAAGGAAGAGGGCGCCGAGGGCGCCGCTCCCGCCGCCGGCGCGAAACCCGCGCCCGGCGCCAAGCCCGCCGCCGGCGCGCCCGCCGGAGACAAGAAAGCGGAACCCAAGAAGTAACGGGAGTCCGCGGCACGGGAGCAGAAGTTGGACTTTTAACGTTCGGCTTCTGCTCCCTGTTTTTTATGCGGCCGCCACCCAGGCGGCCGCGAGAGGGGCCAGGTGAAAGACCGCTTAAGATTGGCCGCGCTGCTGGGAAACCCGGGGCCGGAATACGAGAGGACCAGGCACAATATCGGCTTTATGCTGGCCGACCTGGCCGCCTCGCGCCTGGCGCCGGGCGAGCGCTGGCGGGACTGGAAGGGGCTGGGGCTGTACGTGGCTTTCGAAATGGGCGGGGAGAACTGCTTCCTGCTCAAGCCGCAGACCTACATGAATCTCTCCGGCCAGGCGGTGGCTAGCCTCGGGGGGTTCTACAAGATCCCGCCCGCGGCCATCCTGGCCGGCTACGACGACCTGGCGCTGCCCTTCGGCAAGCTGCGGCTGCGTAAGGACGGCTCGGCCGGCTCGCACAACGGCATGGCCTCCGTGATCTCCGCCGTGGGCCCGGCCTGCCCGCGCCTGCGCCTGGGCATAGGCCCCCGGCCCGCGCATATAGAGGGCAAGAATTTCGTTCTGTCGAAGTTTTCTAAAGAAGAGGGGGGGCGGCTGCCGGAGTTCCTCGACCGGGCCTGCGACGCGCTTGAAGCGGCGTTCCGGGACGGGGTAGAGACGGCGATGAACCGCTACAATCATGACGGCGATAAATCCGTACATTAAGATATTCTTCGGCCTGGTCTTCCTGCTGCTGGGCCTCGGCTACATCTACAGGCCGGGCATCATCGAGCGCGTAAACAAGATCATCAGGGAAACATTCCTCAACGACTCGTACGTGGCGCTGCACCGCAAGAACTGGGGGTTCCTGCTGCTGCTGATAGGCTGCGTGCTGCTCTACATGGGCATGGCCCGCATCTGGGGCTGGTAACCGGGGAGGCATAGGTCTAAAGGCCCAGCCGGGCCTGCTCCTAATGCCCCTTGGCTTTTTGCCGGGTTGTTGTAGAATATAGCGGGGGGAAATCCAAAATCATTTTTGTTTTTCCCGTGAGTCTAATAGGGGGTAAGCTATGGGTGGGGGGACTATGACCTGGGAAGAGATAGATAAGAAATACGAGCAGGAAGCCAAGACGGAGAAGCCCGGACGGCGGGCGCCGAAGCTGGAGAAGAACTGGGACAACCTGATGAAGTCCACGGACAAACTGGTATGGCTCTTTTCGCTCTCCAACGGCGGCAGAACCCAATACAAAAAATAGCGGGCGGCCGCTTCAACCAGAACGGGGCGCTGAAAGGCGCCCCGGTTTATTTTACGGTGCTGTCGAGGCGGACCTGGATGTCCTTGCTGATGAAGTAGGCGCGTTCCGGGCGCTCGCCGCGCAGGTCGCCCTTACGGAAGGAGCCCAGCTGGCCGTGCGTGTTCAGCGCCGCTTCCAGGTATACCCTGGTGGTCAGCAGGTCGGGCATGATCAGGCTGGAGGGGGTCAGAGCGAACTCGGCCGGGAAGCGGGGGTTGATGATCTTGGCTACCGCCACCGGCACGCCCCGCTCGTTGCGGGCTATTACGAAGAGCATGCCGTTGGCCCCGGGCAGGGCCCCGGCCACTTCCCCGGCCAGGGTCACGGAACCGGAAACCTTGAAAAAATATTTCAGCGCCGCCTGGTAGCCGAAGCGCCACCCCGCGAGTACCGCCGCGGCCACCAGGGCCGTCCAGAAAAACCTTTTCAGCATATGGAGATTTTACAAAAATAGCGGGCCGCCGCAGGAGGCAAAAGCGGCCCCCGGGCCCGAAACATTCATTTAATAATCATTTAACATTCCCTTTATTGCTAAAGAGGGCCCGGTATATTAGACTTTAAGTAGTAAAAAGGCCGCTTGATGGGCAAAGCCCCTGATGCGGCACCTGCGCAGGCAATGGGAAAACTATGGCAAACGAATACGGCGAACTCGAACAGCTTGTTAACGACGTGACCAGCCTGGACACGGCGCGCATGACCCTGCGCTGGGCGCTGGAACGGCTGCAGAACATCGAGAAAGAAAAGGCCGACCTCAAGAAGAACCTGACGCTGGCCGAAGAGACCGCCAAGCGGCTGCAGCTCAAAGAGAGCTCGCTGCGCGACGCCTACGATTCCCGCAACAAGACCATCGAGGAGAAAGAGGATTTTTACACCAAGCTGGAAGCCACGATGTCCCTGCTGGGCGAGGGCAAGCTGGACATACAGCAGCTGCTCAAGAAAGAGGCCAAGCTGGATTCGCTGCGCCGCAGCCTGGAGACCGAGTACCAGGAGAAGTTCGAGGAGCTGGACCGCAGCCAGCGCGCCATCATGGAGCGCTGGAACGCCCGCCTGCTGGACGTGGAGAGCCAGTACGCCGGCCGCCTGAGCGAGGCCCAGAAAAAATACGATTCGCTGCGCGCCGAGCTGGACGCCGAGCACCAGGGGCGCCTGACCGCCCTGCAGGCCTCTTTCAAGGCCAAGGAGAAGGAATTCGGCGAGCGGCTGGCGCTGCTCGAGGGCAACGTGCGCAGCTCCGAGGAGCGGGTGGAGACCCGCCGCCGCGAACTGGAGGCCGAGTACCTCTCCAAGAAGCGCGAGACCGAGGAGAATTACCGCAAGCTGCGCTCCATGCTGGAGACCGGCCTGGAGGAGAAGATCCGCGCCGCCGATTCCGACCACGCCGCCCAGGTTTCCTCGCTGGAGGCCTCCTGGCAGGCCGAGCGTTCGCGCCTGCTGGAAGAGCAGCGCGTGCGCGAGGAGCAGTTCCTCGCGGCCCAGGACCGCATTAAGGAGATAGAGAACAATCTGGCCGCCCAGCAGGAGAAACATCACTCCGAGCTGCTGAAGCTGATCTCCGAGAAGGAGACCGCCTTCCGCGCCCAGCTCGCCGAGCTGGAGAAGGAGAAGGCCGCCAAGGAGAACAGCGTGCGCGAGCTGTCCGCCGCGCTGGAGAAGCGGGCCGCCGGCTGGGAGGCCGAAAAGGCCGCCCTGCGCGCCGACTTCGACGCCCGCGCTGCGGCCATGGAGGCCGCGTTCCGTGAGCGCGAGGCCGGTTTTGAGCGGGATTACACCGTCCGCAAAGAGTCCATCGCCTCGGCCATGTCCGCCGAGCGGGGCGAGCTGGAAAGAAACCTGGAAAACCGCATGGCCCGGGAGCGGGCCGTGATGGCCGCCGAACGCGCAAGCATGGCCGAAGCCAAAGGGCACTTCGAGGCCGCGCTGGCCGCAGCTTCGGATAAAATAAAAGAACTTGAGAATAATATCTCTTCCCTGAAAGAGGACCACCGCGGGGAGATCATGGCGCGCGTGAGCGCCGCCGAGGCCTCCTTCCGGGAGAAACTTGCCGCCTTCGAGACCGAGCGGCGGGCTTATAACGATTCAATAAAGAAGATGGAGGAGGAACTGCGCGCCAGGGACGCGGCCTCCGCCGCCGACAGGCAGCGCCTGGACTCCGAGGCCGCCGCGAGGGCGTCGGTCTACGAGGCCGAGCTGGGCGCTATGGCCGCCCGCCTGGAGGCCGCCGCCAGGGAAGCCGCCGTGGAGCGCGAGAGGCATGGCGCCGAACTGGCCCGCGTCTCCGCCGAAGCCGCCGCTAAATTCGAGGAGCGCTCGGCCGAACTGAAGGCCGGCTACGAGGCGATGACCGCCAGGATCAAGGCCGACTCCGAGACCGCGATAGAGGCTTTCAAGGCGTCCTTCTCCGCTTCGTCGCAGGCCGACGGCAAGAACCGCGACGCCGAGCGGGCGCGCCTGGAGGCTACGCTGGAGCAGCTCTCCGGTCAGTTCCGCGACGCCCAGGTGGAGATCGTGGAACTCAACACCCGGCTGCGCAAGGCGGCCGAGGACGCGGGCGCCAGCGAAGCCGCCCTGACCGGCGAGGTTATAGCGGCCAAAGCCTCTTTCGACCGCGAACTTTCCGCCAGGGTCAAGGAGGCCGTGCTCGCCCAGACGGCGGCCCTGGTGGAAGCCATGGAAGCCATGAAGGTTGAGAAGGCCGGACTGGCCGATTCGCTGCAGACCAAGCACGAGGAACTGCAGCGCCTTAAAGAAGATTCGCAGCGCTCCCGCAGCGACCTGGAAGCCAGGATACTGGCGGATTTCACGCGCGCCGAGGAAGACAGGCGCGTGGAACTGGAAGGTTCTTACGCCGCGCGCCAGGCCGCGCTGGAGGACGATTTCCGCGCCCGCCGCGCCGCGCTCGAGGCCGAGATAGGGCTGCAGCGCGACCGCCTTACCGAGGAGAACGCCGCGCTGAAGAGCGCCCTGGAGAAGATCAGCGCCGCCGCGGCTTCCGCCAACGCCAGGTCGGCCGAACTGGCCGAGAAACTGCTGGCCGCCGAGAAGAATTACCACTCCGAGAAGCTCGGCATGCAGACGGAGCACGTGCGCGAGGCCGAGGCCTCCATCAGCGAGGCCGTGGCCGCCGCGGTAGAGGTGACGGAACAGCGCCTGCGCCACGCGCAGGACGAGCTGGCTAAGGCCCGCAAGGAGGCCCTCGAGGAAGCTGGCTCCATGGAAGCCGAGTTCGCCGCCGAGAAGGACCGCCTGCTCGAGGAAATGGACCGCCGCGACCGCTACATAGAGAGCGCCGAGGCCAAGATGCAGGAACTGGAGCGCGAGATGCTGCGCTACCGCCAGGACTCTTCCAGCGAGCTGATGCGCAATATCTCCGAGCAGGACAAGCGGTTCCGCGACGCGGCCGCCGAGGAGAAAGCCCGCACCGAGGCGCGCGTGAAGCAGCTCGAGGAGCTGCTGGAAGCCAAGGAGAAGCTGCTGGGCGACAGCGACAGGTTCTGCCGCCAGAAGCAGCTGGAACTGGACAAGACGCACGCCGAGCTGAACCAGCGCCTGAGCAAGTTCAACGACGAGCTCTACGCGCAGAAGCAGGCGCTCAGCGAGAAGGAGCAGAATCTCAGCGACTACAGGCTGAAACTGGAAAAGGAATATTCCATCAAGGCCGGCGAGCTGGAGCAGATGAAGGCGGAACTGACCCGCGCCATCATGGACTATAAGGGCAGGAAATGATCATGGAAAAAGAACGCGCCATACAATGCGTGCCGGTGGAGCTGATGGAGCGCCTCAAGGACCTGGCCGCCCGCCTCTGGGAGAGCAAAAGCCCGGCCTCGGTGCACCTGACCGCCATCCTCGAGGAGTTCGAGCCCGACGTGAAATCGCTCGGGCAGCTCGTCAAGGAATACGACGAGGACTATGCCGAGCGCCTGCAGGCCGGCCACGACAAATACGAGCAGAAAGAGGGCCGGCTGAAGAAAGAGATAGAGGACCTGAAGGCCCGCCTGGCCAAGTCCGAAGCCGACCGCGCCGATGCGCTCAAGCGCCTGGAGGAATTCCGCTCCGTTCTGTCGGACCGCGAGACGCTGCTGGCCGAGCTGAAGATGCGCACCGCCGAGCAGGAAGGCGAGCTGAATTCCAAGTACGTGACCCGCATGCAGGAGCTCTACGATAAGGTCAGCAAGAAGGAGCTGGACCTGCTGCTGCGCTGGGAGGACAAGAACCGGGCGCTGGAGGCGCGGAGCCAGGAGTTCGAAGGCGAGCGCGCCGCCAGGGAGCGGCAGCTGAAACTCCGCGAAAAAGCCCTGGAAGAAGAATTTAACGCCCGCAAAAGCGAGCTGATACGGACTTTCGACCGCATCCGCGAAGGTCTCGAAGCCAGGGAAAAAGGACTGGCCGCGCGCGAGGCGCAGCAGCCGGCCAAAGGCGGCGGCATATGAGCGGCACCAAAGATCTGAAGGACTTGCTGGAGCGCCTGAAAGGCGAGGTGGGGCCGCTGCCCGGGGACAGGCTGTCCGAAGGCCGGTTTCCCGAGGCGGGCCAGTCAGAGCCGTCCGGCCGGCCGCCGGCTTATCGGCCGGGTACCGGTCCCGGCCCGGCGCCGGCGGGCGTGCGGCGCGAGGGGATGAACAGGCCGTACAGGCTTCCCGAGACCCGGCCCGAAGCGGCAGACAAGCTGTCCGGCACGGCCTGGGCCGAGATAAAGGAGACCATACTGTTCGGTATGCTGGGTTCACTGACGGCCGCGCTGGGCGGCGTGCTGGCCGGCTTTGAATACCTGGTCATAGCCGGCATCGCCATTTTTTCGCTCTTCTCGCTGGTCATGGCCGTCGCTATCTTCAGGCTGGTGCTGAATTCGCAGCGCCCGGCTCAGGAGTCTAACGGCCTGATAGAGCGGGTAGACGCGCTGTCCAAGCGCGTCGAAGTGCTCAGTTCGAGGGCCGTATCGGGCGGAGCGCACCCCCAGACCCAGTCCGGAGGCGCCGGGGACCGCGAGCTGGAGCAGAAAGTGGACGAACTGCGCATCCTGGTAAAAAGCCTGTCCAAGGCCGTGGAAGGCGGAAATAAATAAGATAATAACCGCAAATATATATATAATTTGACTATGAAAATCATATCCATAGCCCTGTCCGCCCTGCTGCTGCTGGGCTCGGTGCCCGCCTCGGCCCTGGAAGCGGCCGCCGCGGAGAAGGAATATTTCATAGAGGCCGGAGACGTTATCAGCGTCAACGTCTTCCCCGCGCAGGAATTTTCCAAAGAGGTCACGGTACAGCCCGACGGCACCATAGAGATACCGCTGCTCGGCTCCATGCGGGCGCAGGGCATAAAGCCCGGCGAGCTGGAGAAGATGCTCACCGCCAAGTTCTCCAAGTACGTCTCCAACCCGTCCATCACGCTCAACGTGCGCAGGTTCTCGTTCAACAGGGTGGCGTTGATAGGCCAGGTGAAGTCGCCCGGCTATCATGAATTCCGCGAGGGCATGCGCCTGCTGGACCTGGTGGCGCTGGCCGGCGGCACCGCCGACTACTCGCGCGACGCCAAGGTGCGCATCTACCGCAAGCTCAAGGACGGGGACAAGGTTACCGAGGTGGTACTAAAGGCCAACCTCGAGGACGTTTTCGAAGGCAAGATGGAGAGCAATATCCCGCTCGTCACCGGCGACATCGTCTATATCCCGCGCAAGCCCTACTCGGCCGCCGCGCGCTGGGTCACCGACAACGTGGTGCCGTGGGCTACCCTTTTCGTCTTCGCGATAACCGCCGGCCTGGTGGCAAGGAATAACGACTAATGGAATCCGAACTGACGCTGTACGATTACTGGCGCATCATCAACCGCCGCAAATGGGTGGCGCTGCTGGTCTTCGCCGTCACGATCTTCTCCACGATGTTCTACACCCGGCTGCAGCCGACGGTGTACCGCAGCCAGTCGCTCATCAAGATAAAGCCGCCGGCCTCCTACGCCAAGATGCCGGGCGCCGACCTGATGGATTACGACCCGTGGAGCGCCGTGGCCACGGAACTCAAAGTGATAACCTCGTCGGAGATCTCCGAGCGCGCCGCCGCCAAGCTGGGCCTGCCCTCCGGAGCCGCTTCGATAAACGAGGTGTCCCGCTCCTACAAGGTGGAACGCCTGCAGGAATCCAACCTGATAGCCCTTTACGCCTTCAGCAGCGACCCGGAGCGCGCCGCGAACATCGCGACGGCCGTGATAGACGCCTACAAGGAATTCGACCTGGAGCAGAAGAGCCTGCAGGCCCGCAAGACGCTGCAGGACATCTCGTCGCGCAAGGACGAGGTGGAGGAGAACCTGCGCTCGCTGGAGCGGCAGAAGCAGAATTTCGTGGAGCGCAACCCGCGGACCGGCCTGGGCTCCGCGCTGGCCAACCAGCTGGCCGACCTGGAGATACGCAAGCGCCAGATGCTGGAGAAGTACACGCCCAACCATCCCGACGTGCTGAGCCTGGACCAGCGCATCGACGTGGTGCAGTCCAAGCTGGAGGAGATCCCCGCGCAGGAAGTGCAGCTGGCCCGCATCAGCCGCGAGCTGCGCATGCAGGAGGACCTCTACACCACGCTGAACAAGCAGTACGAGGAAGCCAAGCTGGGCGTCTCGTCCATAGTCTCTTTCGTCAGCGTGGTCAACAAGCCGGTGCCGGACCAGGCGCCGGTGTCGCCCAACCGCGCCCTGAACATGATGGCCGGCTCCGTGCTGGGCGTGTTCCTGGCCGTGGTGCTGGTGTTCCTGCTGGAGAACCTCGACGTCTCCATATCCACCATCGAGGACATCGAGAATTTCATCAAACTGCCGGTGCTGGGCATCATCCCCAACATCCTCAGCGAGAAACACCTGGATAACTGGCTGACGCAGGTGTTCAAGAAGGAGCGCTACACGGTGGACGCTTTCCGCAGCGTGCTCGTGGTCAACCGCCGCTACGCCACCGGCATCATAGAGTCCTACCACACCCTGCGCACCAACATCATGTCGCAGCTCAACACCAAGGAGAGCGTCTCGCTGGTGTTCAGCTCCGCCGGCGCCGCGGAGGGCAAGACCCTCACCGCCGTCAACTTCGCCCTGGCCAGCGCGCACTCGGGCATGCGTACGCTGCTCATTGACGCCGACCTGCGGCGCCCGGCCATCAACCAGATCTTCGGCACGCGCAAAGAGCCGGGCCTCAGCGACGTGCTGACCGGCCGCAGCGAGTGGCGCGACGTAGTGCTGGAGAGCGCCGACTTCATCATGGGCGGCCTGGACTACGACCAGCTGATGCGC
Source organism: Elusimicrobia bacterium GWB2_63_16 (assembly GCA_001799715.1). Lineage (GTDB taxonomy): Bacteria > Elusimicrobiota > Elusimicrobia > Elusimicrobiales > UBA9959 > UBA9959. Next base: position 45,686 of record MGTZ01000038.1, on the reverse strand, counting down.
TTTCCCGGCATAGAGAACCTCAAGATCCTCAACTGCGGCACCCAGCCCGATAACGTGATAGACATCCTGGACTCGGCCAACTGGCGCGAGCTGATGCCCGACCTGAAGAGCGAGTTCGACCTGATCATCTTCGACGCGCCGCCGGTGCTGCTGTTCGCCGACTCGCTGATGCTCGCCAAGCACGCCTCCGACGGCGTGGTGCTGGTCTACAAGGCCGGCAAGATCGCACGCGGCGCGCTCAAGCGCGCCAAGGAGCAGATCGGCGGGGCCAACGCCCGCATGGTGGGCGTAGTCCTCAACGGCGTGCGCGCCTCCGAGATGGGCCCGCAGTACGGCAACTATTATTACGATTACAAGAACTACGTGAGCCGCTGACGGCCCGCGGCTCCGCTCCCGCGACACTACATGCAGGTAATACTGGTCCTCATAGCGCTGGTGGTAGCAGCCTTCGCCGGCCACCTGGCCGGCGGCGGTGCCAACGTGGCCCCGGCGCTGGCCCTGGGCGCCGCTTTTGTTTCCATCCTGCTGGCTTTCCTTTCCCCGAAATCGGGCCTTACGGTGCTGGTGTTCGCCATGCTGCTGTCGCCGGAGATCAACCTGGCCGGCCTCTCGGGCACCAGCCGCGACATTGTTCTGCGTTACGACGACATCATCCTGATAGTCCTGTTCCTCTCCTGGTTCGCCAAGACGGCCATCCTAAAGGACAAGCCGCTGGTCTTTCGCAGCCCGGTGCAGAACCCTATCCTTCTCTACACGATGGTCTGCGTGCTCTCCACCGCCTTCGCGGTGCTGGGCGGCAAGGTGCGGTGGGAAGTCTCCATCTTCTATGTGCTGAAATACGTGGAGTACTTCCTGCTGTATTTCATGACTTTCAATATCATCGAGAGCAAGGATGACGTGCGGCGCTACCTCAAATACGGGGCTATAGTGGCGGCCATAGTAACGGTCTATGCGGTCTGGTACTATCTGAATGCCGGCGCCGGGGCCCGCGCCACCACCCCTTTCGAGGTGCCGCTGGGCAAACCGGATGAATCCGAGCCGGCCTCCCTGGGCGGCTACTATATACTGGTCTTCGGCCTGATCTTCGGCGTGATCTCGGAAATGCCGGTGCGCAGCTTCGCCTGGTCCTTCGCGGCGATGGTGGCCATGATGCCGGCCTTCGTCTTCACCCTGTCCCGCTCTTCCTATATCGGCCTGGCTTTTTCCGCGGCCGCGGCCGTATTGCTGTCTAAAAAAAGAAAACTTTTCCTGACAGGGGTCTTCCTAGCCGGCATGGCCGCTCTGGTTATGACCCCGTTTTTGGCGGAGCGCGCCAAGGAGAGGGTAGAGATCACCTATAGCGGCGTTTACGCTACCAATACGTTCCAGACCCCGTTCGGCGAGATACGCCTGGAGGAATCCGCGGCCATGCGCGTGCGGGCCTGGCAGCGCAGCGTATTCTACTGGCTGCCAAAGAACATCCTTATCGGCAACGGCGTGACGGGCACGGGCCTGGTGGACGCCCAGCTGCCGCTGGTGATCGGAGAGACCGGCGTGATCGGTTTCCTGCTGTGGATATGGATGATCTATGTCTGCTTTAAAGTAGCCTGGCGGCTCTACCGCGGCAGTCAGGAGCCGTTCGTCAGGGCTATCTCGATCGGGTATATTATAGGACTCATCGGGCTCCTGTTCCAGTCTACGGGGGTCAATACTTTCATCATCGTCCGCATCATGGAGCCCTTCTGGTTCCTTACCGCCGTAGTCATGAAGATGGCCCAAATGGAGGAGCTGGTTGCCAAAAGCTCCTGATGGTTCCCGCGAAGACGCGCTGCCGCTGGCGGCCGCCGTTCTTTGCGCCGCCGCGTTGCGAGTCGCCTTTTACAGCGGCCTGACCGGTTATGACGAGTTCGCTTATGCCAGGATAGCCGCCGACATTTCCGAAGGCGTGTTCAGGCTGGGGGACGCCTCCGGTTATTACGGCTTTAGATATCTCGTAACTTATCCGGCCGCGCTCTTTCACAAACTCCTCGGGCAGGGGGTTTATGCCGCCGCGGCCTGGCCATTCCTCTGTTCGCTCTGCAACACGGTCCTCGCTTATTTCATTGGACGGGAACTTTTTGATCGCCGCGCCGGGGTCATCTCCGCGTTCCTGCAGGCTTTCCTGCCGCTGAGCGTGGTGCACGGGACAATGCTCTATCCCGAGGAGATACTGACCTTGTGGACAGGGCTTGCGGCCCTGCTTTTTCTCAAGGGTTCCAAAAAGGGGGGCAGTTGGGGCGGTGCCGGCCTTCTGGCGCTTTCCGGCCTTGCCGCGGGATTCGGCTGGCATACCAGGCTCAACTCCGCTATTATGCTGCTGGTCTTTGCGGCCTGGCTGATAAAGTTGCGGCCTCGCCCGGCCCACCTGGCCGTAGCGGCGGGATTTGCCGCCGCCCTTGTCCCGGACTGGATTGCTGGCGCCGCGCTGGCGGGCAGTCCGCTGTTCAGCCTGCATTCGCAACTGACTAAACTCGCGGCCGACACGGCGGTTTACCCGGAGGGCCACCTGGTTTACCTGCGTGGCCTGCTGGGGCTGGACCTGTACGGGCTCGCATTGTTCGGAGTCAGTTTCTATCTGTTTGCGGCAGCGGTGATAGGCTTCGCTATGAAGAAGCGGCTGGCACAGATCTGGCTGCCGCTGGCTTGGTTCGCCGTGGTTTTCGCCTATCTGGAATTCGGCCCCGCGTCCCTGTCACCGTATAAGCCTGTGCATAAGCAGCTGCGTTTCCTTTCCATGGCCATGTTCCCGGGCCTGGCCGTGGCTGGCGCTTATCTCTCTGAATTGCGCCGCGGGCTAGCCTGGCCAGTGCTGGGATTCGCGCTGGCCGCTTCCTTTATCGGCGCGCGGGAAATGAGCGCCTACCAGACGCGTGAGGCTGCGCCGCTGCGGTTAGCTGGCGACTATCTGGAAAAGCGCGCGCCGGCCGGTGTTTACGCTGACGGTGCCTGGGCGCAATTCCTTGGATACAGTATGCGAAAACCTAATAAACCTTATTATCATCAGCGGGATAAAACTGATTTCCTTCAGCCATATAATGAAGCGATAAAGATTGAAAATCTTTCCGGGCGCTGCGTGATCGAGGCGCATCCGCCAGGCATTATGGCGCTGACTGCCCCGTCTTCTAATCTTGTGACAGCCGCCTCCATAGGAGGCTCTGCCGTGATATATTGTTTTAAGTGAAGATTCAGGCGAATGATTGGTTCTCGATTCAGTTTGCAGCTCAAAAATAAAAATCCACTCTTTTTGTTATCATAGAGCAGGGCCGAAGCGGCACTCGGTAAAATGCGGAAATATCAAATACTTACATGAATAATACGCGGAAGATATAAACATGAAACTACCGGCCCGCAGGTGTTCTTGCTGTCCTGTGTTCATTCAGTCTTGGTTGGATAGAATGATCGCCTCACCCCTCCTGTCCAGGCTGGCTGTCGGTACGTTCTGGTCACTTGCCGGCCTTGTAGCGTCGCGCCTTTGCGGCCTGCTGGCTTCAGTGTTGATCGCCCGGGTTCTCGGTGGAAGAGGTTTTGGAGAATTAAGCATCATACAGGGCACTGTCGGGATGTTTTCAGTTTTCGCCGGGTTCGGTTTGGGCATGACAGTCACGAAACATATCGCAGAGTTCAGGCACGGAGATCCGGAACGAGCCGGCAGACTTATAGGGCTTTGTTCCTCGGTTTCGGTGCTGACGGGCGCGCTGATGTCCATGCTGCTTGTCTTTCTCTCCGATCACATCGCATCGCGCGTCTTGAGCGCGCCGCACCTGTCCGGACTTTTGTCCATTTCGGCTCCGCTGCTGCTTCTCGGAGCTTGGTCAGGGGTGCAGGTGGGCGCCCTATCCGGGCTCGAAGCCTTTAAACGTATAGCAAAGATCAATCTGGCTACCGGCCTGCTGAATTTCCCGCTGATGGTCGGAGGTGTGCTGCTCGGGGGGTTGACAGGTGCTGTGGTCGGGTTGTTGTTTGTAGGTCTGGCTGGCTGCTTGATCGGAAGTTGGGTGCTGCGTAGCGAATTGCGCGCGGCAGGGATAAATGTCCGCTATTCCGGATTTCATAAGGACGCGTGGATATTGTGGAAATTTACATTGCCATCGCTGCTCAGCGGACTCATGGTGTCCCCGGTGGCATGGGCTTGCAGCGCCATGCTGGCAAATCAGCCTGACGGATACTCGGAGCTGGGCGTCTTCAATGCTGCGAATCAATGGAGGCTGCTCTCGCTGTCGGTTCCTGCGATACTGATGCAGGTAACTCTGCCGATCATGGCTGGCGGCGGGGCGGGGATAAGCGGAAAAGACCGTCGGAACCAGCTACTCCATACACTAAAGATAAACTTTGCGATCGGCAGCCTGTTGATGGTAGTGTTTTCATTGTTCAGTCCGTTTATCATGGGATGGTATGGAGATGGCTTCAGGGGCCGCTGGGGGGTTTTTATCGTGGCTCAGGCCGTTACGTTCATGCAGGCGCTGCAGTCCCCGGTTGTGGCATACTGGACGGCTCAGGGAGAGATGTGGGAGAATTTTATGGCTAACGCTCTCTGGGGGGGGGCGGTAATATTTTTCAGTTGGATCTGTATAGGTAAGGGAGCGCTTGGGTTGATGTATGGTCTGTTCGGCGGGTTCGCCATTTTTGGAGTACTAATTCTGATTAAACTGCAGTCTGTTTTAAGGAAAGATAATGCTGTGTCCATTATGCGGATCTGACGCGGTACTCGTGCATGCGGGACTTGCCGGGTATCAGGCCCCGGCCCGCTTCGACGTCTATGACTGCGGCTTATGCGGAGCTGAATTCTCATGGCCTATGTCCGGAGGAGAGGCTATCTATGAAAGGATATACAGGAGCATAAAAAGTATCCCCGGGTATTCAAGATATTTATCTTATGCCGAGAATGTGGCGAAACAGGCTTCACCGCTAGATTATCTTGCAAATAAGGAAGAGTCGTATTGGGCCACGGCGGTCACCCTTAGGGCTTTACGGGAGCGCTCTGGAAGACAGCTGAAAGTGTTGGATGTCGGGAGTGGGATGGGATATCTGACTTATGCGCTGCACCGTGATGGCTTTGACGTAAAAGGGGTAGACGTATCCCGCAAAGCTGTTGAAACGGCAGAAGCCAGGTTCGGACGACTGTTCGTATGTTCTTCCCTTGAAGACCTGTTGCATGAAGGCCCTGGGTTCGACGTCGTTATCCTCAACCAACTGGTTGAGCATGTCGTTGATGTGCGGAGCCTGCTGGAGAATGCCGTGAAGGTTGCATCGCCTTCTGGCAGGATATTGGTCACTACTCCCAACAGGTCCTTTTCTCGCAACGGCGCGGTTTGGGAAACAGATCTTCCTCCGGTGCATTACTGGTGGTTTTCAGAGAGATCTTTAGAGTATATCTCCGGACACCTTGGGTGCGATTTGGAACTCTTTGATTTTTCCGGTTTTTACTCTGCGCATTATGTGCGGGAGAACCGCGCCATATTCCCTTCCGCGAATGCAAGGCGGCATTTCCTTGATTCAAATGGTGAACCGTGCATTAAGCTCCAACCACCGCCAATGGACTGGTGGCTGGAGCGCCTCGCCGAGAAGGTTGGCGGCGCGGGGGGGTATCGTACGGTTAGAGAGTCTTTGACCGGTGAGCGTCGCATATCGGGGAAACGAGGGAGAGTATCTTGCGCGATCCTTACCAAGGGGGTGGGCAAGTGAGCGCCTGGGAAGCCAAGGTGTGCGCCGTAATTCTTAATCTCTGCTCTGTTGCGGAACTCCGCTCCTGCCTTGCGGCATTGGATAAATGCGGGTATGGCAATCTGGAAATAATCGTTGTCCGCAACGGCCCCTTCGTCCAGGAACTGGAGGACTCGCTTCGGAAGGTTACTGCCCGCCTGGCCGGCGTAATATTCACAGGCTCTAACCTCGGGTTCGCTGCGGGCAATAACCCGGGTATAAAAGAAGCGTTCGCGCGCGGCGCCGACTACATCTTTCTGCTGAACGACGATGCCGAGCTTGTGCCCGGGGCGCTGCAAACACTTGTCTCGGCCGCGCTGGAGCATCCGGAGGCCGGAATAGTTGGGCCCCGCATCTTATACTCTTCTTCGCCGCGACGGATATGGTTTTCCGGGGCAACTTTTAATCCAATTAACGCTTCTTTCTCTTTCTATTCGGCCGGCCAGGAAATTGCGAGCCGTTCAGGATCTGATCTCCTGCCAACGGATTTCATTAGCGGCTGTGCTCTTCTCTTTGGTCGGGGCTTCATGGAAAAAGTGGGGCTGATGGATGAGCGGTATTTCCTGTACTGGGAAGATGCGGACTGGGGGCTGCGCGCTATCCGGGCTGGTTATCGGCCCCTGGTAGTTACTGCAGCTACGGTCTTTCACCGAGTTTCATTGTCAGGCGGCGGCGAGAATTCACCGCTAAAAATATATCATAAGACGCGAGCCCAGCTGCTTTTCGCGTCCAGACACGCCCCCTCCGCGCCGCCCCGTCTTTTATATGGCTTCGCTAAGGATATCCTATGGTTGCTGCTCAGGATCGGTACTCCGGATAATTTTACCAGAGCGCGCGCATACGCGGCGGGGATTGCCGATTATCTCCTGGGTAAAACAGGTCCCGGCCCGGACTTTATATGGAAAAAATGAGCCGCCTGTACAGCACAGTGTTCGCCTTGCGGCCGCAGTTGCGGACGCTGCTGCTCTCGCTTGTAATAGTATCCAGTATGCTCTTTTATCTCTACTACGGCATTTACAAGCCGCTTTCGCAAAACTTCGACGTACAGGGCCTGGATTTTTATCGGGGGTACATGGCAGCCGCTAACCTGCTGGATGGGCGTTCGATATACGATATCCCGGCCTGGTTCAACCGCTATTCCTACTTCCCTCTTTCCGTGGTGATATATCTGCCTTTCAGCCGCCTTCCGGTGTATGAGGCTTCACTGGCGTGGTTCGCGCTGTCTCATGGGCTGGTATTAGCTTCTTTTTTTATAGTGTACAAGCTAGGGGCTACGCAGGGTAAACTGCTTTCAGCCGCCGCAGCCTCAGCCGCAGTCTTTCTTTCAATGCCGCTTTACCAAACTCTGCAAACCGGGAATATTAACATCCTGATATTTTCTGGGCTGTGCCTGGCTTATCTGCTAATGGCGAAGAATCGGCCTGGATTGTTGCCCGCGTTGCTGGCTGTCTTTGCTTCCATTAAACTGGCTCCGGCGGCGCTCGCGGCCGTATACCTTAGGCGCAAGGATGTGCGCGGCTTAATAGTCTTTGTTCTGACAAGCCTGGCGTTGGCGTGCGCTTCGCTTGTAATATTCGGTTTGCATGAAAACCTGCAGTACCTAAAGCAGTTTCCGGAACTGAGTAAGTATTCCCATTTTTTTCACGGAATGTCGTTGACGTTTGTTTCCGGTCTTTTCTTGGGTGGAAATCAGCTATATCTGATATTGCCTGCCAGCCTGGCGTTATTCGCCTTTTTGGTCTGGTTCTGGTTCCGCAAGGCTGGAGCATATCCCGCCGCGGCAAACGGTCCTGCCATGGCCGTAGATTTTTTCATGGCAACGCTGGTCATGACGCTTACCGCCCCCTCCATTTGGCTGATGTACGGAGCTCTTTTCACTGTGCCGTTCTATGCTGTGATCCATTCACTGCTGTCGGGGCGCAAGGGCTTCAAAGCCGTGCCTGTTTTCGTGCTGGCCTTTATTTTGAATAGTTTCTGGGAAATATTCTACTACCAAGTTCCACTGCCTTTTGCTAATCTAACCCTGCGCCAAATCTGGCTACAGAGGGAAATCTGGCCTATGTTGGCCCGGGGATTCTTCTCCCTGCATTTCCTGTCCGCACTTGCACTTTTTTTCTGGGCCGGGGCGAATTACGGGGAACTGCTCAAGGTTTTCTCTGAGATATTCGGTGCGGAGTCTGAAAGGAAAGATTTGATATGAGGGGTCCTTTTCCAACGCTGGCTGAGATACGCTCCGCACACGCGGGCAGGGCGGATTATGAACGCTTTCTGCTGGCGAACACGTATTTATTCAGGCCGCTCTCCTATCATATGACTTGGATTGCGATACGGATCGGCCTGTCCTCTGAAACGGTTTCCTGGCTTTCCGGGGCTACCGCGGCGGCAGGCCTGGCCTGCTTATTCCTGCCCTTAGCTGCTCGGCCGTGGTGCGGCATAGCCTTATTGACGCTTTTCAATCTTTTGGACTGCGTGGACGGGGACATCTCCAGGGTAATGCGGACGCGGAATCCTTATGGCCGGTTCCTCGACTCGGTAATGGGTTTTGCCGACATGCTTTTCTGGTCCGCGGTCGGCGTACTCGCCTGGCGTACGCCCTCGCTGCGCCTTCTTGAATATGTTTCCGGCGCGGCGTGGCTTTGGGTGGGCGGCGCCGCTGCTTTCCTGTCGGTTTACGCCGCGTACCTTGAGAGCCTCTTCGATGTGTCACTGCGGCAGCACTGGGAAAAGCTCCGTGGTTTAGACGGCGCGCCGCAGCGTGGTCCGCTCGAGGGGAGAGATAAGCCCTTGCGGCTGGCGCTTATATTGATCGCCAATCTCCGTGTCAGGGAAACGCATTATATCCTCTTTCTGGCCGCCTGTTTTGGCGGGGCGCTGGACCTGCTGCTGTCATTCTTCCTGGTCTTAAACGGCTCGCTGGTGCTGGCGCTGCTCTTCGTCTACTGCGGCCGCGGCGCCGCCGTGCGTGCTGCCGGAATCGGCACGGAGAAACCGTGAAAATCGGCGTCTTAATCCCCACATATAACCGCCGTGAGACCTTGCTTCGCACGATCCGAGCCATCCTTGACCAGGAATATCCGCTGACAGACCTTACATTGACCGTTTTGGATGATGCCGGCTCCGACTGTTCCTGCGCGGTGCTGGAACCGCTTCGTGCGGAGGCATTGGCGCGTGGGATGACTGGTTTTACCCTGCTGCGCAACAGCGCGAACAAGGGCATCGCGTATAACCGCTTCAGGCTTACGAAAGAGTCAGGCCCGGCCGAGGCTTTGCTCTATCTCGATGACGACGTTTATGTTCAGAAAGACACGATCGCCGGTCTTGTGGGCTGTCTGGCCAGGAATCCCGGTTGCGCTCTGGTCGGGCCAAGGCTGGTTTACGCCTCCGATCCGGACCGAACCGCTCATTGCGCGAATTTCATAGGACGATGGGACGGGCGGTATTCGGAGACGGATCCGGACGAAGAGATGGATTGCGATTGGCTGAATTCCAGTTGTTTTCTGGCTAGAGCCGCTGCCGCGGCCGTGGTAACTCACGCGGAATTGTTTTATACGGCGCACGAGGAGGTGGATTTCTGCCTGCAATTGAAAAAGGCCGGGTGGCGCGTGAGGTACTGCCCCTCGGTCAAAGCCGTCCACGACCTTCCGCTTTCCGGCGGCAGCAGGCGCGGCCGTCTCTACTACCTGTACCGTAATAAATTGCTTCTTTTTGAAAGGAATTTTCCGCCGGTCAGGAGATTGACCGCCAGTATAGTAACCGTGTTTTTGGGCCTGCCTCTGTATTTCCTCGAATCTATAAAGACGAACCGAGGGGTCAACCTGAAAGAACTGAGGCTTATTCTAAAAGCCGTCTTCGACGGACTTATCGGCCGCGGTGGTCCCCTGTCGAGCTGATCTTGCGGTAAGGAGTCTTTCGCTGGCCTCAATGTACCTTCCTACCACCACCTTCTTGTCAAATATTTTAACGGCCTTAGCCCTGCCAGTGCGGCCGAAATCAGCGCGAAGCGCGGAGTCTCCGGCCAAACGTAAGAGCGGGCCTGCGATAGACGCCGCATCCCCTGGCTCGGAGAAATAGCCGCTCTCTGCGTCGTCGATGGTCGAGGCTGTGCCGCCGGTCCTGGATATTATGCACGGCAGCGCGCAGGCCATCGCCTCCGCGTTTACGATGCCGAACCCTTCCGCCCGGGTGGTCGGGTTGAGGTATATGTCTGCCGCGTTGTAGAAGTAAGGCATACCGCTGTTGGGAAGCAGGCCTAAGAACCTGACTCTTCCGGATAGGCCCGCGCGTGTTGCAATGTTCTCCAGTCCCGGCCTTTCCGGGCCGTCTCCAGCCATCAGTAGCAGCGCTCCTGGATTTTGTGCGGCCAGTTCGGCAAAAGCGGTAAGTCCGATGTGCATTCCTTTTTGCCTGTGCATTACCCCTGCCATCAATATAACCACGGATTCCGGAGCTATTCCTAATTCCTTGCGGGCCCGGCGGCGCAACTCCGGGTCAGGATGGAAGTGGGAGCAATCCACCGGGTTGTACATGACCTCCGTCTTCCCGCGGCTGTCCGGGAGTTCGCTCTCAAAAGCCTCGGCAGTTTCCCGGCTCACAGCCGCAATCAGATCTGAATCCCTTGCCATCGCGCGGAACCAGGGGATGTAATAGAAAAGAAGCTGTGCCGCATAGAACGTCAGGAAATAAGCAAGATCGGCAGGCCCGGACAGAGCTTTGTAATGACTAGAAAGCTCTCCCCTTATGGCCAACCCGTTTGCGATAGAGATCAGCGGGGCGCGGTCTTTTGGAGGGAGTCCGGCATAAGACAGACCGGAGAAATTCTCGGCCCAGACTACGTCAATCTTTTTCTCCGCGCGGAGCCTGGCAATGGCCGCGGCACTCTCCCGGTACCAGGGCTCTACCCAGTGTCTTGTCATGGAGTGGTGCGTTCCGGACAGATATCTAACTTCGTATCCGTCTTTCATTTCCCTCTCGAGGCCGGCGGGGCTGGCGGAGGTGAGAACAAGGACCGAGTGTCCCAGCCGCGAGGCTTCCGCCGCGAGCGCTTCCGCCTGTATTTCCGTTCCGCCCAGGGTGTGCGCGGTTGTTGATGTGCTAAGAATGCAGATCTTCATGTCAAAGAAAAGTGTCTGCGCCTTCTTCCATAGCCCAGGGCGCTGGCGCAACTGCCGTCTTCCTGAGTAGGTAGAACGTGCCAGCTGCCAGCGGCGGCGCCAGTGCGGCGGCCCAGTCATCCATCGGCCAGGGCAGGGGGTATAACGAGGCTCCAGTGCAGGCCTCGAGGGATACGGCGGGATTCGACAGCAGGAAACGCAGGAAGGCTTTGTGAGCGAAACATCGCAGGTGGGGGCCGGCCAGGTGATTACATACCGGCTGACCGCCGAAAAGAAGCAGGATGCGGTTGTGCAACGCGGCCACGTTCGGCACTCCAATGAGCAGGCGCCCGCCTTTGCGCAGCACCCTGACCGACTCGTTCATCGGCAGGAACATGTTCTTTAGGTGCTCAAGGACCTGGTTACAGACGACAAGGTCGAAGGAACCGGCTTCCCAGGGGAAACTGTCGGTTTCCAGGTTCAAGACCGAAATCGGGAAAGGAAGCCCCTTTTCAAGATAAGCGCTCTTCGCTTCGATGCCATGCACGGCGTTCAGACTTATGCCCAGGGAGTTGGCGTACAGCGCTGTTCTGCCTCCGTCTGCACACCCCACGTCCAACAAATTCCCGCCTTTGGGGAGGCGCGCCAACAGCCGCAATATCGCGGCATTGTTTCTCTCTCCTTCCAGATCGGTCCTGAGCAATTTGTTAAGAAGCATCCTGTACTCCGCCGGCATCTTTCAAAAGGAATACCAGATTATCGGCGAACAAGGCGGGGCAAATTCCGCTCAAAAGAAGGACTCCCGTGCTCGTCCTGATGCCGGCGACCCTGAATCCTAACCATTCCGACCATCGGCGGAAATCACGTAACGTCCAGAAGCGCAGATGCTCTCCGGGATGCAGCATCCATTGAACCGGGAAACGGCCGAAAAGAAGGCGCAATCTGTGTATGTAATGACCCGAGTTGGGTATGGAAACTATCAGGCCTTTCCTGAAATGCCCGTGAATTTTACGGAGCAGGTCTTCAGGTCGCGCTATGTGCTCTATCACTTCCGAGATCAGGATATAATCGTATACCCCTGATATCTCGAATCCGGCCGCAGTAATATCTGCCGCGCGGGCTTTGACCCCCCGGTTGGTCGCGGCCCGTACAGCGGCTTCGGAAATGTCTACCCCTTCTCCTGAAACGCTTTTTTTCTCGGCGAGATATTTAAGGGCGAAGCCATCGCCGCACCCGATGTCCAGAAGGGACGTCCCTGGTTCTATCAAACTGGAGAAGACGTCGTAGCGCGCTGTCCACGAGGATTCTCCTCGTGCTGTCCAGTAGTCGGCGTAGTCCATAGAGGAGATCTTGGCCGCAGGGTAGGTGAAGATGTCTCTGAAAAGAGAGAACGGCTTTTTCAGGTAGTATGCCGCCATATTCGTCATGCCTTGATTTTATAACCTTTAGGCTGTAAAAGCCAGCCGGTGTTTTTGCTCTCAGACACGCTTCGCGAAAATATATAATTGTCTTTCGGTCGAATGAAGGACAAGACGCTTTTGCGACTTGCTCAGCGGTCATGCTACGGCTGACCGCCCGCTGAACGGCTGTCGGGGGAAACGCTATGAAGCGCAGAATAAAACTGCTTTTCGTCATAGAGAACTCGTGCTACGGCGGCGGGGAGAAGACCTTCTCGCTGCTGCTGCGCGGCCTGCCCAAGGAAGAGTTCGGGCTGTACTGCGCGGCCCGGCCGGAGGGCCGCTTCTACGACGAGGTCAAGGACCACTGCCGCTTCCTTCCGCTGGACCTCTCGTGCGGCCTGGACCTGCGCAATATCGGGCGGCTGAAGAAGCTGATGGCCGAGAACGGCATAGACGTAGCGCACAGCCAGGGCGCCAGGGCCGATTTCTACTGCGCCCTGGCGGCGGCAAAGGCCGGCGTGCGCGCGGTGTCCACAGTGGCTATGCCGGTGGACGGTTTCGACGTGGGTTTCCTGCGCAAGAAACTTTACCTGGCGCTGAACGCGGCCGCCGAGAAGCGCACGCACTCTTTTATAACGGTGGCCGGTTATATCAAGGACCTGCTGGTGCACAAACATGCCGTGCCGGCCGGACGCGTGGATGTGATCCCGAACCCGGCCGTACTCGACGGCGGGGCGGGCTTCGACGCGTCCCGCGTCATAAACGAGCTGGGCCTGCGCGGTCATATAGTGCTGGCTGCCCTGGGCAGGCTGGAGAACCAGAAGGGTTTTGACATACTTCTGGAAGCTCTGCCGCTGCTGGCCAAGTCCCGCCCCGAGCTGTTCGAAAAGATCAAATGCGTGATAGCCGGCTCCGGGTCGCTGGAAGCCGACCTGCGCCGCCGGGCCGCGCCGCTGGGGGATAAAGTGGTTTTCACCGGTTTCCGCAGCGACGTGCGCGATTTCCTGGCGGCCGCCGACGTGTTCGTGCTGCCGTCGCGCGCCGAAGGCCAGCCGCTGGCCCTGCTGGAGGCCATGGCCATCGGCAAGCCGGTGCTGGCGGCCGACCTGCCCGGCGTGACGGAGATAGTGACGGACGGGACGAACGGCGCCCTGTTCAAGTCAGGTGATCCGGCCGCGCTGGCCGAGCGGCTGGCCGCGCTGCTCTCCGACCCCGCCGGCGCCTGTCGTATGGGTGCCAAGGCCTCCGAAACCGCGTCCAGGTTCACGCTCGACAACTTCATCGAGGGGCATGCGGCTTTCTACCATAAGGTGTTCCCGGAGGCCCAGCGCTGATGTGCGGCATCTGCGGCTTCGCCGGCGATAAGAACGAAGGCCTGCTGAGGGCGATGGCGGGCTCGCTGCGGCACCGCGGGCCGGACGAGGACGGTTTTTTTACCGACGAAGAGCGTGTGTCTCTGGGCATGCGGCGGCTGAAGGTGATAGACCTGGCCACCGGGTCGCAGCCGGTCTTCAACGAGGACCGCTCCGTGGCCGTGGTGTTCAACGGCGAGATATACAATTACAGGGAACTGCGCGCCGAGCTGCAGGCGCAGGGCCACCGCTTCTCCACCAACACGGACACCGAGGTGCTGGCGCATCTCTACGAGCGGCACGGCGACGATTTCCCCAGATTCCTGCGCGGCATGTTCGCCTTCGCGCTGTGGGACACCAAAGAGCGCAAACTGCTGCTGGGCCGCGACCAGTTCGGCATCAAGCCGCTCTATTACGCGCAGGCCGGCGGCAAGTTCTATTTCGCCTCGGAGCTCAAAGCGCTGCGCCTGGCGCCCGGCGTCTGCGGGGAGCTGGACCCGCTGGCCATAGACCGCTATTTCACCTATCTCTATATACCGGCGCCGCTGACCATCTACCGAGGCGTCAAGAAACTGGAGCCCGGCTGCGTTCTGGTCCTGCGCAACGGCACGGCCTCCGTGGAAAAATACTGGGAACTAACCCCGACGGACAGCGCGGGGAAGCCCGAAGAATACCTGCTGGAGAATATCAGGGACCTGCTTTCTAAAAGCGTCAAGGAGCAGCTGGTCAGCGACGTGCCGCTGGGGCTGCTGCTGTCGGGCGGCGTGGATTCCGTTTCTATCTTGTCCTACATGGCCGAACATGCCGGCGCAGGGGTAAAGGCCTTCACGGCCGGCTTCGGCGGCGGAGACTTCGACGAGACCGGCGCGGCCGCGGTTGCGGCGAAGCGTTACGGGGCCGAGCATTTTATAATTCCGGTAAAGGCCGACATCGGCGCGGTGATAACCAAACTCGCCGGCCATTTCGACGAACCATTCGCCGACTCCTCGGCGCTGGCCAATTATCTGGTGACCAGGGAGGCCCGCGCGCATGTGACGGTGGCGCTGGCCGGTATCGGCGGCGACGAGCTGTTCGGCGGCTACCCGCGGCATCTGGGGGCCAGGCTGCTGCCCGGCTATCTGAAAGTGCCCGGCGCGCTGCGCCGGCTGGCCGGCTCTGCCGCCTCGCTGTTGCCCGAGAGCCGCTCCTCCTTCAACCTGCCGGGCCGCGTAAAGCGCTTTCTCAATTCCGGCGCTTCCGATTTTGGCGGCGGCTATAATTCCTGGATCTCCTATCTCACCGCCGCCGAGAAAAAAGAATTTTACTCCGGCCGCCTGTACGCCGAGACCTCCGGCGGTTCCGGCGCGCTGCCCGGCCTGCCCGGCGGCCCGGACGGCATTTTCAAGTTCGAGCTGGGCTCCTACCTGCCCGACGACCTGCTCTGCCTGGCGGACCGCGCCTCGATGGCCAACTCGCTGGAAATGCGCGTGCCTTTTCTGGACACGCGCCTGGTAGAATTCATGGCCGGCATACCGCTGGCGGCCAAGACCCGCGGCTTCAGGCTTAAGCATTTACTGAAGAAAGCCTTGGCCGGTCGCCTGCCTCCGGAGATACTGGGCGGCGCCAAGCGCGGCTTCCAGGTACCGCTGGCCGGCTGGCAGGCTAATGAACTTAAAGATTTCACGGCCGCCGCCCTCAGCCCCGAGGCTGTAAAAAGGGGCGGCGTGCTGTCGCCCGAAGGCGCGGCGAAAATGCTGGCCGAACACGCTTCCGGCCGGCGCAACCTCTATGACCGCGTCTACGCCGCCTCGGTCTTCCACCTGTGGCTGGAGCATACCCGGCACAATCCGCCGGCCGTCATCTCCGGCGCGTGGAGCGTGAGGGGAAAACGCAGGATACTGCTGGTGAACATGGCGGGCCTGGGCGACATCGTTATGATGACGCCAGCCGTGCGCGCGTTGCGCTCGGCCTATCCGGACGCGTCGCTGGAGCTGCTGACCATAGACCGCTCCAGGGAGCTGGCCGAAGGCATAGCCGGCATAGACAAGATATACGCCGTGCCGATACAGTACCGCTGGGCCGGCCCGGGGGCGCTGTATAAATTCCTCGGGACGCTGCTGGCGCTGCGCGGCGAGCGCTTCGACGCGCTGGTGAATTTCAGCCTGGTCTCGTCGTTCGGCGGCCTGGTGAAGGCCGGCCTGATAAACAAGCTGGTCAAGCCGGGCCTTTCGGCCTGCCGCGCCCTGAAGGGCCTGGGCGCCGCCGGCACTTTCACTTTTTACGAAGAGGTCGTGGAGAAGAAAAGCGAGGTGGAGCTGACCGCCAGGCTGCTGGGCCCGCTGGGGCTGGAGCCGCGGGACCTGACCATCAGCTGGACGCCCGGCTTCGAAGAGAAGCGGGCCGTGCTCAAGGACTTGGCCGCGCGCGGCCTGTCCGGCAAGCCGGTGATAGGCCTGAACCCCGGCGCTTTTCGCCCGTCTCGCCGCTGGCCGGCAGAGAAATGGAAAGCATTGGCCGGGCTGCTGTTGGAGAAGTATCCCGGCGCGCTGCTGGTGGTGACCGGCTCGGCCGGGGAGCAGGAACTGGCCGCCGGCCTGAAGATCTCGGAGCGGGTATTCCCGGCCGCCGGGCTTTATTCCGCGCGCGAGAGCGCCGCGCTTTATGCCCTGATGGACGTTTTCATCACTAACGATACCGGCCCCATGCACCTGGCGGCAGCCGCGGGCACCAAGACCGTGTGCATCTTCGGGCCCGGCGACCACTGGCGCTTCTCGCCCTCGGTGCCGGCCGAGCGCCTGCGCGTTCTGCGCAAGGACGTGCCCGGCTGCGAGGTGCCCTGCTACAAATTCGACTGCGCCAATCCCGCCTGCCTCGATGCCGTAACGCCGGCCGACGCCCTGGCGGCGGCCTCGGAGCTGCTGGGATGAGCGCTTGCCCGGTATGCGGCGGAAAGACCGCCGCCGCGGCACTGCCCGGCCTGCTGACCTGCGCCGATTGCGGCCTGACCTATTCCACCGAGAAGCATATGCCGGTACCGGTTTATGCCCCCGGCCTGGAGCAGGATATTTATGTTTCGGCCAAGACAAAACTGTTTAAGACGGCCCTGGACTGGCTGGACTCCGCGCTGCCGGGACGGGGCAGGCTGCTGGACCTGGGCTGCGCCGGCGGCGAACTGCTGCGGGCCGCGGCCGCGCGGGGCTGGCGGGGTGAGGGCGTAGAGATAGACGCCCGCCTGGCGGACCTCGCCGCGGGAAGCGGCTGCGCCGTGCACCGCCGGCCTGTGGAGGAGTGCGGGCTGGACGGCGGCGCCTGCGAGGCCGTGACGGCGTTCGAGGTTTTCAGCCAGATGGCCGCGCCGGCCGCGGCCGCGGCTGAAATATTCAGGCTCCTCAAACCTGGCGGCGCCGTTTACATGCGAGAATTCAACGCCGGCTTCCATCTGGCGCTGCTGCGGCTGCAGCGGGGCGGACTCTTTAAGTTTCTTGGCCTGAGGCCGGCTGTACTGCACGACTTCAATTTTACGCCGCGCAGCCTGCGCGCGCTGCTGGAGGGCGCCGGGTTCCGGGAGGTGCGGATAAGCAACTCCCCGCCCACCTCCGGCGACCCGTACCGCACCGGCGGCCGTCTGGGTGGTTTTTCTACGGGCCTCCTTAAATTTCTATACTATAACCTGGCGCAGGCGCTTTGGTTCTTAAGTTCCGGGCGCGTCTACGCCGGTTCCTCGCTGATAGTGACGGCGCGCAAATGATAGCAGCCATACATCAACTGCAGTACTGGCCCGGGCTCCGCTTCTTCGCGAAGATGCGGCAGGCCGATCTTTTCATTTATCTCGACGACGTGCAGTACGAGAAACGCGAGTTCCAGAACCGCAACCGCATCCGCACGCCGCGCGGCTGGCAGTACCTGACGGCCCCCGTGATCTCCAAGGGGCGCTTCTCCCAGAAGATCAACGAGGTGGAATTGGAAGCCACGAGCGACTGGGCGGCGGACCACCTGCAGGCCATAAAGCTGAATTACGCGCGCGCGCCTTTTTTTAAGGAGCACCTGCCGGCGCTGGAAGAACTCTATTCGCGCGATTACCGGTTGCTGTCCGACCTGGCCATGGCTACCATGGATTTCCTGAAGGACGGCTTCAAGATCGCGACTCCGGTGCGATTTTCGTCGGAGTTCAAGGTGGAGGAAGCCTCCAGCGCCCGCCTGGCGCGGCTCTGCGCCGCGGCCGGAGCGAGTGAATACCTGTCCGGCGCCGGGGCCAAGGCCTACCTGGACCCCGGAGTTTTCAGTTACGCGGGGATAAAGCTGGCCTGGCAGGATTTCAAGCCGCGGGAATACACGCAGGCTTTCCCCGGTTTCGAACCGGATATGAGCGCGCTGGACCTGCTGCTGAACTGCGGGCCGCGTTCCGCGGAATGGATATAAAATTATGAACCCTTACATAGCTGCCGCAGTGGCGGAAATGGACAAAGTCAGCGTCTCCAGGTTCGAACACCCGGGTTCCTGGGCCATGGACCCCACCTCCTGCCGTTTCCTGGCCGCCTTTACCCGCGCCCTGGGCGCCAAACGGGTGCTGGAATTCGGCTCCGGCTTCTCTACGCTGATGATGGCCAGGGAAATAGCCACGCAGGAGGGCAATTACCTGCTCTCCGTGGACGACTCGGCGAAATACACCGGGCTGGCCCGCGAGGCCTTCGAAACCTCCGAGTGCCCGGCCAAGGTGGAATTCCGCACCGCCCCGCTGAAGCTGAAGCTGTACGGCCCGCGGCTGCTGCTGGGCTATACTTTGCCCAAAGGCCTGCTGGAGGCCCTCGGTCCTTTCGACCTGGTGCTGATAGACGCGCCGCACCACGACTATGGCCGCGAGTCGGTCTTCTACGACGCTTTCGCGGCCGTAGCCCCCGGCGGCTATCTGGTGCTGGACGACGCCAACCGCGCCGACATGGAGAAGGAGTACGTGCGCGCCTGGCTCGACAGTTACGGCGACGCCATAGACCCAATCATGCTCGAAGGCATAGGCAACGGCCTCTGCGTGATAGAGAAAGTGGACGACTGCGAGCCCAGGTATTCCCGCCGCGGCCTGCTGAAGACAGCCCTCAAAACTGCCCGCAATTACAGCCGCTATCTCTCCCGCCAGGAAGAGTGACCCTGGGCCCTTTGTCCCCGGGGGTAGGCCCTTTAATTGATCTTTAGGGTCCCATTGGCCCTTTTAGACTTGCGCCCCGCGCGCTAGACTATAGGCATGGTACATAAAACCCTCGTTTACGAGCTCAAGATCTTCAACGCCATCTTCATAACCATCTTCGCCATTTTCCTCGCCTGTTTCGCGGACCTCAGCTACGGCCAGCAAGCCATGGGCCAGCTCGGCGGCTACGCCGGCTCCGACAATTTGCGCGCGGCGCCCGCCGCCTCCGCCCCATCCGCCGTGCAGCTGCCTAAAGAGGACAAAACCCTGCTCGTGAACGCTTTCAAGGAGCGCCTGGTAAAACAGGTGACCTCCAACTGGAACCACCCTTCCCGCGTGGACGACGCCATAGTGAAGGAACTGGGTCAGGCCTACTCTGAGGGAGTGCTGGAGCCGGTCATAGTGGCCGTGCTCAGCGACCCGCGCCTGGAACGCTTTTTCCCCGCCGGGGCCAAGATGCCCCCCGAGGAAGCGGCCCGCATGTTCTCCATGTACGTGGGCGCCGAACTCGAATCCAACGGCCACGTGGCCGGCATAGCCCCGATAGAGGGCTGGGACGCCCTGACCGCGCGCCACCTGGCTCTGACCAGGCCCGGCGCCCCCGTTTCCGCTGGCCAGGCCTTCCTCGCCGGCGTGGCGGCCGTGCAGCAGACCCCCTTCTCTTCCGGCAACCTTATTAAACCCCTGATCAACGGCCCCGCCTCCTTCGGCAAACGCGCCGAACTGATCCGCGCCGCCAGGCGCAGCGTGTACCTGACCACCTGGGCTTTCTATGACGACGAGACCGGCCACCACACGGCCGACCTGCTGATACAGAAGAAGCGCGAGGGCCTGGACGTGCGCCTGATGATAGACAAGGACACCGCCGGCCTCTACGACAAGGGCGTGCTGGGCAAGATGGAAAAGGCCGGCATCCCGGTGCTGCGCTACCAGCCCCGCTCCAAGAATTACCATGAGTTCCATTCCAAGATCCTGATCACCGACGGCAAGTACGCCATCCTGGGCGGCATGAACATCGGCAACGAGTATTCCCACATGGCCGGCGACGAGATCTGGCGCGACACCGACGTGCTGGTGCAGGGCCCCGCCCTGAAGGACGCCATGCGCTTCTTCGCCCAGGCCTGGAACGCCCAGGCCGCCGAGGACGGCCTGGCGCTGCGCGCCGACGCCTCCGCCTATGACGCCGCCCCGGCCGGTTCAGCCGACGCCTCCATAGTGTGGAACACCCCCGGCAACGACCCTTACATCCTGCTGTCGATGCTGCGGGCCATGTACGGTGCCAAGGAGCGCATCAACATAGAGAACGCCATCTTCGTGATGATGCCCTCCGTGAAGCAGGCCCTCCTGGACGCCAGGGCCCGCGGCGTGGAAGTGAATATCCTGTCGAACTCGCTCGAGACCATAGGCGACAAGATCATGGGCGCGATGATACTGGGCGAGTTCCCCGACCTGATGAAGGCCGGCGTGAACGTGTACCTGAAAGAGGGCGGCCTGAGCCGGCGCCTGCACTCCAAGTTCATGACGGTGGACGGCGCCTACGGCACCATAGGCTCCTTCAACCTGCAGCCCCGCTCCATCCGCTACGTCATGGAGATAGCCGTGAACTTCTCCGACAGGCAGGCCGTGGGCGAGCTGGACGCCGCCTTCCGCGGCGACATAGCGGCCGCCAAGCACGCCAGGAAGGTGAAAGACCTGCAGATCCCGGCCATGCCGATCAAGGGCCTGATACACAAACTGATGTTCAACCAGCTGTAAGCCGGCCCCGTAAAGCGAAAAAGCCCGCCCGCCGCGGGCTTTTTCTTTTGCCGGGACTTAAAACTCCGCGGCCGTTTTTGTATACTTCTGCTATGAAGAAAAAATCTTCGATGACCACTAAGAAATTCTTCGACTTGATGCGCATCCGCAACGCGCGCAACGCCGCGGCCGTGGACGCGCGCATCCACAAGGCCTGCGCCGCCGAGCTGACCGTGGTGTCCTGCGACTCCTCCGGTTTCTCCAGGAAGACGCACGAGCACGGCATCATAGAGTTCATGGACAACATGACCAAGTGCCACGACGGGCTGGAGAGGATAGTGGCCCGCCACGGCGGCATAACCCTTTCCGACAAGGCCGACAACCTGATGCTGATCTTCCCCGAGCCGGTCAAGGCCGTAGCCTGCGGCATAGACATGCACCGCTGGCTCAAGAAGCGCAACGTGGGCCTGCCGGAGCACAAGAAATACAATATCTGCGTGGGCGTGCACCACGGCAGCCTGCTGCGCTTCGCCGACGACGCCTACGGCCCTGCCGTGAACGTCTCTTTCAAACTGGGCGAGGACATAGCCGGCAAGGACGACCTGCTGGTCACCGGCCAGGTCAACGAGATGCTGAAGAAGAAGTTCCGCACCGACTATTCCAAGCACGTGACCATAGGCGGCGCCAGCTTCGACGTTTACAAGGTGAAATACCGCTAGGCCGCCGGGCGTGAAAAAGCCCCGCTCCGGCGGGGCTTTTTCTTTTACGCCCTCAGCCCCCTCTCCCTCTCCATCGCCGCGGCGAAGGCGGGCCAGAACGGATCGTTTACCGGGTGCGGCAGGTCCCGCTGCCGGCCGGCCTCCGTGACCTTTATGCCGCGCGACTTGTCCGTAACCTCCCCGATCACGGCGGCGGCTATGTTCCTGGCGGCCAGGCGCGAGAGCAGCGCGGGCACCGCGCCCGGCTTGGCCGTTATGATCAGCGTGCCTTCGCTGATGGCCGAGTAGGGGTCCATGCCGAAACGCTCGCAGAGCCGCGCCGCGGCGTGCTCGATCATTATCGCGTCCCGGTCCACGGCCATGCCGGTGCCGGAGGCCCGGGCTATCTCGTAGAGCCCGCCCCAGATGCCGCACTCGGTGGCGTCGTGCATGGAGGTCACGCCGGCGGCGCGGGCGTTGCCGTCCGCGGCGGTCAGCGCGTCCTCCACGGTGCTCATCCGGTAGAACATCTTCTCCAGGTCGCGCAGCGCGGCGGCGCCCAGTTCCGCTTCCACCAGCCGCGGGCAGGCCGCGGCGAACAGGCCGCAGGTCTCTATGGCGGCGCCCTTGGTCACTATCACCCGGTCGCCGGGCCTCGCCATCTTCGTCGTCACGTATTTGTCCTCGTCGCCGAGGGCCGTCATCACCGCGCCGCCCACCATGGGGTAATTGCAGCCGGCGTAGCGGGCGGTGTGGCCGGTCACCACGCTGACGCCGTACTTCAGGCATTCGCGGTGCACGGTCTCCCACATGAGTTCCAGCTCCTCTCTCTTTATGGAGAGGGGGAGGTTAAGGTCCACGGCCAAATGCGAGGGCCGCAGGCCCGTGGTAGTGATGTCCGAGGCCAGGATATGGAAGGCGAACCAGGCCGCCCGCTCCCAGCCGTATTCCGGCACTATGAAGAACGGGTCGGCCGTCATGGCCAGCACCCGGCCCGGCGCCACGCGCACCACGCCGCAGTCCACGCCGTGCATGGGCCCGGCCAGGATGTCCGGTGACGGCGCGCCGAGGCGCGGGTAGATGAGGCCGTCGAACACGGCGGGGTCGATCTTGCCGAGGGGAAGTTCTGCTGTAGTCGTCATTTTGTTCTCCTTTCGAATTCTTTCACCGCGGCGGCCACGCGGCCGCGCGCGAACACCGAGCTTACCACCGAGACCAGGTCGGCCCCGGCGGCGTATACCGACGGCGCGTTGGCGGCCGTGATGCCGCCTATGGCCACCAGCGGCACCTTCAGCCGCCGCCGCGCCTCCCCGAAGACCGAGAGCGGCACCAGCGCCTCTTTCGGCTTGGTGGGGGACTTGAAGCAGGCGCCGAAAGAGACATAGTCCGCGCCGGCCCGCTGCACCCGGACGGCCAGGTCTATGTCGCCGTAGCAGCTCACGCCTATGAGGGCCCTCCGCCCTAGCAGTTCGCGGGCCTCCTCCACACCGGCGTCGTCCTTGCCTATATGCACGCCGTCGGCGCCTATCTCCGCGGCCAGGCGCGGGTCGTCGTTGATGACGAGCCTGGCGCCGTGGGCATGCGCGGCCCTCACCGCCGCCCGCGCGATCTCCAGCCGGTCGCGCAGGCGGCTGGCTTTCTCGCGCAGCTGTATGATGCCCGCACCGGCCGCCGCGGCTTCGGCCACCTTGCGCAAGAAGTCCTTCCTGCGCAGCAGCTTCTCGTCGGTGATCACATAGAGGCCGCTAGGCAGTTTCCGCATGCGTCCTCCAGTGGTGGTTCAGCGGGCCGTGGCCGCCGCCGAGCGGCAGCGCGTGCCTTATGGCGCCGGCCACATAGGCCACCGCCTCCGCGACGGCCTGTCGCGGGGGCAGGCCCAGCGCCAGCCCCGAGGCTATGGCGGCCGACAGGGTGCAGCCTGTGCCGTGCGTGTTGCGGGTATGCACGCGGGGGGAACGGAACGCCGTGAAGCCGCGCCCGTCGTAGAGCAGGTCCTCGCAGACCGGCCCGGGCAGGTGGCCGCCCTTCACCAGTACATAACGCGGGCCCATGGCTCGTATGGCCCTGGCTGCTTTTTTAGCGCCGGCCAGGTCGCGCACTTTCAGGCCGGAAAGCCGCTCTGCCTCCGGCGCATTGGGGGTGACCAACAGCGCCAGCGGCAGCAGTTCCCTTATCAGCGTCCCGGCGGCCGCCGGGGCCAGCAGGGCGTGGCCGCTCTTGGCGTACATCACCGGGTCCACTACCAAATTCTTCACCCGGTGCGCCTTGAGGCGGGAGGCGATAGCTTTTATGACCGGGGCCGAACCCAGCATGCCGGTCTTAACGGCGCCAGCCCCTATGTCCTCCAGCACCGCGTCTATCTGTTCCGCCACCACCTGCGGCGGCACGGCCATCACGCCGCGCACCCCCAGGGTGTTCTGCACGGTGACGGCGGTCAGCGCCGACATGCCGTAGACCCTGAAGGCGCTGAAGGTCTTAAGGTCCGCCTGCGCGCCGGCCCCGCCGCCGGGGTCCGAGCCCGCTATGGTAAGCGCGCGGGCCGTCATGCTTTCACCTTCAGCTTGCGCGACTGGCGCATGGAGCAGAAATCGGGGCCGCACATGTTGCAGAACTTTTTCTTCTGGCCGTCGCCGCGGTAGCAGCGCGCCCGCCGCGGGTCCAGCGACAGCGAGAATTGTTTTTCCCAGTCGAAGGCGTAGCGGGCCTTGGACATGGCATGGTCTCGCTCTATGGCGCCGGGCCGGCCGCGGGCGATGTCGGCCGCATGGGCGGCTATCTTGGACGCTATTATTCCCTGCCGCACGTCCTCCAGCCCCGGCAGGCCCAGGTGCTCTTTGGGGGTGACATAGCAGAGGAAAGACGCCCCCGCCCAGGCGGCCAACGCCCCGCCTATGGCGGAGTTGATGTGATCATAACCGGCGGCGATGTCGGTGACGAGCGGGCCCAGTACATAGAACGGCGCGCCATGGCAGACCTTGTGCGCGCGCTCTACGTTCATGAACACCTTGTCCAGAGGCACGTGGCCGGGGCCTTCCACCATCACCTGCACGCCCGCGGCGCGTGACCTTTTTACGAGCTTGCCGAGAACGTCCAGTTCGGCGAACTGCGCTGCGTCGCACGCGTCGGCGAGCGACCCGGGCCTCAGCCCATCGCCCAGGCTGAAGGTAACGTCGTATTTACGGAAGATGGCGCAGAGGTCGCCGAAGCGCTCGTAGAGCGGGTTCTCGGCTTTATTGAGCTCCATCCAGCGCGCCAGCGCCGCCCCGCCGCGCGACACTATGCCGGTGGTGCGGCCCCTAACCAGCGGCAGATGCCGGCGCAGCAGCCCGGCGTGCACCGTCATGAAGTCCACGCCCGCCTCGGCGTGCTCTTCTATTACCTCCAGCAGCAGTTCCGGCGTCAGGCGCTTTACCCCGCCGGCGCGTTTCAGGGCGTCGTACATCGGCACCGTGCCCACCGGCATGGGGCTGCGCTTTATGATCTCTTTCCTTATCTTCGGCAGGTCGCCGCCGGTGGACAGGTCCATCACGGCGTCGGCGCCCAGCTCGGCCGCGAGCGCGAGCTTCTTAAGTTCCTGCTTCAGCCCCGAGTCCAGGCCGGAGGTGCCCAGGTTCACGTTGATCTTGCAGTTGAAGGCGCGGCCTATGGCGGCGGGGAACAGGTTTTTATGGTTGATGTTGGCCGGCACCACTGCCCGGCCGGCGGCTACTTCTTTCAGCAACAGGCCTGCCTCGGCGCCCTCGCGCGCGGCGGCTTGTACTATTTCAGGTGTGAGTGCGCCCTTGCGGGCTGACTGGAGTTGCGTCATTTTGTCCTTTATGAGAGGAAAAATGACAAAAAAATGCCGGCTGCGCGGTTGCAGTCGGCAATAGTTGTGACCCTTTCATTTTCCCTCCGCCGGTATTACCCGGATCAAGTTTTAAGGGTCTTCCGGCAATACCGGAACTCTCAGCCTGGTAACAACCAAGCTCCCCGCGTCCCAAAGGGACAAGATTATTCTAACAAAATAAGAACGCCCCGTTGCCGGGGCGTTCCTTTTGCCTTGAGGAAGAGCTTACTCTATGATCTCGGGCTGTATGTTGGTGTTCACTTCGGGGGCGCGCAGGCCGATGGTCCCGAAAGCGCCGCCCAGGGCGTTGAAGCCGTTGGTGATGATGGCCTGGCTGGGCATCACTATGTTCTGGCTGGGCACTATGATCGCCGAGGGGGCGGCCGCGGCGTAAGGCTTAACGGCGATGAACTGCTCCCAGGGGGTCAGCGGCCAGCCGGTGCCGGTCTCGTAGCTGTTCTCGGTGGGGTTCAGTCCGACGGCCTCGTAGAGGTACTCGGTATAGCCCACGCAGTCGAAATCCTTGGGCCCCTTCTGCGAGAAGTGGGTGTCGCTGTAGTGCAGGCCCTTTTTGCCCATCGCTATACCGAGCTGGGCGATGCGCTCGCGCTGCGCCGCGGTAGGCTTCCTCGCGGTGGTGCGGTTACCGTAGTAAGGGTACATGAAGTGGTGGGTGAAGTTGCTCCAGGAATCAATGTTGCGCACGCCGCCCGGCTTGAAGTTGTCCGGCACGCAGTCCGCTATGATCAGCTTTATCTTGCCGTCCTTGACCTCGGTGCCCACGAACAGGCCGGCGTGGCCTATGGGCAGGTCGGGGCTGACCCAGCCGCTGATGGTGCCGGTGATGCCGCCGGTGTAGATCAGATCGGCCTTCTCTATGCCGACCTTGGCGGAGCGCTGCAGGTTGATGACGGTGGATGGGTAGCCTATCTTCTCCAGCATTTCGAAAGCCGCCGCGCGGACCACCTCGGTCTCGCGGGCGTCGGCCGCTATGTCGAAGAGGTAGGGGCCGGCTTTGGTGTTGCTCTTGAGCTTGCCCATGCTGATGAGCAGGTTGATCTTCAGGACGTCGTCCGACTGGGAGTAGAACTTGGTCAGCTTGGCCATCAGGCGGGGGTCGCCGATCTGGCCCAGGGACCAGATGGAGTCTATGGCCTTCAGGCGGGCCTTGAGGTTGTCCTCGTAGGGGCCTTTGTTAGCCGAGCCGGCGGACTGGTAATTTTCGATGTTGGCCAGGAGTTCTTCCACCGCGGCCTCGCGGGTTTCGGCGCTGCCGCCCTGGTCCAGGGCCTGCTCCATTAAAAGGGTCGTTTCCGATTTGGGCTGGCTGTCCGCGGGAACCGTCCCGTTGGCATAGGCCTGCGCCGTAAAGCAGAAGAGCGCCGATATCAGAGCAAGGTTTTTGATGGTGCCGTTCATTCACTCCCTCCTTGGGGTTCGCTACACCTATAGTTTATCAGAGGGGGCAAAAACGGCAAGGTTCACCGGGCCCAGAGGCCCGGGGTTAAATGGGCTAGTCCCGTCTGGGCCCTTTGGGTATGGGGACGTTCTTAACTATTGGACTATTGAGAAAAAGCGGAATTACTTTTTTAGGGGGGTGTGCAGGTCAAATAGTCCAATAGTTAAGAACGTCCCCTAAGTGTGATTATGGGGATCTCGGCGGGGGCCAGCCAGCGCAGGGGGGGGCCCCAGGTGCCGGCGCCGGAAGTTACGTAGAAATAGCTGCCGCCCACTTTATATAAACCGTAGAAGTATCTATAAACGAGCCGCGTGAAGATATGGAAGGGGAAGATCTGACCCCTGTGGGTGTGGCCGGAGAAGCCCAGGTAGTCCCCGGTAGCGGCTATCTCCCTGTAGAATACCGGCTGGTGGGAGAGCAGTATGGTGAATTTTCCGTCCTTGTGTTTGTTCAGTATGCCGGTGACGTCCTCGCGGGTGAGGTGTTCCGTATGTATGTCGCCCAAGCCTATCAGGCGCAGGTCGCCCAGGTCATAAGCCTCGTTCTTGAGCAGCTTGATGCCGAAGGCAGCATAGCAGTCCATGGCATTGCCCAGGCCATAATAGTACTCGTGGTTGCCCAGGGCGCCGAAAACGCCGAGCCGCGGCTTGATCCTGGCCGTCAGCTCGCCGATCTCATCGCGGCAGGTTATGCCGGGATCTATCAGGTCGCCGGTGATAAGCAGCAGGTCCGGCCGGGCGGCGTTTATGCGGTCGGCTATGGCCGCGTACTGGCGCAGCTTGAAATTGGAGTCAACGTGCATATCCGAGATCTGGGCTATGCGCAGGCCGTCCAGGGCGGGAGGCAGGTCCGTTATCGTCACGGTGACCTCTTTAATGTCCGGTGTCTTGTGGCCGCCGTACAGCGCCCAGCCGACAATAATGGCCAGCAGCGTCAGTGTGGCGCAGGCGAAAGGGAGAGTTCTGAACCAGGCGTACCGGCGCAGCAGCAGCGCGGCCAGGTCGGAGCAGGCGAAGACCAGCGCGGCCAGGAAGATGATACCCATCCAGGCATAGCCGGCGGCGTATACTTGCTCCAGCGCGCCGCCGTGGAAGGCGCGCTTGAGGAACATGATGAAGGGGGAGAACAGGGCCAGGCCCAGCAGCGCCAAACGCAGCCACTTCGCGGCCGCCGGGGCCAGGGTGAAAGCCCGGGCCAGCCAGTTGGCGGCGTAAAAATGCATGGACACGTAGGAGGCCACCATGACGATGAAGATGGGAAGGAAATGGTAGGTTTTCATGTTTGAGTCCCGGGGCCGCCCAGGGACAAATTATATAATTTAGCCGATGACCATTACCCCGCTGGGCGCTATCTGGCTGACCGTCTGCATAAATTCTTTCATGCCCGTAATTGGTTATCTTGCCGCTGGCCGCATCTCGCCGCCGCTGTTCGCGCTGTGCGGTTCGGCGCTGGGTTTCGCCTGTTTCCTGCCCTGGGCACTGAAGAACGGGGCTTTTTCGGTATATTTCCGGCGCGACCTGTGGCCGCGTCTTTTCGCGGTGGGCTTCTTCGGCAGCGCGCTGCCCATAGCCGCGCTGGTGCTGGCGCTGCGCTACACCACGCCGGCCAACGCCGCTATTCTGGGCCAGGTGGAAGCCGTTTACACGGTGATACTGTCCAGGCTTTTCCTACGGGAGAAGATCTCCCTTAGCCAGCTGTTCGGCACCTCGCTGGTGCTGGCCGGCACCCTGCTGATAGCTTTCAAGGAGCGGTTCACCATGCGCTGGACCGGCGACCTGATAGTGCTGGCCGTGCCGCTGATGTACCAGGTCTCGCATTTGTTCAGCAAAAAACTCCCCAGGGACCTGGACCACGTTTTCGTGGCTTCGGCCCGCACCCTGTTCGCCACGCTGGGCATATTGCCGGTCTTCCTGCTGGGCTTCTTCGTGCCGGTGGCGTCGTTCGAACCCAGCCTGGAACTGCTGGGGATAATGCTGGCCTGGGGCCTGGTGCTGACCGCCCTGAACAATGTGCTCTGGTACAAGGCCATACTCAACATGGACCTGAGCAAGGCTACGGCCATCGTATTGTCCTACCCGGTGCTGACCGCGCTGCTTTCCCATTCCCTCGGTATAGAAAAGATACAGGCCTATCAGTTGACAGGCCTGGGCCTCGCGCTCGCCGGCGCTTACTGGGTAACGCTGCTGGTCAGGCGGCAGGACGCCGCCTAGCAGCCCGGGTCACTCTTTCCCATGCAGGTGATCCAGGTCCTCCCGGGTCAGCAGCTTGGAAAGCCGCAGGGCGCCTACCGTCCTGCGCAATTGCTCCAGGTCCCGGGGGCCGATAACCAGGAAGTCGGCGCGCGGATGGGCCAGGACATAGGCGTTGAGGAGCTGGTCCACCGTGTAATCCGTGCCGTGCGCCGTGTTGAAGCTCTCGATAAAAGCGGCCGCCCTGTTGAACCTTTTTTCGTTCGCCTCATGGAAGATGGCCTCGAAGGCGTGGCCCCAGTAGCGGTCCCCCGCGTCCCGGCGCTCCCTGGCGTCCCGCCGCGCCTCCGCCCAGCCGCGGCGGATGATGCTGAAGCCGCCCAGCGGGGAATACGGCATGAGCTTGATGCCGGGCTGGAAGGCCGGGTCCGCCATTTCTTCATGCCGTACCTGCACGCCGCCTGAGTGGGTAGTGACCGAACTCATCTCAAGCAATGAAAAATACGGGCTGTTCACTGCCGGCCGCGGTAGTCCCGGATCCAGATCAGCGGCGGCAAGAGCTTCTGCGACGCGCGCCGTTTCCCAGTTAGAGACGCCCAGCATGCCGTAACTGTTCCTTAGTTCCGGCCGGGCAAGCGCCGCCAGGATGGTCCCGGCCGGGGTGGCCTGCCTTGCCGTCTTTTTGAAATTCTCAAAGTCGGCGTCGTCGCGGTGCAGCAGGTAGATGGCGATGTTCCCGTTCAGCTGGCGGGAGGAAGTGTCTAGTTCTTCCCGGACGCCGGCGGCGATCTCGGCGCTGCTGCCTTTGAGACGGCTTGAATAGGTGCCCGGCCCCAGGTCCCGCGGGAAACCGCCTTTGGATATCACATAGAGACCGGTACGCCCGGCGCGCAGCCATTCGCCCAGGCGGTATTCTATGCGCTCGGCGTAGATAGGGGAGGTGTCGAAGGCGTTGATGCCGAGCCGCACGGCCTCGTCGAGGATCTCGACCGTTTTCGCGTTCTCCATCTTGCCCAGGTGATCGGTGCCCATCACCAGCCGGGACAGCTCCAGGCAATGGCTGGGCCTGTCGCAAACCTCGGCGTACTCCATACCCGGCGCCCGGGCGGCCGGCGCCAGCCTACCGGTACCGCAGGCGGAGAAAACAAGAGGCAGCGCCAGCGCTAGAAAGATCCTGTTGAGGGACATAATGTCTTATCCTTTGATGACTAACAGCGGGCGGAAGCGGGCCACTTTTTTGGCTATGCCGGCGCCGGCCATTACGCCTACCACGTTCTCCACATCCTTATAGGCTTCGGGCATCTCTTCGGAGAGCGTCTCGCGGCCGGAGGCCCGCACCCAGACGCCTTTAGCCGCCAGCTCGTCGGCTATGCGGCGGCCGCGCGCGCGGCGGGTGGCCTCGCCGCGGCTCATCAGCCGCCCCGCCCCGTGGCAGGCCGAACCGAAAGTCTCCCGCATCGCTTTGGCCGTGCCGGCCAGCAGGTAGGAGCAGCGGCCCATGTCGCCGGGGATGATCACCGGCTGGCCGACAGCGGCATAGTCGGCCGGCAACTCCGGGTGGCCCGGGCCGAAGGCGCGCGTGGCGCCCTTGCGGTGCACTATCAGGTTGACCTTTTTGCCGTCCAGCTCATGCTCCTCCAGCTTGGCTATGTTGTGGGCCACGTCGTAGACCAGGCGCAGGTCGAGCCTGGCTTCGCCCAGCCCGAACGCTTTTTCGAAAATTTCCCGGGTCAGCCCCGTCAGGGCCTGGCGGTTGGCCCAGGCGTAGTTGGCCGCTGCCTGCATGGCGCCGAAATATAATTGGCCCTCGGTGCTGCGGAAGGGGGCGGCGGCCAGCTGCGGGTCGGCCAGCGGTATGGCGTAGCGGCCGGAGGCGGCGCGCATCGCCTCTATGGAATCGGTACAGACCTGGTGGCCGAAGCCGCGCGAACCGGTATGCAGCATCACGGTCAGCTGGCCCTTGAACAAGCCGTAGGCGCGCGCGGCCTCCTCGTCGTAGATGTCCGTGACTTCCTGCACTTCCAGGAAATGGTTGCCCGAGCCCAGCGTGCCGAGCTGGCCGCGGCCGCGTTCCATGGCCCGGTTGCTGACGGCGCGCGGGTCGGCCCCGGGCAGGGCCCCGCCGGATTCGGCGTGGGCCAGGTCTTCAAGCCGGCCCAGGCCCTGACTCACCGCCCAGGCCGCGCCCTCTATCAGCGGCGCGTCCTGCTCGCGGCGGTTAAGCCGCAGGCCGCCTCCTGCGCCCACGCCGGCGGGAATGCCGGCATAAAGCTTATGCGCGAGATCTTCCAGGTTCTTGGCCGCGGCTTTGGCTTCCAGCGAGGAGGCCAGCAGGCGCACGCCGCAATTGATGTCGTAGCCCACGCCGCCCGGCGAGATGACGCCGTCCCTGGCGCAGAAAGCTGCCACGCCGCCTATGGGAAAACCGTAGCCGGAATGGATGTCGGGCATGGCCAGCGCCGGGGCGGCCAAGCCGGGCAGCGTGGCGGTATTGGCGGCCTGCTCCAGCGCGCCGGCCTCGATGTCCCGCGCTATGGCCTCGTCGGCATAGACGATCACGCGGCCGTTCATGCCGGGTTTGTACGTGGAGGGTATCTCCAGGCGGTAAGGGTCCAGTCTTTTTACTCGCGGGTCCATATCAGATGTCCAGGACTACGCTGGCCCTCCACAGCCCGCCGGCGCGCTCGATCTTGAGCCCGTGGTAGGTGGCGGCTTTTACCAGCAGGCCGCGCTGGTGCCGTTCGAAGGCCAGGGGCTCGCCCCGCAGGGTGGCCGTCAGCTCGCAGGCCCCGGGCTTGAAAGAGGCGCTCACGCTGGCGGCCGCGGCGATGAAGCCTTCGGTGTCGGCCAGGAAAACCAGTTCATTGAGAAAATTAACCGCCAGCGATTCCGGGGTTTCGGCTTTCAGCGAGATAGCCTTGATCGCGTTTTCTTCTATGGCCCCGCCGCAGGCGAGGACGGCGAACCCGGCGGCCAGGTCGGCCAGCAGGGCGCCCGGAGTGGCGGCTTCGGCCGTAAGTCCGGCGTCGCCGGTATCGGTGGTGATCTTAAAGGACATGGAGTCAGCGCGGGTTTTTATTTTTTCCGGCCGGCCTCGCGGGCGCGCCGGCTCCCAGCAGGGCGGCTAGTTCAGTGTAGCCGCTACGCCTGGCAGCGTCGGCGGCGGTTTCGCCGGCCCGGTTGCGGCGTGCGGGGTTGGCCCCCAGACGCAGCAGGGCCCGCACGGTGGCCTCGCGGCCGCGGT
Source organism: Elusimicrobia bacterium GWB2_63_16 (assembly GCA_001799715.1). Lineage (GTDB taxonomy): Bacteria > Elusimicrobiota > Elusimicrobia > Elusimicrobiales > UBA9959 > UBA9959. The sequence goes on along the minus strand of MGTZ01000038.1, from coordinate 13,815 downwards.
AGGCGGCCATCATCAGCGGGGTGTTGCCGTTGCTGTCCCTGAAGTCTATCCTGGCGCCGCCCTCGACAAGGGCTATGGCCACGTCGGTGCGGCCCTGCATCGCCGCCCACATCAGCGGCGGCCAGGCCAGGCGGTCCAGCGCGCCGGTCTTGGCACCTGCGGAAACGAGGTAGCGCACCGTGTCCAGGCGGCTCCAGCGCGACGCTATGTGCAGGGCCGTCTCGCCCTTCTTGTTGCGGGCCTCGAGGTAAGCGCCGCGCGACAGCAGCAGTTTAATGCTGTCTGAATTATCCTTAGCCGCCGCCCACATCAGGGGGGTCCAGCCGGCCTCGTCGGTGATGTTGGGGCTGATGCCGGAGTCCAGCAGGCGGCGCATATTGCGCTCGTAATCGTTCTTGGCGGCTTTGAACATCCGCTCCTCGGGCGTGCCGATTGGAATATCGCAGCCGGCCGAGAACGCGGCCCCGCAGGCCAGGGCTGCCGCCAGCAGCGTCCTTTTTATACGAGGGGCATTAATCCGCGCCGCGACGTTCTTCACTTGCCTCCGGCCGCCGGGCGGAAGAAGTCGCCGCCCTTGTCGTCCACCAGGATAAAAACCGGAAAATCCTCCACGTCTATGGCCCAGACGGCCTCCATGCCGAGCTCCGGGTAATCGAGCGGTTCTACTTTTTTTATGTGCCGCTCGGCCAGCAGCGCGGCCGGGCCGCCCGGCGAGCCCAGGTAGAAGCCGCCGTGTTTTTTGCAGGCGTCGGTGACGGCCGCCGAGCGGTTGCCCTTGGCTATCATCACCAGCGAGGCGCCCAGGCCCTGCAGCAGGTCGACGTAGGAATCCATGCGGCCGGCCGTGGTGGGGCCGAAAGAGCCCGACGGTTTGCCCTTCGGCGTTTTGGCCGGCCCGGCGTAATATACTGGGTGTTTCTTCAGGTACTCGGGCAGCGGCCGCCCGGCGTCCAGCAGTTCCTTGAACTTGGCGTGGGCCAGGTCGCGCGCCACCACTATGCGGCCGGAGAGCGAAAGGCGGGTGCCCACCGGGCGCCCGGACAGCTGGGCCAGGATCTCGGGCATGGGCCTGTTCAGGTCCACGCCGGCGCAGCTGGAGCAGGAGGAGAATCTGGCGCGGGTCTCTTTGGGGATCAGGCTGCCGGGTTCCCGGTCCAGCTCTTCCAGCCAGAGGCCGTCGCGGTCTATGCGGGCCAGCACGTTGCGGTCCGCCGAGCAGGAGACGCCCATGCCGATGGGGGCCGAGGCGCCGTGGCGCGGCAGCCGCACCACCTTTATGTCGTGGGCGAAATATTTGCCGCCGAACTGCGCCCCGTAGCCGATATGGCGCGAAGCCTCCAGCAATTCCGCCTCCAGGGCTTTGTCCCTGAAAGCGCGGCCGCTGTCGCCGGGATCGGCCGGCAGGCCGTCGAGGTAGCCGGTACTGGCGAGTTTGACGGTCTTGAGGCACATCTCGGCGGAGGTGCCGCCGATGACGAAAGCTATATGGTAGGGGGGGCAGGCCGCCGTGCCCAGCCATTTCATTTTCTCTATGAGGAAGGGCTTCAGGTTGGCGGGCGTCAGCGTGGCCTTGGTCTCCTGGTAGAGCATGGTCTTGTTGGCCGAGCCGCCGCCCTTGGTGACGAACAGGAACTCGTAGGCCATGCCGGGCTTCGCGTAAATATCTATCTGCGCCGGCAGATTGTCGCCGGAGTTGCGCTCGCGGTACATGTCCGCGGCCAGCGTCTGCGAGTAGCGCAGGTTCTCGCCCGTGTAGGCTTCCCAAACGCCGCGCGAGAGGGCTTCCTCGTCGTTGGCCCGCGTCCATACCTGCTCTCCCTTCCTGGCCACTATCGTGGCCGTACCCGTGTCCTGGCAGAAGGGCAGCTCGAAATCGGCGGAGATGGCCGCGTTCTCCAGCAGGCAGTAAGCCACGAACTTGTCGTTCTCGGAGGCTTCGGGATCGGCGAGGATGGCCGCCACCTGTTCGTTATGGGCGCGGCGCAGCAGGAAGGAGACGTCCCGCACGGCCTCGCGCGCCAGCCGCGTGAGCGCCGCCGGTTCCACCTCAAGTATCTCGCGTCCCCCGTCCCGCGACACCACCACTCCCTCCTTAGAAACCAGCCTGAACCTGGTGTCGCGTTTGGAGAGCTGGAAGAGTTCGGTGTATTTAAAATCCGCCATACATTATTCCCCTTTAATATTTAGCGAGAAAGGACGAACTGCGCGGGGCGTTGCAAGGGGGAGGCTAAGCAAAACCGCCTCGGAGGCCGAGGCTTGCGCAGCGCCGAGGCCGAGAGCCGGAAGCGCGCGCACGGTGTGCGCGACGCTGTTTTTGCGTGCCTCCCCCTTGCGGCGCCCCCAACGCCGCGGTTCAGCGTTTCGACAGGAGGTTGGCCAGCAGGAACTCGCGGTTCATGCGCGCGATGTTGGCCACCTTCACGTCCTTCGGGCACACCGCCTCGCACTCGTACTCGTTGGTGCAGTTGCCGAAACCTTCCTTGTCCATCGCCGCCACCATGTTCAGCGCGCGCATATGACGCTCAGGCGCGCCCTGCGGCAGCAGCGCCAGCTGCGAGATCTTCGCCCCCGTGAAAAGCATGGCCGACCCGTTGGGGCAGGCCGCCACGCAGGCGCCGCAGCCGATGCAGGCCGCCGCGTCCATGGCCTCCTCGGCCTTGTCCTTCTCCACCGGCGTCGCGTTGGCGTCGGGCGCCGCGCCGGCGTTCACCGACACGAAGCCGCCCGCCGTCATCACGCGGTCCAGAGCCGAGCGGTCCACCACCAGGTCCTTGAGCACGGGGAAGGTCTTCACGCGCCACGGTTCCACCGTGATCACGTCGCCGTCGCGGAAGCGGCGCATGTGCAGCTGGCAGACCGTGGAATGTTCGTCCGGGCCGTGCACGTTGCCGTTCACCACCAGACCGCAGCTGCCGCAGATACCCTCGCGGCAGTCGCTCTCGAAAGCTATCGGGTGCTCGCCTTTCTTCATCAGCTCGTCGTTAAGAACGTCGAGCATCTCCAGGAAGGACATGTCGGGGGACACGTCCTTTACTCTGTAGGAAACCATCTTGCCGGGCTCCCGGGGGCCCGCCTGGCGCCAGGCGCGTACCGTAACGGTGAAATGTTTGTTCTTTTTCATATGCGGGCTCCGGTTACTTGTAGCTGCGCTCGGCCATCTTTATGTGTTCGAAGGTGAGCGGCTCTTTGTGCAGCGCGGCCTCTTTGCCCTCGCCCTGGTACTCCCAGACGGCGGCGTGAGAGAAGTTGGCGTCGTCGCGCCGGGCCTCGCCCTCTGGGGTGGAGGACTCCTCGCGGAAATGCCCGCCGCAGGACTCCTTGCGTTCCAGCGCGTCGCGCACGAACAGCTCCGAGAACTCCAGGAAGTCCGCCACCTTCAGCGCCTTCTCCAGCGCCTGGTTCAGGTCCCGGTCGGCGCCGGTCAGGCACAGGTCCTTCCAGAACTCCTCGCGGATCTCTGGGATCTTTTTGAGCGCTTTCTTGAGCGTCGCTTCCGTGCGGCCCATGCCCACGTCGTTCCACATCACGTTGCCCAGCTGGCGGTGCAGCTCGGACGGCGTCTTGTGGCCCTTGATCGAGAGCAGGCGGGTAAGCCTGTCCTGGGACTCCTTGGCCGAGTCGGTGAATTCCTTGTCCAGCGTGGTGGCGGGGTCGAACTTGGCGGCGCCCAGGTAGCCGGGCACGGTGGCCGGGGCTATGAAGAAGCCGTCGGCCAGGCCCTGCATCAGCGCGCTAGCGCCCAGGCGGTTGGCGCCGTGGTCCGAGAAGTTGGCCTCGCCCAGCGCGAACAGGCCGGGGATGGTGGTCATCAGGTTGTAGTCCACCCACAGGCCGCCCATGGTGTAATGGGGCGCCGGGTAGATGCGCATCGGGGCCTTGTAGCCGTTCTCGTCGGTGATCTGGTAGTACATGTCGAAGAGGTTGCCGTACTCTTCCTTGATCTTGTCGGCGCCCTTGCGCTTGATGGAATCGCGGAAGTCCAGGTAGACGCTCTGGCCGGAGGGGCCCACGCCGCAGCCGGCGTCCACCACGGTCTTGGCGGCGCGGCTGGCTATGTCGCGCGGTACCAGATTGCCGAAGGCGGGGTAGCGGCGCTCCAGGAAGTAGTCGCGCTCCTCGTCGGGGATCTCGTTCGGGGGGCGCTTGTCGCCCTTGGCCTTGGGCACCCAGACGCGGCCGTCGTTGCGCAGGCTCTCGCTCATCAGGGTGAGCTTGCTCTGGTGCTCGCCCGAGCGCGGGATGCAGGTGGGGTGGATCTGCGTGAAGCAGGGGTTGGCGAAGCCGGCGCCGCGCTTGTAGGCCGCCCAGGCCGCGCTCACGTTGCAGCTCGCGGCGTTGGTGGACAGGTAGAAGGCGTTGGCGTAGCCGCCGGTGCACAATAGCACCGCGTGGCCGGAATAGGACTCGATGTCGCCGGTGACGAGGTTGCGCACGGTGATGCCGCGCGCGCGGCCGCCCTTCACCACCACGTCCATCATCTCGCGGCGGGGCATTACCGTCACGGTGCCGGCCGCCACCTGGCGCATCATCGCCGAGTAAGCGCCCAGCAGCAGCTGCTGGCCGGTCTGGCCGCGGGCGTAGAACGTGCGGGAGAGCTGCGCGCCGCCGAAGGAGCGGTTGGCCAGCAGGCCGCCGTACTCGCGGGCGAACGGCACGCCGATGGCCGCGCAGTGGTCGATGATGGAACCGGAGATCTGGGCCAGGCGGTAGACGTTGGCCTCGCGGGCGCGGTAGTCGCCGCCCTTGACCGTGTCGTGGAACAGCCGCCAGACGGAGTCGCCGTCGTTGGGATAGTTCTTGGCGGCGTTGATGCCGCCCTGGGCCGCGATGGAATGCGCGCGGCGGGGGGAGTCGTGCAGCGTGAAGACCTTGACGTTGAAGCCCAGCTCGCCGAGCGAGGCCGCGGCGCTGGCGCCGGCCAGGCCGGAGCCCACCACCAGGATATCGTATTTGCGGCGGTTGCTGGGGTTGACCAGCTTGAGGTTGAATTTATGGGAGTCCCATTTCTTCTCTATCGGACCGGCGGGTATGTTAGCGTCGAGTTTCATCGTTCCTCCCGTTTACCGTATCACCACTACCTGGTAGCCGGCTTCGGCCGTCTTGAGGTCTATGTTCATCAGGTAGTAGACCGAGATCAGCGCGAAGCCTATCATCGAGACCGCCACCAGCATGCCGCCTATCTTGATGAAGGGGGTGTATTTGGGGTGGTTGACGCCGAGCGTCTGGAAGGCGCTCTGCATGCCGTGGCTGAGGTGCAGCGCCAGCGCGGTAGAGCCGGCTATGTAGATGGCGACGAAGAGCGGGGCGCGGAAGGCGCCGGTGACCATCTGGTAGAAGCCCATGGAATGGTCGACGAAGCGGAAGGTCAGCAGGTGGTAGGCCAGGTAGGCGAGTATGGCCGCCGCCGTGTAGAGCATGGTGGCCGAGCCTATGGTGCGTCCGCCCTGCCACTTGCGGGCCTCGTAGCCGCGCGGGGCGTTCATAAAATCCTCGACGCGCACCCAGACTCCGGTCACAATGTGGGCTAAGAAGATGAAGAGCAGACCTATTTCCAGCAGCGGGGTGACCGGGTTGGAGAGCAGCAGCTCCACCCAGCCGTTATAGGCGGCCTCGCCCCGGAACAGCAGCAGGTTCTCGGCCAGGTGCACCAGCATGAAGCCGCCGAGCAGCAGGCCGGAGACGGCCATGACGGCTTTTCTCCCTATGGAAGTAGTGATAAGTCGTTTTATGAAAGTTATATCCATAATATAAATAATAATACTCCGGTTATTCGCGAATAGGGCTATCCTAAAAAATTAAAGGGGTTAAATCAAGGAGGATTTTGCCGCCCGGCCCGCGGCCCGTGACGATGTCCCCAAAGGCGGCCAAATTTAATAAAATAAAACTAACCAACTAAAGTGGAGGCAGTACAATGAAAAGAGCTATTTTTTCGGCCATCCTGTTCGCCGCGGTCTCGGCCGCATCCGCCTACGAGAAGATAGAATTCAAGGGCTTGCTGCAGAACCCGGCCATACAGAAGCCTTCAGCCGTGGCCGTGTCCGACGGCAAGGTCTACGTGGCCGACTCCAGGCTTAACGCGGTCTTCGTCTTCGACGCCGAAGGCAAGCCCGGCAAAAAGATAGAGGGCGGCCTGAAGGCCCCCGAGGCCGTGACGCTGGGCGGAGGCAAACTTTACGTGGCCGATACCGGCAACTCCCGCGTGGTCGTTTTCGACGAGGAAGGCCGCCTGCTCTGGGCCTTCGGCAGCGACGGCGCCGAGCCGGGCCAGCTGAAATCGCCGAAGGGCATAGCGTTCGGGCCCGACGGGCGCCTGTACGTCTCCAATACCGGCAACTCCCGCGTGGACGTGTTCAACGCCGACGGCATCTACCTCTACGGCTTCCCCGTGGCCAAGGCCGACGGGATCACCAAGCTGCGCCCCGCCAAGATCTCGCTCAACCGCTCCGGCGACATCGTCGTCTCAGACCCGGAGAAGGGCGCGCTGCAGCGCTATGACCGCGCCGGCAAGCTGCTCAAAGAGTACGGCCTGCCCAATAACGGCGCCGCCTTCGACAAGTACGGTTTCCTCTACGTCATCAACTCCGCCACCGGCAAGGTGACCGAGCTCTCCGAGGCCGGCGAGAAGGTCGCCACGTTCGGCACCAAGGGCAAGGGCAAGAGCGAGTTCCGCAACCTGCGCGATATCGCCATAAGCAGGGAAGGCACGCTGTACCTCTGCGACGAGGAGAACAAGAAAGTGGCCGTGATCAACGTGGTCACCTCCTACGCCGGGCCCCGCCTGCCCGAGGCCGCCATCCTGGACCGCTTCACCGTGAAGGGCCCCACGGCCAAGTTCCCGCACAAGGCCGACGTTTTCGCCGTGACCCCGGAGGGCAAGGTGGTGGCCTGGCTGCCCGAGGCCAGGGAGCTGGCGCTCCTGGATGGAGGGACCAAAAAGACCCTGGTGAAGGAAGGCAAACTGCAGGGGCAGGTGCGCTCGCCGCGAGGCCTCCTGGTGTCCCCGAAGGGCCTGGTCTACGCCGCCGATACCGGCAACGACCGCGTGCAGATCTTCAACGCCGACGGCACCTACGACAATATGTTCGGCGAGAGCGGCTCCGGCGAGGGCCAGTTCAGGGCTCCTTCGGCGGTAGCCGTGAACGCGGCCGGCAATATCTACGTGGCCGACACGAAGAACAAGATGGTGAAGGCCTTCAGCGCGGACGGGATGTTCCTGTTCACGATGGGCCCCCAGCTTGGCGGCCTCTCGCTGGCCGCTCCCGTCTCCGTGGTCAGCGACGAGAACAAGAACGTTTACATCCTCGATTCAGTACTGAAGAAGGTGATCGTGACCGACGCCATGGGCAAGTTCCTGCGCGTCTGGGCCGATTCCGGCAGCCTGAAGGACCCCGCTTCGCTGTCCTACGACGGCAAAGGCTTCTTCTATATCCTCGACCGGGGCACCTATAACGTGAAGATCTTCGACGCGGACGGCAAATTCACCGCCAGTTTCTTCGCCAAGGGCCGCGGCGAGCGCGAGCTGTGGGCCCCGCAGTACATGGCCTTCAGCGACGACAGGATCTACGTCTCCGACCTGGAGGCCTCGCGCGTGGTGGCCTTCGACGTGAGCTATCTGCCCGAAGAACCTACCGGCCTCGCGGCCGAGACCGGCGACAAGACCGTGAATCTTTCCTGGCAGGCCAAGACCAACGCCTGGACCAAGGGATTCAAGGTTTTCCGCGCCTCCGGGTCCGGCGACATGGAGGAGGCCGGCTCCGCCGCGGGGATGGCCTATGAGGACTCCGCGCTGAAGCCGGATACCACCTATTATTACTACGCCGCGGCCCTCTCGGTCAGCGGCATGCAGGGCGGCCTGTCTAAACCTGTGGAAGTATATTTCAAGGGCCCCGAGGCCCCGGCGCCGGCTGCGGTTCCGGAACCCGAGGCCGCCGCGGAGCGCAAGAACGTGGCCCCGATGGAGATCATCCCGTCGGCGCTGAACTTCCTCTTCTCCGCCAACTATAAGTATTACATGAAGAAGCCCGTCGGCCGGGTGACGGTGCAGAACAACACGCAGAGCGACTTCTCCAACGTGAAGCTCTCGTTCTTCTTCAAGGACTTCATGGACTTCCCGAGCGACACCGTGGTCCCCGAGGTGAAGGCGGGCAGCAAGGTGGACGTGGACCTGGTGGCCACGCTCAACAACCGTATCCTGAACATCACCGAGGACACGCCGATACAGTGCCAGATGACGCTGACCTATTACCAGGACGGCGCGGAGAAGACCTTTACGCTCAACCAGCCGGTCAAGGTGCTCTCCAAGAACGCTATAGTCTGGGATAACGCGGCCAGGCTGGCCAACTTCATCACGGTCAAGGACCCGACCATCACCGCGTTCCGCACCCACGCGCTGCTGGAGAAGAAGAACGCCGAGGCCGACTCGGCCCTGCTCGACGAGAACCTGCTGACCGGCCTGATGGGCTGGGAGGCGCTCGGCGAGCTGGGCGTCACCTACCTGGCCGACCCGGTGAGCCCCTACGCCGTGCTGAAGTCCACCAAAGAGCTGGTGCTCGACACCGTGCAGTTCCCGCGCAACACGCTGAAGCTCAAGAGCGGCGACTGCGACGACCTGACCGCGCTGTTCGCCAGTGTCTACGAGGCCAGCGGCCTGCACGTGGCGCTGCTGGACTTCCCCAGCCACATCGCGCTGATGTTCGACACCGGCGCCACCGACGCCAGCCAGGTCGGCGTGCCCGAGGAATACCTCATAAAGCACAACAACACCTGGTGGGTGGGCGTGGAGACCACGATGGTGGGCAAGAGTTTCTACGACTCCGTCGTGCACGCGGCCGACCTCTACCGGAAAATGGAGAAGGAAGTGCGCGTGATAGACGTGCGCGCCGCCTGGGCCGAGTTCGAGCCGGTCACGCTGCCCGAGGCCGAGGCCGACAAGTACGCCTCGCCCGGCCTCACCGCCCGCGTGAAGGAGGCGGTGGCCGCGCTGATGGACGCCCGCTACGCGCATTTGAAGAAATACTACGGGAACATCCTGCAGGACAGCCCCGAGGACGTGGAGGCCCGGATCAGCCTGGGCATACTGCACGCCGAGCACAAGGCCTACGCCGAGGCCGCCAGGAGCTTCGAGCAGGCGCTGGAGAAGGAGCCCTTCAACGCCGGCGCGCTGAACAACCTGGGCAACCTGCGCTATAACGACGGCAAATACGACGAGGCCAAGGAATACTACTTCAAGGCCTCCAAGGCCGACCCGTTCGACGGGAATATCTGGCTGAACATGGCCAGGGTCTCCGTGAAGCTGGGCCGCAAGGACGACGCGAAGACTTTCGCCGACAGGGCGGCCAAGATAGACCCCGCGCTTAAGAGCCTGGGCGACAAGCTGGCCAAGTAAGGAACCGGAGGTTATTATGAAAAAACTACTTATCGTTATGGCGCTGCTGTTCTCGGTGAGCGCGCTGCGGGCCGAGCCGGCCAAGGACTGGAAGTCCTGGTACAACAACATGCTCAAGGGCCTGAGGTCCAAGGTGGAGCGCAAGCTGGAATCCAAGCACCGCGTCAGCGCCGTGGCGGCCGTGCGCGGCGCCAAGCAGGGCGAGGACGCCAACGCCCTCTACTGGAAGGGCGGCCTTTCCGACAAGGCCCGCAAGAAGCTGGATGAGGAAAAGAAACAGCTCACCGGGGCCGTGGAACTGGTGGTCAACGGCGACACGGAAGGTGGGCGCGCCGCGCTGAACAAGTTCCTGAAAGACAACCCCGAGAGCTTCTTCGCGGCCGACGCGAAGGAAGCGCTGGCCAACCTGCCCGCCCCCGAGGCGAAACCGGCCGAAGAGAAGCCCGCCGCCGCCGAGGCCGCGGCTCCCTCCGAACAGCCGGCCCAGGAAAAGACCGACAAGTAAGCCGCACCCTGATGAATAAAAAACCCCGCTCAACAGCGGGGTTTTTTATTTAGCCCTGCGGGGTCAGTCGTCCGCGGGTTCGTCAGGGGCAGGCTCGGCGGCGGGCGCCGGGGTTGAAACGGGCGCCGGCTGGGCCGCCTGCTCCGCGGGGGGCGTGTCTACAGTCCAGGTCTTGGCCGGTTCCTCCGGGGCCGCGGGCACTTCGGAAGAGTTGGACTCGCCGGGCAGCCAGGTGCGGTCCGGCTGTACGGGAGGGCCGGAGAGCGGCAGGTCGGCGTCGCGCTGCTCCTGCGTCTTGGGCGGCAGCGGGGCGGCCGGTACGCCCGCCGCCTTCAGCCTGGAGTAGGTGTCGGTGGCCGAGCGCCAGAGCATCTGGCGCAGCAGCGAATTCTCCTTGGCGCCCGGCGACAGGAAAGGGTACAGCGGGGCCAGCAGCAGGTGGAAGGTGGTCTTGTTGGTGGCCTCGGTCTCCACGCGCACGGTCTTGCCGCCGGCGGCGAAGTCGGCCGTCATGAAATAGTTGACCCGCAGCGAGGCGGGGATGATGAAGATGAACCCGGTGTCCACCAGGAAGGAGCGGAACAGGTCGCCGTAGGTCCAGCGCCCGAAGGTGGTCAGCTCCAGGCGCAGCGTGCCCTGGCCCCGGGCTTTGTCGTAAAGGCCGGCCCTGTTGAAGATCTCGCGGGCCTCGGCCACGAAATCGGCTTCGTCGCCGTAGCCTACCGGCACCGGCTTGATCTTCTTGGCGGGGCGGGAGGCGGAGCCCTCGCCTATGGAATCGGTAGGGGCGCGGTAGGGGAAGTTGCGCCAGGAAATCTCGACTTCGGCGAAAGGCACCACGGCCTTGTCCTCGAGCATGGCCATCGCCATGGAGCGGTCCACGCGCGTGTCGCCGGAATTAAAGGAGGCGCAGCCCCAGAAAGCCGGCAGTGCCGCCAGCAGCAGAGTTAGTTTTATGTTTTTCATGCTTGGCCCGTTGCTGATATTCGTCATTACTAAAAGAGCTTATTTTTACTATATTATATTATACATCGGGTCCGAAACCACCGGGGGAGCAATGGCGCACAAAAAAATCGAGAAGATAATAAAGACCGAGGGCAAGCAGGACATCACCATCCGCCTGGCCCGCATAGCCGACATGCGCCGCATACAGATGCTCTACGCCGAGGTCTACGGCGCGGCCTACCCGATACCGATCATCGCGGATAAAGACAAGATGAAGCGCGCCATCGAGGACGACGAGTATTACTGGCTGGTGGCCGAGTGCCAGAGCCGCGTGATAGGCAGCCTGGTCTACTCGGTGGACCTGCTCTACCGCAACTCCAAGGCCTTCGGCGCCGTGGTCAGCCAGGAGTTCCGCAAGCACGACCTGGCCTTCACCATGATGAAGCTGGTGCTCGACGACATCACGCAGACCAAGGACCTGGTAGACCTGGTCTACGCCACCACCCGCACCGCCAACCACGCCCCGCAGAAGCTCACCGAGAGCCTGGGCTTCATCAAGCTGGGCATCTTCCCCAATACGCACAAGGTGCAGGACAACGAGACCCACTGCCTGACCGCCTATTTCACCGAGCGCGCCCTGCAGCGCCGCCGCACGACGCCGGTCATCATCCCCGAGATAGCGCCTTTCTACGAGATAGTCCGCCGCCAGATCAAGCTGGAGCCGGCGCAGCTCAGCGACGTCAAGCGCGACTACAGCGACCACAAGACCAAGATCCCGCTGCTGAACTTCGAGACCATCACCGCGACGGAGTTCATCAAGAACCGCTGGAAGAAAACGAAGAGCAACAGCTTCTTCGCGAACATCTTCATGCCTTTCCACGAGCCCAACCTGATCCTGATCACGCCCGACCAGGGTACCGAGGTCTACGTGACCTACAGCCAGAAGGACAAGTACAGCGTGATCGTGGGCGGCGTCACGAACGAGAAGAGCTTCGCCGTGGTCCTCGAGAGCGTGGCGCAGAAGGTCAGCCAGATGGACATGAGCTACGTCGAGGTCATCATAGAAGCCTACTCACCGGAGCTGCAGCGCGACGCGCTGGACGCGCGCTTTATCCCCAGCGCCTACTTCCCGAGCGCCAAGCGCATGGAAGACAAACGCTACGACTGCGTGGTCTTCTCCCGCACGTTCGACATCCTGGACTTCCGCAACGTCAAGATCATCTCGCTGTACAAGAATTTCCTGAACGAGTACCTCAAGCTCTGGCGCGAGAATTACATAGAGCTGGTCTTCGACTCGGAACAGAAATAGGGGGAACCGTGGCCGACCTTTCCGTTGAAGACAAGCTGCCGCCCTTTCACAAGCCGCTGAAGAGCCGAAGCGCCATGGACGCGCTGTTCGAGACGCCGGCCTTCTGTTATTCGCCAAAAACTTCTAAGGCCTTCCTGGCCGCCATGCGCGCCGCGCTGGCCTTCCAGGGCCGCCGCTCGCCGGTGCTCAAGGCGCTCTACAAGGCCGAGGGCTTCTCTCCGGCGTCGGTGCGTACCGAAGCCGACATAGCGGAGATCCCGTACATTTTCGTCGCTGCCCTCAAGGAGCGCGACCTGACCACCCTGCCCTATTCGAAGATAGCGCTGGAACTGAAGTCCAGCGGCACCAGCGGCCAGCGCAGCCGTATGCAGCTGGATAAAGGCTCGCTGATGCGCGTGCGGCGCATGGCCTGGCGGGTGTTCGAGGGCCTGGGGCTGACGGACCTGGAGCGCGCGCACGACTATATCTGCTTTACCTACGACCCGGAAGTGGCCAAAGACCTGGGCACGGCCTGGACGGACAAACTGCTGACCGGCTTTACGGCCAAAGGCGAGATCTTCTACACCTTCCGCTGGAGCAAGGAAAAGAACGATTTTTATTTCGACATTGACGGCGCGGTGGAGGCGTTGCGGCGTTTCGAGGCCGCCGGCAGCCTGGTGCGGCTGGTGGGCTTCCCGGCCTTCGCGCTGAAACTGACCGAGGAATTCAAGAAGCGCTACGGGCGCTACCCGCGGCTGAACCGCGAGTCCTCCGTGGTGACCGGCGGCGGCTGGAAGACCCTCGCCGAGGAGGCGCTGGACAAGAAAGTCTACCGCAAGATCCTCGCCGACAACCTGGGCATCCCCGTCGCCAGCGTGCGCGACCTGTTCGGCATGGTGGAGCACGGCGTGCCTTACGTGGACTGCCGGCTGGGCAATTTTCACATCCCCAATTACGGCCGTGTGATAGCCCGTCACCCCGGCACGCTGGAGCCGCTGGGTTTCAACAAGACCGGCCTGCTGCAGTTCATCACGCCGTATCTCGCCAGCTACCCGTCGCTGTCGGTGCTGAGCTCGGATTTCGGTCTGGTGCGCCCGAAGTGCGCCTGCGGCCTGCCGGGCCCGGTGCTGGAGATAAAGGGCCGCGCCGGCGTGACGAAGTTGAAGGGCTGCGCCATCAGCGCCGCCACCATGCTGTAAATTATCGGGGCCTCCCTATCGAGGCTTCGCCTCGATAGGGAGAGCAGCTAGCGAGGCGAAGCCTCGATAGGGAATGCTCATGAAAATACATAACACTTATATATTTGGCAAGGTCTCGGATAAGTCTTCCTGGACGGCGGCCGAGATAGAGGACCTGGGCCGCCGGGCGCAGGCCGCCCGCGGCCTGCTGGCCGGCGTGCCGCGCGAGTACATTATCGAGACGCTCTCCAAGGCGGGCAAACTCTTCGAGAAGGGCGGCAAGTACCGCAAGGCGGCGCTGGCCCACCTGAAAGGCCAGATCTCCTTCTCCGCGCCGGTCATAGACAAGACGCTGGACGTGATCCCCGAGCTGCTCAACAAGCAGGCCCTGAACAAGCGCCTGAACATGGAGCTGTTCCTGCCTTACGCGCTGGAGGCCTCGGTGGAGCGCCGCGGCTACGAGGGGCTTATCCGCGCCATGCCCAAGGGCGTGGTGCTGCACGTGGGCGCCGGC